>JASJGJ010000001.1:0-12458 GCA_033791605.1 Porticoccus sp.
GAAGCGCTGGACGCACAAGCACGGCTCCAGTCAGATGGCAATCTACCGTTTCTTAGGCGGCGAGTGCGTAGTTGTCGTCGTTGGCAACTAATAGTTTGCGACTTTGGATTAACGAGATTGGTCACCATCTCGGCATGCACCTTGGGTTTTGTAACCGGCGTCGAATCCAAAACGCCCCCAAAAGATGTGTAACAGAATCAGATGCGCATAGTAGCACAAGTTTACCTACGCATATTGGACCATTTTAAAACCTTTTGGTTTAGTTAGGTCTGCATAAATTAAGCGTTTTATTGTTGATGATAAAAGATCAATCTTCGATGATTTGTGCCTGAAGGTAATTTTGAATGCCTATTTTGTCTATCAGGCCCAATTGTGTTTCTAGCCAATCGACGTGTTCTTCTTCAGACTCGAGTATGTCGTTAAATATATCTCGACTGATATAGTCTTTGATCGACTCTGAATAGGCAATTGCTTCTCTTAATGTCGGTAATGCTTCCATTTCTAGCTTAAGGTCACACTTGAGCATTTCTTGAGTATTTTCACCGATGTAAAGTTTTCCGAGGTCTTGTAGGTTAGGGAGTCCCTCCAGAAACAAAATACGTTCTATTACGACATCTGCATGTTTCATTTCATCGATGGACTCATGGTATTCCTTTTCTGCGATGTCCTTTAAGCCCCAGTCTTTGTACATTCTTGCATGAAGAAAGTACTGGTTGATGGCCTTAAGTTCGTTGCCGAGAACATTATTTAATAGTTCGATGACTTTTTTATCGCCTTTCATAGGTGTTCCTTTTTGATTTTTTCATGCTTGTCATGGTGCGCATTGTTCAGATTTTAGTGTGGTGACATCTATGTGTTATGTCAACGATAGGGGGGGGCGCTTATTGATCGTTTTTTATAAAAAAGGGGACCTTTGTAGGTCCCAGAATTAGCTATGGAAAAGAGATAAGGGAAGAAAAGATTGGAGGGGGTTACGTATAGCTTGCGCTCATGACATCGTAGCAATTGATTTCTTTTAATGCTTCGTTGAGAACGGCTTTCACATGGGGCGTACATTTACCGCACTGGCTTGTTGCACCAGTACATTTTCTGAGTGACCGAAGGTTTGTTACCCCGTCAGACGCAGCAACGCGAATGTCGTGATCAGTAATACCTTTGCAGTTACAGACATACATAAGAGGTCATTTTTCCGTTGTTGATGATGGAAGATAAAATCTATGTTTGTACTTTAATGCAAATGATAATAAGTATCAATACCGTTGAAGGAATTTTTTATTTTTTTAGAAAGAGAAGGGACTTGGGAAATTGGACGAGTGTTGAGTGCTATGTGATACGAAAAGCTTTAGGGGCGCGCGCGGAGGCTTTATGCTGAGGACTGCCATTAAGTTTTACTACTCTACAGGAAGCGCTATATAAATATATGCCATAAAGATGAAGTTGTAAGTTGGCGCTAACTTACGTTGATGTGTAATGGTTGTAGTGCTTATGAAAAATGTGTCGTTAGGATTGATTGCCGCCAACAAGAAGCTGGCGGCAAGGGTTTACTCAATATTAGTACGAGAGTACGAGGTAAATGAGATCAGTTGCTATGGCGCATAAGGCGTTGCTTTTGTCGCTGCCAGTCACGATCTTTTTCTGATTCTCGTTTGTCGTGGGCCTGTTTGCCTTTGGCTAAGGCTATTTCACATTTCACCAGATGACCTTTCCAATAAAGGGCGGTGGCGACGCAGGTATGTCCCTTTTGGTTGACACTATTAAATAATCGGCTCAGCTCGTTTTGGTGAAGTAATAGCTTTCTGGTTCGAGTTGGGTCGGTGACGTAGTGCGTTGAAACAGTTTTTAGTGGGGAGATATGTAACCCCATTAAATAGGCTTCGCCATTCTGTAGCAACACGTAGCTATCCGTGAGCTGAGCGTTACCCGCACGTAAGCTTTTTACCTCCCAGCCTTGGAGAGATAAACCCGCTTCAAGTTTTTCTTCCAGGTGGTAGTCGTGGCGAGCCTTTTTATTCAGGGCGATGGTTGGACTAGTCTGTGTTTTCTTTGGTTTCTTTGCCATGGTGTGAATTATAGGGATTGGTTACCCGCGCGCCTATGATTTTGTTTTGTTTTAACACAGGAGATAGGAAAGAGTGAGGTGTGATCGGTTTGTAACAACAAGGTTTGTCGGTACAATTCGGGCAAGTTGATAATGAGTATGATTGATGTCAGAAAATTCTCAGGCTGGAGCCACAACTCAGGGCAGCCAAGCTGGTAGTAAAAGAGGAATGCATGGTGCCTGGGCCAGTCGATGGACTTTTGTGTTGGCGGCTACGGGCTCTGCTGTGGGACTGGGCAATATTTGGAAATTTCCTTATATCGTCGGGGAGAATGGTGGCGGCGCTTTTGTCCTTGTTTATCTAGTCTGCATTTTGGTGGTGGGGATGCCGATCATGGTTGCTGAGGTGATGCTGGGTCGGCGGGGTCGCCGCAGTCCTATCAATACTATGCGCCACCTAACCGAAGAGGCTGGATTGCACGGTGCTTGGAGCGCAATCGGCTGGCTTGGTGTCGCAGCCGGTTTAATGATCTTGTCATATTATGCGGTCATCGCTGGTTGGGCGTTGCATTATATTGGTCATATGGCTTCTGGAACCTTTCAGGGGGCTAGTGCCGAACAGGCCGGAGTTTTCTTTGGGGAATTGTTGGCCGATACCTATACATTGATTTTCTGGCAGACTATTTTTCTATTGTTAACTATGGGCGTGGTTGTTGGGGGCGTAACGAAAGGGTTGGGTGTGGCTGTTCGTGTATTGATGCCACTCCTGTTTGTTCTATTAATTGCTCTATTGGTGTTTGGTTATCAGCGAGGAAATTTTGCTCAAGGCTTTAATTTTTTGTTTAGTTTTAATGTTGAAGCTCTAACGTGGGAAGGGGTGTTGGAGGCGCTGGGTCATGCTTTTTTTACTTTGAGTCTGGGGATGGGTGCCATTATGGCTTATGGTGCCTATATGCCAGAACATGCAAGAATAGGCCGTACCGTAGTGGCGGTGGGCTTTCTTGATACATTGGTGGCGCTAGTCGCTGGGTTAGCTATTTTTCCCATTGTTTTTGCTAATCCAACCATTGATCCAAGCGCTGGTCCTGGGCTGATGTTTGTTAGTTTGCCGGTGGTTTTTGGTAATATGGCCGGCGGCTTACTTTTTGGTAGTATTTTCTTTGTTTTGGTAACGTTGGCAGCTTGGAGCTCAGCCATTTCGTTAATGGAGCCTGCGGTGGCTTATTTAGTTGAATCAAAGGGTTTTAACCGGCTAACTGCTAACTTGTTGTTGGGTTTTGTTGCCTGGATTGTTGGGCTGGGTAGTGTGCTGTCATTCAATGTGTGGGCCGATGCACGGGTTGCCGGGTTTAACTTTTTTGAATTTATGGATTTCCTGACGTCTAGTGTTATGTTGCCGTTAGCAGGATTGTTTATTGCTATCTTTGTGGGTTGGTTAATGAAGCCGGAGGCTGTTCGCGAAGAAATGAAAGATGAATCCAATGGGGTGTTTCTTACTTGGCGCTGGGTGGTTCGATATCTCTCGCCATTGGCTGTGTTTATGGTGTTCATAATGGGCATTTACAAGACGTTTAGCTGATGTTGACAACGATTAAACGCAGTGCGTTGGTGATGTATTCAGCACAACAAATGTTCGATCTGGTTAATGATGTGGCGAGTTACCCTCAATACATGGAAAACTGTGTCGGAGCCGAAATTCTGAAACAGGGGGGTGACTCAATGGTGGCACGGTTGGATTTGAAAAAAGGATTGATAAGCCATAGTTTTACAACCTGTAATACCCTTTTTGAGCCAGATCGAATTAGTATGAGTCTCCATCAGGGGCCTTTTAGCCAACTCTCTGGGGCGTGGTCTTTCAAGGCTCTAACAGATACTGCTTGTAAGGTGGTGCTGGATTTGGAATTTGAATTTAATAGTTTGTCTGTAGGTATAGCCTCATCTAGTTTATTCACTTCGGTGGCAAATAACTTGGTTGATGCTTTGTCACTGCGGGCGCAAGAGGTTTATGGCCGGTGAGTGAAATAGAATTGATGACTGTTGAGGTGGCCTATGCGCTACCAACTCGACAACAATTGATTGAGTTACAAGTCCCTAAGGGGACAACAGCTTATGAGGCAGTGCAGCAATCGGGGATTATTGGGCAGTTTCCAGAGATTGACATTGAGAATACCAAAATGGGTATTTTTGGACAGGCTTTGGGTACCAAAGGTCTAAAATCTCCGAAAGAGCATGTGTTGGAACCCATGGATAGAGTAGAAATCTACCGACCATTGATTATTGATCCGAAAGAAGTACGAAAGCGCCGTGCCGAGAAGGCAAGTCGCCAAACTGAAAAATAACGCTAAAAAGTAATAAATGGTGGAGAGTGTTTAAACGACTTATTTTTGAGCCAAGCCGTTTAAGTGATAGCAAATACCATTATAAGTTGGCGATGTTACTCTTCCTCTGTGTTGGCGCTAGCGGATGATTCCGTAGCAGCATCCAGCTGTTGCTCCTCTGTACTTACAGTTTGTTGTGAGTTGCCGCCGCCAGGCACAAAGTCACCTTTCAGGCCTACCAAAAGGTCATCCTTGAAGAAAATGGCCAGTCTTTCACGCACTTCGTCACGCTTTGCTGGTTTCAGGCTGTAAAAGTAATCCCAGCGATTTTGACTGAAGGTGTCTGCGATTAGCGGTGTGCCCATCACAAATCGCACTTGAGGCTTAGTCATCCCGGGTTTGAGCTGATCAACCATATCTTGTGTGATGATATTGCCTTGTTGGATATCAAATTTGTGGACAGTAGGCAGCTTGGGAAGGCCAAAGTTGAAGCTTGGCATGTCTGGCATAGAGAGCTTTGAGCATCCTGTAAGGGTGATAGCCAAAGCCAGGCAGCAAACTATTCGTGCAGTAAAATGCATTATGGGGTTCCAGTCGTATCTTCGAACGGCGATAATACCGAATCCATCCAGTGTATAGAAGGGTAAGAAAGGAATGAGTGATGAAAACAGTGAATTACGTGCTGCAGGGTTAAAAGTAACCGCTCCCAGATTGAAAATTTTAAATATTCTGGAAAGTTCCTTTGAGTCGCATATGAGTGCGGAAGATGTTTACCGCAAATTAATTGAAGCCGATGAAGATGTGGGCATCGCGACTGTTTACCGGGTCTTGACCCAGTTTGAGACAGCAGGTCTCGTTTCTCGCCATAATTTTGATAATGGCCCGGCCGTGTATGAGATTGAACGCGGAGGGCATCATGATCATATGGTTGATGTGGACAGTGGGCAGGTGGTCGAATTTCATAGTGCTGAAATTGAAGAGTTACAAAAAAAAGTCGCTAGTGACCATGGCTTTGAGTTGGTATGCCACAGTTTGGTACTGTACGTGCGAAAAACTAAGTAGGTTGTTTGTCGTGGTGTTAAGGGAATACAGATTAATGTGGCCTCTTACATGGACATAAAGATTTTTCCGTTATCAATGAAGCCTTTCACTTGCTGTCTAAATGCCAGTCTTAATAAAAACAGTTATTTCTTCTGCTCTTTTATGATTTGATCTGGTTTCTTCCACCCTCTTTGGCTCGATACATTGCTTCGTCAGCCACTTTTAATACGGTATTAAAATCGAGAGCGGTGTTGGAGTCAGCAACTCCCATACTAACCGTTGCTCGGATATTGCCCTTGCGGCGAGATGCTCCGCGTTGTTTCTCGCCTTTATTTTGTGTCCATGGGCGAGTCTTATGATCTCTGGCGGTCATATCATACTCAGCAATGACTTTTCGTAATGATTCGAGGTGGTCGATTATCTGGTCTGCCGTTTTTCCCCGAAACAGTAGGCAGAATTCCTCTCCTCCAAAACGATAGGCTCGTCCTCCTCCCGTCACTTGGCTAAGCTTGGATGCTATTGCTCGCAGCACCTGATCTCCTAGGTCATGCCCATGCTGATCATTGATTTTTTTAAAGTGGTCAACATCCACCATGGCAAGAGCGTAGTGATTGCCTGTATTACGGGCATCTCTTAACAGTGCGCGCCTGTTAGGTATTTGGGTTAGTTCATCTCGGTACACCATGTTAAGTAGGCTGTGGGTTTGGTTGATGATTAACAATAATCCTGAAACCGAAAATAGGGTGGCTGAGATATGAGGGACATGAAACCAGGCCAAAGTAATAAAGCTGAATAAAATACAACCGGGAAAGCTGCTATCTATAGGTTCCCGCTTGAGCAGGGGGGCAGACAAGCTAGCAATAAAGGCAAAAACAAACATCAGGCCGGCTGTGTTGGAGATTCTCAGGCCTAGAAAAGTACTTTCTCGTAGCTCCGGAGACAGTGCTGCAAACCACAGTGGTTGCCACTGAAACAAGCTGGTAATGATCAGGGCAAAGATTGATATAAACGAAATAAAAAGGATAAATCCAAGGTGCCGCCAGCCGGTATTTGGCAAGATAACAAGTGCGGCTAATAGTAGCGGGGCACAAAGTGATATCAGACCAAAGGTCTGTCCTGCAGGTTCAGTGTCTAAAGGGGCTTGTAAGTAGGCGCGAATCAGCCAAAAGCCAGTTAGCATAATAATTGCAGCGCCAAGATAGCGGGAGTTGTTGGCCAAAATGGCAATAAATGCGGCCAATCCGCAGAGGATGTAGGGCAGCTGTTTCAGCATAGAAAGCTGATCGCCATTTAATGATGGGGTATACCAATTTATGAAGCCTGCTAGTAGCAGGCATAAAAGCGGGGTGATTAGGCGAACCATTATTTGTGACATAACCTGTTGATACTATAAGCCTTGCCCCGAGTAGTGGTTGCTAGTCTATGATGTTGTGGGATCATCGTAAACAGCTATGGCGGTTAGGTGTTTTTAAAACCTTGCAAACAATAATGTTAGTGCAAATAGTTATGGTCGGAGTCAATGGGGGCTGAGAGTGGTTTGTAGGGTATTAGTTTGGTCAATTTTGGTATTCCCCATGTTGGGTAATGCTGGTGAATTCTGTCTATTATTCGCCGAAAATTACTATGAGCAGTTGTACTGTGAGGTAAAAGCCCAAGGTGAGGGTGGTCGTTTGCCCTCATTTTATGAGTTTCAAAAAAACAATGAGACAACACAGGCTCTTTTGTTAAAGCGTCCAGCCGCAAAACTTGGCGTTCAGCTTGCCCTGCCAAAACGTGTTCAGCCGAAAACAAAACCATTCAGTGAGCCTGATACTTCTTTTCATGCTGTAATGGGTAATGGGGGCGGCAGTTATCATTTAAACGCTGATGAGCAGAAACATGAAAAATTTGGCCCCTATAAATTAAACAAATGCCTCTTTGAAGCAACGCATATTGTATGCCGTGGTGAGCGTTATCAATTAATAGCAAATCAAGCGAATACCAAATTATCCAGAGGCGCTTTGGCCGGGGATAACAGAATGGCGATTCCTGTGTATCAGGGGCTGGTTGATGATAGGGAAGCCCTTGGCCGTTATCTGTCAAAGGCGTATCAGCAATATATACAAAAGATGCTGGAGATTGGTTTAGGCGGCTCAACCTTTTCGTATGCCAAGTTTGTTTTTCTTTTCCATGATGTCGCGACAAAAGGAATAGATTTTAGTCAACGCTTTGAAACGATGTTTGGCTTCTTGAAACAGGATAAGCAGCACTTGGCTGTCAATGAGCAGTTGGCAAAAAATGTGCAGTTAGTTAAAAACCAATGTGATTGGCTTTCCGAGGCTCTGGTGGTGTGTGATGCCGGTAGGAAAAATTATATCTATCAGCGCCAACATTAGCACAAATGATTGAATGCCCAGTTTGTCAGTCACCTCGGGGTAAGTGCGCAAAGTGCTCGGTAAGTGGGCCTGCAATTACCTTCTCTGTACGCTTTTTTAAATAAGATTGGCGATGACAATGAGAAAAAACATCACTGCAAATCCCCCAAGAACCAACTTGCCAACCTTGGTCAGAGTAGCCGTATCTTCTGTATCCATCGTTGAGCACCTCCCACCGTACGAATGAGTAAATTTCTAGTATGAATGCCTTGAGCCCTTGGGTTTTTTTATGGGTTCTCATGTGGCTAGGCTCAAATGTAGTGGCTTTGTATGCTCGTTAAATTGATTTATATCAATAAAGAGTTGTTGTTTTACGTGGTGGAAGAGGCCGTCTCAATCATTTCTTTGGCATGATTTAGCGTTGTGGGGGTGACATTTTTGCCGCCAAGCATGCGGGCGATTTCTTGTGTTCTGTCGGTGTTGATGAGGGCTTTGATCTCACTATGTGTGGTGTTTTTGTGGGTGCCTTTGCTGACAAATAGATGATTGTGGGCGCAGGCCGCAACTTGAGGTAGGTGAGTGACGCAAAGCACCTGCCCTCTCTTGCCCAGTTGGCGTAGTAGTTGCCCGACAACATCAGCTGTAGCGCCACCAATACCGACATCGACCTCATCAAATACAAGCGTTGGGATCGAGGAGTTTTTCGCCGCAATGACTTGTATGGCTAAACTTATACGTGATAATTCACCGCCGGAGGCGATGCGCGCAAGAGGCCTTGGTGGTTCGCCTGGGTTGGTCTGAATGAGGAATTCGATAGTCTCTAGGCCGTGGGGTCCAAGCTCGCCGTGTGCGAGCGGTGTCATGCGTGGGGAAAATTTTGCGCCTGACATGGAGAGCAAATCAAACTGTTGTTCGATGGCTTTTGAGAGCTGTGCTGCGGCCTTTGTTCGTGTTTTTGTCAGCTGGCTGGCTGATGCTAAATAGTGTGTTGCCAGCTCATCAACCTGTTGTTGAAGGAGGGTTGTATCGTGTTCCTCGCCGGAAATATCGTTGAGAGCTTGCTTTAATTCCTGGTGCTTGTTGTGTAGTTTTTCTGGTGATACTCGGTGCTTTCGCGCCAGTTGGTAAATGGCGCTCAAGCGTTCTTCGAGTTGTTGAAGTTGTTCTGGGTCGGCATTAAAGCTATCTAGGTGATGTTGGATTTCTCTGCCAGCTTCTTCTACTTCGATCTGGGCGCTGGTTAATAATTGCTCTGCATCTTCTAATGAAGAAGGTTTGTTGGGCATGTTGTGCAATATTTGTAGCGCTTTGCTCAGGGAACTTTGAAGGTTAAAAGACTCCGCTTCGGAGCAAAGCTGAAGCAGTGCTTGGCTATCCAATAGTATAGACTCAGCGTTGGATAAGAGTTGTTGCTGTTGTTCCAGCGTGTCTAATTCACCTTTATCGAGGCTAAGTTGGTCAAGCTCAGACAGCTGAAAGCTGAGTAAGTCTCTGCGTGCGACGAGTTCGTCTGATGTGCTCTCAAGTTGCAGCAGTTTTTGTCTGACTATTGTCCACTGGTTATAAAGGTCTCGCGTTTTTTCAGCAAGCGTTGTGCTGCCCGCGAAATCATCCAAAATTTGACGATGTGTTTCACGGCGCAGCAAAGATTGGTGTTCGTGTTGACTATGTATATCAATGAGCGTTTCGCCGAGTTCGCGCAATTGTTGCATTGTTGCAGGTTGGCCATTGATATAGCCGCGTGAGCGCCCCTCTTTTGTGAGCAACCTTCTAAGTAGGCACTCATTGTTGATATTTTCAAGGTTATCGTGGTCAATGCCATTATCAAAGTCATTGTCGCTGAGCCATTGGATGGCTTGGGGAACCTTGTTTAGATCAAAGACCGCAGAGACTTCTGCGCGCTCTGTATTGCTACGAATTCGATCAGTATCTGCTCGATCACCCAAGGCCATTGCTAGCGCATCGACTATTAAAGATTTTCCTGCCCCGGTTTCACCTGTCAGGGCTGTCATTCCATGTTGGAAATCTACCTCAAGATGCTCTACCAAGGTGAAATTTTTGACAGTTAAGGTGGTAAGCAATGTCTATCCCGCGTTGATTGACACAATAGTGAGGCCGTTAATCTTATACGCATTTTTTAAATGCGTCTGCCCTTGAAACTGTTTGTGGCGACCCAATATAGCGTGGGAAACCATAGTAGTTAAAGCCAGGTAATCGTTAACTTGGTGATAATTGAACAAGGTACTAGTAAGGGAGATGTTGCGTGTCAACTGAAGAAAACAATCATCATGGCGATTATGCCGATGAATCCGGACTACACCAGTCGGAACAGTCAGAGGTGCAAGAATCTGTTGTTGAAAATAAAGTCTCTGATGTTGGAGATGACCTTGCCAAGCTGCAGGAAGAGCTGGTGGCGGCAAATGAGCAGTCGTTAAGAGCTCATGCAGAGATGCAAAACCTCCGTCGGCGGTTAGAGCGTGATGTGGAAAATGCCCATAAATATGCGCTGGATAAGTTTGTCGGTGAGCTGTTGCCTGTGGTCGATAACCTTGAGCGGACATTGCAAGCTGTCGATCAGGAAAACGTAGAATTTACATCATTGACCGAAGGTGTAGAGCTCACACTAAAAAACTTTCAGGATGTTTTGGTGCGTTATAAGGTGGAACCGATAGACCCTAAAGGGCAGGTGTTTAACCCCGAATTCCACCAAGCCATGAGTATGGTGGAGGTGCCAGGAGAAACGCCTAATACAGTGGTGGATGTATTTCAGAAAGGGTACACATTAAACGGCCGGTTGGTTCGCCCCGCTATGGTTGTTGTTGCCAAAGCGGCAGATAAATAAGGTTCGATAAAGTAAATCATAAGGTGAGGGTTGAAATCCGTAACTGCGGGCCAATATTAGCAACCAGATCACACTTTTTATGAATTAGATATTTGTAAATAAAAAATTTTTTGAATTTGACGTTAAGTTAATCCCGGAGAAGAAACATGGGCAAGATTATCGGAATTGACCTGGGTACTACCAACTCTTGTGTTGCTGTACTTGAAGGTGGCAAACCGAAAGTTATCGAAAATGCTGAAGGCGGTCGCACTACGCCCTCCATCGTAGCATTCACAGATGAAAATGAAATTTTAGTCGGACAGTCTGCCAAGCGTCAGGCTGTGACGAACCCAAGCAACACATTGTTTGCGGTGAAGCGGTTGATTGGTCGTCGTTTTGAAGACGACGTTGTTCAGAAAGACATCAAAATGGTGCCTTACAAAATTGTGAAGGCAGATAATGGCGATGCGTGGGTTGAAGTAAAAGGCGAAAAGCGGGCTGCTCCTCAGATTTCTGCTGAAGTACTCAAAAAGATGAAGAAAACAGCTGAAGATTATTTAGGTGAGGCTGTCACGGAAGCTGTTATCACGGTCCCCGCTTACTTCAATGATTCTCAGCGTCAGGCAACAAAAGACGCGGGTATAATCGCGGGCCTTTAAGTTAAACGCATCATTAATGAGCCGTCGGCTGCAGCATTGGCCTATGGTATGGATAAAACCCCGGGCGACAGCGTAATAGCCGTGTATGACTTGGGTGGCGGTACCTTTGATATTTCTATTATTGAAATTGCCGACGTGGATGGTGAACACCAGTTTGAGGTGCTTTCCACAAACGGTGATACTTTCTTGGGTGGTGAAGACTTCGATCTGCGTTTGATCGAGTATCTATCTGCAGAATTTAAGAAAGAAAATGGCATTGATTTGCACAGTGATCCAATGGCGCTTCAACGCCTGAAGGAAGCGGCTGAAAAAGCTAAAATTGAACTGTCTTCCAGTCAGCAAACAGAAGTTAACTTGCCCTATATCACTGCTGATTCTACTGGTCCGAAGCATTTGGTTGTGAAGTTAACTCGCTCCAAGCTTGAGTCATTGGTGGAAGATTTGGTTGAGCGCTCCATGGCGCCGTTGAAGCTCGCCCTCAAGGATGCAGGGAAATCTGCTTCTGATATTAATGAGGTGATTTTAGTGGGCGGTCAAACGCGTATGCCCATGGTGCAAAAGAAAGTGACAGAGTTTTTTGGCAAAGAGCCTCGTAAAGATGTTAACCCCGATGAAGCGGTTGCTATGGGTGCGGCGATTCAGGGTGCGGTGCTTTCTGGTGATGTAAAAGATGTGTTGTTGTTGGATGTGACTCCGCTGACCCTAGGTATTGAAACTATGGGCGGTGTAGCAACCCCGCTGATTGAGAAAAACACCACGATTCCTTCGAAGAAGTCGCAAATTTTCTCTACGGCTGAAGACAATCAAGGTGCTGTTACCATTCACGTTGTTCAAGGCGAGAGAAAGCAGGCGGCAGGTAACAAGTCTTTGGGACGTTTTGACTTGGCCGATATTCCTCCTTCTCCTCGTGGCATGCCGCAAATTGAAGTCACTTTTGATATCGACGCCAATGGTATTTTGAATGTAAATGCCAAAGATAAAGCGACTGGCAAAGAGCAATCTATTGTGATCAAAGCTTCTTCAGGTTTATCTGATGAAGAGGTTGAACGCATGGTCAGTGATGCCGAAGCTAACGCGGTTGAAGATAAAAAGTTTGAAGATTTGGTGCAGGCTCGAAATGCTGCAGATGGTCTGGCGCATGCAGCCAAGAAAACTGTGGAAGAGGCGGGTGATAAGGCCTCCGATGAGGAAAAAGAAGCGATCGAAGCTGCTGTAAAAGAAGTGGAA
>JASJGJ010000002.1:0-42278 GCA_033791605.1 Porticoccus sp.
TCACAGCAAAACCGTTCGCCCTAAAGGCCCTGCCGGGCATCCTGAAGGCGGCCCGCCCCCGCTGGGACTCATGGTGATAAGCCACCAGTAAAGTGATGAGATCTAAGCCAACGAGCCTTTTTATAACAAGGCCATGCAATACCTTCCAGCCGCAAAAAAGAAGCGCGGCTTCCACTAGGCCCTATGCTACGCTTCGGCATCCATTTATCGCAGCGATAACAACTAGATAAAAATATGGAACGACAAAAACCAATAGGAATATTTGATTCTGGTGTCGGTGGACTTTCAATTGGCCATGCCATTAGAACTGCTCTTCCAGAAGAAGATTTAATGTACTTCGCAGATTTAGGATTTTCTCCTTATGGAGTTAAAGCAACCCCTATTATTCAAGAACGGTCTGAATACATTGTTAACTTTCTGATTAACCAAGGCTGCAAGGCTGTTGTGGTAGCGTGTAATACCGCTACGGTTAACACCATCAGTCATCTGCGTTCAAAATTTTCTATTCCTATTTTTGGTGTTGAACCGGGTATTAAGCCCGCAGCATTACACAGTAAAACTGGTGTTATCGGCGTGCTGGCGACGCAACAAACATTAGAGAGTGATTCGTTCCAACAACTTAAAGCGATATATTCTAAAAGGGTCACCATAGAAACAATGGCTTGCCCTGAGTTTGTTTCGTTAGTGGAGAACCTCAGTCACAACAGCGAAAAGGCAACTGTTGTGGCTGAGCAATATATTCGCCCCCTGCTGTCCGCAGGGAGTGATCAGATCATTTTAGGCTGTACGCATTTTTCATTTCTTGCATCAACAATCAACAAGGTTATCGGCGGGAAAGCTACTATTATTGATACAGCGACACCTGTGGCAATGGAAGTGAGTAGACGGTTAGGTACGCTCAATCTTCAGAATATAAATAGCACTCAGGGTAAGGCCACATTTTGGACCAGTGGAAATTCTGCTCATGTCATGGGCCCCATGAGTGAGTTGTGGGGCTGCGGTATCACTGTATCCGAAGTTTGTCCTTAACAAAGCCACAAATTAATGTACTTCGCTACACTTCAGATAGAGAGTGGTTACAGTATTAGCAGAATGGCCAGGTCAACGATGGAGGAGTGTTTATGGGTACCGTAACAAATATTACCAATGCAAAATTTTCTGTTGGTGATTTGATCCACCACAAGCTTTTCGATTATCGCGGAGTGATTGTCGATGTTGATCGAGACTTTCAATTGTCTGAAGACTGGTATGAACAGGTCGCTACATCTCTGCCACCCAAAAATGAACCTTGGTATCATGTATTGGTCGATGGCAAAACGCATACAACCTATGTCGCCGAACAACATTTAGAACCGGATGCTCTTTTAGAACCGATCAATCACCCTATGCTTGAGCAGGTTTTTTTAAAGTTAGATCATGGTCGCTATGTTCGTCATAAGCCGATTAATTAAAATGATGGTTGCGAACAAAACCAGTGAACCATGCTCGCAGCCAACCTTTCCCAGAGTTTGTATTCTACTCTGGCCAAATACAGCAAATGCAGCCCTTTTATATCGCCGACTTATCCGTTCTTTTTGTACGTTTATCCTTGTAGCAACCCTATCAGCCACCCAGGCAATGGCCGATGATATCAAGCCATTCTTATCAGATGGTTGTAGTGCTTTCCCCAATGGAACACTGGAACAAAGAGAACTCTGGTTATCGTGCTGCGAAGCTCACGACTACACTTACTGGAAAGGTGGCACCTATCAGGAACGCCTGGATGCAGACAGGGCACTTCAGCAATGCGTACAGGCGACAGGAGAACCCGAGATCGCACAACTCATGTTAGCGGGGGTTAGGGTTGGCGGTACGCCCTTTCTGCCAACACGTTTTCGGTGGGGATATGGCTGGCCTTTTTTTCGTGGCTATCAGGCACTTTCCACTGAAGAAGAGGCTCGAATTAACGCGCTGAGTACACCGTAAGTTTTAACTACGCCTTCTACTAACAACATAAGCTACAAGTACTTTATCCATAATATGAAAACCATTAAGCGTTATACTTCTGGTGACATGCGTTCCCTAATACACACACCAAACGCAACGCCTAAACACAAGCCTTAAACACAATCAGAAAATGAGCCCAAACAATGAGAGAAGTTGAAATTACCAAGGAGCCTGTTGAGCTTTATAAAATCCTTAAATTCGAGAGCATGGTTGGCAGTGGCGGTGAAGCCAAAATGGTTATTGCTGATGGCCAAGTATTAGTAAACAGCGAAATAGAAACCAGAAAACGTAGAAAAATTGTTTCTGGCGATATGATTGAATTTGGTGATGAAAAAATTCAAATACGATTGGCACAATAATAGAAATTAAATCTCATCAGCCGAGGCGCCGGCCCAAAATATAGGATCAAGCCTAGAACAACATGACGAAACCAAGCAATCGACAAGTTCTACTCAAATCACCGCCAGCGGGTATTCCTCAAGCTGATAATTTTGAGATTGTAACAACCAGCGTACCTGAACTTAGTGATAAAGAAGTTCTTGTTCGCAATATTTTTCTGTCGGTGGAGCCGGCCATGCGAGGCTGGGCCAGTAACGTTGCAAACTATGCTGAACCGGTGCCCCTAGGTGCTGTTATGCGCTCTTTTGCTACAGGACTCGTTGTTGCGTCACGGCACCCAGATTATCAGCCGGGAGACTATGTGATGGGCCTGTTTGGTTGGCAAGATTATGCTGCCGTTAAACCAGACGATATTCAAAGAAAAGTTAGTGGGAACCACTTGCCCCTGTCCACGTCACTGGGTGTTCTTGGGCTAAATGGAATGACGGCTTATTTTGGGTTGTTAGAGGTTGGACGACCACAACCAAATGAGGCTATCGTGGTATCCACCGCCGCCGGCGCTGTGGGCTCTTGCGTCGGTCAAATAGCGAAACTTAAAGGCTGCCATACCCTCGGTATTACTGGCGGCCCCGAAAAAGTACAACTGTGCCAAGAACTGTTTCAATATGACAATGCCATTGATTATAAAAGTGATCAATTTGAACAGGATCTCGCCAAAGCATGCCCTCAGGGTATTGATGTTTATTTTGATAACACCGGTGGCCGCATTAGTGATGCGGTACTTAAACACCTAAATGTGGGCGCTCGAATTGTCGTCTGTGGCACTGCCTCTATTGGTAGCTGGGAACCTGTTCCTATGGGCCCAAGAGTTGAACGCCAGATTTTGGTGAATCGCGCACGAATGCAAGGGGTTCTAGTCTTTGACTATGCCGACCGCTACCAGGAGGCTGTGACGGCACTCACCCAATGGGTTGGTGATGGTTTGATAAACTACCGTGAGGATATTCTACAGGGCATTGAACAGGCGCCTGACGCAATTGCGGGACTGTACCGCGGCGAGAACCTCGGCAAACGCCTGATTCAAATTGAAGAGTTAATCCGTTAACTCGCTCTACGATTAAATAGTTCAACAAAGGCACGAAGAAATATGCCCTCTAAACGCAGTTATTTATGGCGAACAATACTGAAGGCAACGGCTCACTACGATAAGCCTTTACCTGCACTGAGACATAAGATGGTCAGGGACACCCGGTTTTTAAAGCCGCCAAAAGATGTCCACATCACTCCGATCAATGCAGCGGGCGTTACCGCTGAATGGCTAGAGTCTTCTGAATCGAGTTCAGACACCGTGATGCTTTATCTTCACGGTGGTGGTTATTTCATGGGTTCCCCTGCCACCCATCGAGGACTGGTGGGTCACTTAGCCCGCGCTTGTGGTGTTCGAGCACTTTCTGTTGATTATCGTCTGGCCCCGGAGCACCCCTTTCCCGCTGCACTTGAAGATTCATTAACGGTTTATCAATGGATTTTAGATCAAGGTGTTTTGCCAAAAAATATTATTATTGCGGGCGACTCTGCTGGAGCTGGACTCGCTCTGGCTACGCTGGTTTCATTGAGAGATAACCAAAAACCTCTTCCCGCTATGGCGCTATGTATTTCACCTTGGACAGATTTAGCCTTAACGGGAGAAAGCATAGAAACCTGTGCAGAAATAGATCCTTATATTTCTAACGATCAACTAAAGCTTGGGTCTCATTACACGGGTCAAAATGATGCAAAATTACCCTTAATTTCGCCATTGTATGCCAACCTTCACGGACTTCCTCCGCTATTGATTCATGTGGGTACTGATGAGATATTGCTGAGTGATTCAACCCGCTTCGCAGAGAAAGCCAAGGCCGCCGGTGTGGATGTCACGTTAAAAGTGTGGGAACACATGTGGCACGATTTTCATATGTGGGCACCCTATCTTCCCGAGGCAAATAGTGCCATTGCAGAGATGGCAGTATTTGTGAAAACACATTGAACATAAATACTACAATTTTTTGTGCTTGTTATTTTCGTTTACTTGGCCTATTCACATTGTAGGTGTATTCCCACCCCTTATTTGCACCTTTATGATTTTGCCCATAAGCTCTAAATATTCAACCTCTGGTCATTCCACCTTTGAATCGCGAGAACAATATGCCTAAATTACTGTATATCGAAGCATCACCCAGGAAAGAACGTTCAGCCTCCATCGACGTAGCTCAATCTTTTATTTCCACGTTTTTAGCAGCCAATACAGATAACGAGCTTGAAACTCTCGATTTATGGCAATTGGATTTACCCGAATTTGATGGCGACAGAATTAATGCAAAATATCGGGTCATGCATGGGGAGAATCCCACCGCCGAAGAAAGTGCTGCATGGGAAACAATTTCTAAAATAACTGATCAGTTTAAATCCGCTGATTATTATCTGTTGAGTAGCCCAATGTGGAATTTTTCTATTCCCTACAAGCTTAAACATTATATTGATGTGATTACTCAGCCCGGCCTAACCTGGAGCTTTTCACCGGAATCGGGGTATACCGGCCTTGTTACGGGAAAGCCAGCCACACTGATATTAGCCAGAGGAGGAGAGTACAGCAGCAGTCATGAGGCCAGCGCTATGGATTTCCAAAAAAGCTATTTGGAAATGATTCTAGGCTTTATAGGTTTTAAGGACATCAATACGTTATTGGTCGAGCCGACACTGACAGACTCCGAATCTAAAGCCTTAACGCTTTCATCTGCAAGAGAACAGGCTATCGCCCTTGCTCAAAAAATGTCATAGCGAAAAGAACTTTTAAGGGACTAGTGCCTTTAGCTAATCGGTTTGGGTAGCGTTGTATCTGCGCAGTCTAGTGCGCCATCTATGGCAGTAAAAATTTTGTCTTGCCTTAAACGCTCGAGCGTACCCAACCGGGACAAAATAGCCTCTGCTTTTTTGGATAAACCCACCAAATAAACATCACGGTTATGAGAAAGTTCGCTACGCACTAACTCATCAAGGATCATGGCTGTTGATGTTCCCACTATATGGGCACCCGAAAGGTCAATAATCATTAAACGATGGGACACATACTTGGTTAAATTTTGACGTAAACCTCGACCCACGCCAAAACTTAATGGGCCAACAATCCTCATTAAAACTATCGCACCTTGATGGGCAATAAGTCGCTGCCGCTCAACAGATTCATTGTTGCTTTCATCATCCGTACCATTGGTCAAATAAACCTGATCGAGCTGAATATTGGTTAACCGTTCCATGGTAATCAGATTTGAGATGAACACCCCCACCAACACCGCCGTAATCAGATCCACAAACACGGTCATAAACAACACGACCAACATCAAAATAACCGTATTAGCCGGCAGTTTTGTGATGCGCACAAAAAACGGCCAATCGACAATATTAAGGCCCACTTTAATTAAAATTCCCGCCAATACCGCTAGGGGAATATGAGATGCATACTGTCCCGCTCCCAGCATGATGGCCAGCAACGTTAATGAGTGAATCGCGCCGGAATAACCTGTCATTCCACCAGCGCGAATATTCACCACGGTCCGCATGGTGGCACCAGCGCCAGGCAGCCCGCCAAAGAATCCCGCAACGGTATTACCAATGCCCTGCCCTATCAGCTCTTTATCAGAATCATGGTGCTCTTTAGTCAGGTTGTCAGCCACCAATGATGTCAGCAGTGAATCAATGGAGCCTAAAACCGCCAGCAATATGGCGGCATAAAATAGCTCACCCATCACATCAATACTAAAAATGGGCCAATGGGGAATGGGGAAACCAGAGGGAATATCACCAATGACGGCGAAAGACTCTGAAGGTAACCATAACAAGGCAGCCCCCGTGCCGAGCAATAAAGCCGCTAACGGCGGAGGACACAATACACTCAAGCGTTCAGGCCACAAAGACACGATAATGAGAGACAGCAATCCTAGAATCAATGATGGTCCACTAACGGCCTGCAACCAATGGGGAATACTTTCCAGTGAAGCGAGAAGTGAAGAAGCACTACTGTGACCCAGCATGGGGCCAATTTGGAGGATAACGATAATCACCCCAATGCCCGTCATAAAACCGGAGATCACCGGATAGGGCACCAAGATAAAATACTTACCCAGCTTCAGCAGCCCAAAAGCAATTTGTATCAGACCCGCTAGGATCACCGCGCTAAAGCCAATGACTAAACCAGTTTCGGGATATTTGGCCTGAAGAGAAGTAAATACTCCGGCCATAACCACTGTCATCGGTCCCGTCGGGCCCGACACCTGACGCGGCGTACCACCAAATAACGCGGCAAAAAGTCCGACAAAGATGGCGCCATAAATACCTGCCGTTGGACCCGCTCCCGAAGCAACACCAAAAGCTAAGGCTAGCGGTAACGCGACCACCGCCGCTGTTACCCCTCCCATACAGTCCATCCGTAAATACCGGATAGAAAGAGAGTTCACTAATGAGGCAGGCATCATGCTTTATACATCACCCTTCATTCGTTAAATATGGCGTTGACTATAGCGACATAGAGTATAAGCACAGAGGTCCATCATGACCGCCTTATATTGCCCCAAGCTGCCTGTCTATATTTCCGAAGGTAACGCTGTGATCTAACTATCTTATAAAAATTTTATTAGCAGGCCTATTCTATTTATCTGAGTTACGGGTCAATTTGTATGTGCTGATGCTAGTAGGCGCTTCACTTGTCCGGCAGTAAAGGGCCAACCTTTTTCCTGACCATCTGGTGTCACTATGACAGGGATTCGAACCCCATACATTTCTCTGAGCTCATTGCTGTCAGAAATATCTATTTCCTCTAAACGCCAATCTGTAGCTTCAAGAACGGGATAAATAACACTTTTTGCCTGCTCACAAAGATGGCAATGGGAGCCTATGTATAAACGAAGAATAGAATTCATAAACCAACCTTTTTCCTTGCCATACTCTGAGCTGTTCTGGCGTAAACAACCCTTCCAACTTTTAAGCGGCGTGTTGAATCAACCAACAATTGTGTATTTTGTGATTACGCTGAAAATCTGGATCGAGCGTATCCTCCGTGATGTTTTTAACCTTATAGCTCTCCATGACACTATTTTCCATGGAGAATTTACGGAAGTTGTTGGAAAAAACCAGGGTACCTCCGGGCGCAAGAATGGCCATAGCGTTATTAATCAATCCTGGGTGATCCCGCTGAATATCAAGAACTGATTCCATTTTTTTAGAATTGGAAAACGTCGGGGGATCAAGAAAAATCAGATCAAACTGTATCCCTTCACCGTCAACATCCTCAGCTTTTTCTAACCATTCAAGGCAATCTGCTCGCAATAATTTGTGACGGCTTACATCCATGTCATTCAAGGCAAAATTTCGTTCTGCCCACTCGAGATAGCTATTGGACATGTCTATACTCAAGCTCGATGCCGCCCCACCAATGGCAGCCTGAACGGTGGCCGCACCGGTATAGCAAAATAGATTGAGGAAGCGTTTACCCTCCGCCATATCTCCGATGAGCTTGCGCACAGGTCGGTGGTCGAGGAATAAGCCTGTATCTAAGTAGGCCGACAAATTAACTTCAAATTTAGCCGGACCTTCGATGACCGTAAAAATAGCATTGTCTCTCGACTGGCTACGTTGGCGCTGATATTGGCTATCACCTTTTTGACGACGACGCTCTTTAAAAAACAGCTGTTTAGTGCTGTCAGGATAGAGCTGACGTAATGCCTCACGCACCTCGGTTAGGTGCTTATTGGCCTGCTGCTCATCGATATCGGAAGGCGGAGCATATTCCTGAACATGAATAGCTTCGTTATAGACATCCACAGCCACAGCATATTCAGGCATGTCGGCATCATAGAGACGGTAACAACTTACCTTCGATTGCTTCAACCAGTGATTCAGTTTTCGGGCATTTTTCTTCAGGCGGTTGGCAAACATCTGTGCACCCTCAGACAACACTTGTGGTTGCCGTGGCTGCTGCTCTTGTACCTGCTCTGTCTCACTTCTCAATTGAAACAAGAGTAATTGGCTGGGAATAGTCCCATTAAATAATTTGTATTTTTTCTCTGCTCTCAGTCGCAGCTCTCCTGCCAGTTCCGCGTTTCCCGTGATGACAGCTAGCCGCCAGCCGGGACATTCCCGCTTGGCCAGTTCACCTAAGCTCTGATACAGAGGTCGAAGTTCTTCCATTTCGCCCCAACGTTCACCATAGGGTGGATTACAAATCATCAACCCGTGATCAATTTGGGTATGGGTGGGTCGCTTAAAGGCTGTCATGGGCTTGGGAATAACCCTGACATGCTTATCGAGCCCTGCGTAAGCTATGTTTTCCTGGGAGGCCCTAATAGCACGAGAATCTTTATCATAACCACGAATTTCTGGTAATTCTTTGGCCAGCCCTTTTTGAGACCGTTCCAGCGCCTCCTGGCGAACTGTCGCCCACAGGCCAGCATCATGTTGTGACCAACTATGAAATCCAAACTTTTCGCGATTGAGGCCCGGCGCAATATCCGCCGCAATCATTGCCCCCTCAATAAGTAGGGTACCGCTGCCGCACATAGGGTCGATTAACGCACCACCTTGGGCGGCAATGTCTGGCCAACCTGATCGTATCAAAAGTGCTGCGGCCAGATTTTCCTTCAAGGGTGCCGGTACCATGGCTGTGCGATAACCACGTTTGTGTAAACTATCGCCCGACAGATCCAGACTGACATTGGCCTTGTCTCGGGACAAACGTACATTGATACGGATATCCGGGTTTTTAAGATCCACATCAGGACGGTCATTAAAACGCTCCTGAAGGGTATCAACCACGGCATCTTTTACCCGTTGAGCGCCGAACTGAGTATGGCGAATAGCATCATTCGAGCCAATAAAATCAACGGCAAGGGTCTGACGTGGCGTCAAATGTGTATGCCAAGGAATGGCTTTTATGCCGTCATAGAGATCATCCGCACTGGACACATCAAACTTATCAAGGGGCATTAAAATTCGGTTCGCTATACGAGACCACAAACAAGCCCGATAGGCGAATTCTAAGGAGCCGTCAACATAAACACCAGCCACTGTGAGTCGAACCTGATCCGCACCTAGTGATTCGAGTTCGCTGGCTAATAATTCTTCAAGGCCTTTCGGGCAACTAGCAAATAATTTGTTCATATGGAAAAGTCCTAAATGCCTTCAGCGACAGTGGGTGTAATCCGAAGGCAACCACCATTGGAGCCTCTGACCACACCCTTTTATTACATTTTGATTACCACAGGGAATTAAAACACCCCATTAATAGAGATATAAAATCTTCGACAGTCTCTCTCGGTTTTGGTCAACTAGATAGGCTTTATAGTAAATCATCTAAAAACTGCCAACAGCGTCAAGCCATGGTTAAGTTTAGTTAAACTAGCGTTATGAACCTAGGTTAAACACTGGTTGGTAAGTCCATCAGGAGCTTATTCTCTATGAGAAGACAGAAACGAGATTTATCACAACGCGCATATATTAAAGGCTATCAGGCTGGATTTAGCGGCCGAAACAAATCAACTTGCCCCCACTCCGACGAAAATTCCGTAGCACAAGACTGGTGCAATGGTTGGCGAGAGGGTCGTGAAGACAACTGGAACGGCTATAACGAGCAAGCTTGCCAACAAAAAGTTGCCAACCTGTAACTAACCGTTATTCTCCCCTTGGGCAACAGCCCAATGAAGCGGGTAAGGCAATAACGCCTCTACCCGCTTCACACATTTGGCACTCAAGTAACCGGCACTTCACACCAGAAATTCATATACACCTGAAACCAATCAAAAAACCCATCTAACGACTTGTAAATACTCTATAAAACAAAGGCCGCCAGCATATAGCAAGGGGCTTTTGAAGTCTTGTACAACCTGGCCTTGCACCTTCTTTTTAACCACACACATTCAAATTAAACCAAACAGACTGGTGGGCTATCGGGCCTAATCTCCGTCGCTTGGACAATATCCAGCAGCTCCCTGAGAGCTACAGAAAACATGGCAAAATCTCTGCTTGGCACCGTATGTAATTCTTCGATCATACTTCCCCAACGAGTAATGAGAGGTGCCTGTGCCTCATTCCAAATATCGATGACCCTATCAATATCTTTGACAGATTCAATATCAGACAAAAGGATACCTGTCAGAGTGCGGCGCTGATTTTCCAAATCATCCACAAAGGACTCCCGGGCAAAATCTTCCCAACGGGTGACCGGCTCCAAACTAACAATTTGTTCGGCAAACCAATCAAGATCAAGCTCAGAACTCATTCGGTGATACAACTCAAGAACAAGTCCTACTGGTTTACCCGTACGAACAGCAATATCAGCAATACCCAAGCCAAAATAAAGAAAATTCGAGCTGGCCACCAATACCGCCACATTCTGTTGCACATTGAGGTCAACCATGCGATCAACTTCTTCCTTCCAGCCACTGGTCTCTTGACATGAAAACAGTGTGGGCAACAGCAATTGTAATTCCACCAACTTTGGTCCAAATTCTTTCACTTCTTTCTGAGGGTCCAAACAAGACCGTCGGTTGCGCAAGAACCATCTTGACGCCCTCCGACCAAGACGCATCAGTGCATGAAACAGTTCAAACTGGACCTCTGAAGGAACCTTGTAATCCAAAGACTCTACTTGCCGCCAAACACGATCGAGCCTCAAAACATCCCTAACTACGACATAAGCCCGAACAACCTCATCCACCGTAGCACCCGTGGATGCCACTTGGCGCTGACAAAATGTCAGCCCCATAATATTGACCATTTCATTCACAATTTGATTAGTAATAATCTCTCGGCGCAAACTGTGATGCGCAACCTGAACTGGGTACTCCTTCAACAATTGGTCAGGAAAAGCCGTGGTAATGATCTTTGCCACATAGGGGTCTTCCGGGACAGTCGAGGCCAACACCGTATCTTTTAACAGCATCTTTCCATAGGACACCAATATCGACAACTCCGGACGCGTCAGACCTAGGGAGAGCTTTTCCCTTTCCTGTAGAACATCCTCATCAGGCAAGTACTCTAACTCACGATTAAGTTGCCCTGCAGATTCCCTTTCCAAAATAAAGCGCCAGAATTCAGAAAAGTCACGTTTACAACGATAATGAGCAAGACTAATAGATTGTGTTTGCCGGTAGTTATTACGCAATACCAACTGAGCCACATTGTCCGTTGTATCCTCCAACAATTGATTGCGTTCAGCTGTGTTCAACTCTCCGCGACGCACAAGCTCATTAAGAAGGATTTTTATGTTCACCTCATGATCAGAACAATCTACCCCCGCTGCATTATCAATAAAATCTGTATTACAGGCTCCGCCATTAAGGGAGAACTCAATTCGTCCCCTCTGGGTCATCCCAAGGTTGCCGCCCTCACCAAAAACACGACACTTCAGCTCTCTACCATTGACCCGTACTAGATCATTAGCACGATCACCCACCTCTTGATGATTCTCGCTGGCAGCCTTTACATATGTGCCAATTCCGCCATTCCAAATTAAATCCACCTGCGCCAAAAGCAGTGCATGCACTAGCTCGCTGGGTTTTACTGTCTCATCAGTAATACCTAAACACTGCTGCGCCTGCGATGAAAGCTTGATAGATTTAGCACTGCGCAAATAGACACCACCACCTTCAGATATCAACGATGGGTCGTAGTCTTCCCAGCTGGATCGAGGCAACTCAAACAATCGTTTTCTTTCAACAAAACTGGCAGCTGGATCTGGCGCTGGGTCGATAAAAATATGTTGATGATTGAAGGCTGCCACCAACTTTATATGTTCTGACATCAACATGCCGTTACCAAAAACATCACCGGCCATATCACCGATACCAACAACGGTAATATCATCTGCCTGAGTATTAAGCCCCTGTTCACAAAAATGGCGCTGAACGGAAACCCAAGCCCCTCTTGCCGTTATACCCATTTTTTTATGGTCATAACCATGACTGCCGCCAGAAGCAAAGGCATCACCCAGCCAGAAGTTATGGGCATCAGAAATTTTATTGGCAAAATCTGAAAATGTAGCTGTGCCCTTATCTGCGGCTACGACTAAATAAGGATCGTCATCATCCCGGCGAACAACGCCCACTGGAGCCACGATCTTGTCATCGACAATATTGTCGGTAATGTCCAGCAATCCGGTAATAAATAGCTGATAGCAGGCAAATCCTTCTTGTAAAACTTCCTCTCTCGTAGCCTTTCGATCTACCCGCTTGGAGACAAAACCACCCTTTGCCCCCGTGGGTACAATCACTGCATTCTTAACTTGCTGAGCTTTAACTAGCCCCAATACTTCAGTACGGTAGTCCTCTAGTCGATCCGACCACCGCAACCCCCCTCGCGCCACTTTCCCCAACCGCAAATGGACTCCTTCCATACGTGGCGAATACACAAATATTTCATAGAGTGGTTTAGGTTGAGGAGCTTCAACCACCTCCTGTGTGGCGATTTTGACTGACAGGCAAGCCTTAAAGTCGCCGTTACCATCCAGCTGAAAAAAATTCGTTCTTTTCGTGGCATTAATCAACTGCAAATAACTACGTAATACTTTATCTTCATTCAGGTTAGCAACCTGATCCAAAGCCTCTATAATTTTTTGGTTAAGTTTATCCGCACGGCCATATTCCTGACGATTCTGATCAGCAATTTTTGGGTCCAACAAACAATGAAATAACGCCACTAGATTACGAGTAATATCCGGATTTGAGGCCAAAGTAGTCGCTAGGAACTCCTGACTAAAGCTACTGCCTAGTTGTTTCAAATAGCGGGCATAGAGGCGGAGTAATGCCACCGTACGCCAGTCCAGGCGAGCACCCACCACCAAATGGTTAAAGCTATCGTTTTCAGTATCACCAGACCACACAGCATTAAATGCTTCCTGAAATGTGGAACGCACTAGTGAAACATCTACATCCACATCCAAGCCAAACTGCAAACTAAAATCATGCAACCAGACATCATCGCTTTCTAATGGCCTAATCCGGTAAGGATGTTCACCCAACACCCTGAACCCTAAATTCTCCAACATAGGAACCAAACCGGACAATACCAATTGACTATTGAGATGAAACACCCTGAAATGCATCACATTGTGGTCATCATCAGCTTGCTGATAAAAGCTCACCGCAATTTCTTTTTCGTTGGCCAAAGGGTGAAACAACTGAATATCTTCAATGGCCACAGAGTGACCAAAATGGTCTTGGTAACTGGCAGGGAAAGCTCGTCCATAGTGTTTTAGCATCTGCCAACCCTGTTTATTTCCCCACTGGGCAACAGCAGCATCTGTTAGATCATCATTCCAGTCCCGGGTTAACTCCAAAATCTTTTGCCCTAATACCTTCTGATCTATCTCAAGGTATTGGTTGGAATTAATCCGTAACACATACTGGGTACGTGCCAGAATAGATTCAGAAAAATAGGTGGTAAATTCACATTCACTGGCGTCAAGTTCCTGCTTGAGTAAGGCTTCAATCCGTTCACGAATAGAGGTTTTATAAATATCCCTCGGCATATAAACCAAGCAATTAATAAACTGCTCAAAGGGATCGACGCGCATAAAAAACCGAACAATCCGTCGCTCATTGATTCGCCATATGGCCATGAGCGCCTGATAGAGTTCTTCTGATGATGAATTAAATAACTCTTCTCTAGGATGAATTTCAATAAGCTGGCACATGGCCTTGTAATCATGGCTTCCTTCAGGAAACCCCACTCTGTTTAATACCTGCTGAACGCGCTGACGTATCAGTGGCATTTGGAAAGGGCTCATGGTGTAAACCCGCGAGGTATACAACCCCATAAACAGAGTCTCACCAACCACTGCGCCAAGAGTGTTATAACGCTTCAGTACAATATAATCAGAGTAGGCTTGGCGATGGACACTAGACCTCAACGACGACTTGGTAAAAGCTACGGGCAAGCCACTTTCATGAAATTTTTGAAGCCCCGAGTTCAGGTCGTTTATGGCTGTTTCTGACATATCGATGGAATGGCGAGCAAAAATACCCAGTTGTCTTTCTGGGGAAAGCTCAAGTTTTAAAGCTTCATCACTTTCTACAAGTTTATATTCTGTACAACCTAGAAGAATAAAAGCATCTACTCGCATCCATTCAAGAAAACCCACCAACTCTTCCACCTCACCCAATGGGAGACCCATAGCGTTGGCTTTTACTTCATCAATGGACTCATTTAATCGGTGAGACATAGGAAGGAAATCGTTGGTCACCGCCTCTACGTCGCACAAAACCTCCACAATATTTTTTTCTAATGCTTGTTGCTCCTCGCTCGAACCATGAAAATCAACACGGATAAAAATCAAGGCCTCTTTGCAACTAAGTGGGTCCTCTTTATCAGAAAAAGCACTCACCAACGTGCCATCATCGTCGCGACTGACATTCAAAATCGTGCTTTTTATCGTTTGAATATTTAACCCGCGCCGGTTGAGTTCTATACAAATAGAATCAACCATGAAAGGCATGTCTCGCTGGATAATAAAAATTTCTGTACACCCGGCACACTCGTCATGCTCCGGATAGTAGACCCGAACCTTTGGACGGTTTAAGTCTACTTTTTTAGCAAAAACAAGAAAGTCACGAATAAACCACAAAATCTTTTCTGTAGGCTTATCTCCCAACTCTTCGAGAGCATGAAAATCGAATACTTGGCAAGAAAATGTAAACAGTTGCGCAGCTAGTGGCGCAGGATATTGATCGTTTATCTGTTTTTCGAGATCTGCGAAAAACTCATCTCCAGCTATGGCTTCCATAATGCCTCATTGATATAGGTTGTTTAATGACGCGTTTAACTAGTATGCGCCATACCTGCGGATAACTGAACTTCATACATCCCCTACAGTCTAGATTACTTTCGTGAAGGAGAACCCCCTTGGGTTAATCGTGATAAGACCGTACAATTCGGCACCATTATCGACATACTGTACTATCCGTACCGAAAAAAAACAGAGCGGCAACACCCTTATTGACTAATTACATCACCACAAATTCAATACAACAATCATGACCAACCGAGACACGTTTCATCGTATGAGTAATCAACAAAAAATTAACCACTTACGAACTTTTCTCAACAGCCAAATTGTTGGCCAACCCCATTTGATCGACCGATTAATCATTGCACTTTTAGCGGATGGTCATCTATTAGTTGAAGGTGCCCCGGGACTGGCAAAAACCAAAGCCATTAAAACGCTAGCTGATGGTGTCAGTGGTGACTTCCACAGGATTCAATTTACACCAGATTTATTACCAGCAGATATCACAGGCAGTGACATTTACCGCCCCGAAGATGGCAGTTTTAAATTCCAGCCTGGGCCTATCTTTCACAACCTCGTTCTCGCTGATGAAATCAATAGGGCTCCCGCCAAGGTTCAATCTGCACTTCTGGAAGCCATGGCAGAAAGGCAAATAAGTGTTGGCCAAAACACCTACCCATTGCCCCAGTTGTTTTTGGTGATGGCGACGCAAAACCCCATTGAACAAGAAGGTACCTACCCCCTACCTGAAGCACAGATGGACCGGTTCTTGATGCACGTTAATGTTGGTTATCCTGCAGCAGATGCTGAACGAGATATTCTTAGACTGGCCCGTAACGAAGCCATGCACACGCCAGTAGAACAAATAGAAGAGGTATCAGAAGCGACATTAATGGAAGCACGAAAAGAAGTCTTGTCCGTACATATGGCAGAGCCTGTTGAGGAATACATCGTTCAATTGATTCTCGCCACAAGAAATCCTGCACAGTACGGAGACCAGCTCGGCACTTGGCTCGATTACGGCGCCAGTCCTCGAGCAACCATTTCCCTAGATCGCTGTGCGAGAGCTCATGCCTGGTTAAATGATCGAGATTACGTATCCCCCGATGATATTAGAGCCGTTGCCCACGACGTGTTAAGACATCGATTGATTCTCAGTTTTGAGGCCGAAGCTAATGGCATTACTACTGATAAGGTAATCGACACCTTAATCAGCACTGTACCCTCTGCCTAACCCATCAGGCGTCGTTTTAATGATGAGTAACTGTTTTAATTGATGAATAATAGCGATACCGATAATCCCGCCATTGCGGATATTCCGACGCTGGTCAAACTTCGTTTCGGCGCCAAAGACCTCAAGTTTTTCCCGAGGCTTATGGCAAAAAATCCTCTGATGGGCAACCACCAGTCTCGATTCCGTGGGCGGGGAATGGACTTTGAGGAGGTTCGCCAATATCAACCCGGCGATGACATTCGCACCATTGATTGGCGTGTCACCGCTCGAACCACAACACCCCATACAAAACTGTTCAGCGAGGAACGAGAGCGCCCCGTTCTCATCGTCACCGACCTCAGACCTAATATGTTCTTCGGCTCAAGAGAGCTTAAATCCGTCACCGCCTGCAAGGTCGCTGCAGCTTTGGCATGGGCAGGACTTAATGCCAATGACAGAGTTGGCGGATTAATTTTTGGACCAGAGCACCAAACAGATATCAAGGCTCGTCGCAGCCACCACAGCGTGTTACAGATGATCCACACCCTGAGGGATGTCAGCGAACAACTGCTCCATACACAGACGAGCCATTACACTTTAGCTAAAATTATGGAACACACTCGTCGGGTAGCCCTACCCGGCTCAACTCTATTTCTAATCAGTGACTTTCACGACTTGGACAAAGAATGTGAACAACACCTTTTTGAGCTGGCCCGACACTGCGATATTAACTTTTGCCACATTCATGATGCACTGGAAACCCAGCTCCCTCCCCCAGGCAGCTACCAAGTTACCCATGGCGACAAACGATTTAATTTAAATACACGCAACACAGAACTCCGCCAACAGTTTGAACAGCAATTCAAAGATCGTCAGGCACGAATAAAACGCCTTTGCGGCCAGCTACGGATGGGCTGCCTCCCATTCGAGACAGCCTCACCAATTTTGTCTCTGTTACAACAAGCCTTTGGCCGTAAAAAACCGGGGCGACGCCGATGAACGCACAAGACCCTCTGTCTCAATTGCGGGATATCCATTTACCTGAACCCATATCATGGTGGCCTTTGGCACCCGGCTGGTGGCTACTGGCCGCACTTACTTTGGGAGTGCTTTTTTTCAGTATCCGCTGGTTGATGAAACACCGAGCAAAGAACTGTTACCGCAAAGAAGCACATCAACTCCTGGCTCTGATACCCATCAATTCACCAAATGACAATCTTAAACAATGCCAGAATATTCTGGGCCTGCTACGACGCGTAGCAAAAACAGCCTACCCGCAGCTGGCACTAGAGTCAGAACTGACCCCCGCCCTGTTGGAGCGTCTGAATCAATGCTGTAACCACGCAGTTTTCGATCAATCCCTACGAGAACAATTAGGTGAACTACCCTATCAAGCCAATCCGGAAATCCCGAACTCACTTCGACTACAACTGAGTGAAGCTGCCGAACAGTGGCTTAAAAAACACAGAATTGACAAGCAGAGACACAAAAAACTTCGCTCAAAAAATGAAGCGGGGGGGCCACATGCTATCCTTTGAATGGCCATGGATAATGCTATTACTTCCCCTGCCACTGTTTTATCGTCTGTGGCGTAGTAAAACGGAAGTCGCCGTCCCAGCCCTGAAATCCCCGATCTATTCTGAATTGGCCGCGCACACAACCTCATCCGCCCTGAATGGCCGCTGGCATATGTTCGTCATGACGCTGCTGACTCTAGCCTGGGCTGCCACTCTAGTGGCCGCCACACGGCCCACATGGATAGGCGACCCCGTCGCCTTGCCCAGTAGCGGCAGGGATATTTTATTGGCGGTGGATATTTCTGGCAGCATGGAACAAACCGACATGTCCATCTCAGGGGAATCCGTCGATAGACTGACGGCCGTTAAGCATGTGGTCACAGAGTTTGTAGAGCGCCGCCAAGGCGATCGACTGGGATTGATTTTATTTGGCACCCGACCTTACTTACAAACACCACTGACCTTTGATCGGCGCACGATGAACACCCTGTTAGGAGAAGCACAAATCGGTTTTGCGGGTGATAAAACAGCCATTGGTGATGCGATTGGGTTAGCTGTTAAACGCCTGAAGCAGCGACCAGAAAACCACCGTGTACTTGTTTTGCTAACAGATGGTGCAAATTCCGCAGGTGAAGTTCAGCCCCTAGAAGCCGCAGATATTGCGGCTAGTGAAGGTATCACTATTTACACCATCGGTATTGGTGCTGAAGTCATGATACAGCGGAGTTTCTTTGGATCAAAACGCGTGAACCCCTCGCGTGACCTTGATGAAACAACACTGACTGCAATTGCCGATAAAACATCAGGGCAATATTTCCGAGCCAGAAATCCGGAAGAGCTTGGCGCTATTTATCAACAACTGGACAAACTGGAACCGGTAGAGCAGGAGGCAGAAACCCTTCGCCCCACGAAAGCACTCTTCTATTGGCCTTTAGGTTTTGCATTGATCTGTAGTTTGCTATTGGTCCCCATGGCAAACTCCCGGGATGAATCTTAATGGACTCATTAATTAATAGCTTATCAGCCTTCACGGAATTCCATTTTCTAAGACCTGGGTGGTTATTTGCCTTATTTCCAGCACTCATTGCTTGCTGGTGGCTTCACCATCGCCAGAAACAAGCAGGCAGTTGGGATAACGTTATATCCCCCCAACTACTCCCACTATTGTTGGACCGTGTACCCGTAAAACAACGTCGAAGCCTTCCGCTTATCGCCACCATTGGTTGGATTTTAGCTACCCTCGCTATGTCTGGACCAACATGGGAACGCACCCCACTACCCGTCCATAAACAGGAAAATGCGCTAGTAGTATTATTTGATTTGTCGCCCTCCATGCTAGCGCAGGATCTAAAGCCCAATCGACTCACTCGTGCACGATTAAAGCTGATCGATTTACTGCAACAGCGCCAAGAAGGCACCACTGCACTGGTTGCCTACGCGGGTGACTCCTTTATCGTCAGCCCGCTGACGGATGATGCTGACACTGTGGCTGCGCTGGTTCCGGCACTGGACCCAAACATCATGCCCAGTCATGGCAGCAATATAGAAGCGGCAATACAGCACGCCATCGAATTGGTATTTAATGCTGGATTAACTGAAGGTAACTTTCTCTTAGTAACCGACGGTGTTTCTCTCTCGGCACAGGAGACCATCAATGAAACTATTCAAGATCTTGGAGGTTTTCGACTGTCGGTATTAGGCATCGGTACCAAAGAAGGTGCACCGATTCCATTGGGTAACGGGGGTTTTGCCAAAGACAAAAGCGGCAATATTGTAGTTCCGCGTCTAGATATAAACAGCTTAAAGAAACTAGCCAATCTGAATGGTGGTCGTTTTTCTTCACTCACCGCTGACGACAACGATATTCACTACCTTGCCGAGCAGTTCAATGCTCAAACAAATTCCCCCAACAAGCAACTAGAACGCACCTTTGATAGCTGGAGTGACCAAGGCTATTGGCTGGTTCTTCCCCTGCTATTGATTTTATTATTAGCCTTTCGACGAGGTTTGCTGGCGTCAGTGCTGATCGCGCCCATGTTCTCAATATCATTGTTTTCAGTATCAATGCTTTCTGTGCCCCAAACTGCACATGCCTTTGGCTGGGAGGATCTTTGGTCTACCAAAAACCAACAAGCAGCGAAAGCCATGGAACAAGGTGATGTAGAAACAGCCCAACAACAGTTTAAAGACCCAAATTGGAAGGCTGCGGCAGCATACCGCAACGGTGATTTTGAAACAGCCAATGAGCTTTACGCAGCTGACAACCTCAAAGAACACACGGCTAGCCACTACAATCATGGCAACGCTCTGGCAAAAAGTGGGCAGCTGGAAGATGCCATAAAAAGCTACGGCCAAGCTTTGTCACTAAACCCAGATGATGAAGATGCTCAATTCAACAAGGAGCTGGTAGAAAAACTTCTAGAGCAGCAACAGCAACAGCAACAGCAACAGCAACAGCAACAAAACAATGATGAGTCGAAACAACAAGAAGACCAATCATCAGATAAACAAGATCAACAAAGCGACGATTCGCAACAAAATAATCAACAAAATGGCGAAGACTCCAAAAATGATTCTTCTCAAAATCCTTCAGATCAAAGCTCTTCAAACCAAAACAAGCCTTCTGAGCAAGATGATTCAAAGGATAGCCAGTCAAACCAACCTGCCAGCGATGAAGCATCCAAGGGCAATCAAGCTGATGCCAAAAACGAAACTCAACCACCCTCCGAGCCAAAACAGGCTCACGGAGAAGAGCAGCCCGAACCCGACGAAATTTCTGACAAAGAAGGTAAAGCTTCCGGCCAACCCAGCGCCCCGGAAAAAGGACTGTCCGAGGAAGAAAAACAAGCCATGGAACAATGGCTACGCCGTATCCCCGATGATCCCGGCGGATTATTGAGAGAAAAATTCCGTTATGAATCAAAAAAACGCACCTATGAACGTCGACGGGGCATTAATCAGCCCTCTGGTCAAAATGAAGAGCGATGGTAGTCATCTATGAACACCCATAACATCTCAACACGAGCCATGTTTATGCCGAAATATTTATTTCTGTCGGGGCTTTTATCGCCACAGATTATCATTCTAGCCATTCTGCTTTGGATAGCCAGTGCTCCAGTGTTCGCAGCAACCTTGACGTCCTCCGTTGATCGCAATCAGCTAGGATCGGGAGAAACCCTAGAGCTCCGGGTTAAATACGACAGCCAAACTAGCAGTGACCCAGATTTTTCACCTCTTGAACGGGATTTTGAAGTCCTTTCCAAAAACCAACAAAACCAATTTTCCTTTATCAATGGTACTTCCGTCTCTTTCACCGAATGGCGCCTACAGTTATTACCCAAAAAAACAGGGCAATTACTTATTCCTGCACTGGATTTCAAAGGTGTCCGCAGTGATATCATTCAAATCGAGGTGGCGGACCGTCCCATAGCCAACACCAAGAATCAGCCGATCTTTGTTGAAACAGAAGTGGAGAAAAACTCGGTATATGTCCAGGAACAACTATTACTGACCTTGCGAATTCTCACGTCCACAGGGTTACAGGGTATTTCCAGTGAAGAACTAATGGTGAAAGATGCCGCTGTCACAAAAGTAGCTGAAAACCAATTTCAGAAGCAAATAAAAGGTATTAATCACCTTGTGATTGAATTGACCTACGCGATATTCCCTAATACAAGCGGTGAACTTACCATCCCGGCACTTCGTTTTGACGCCATCATTCCCGAAAGAAGAGACCCCTATTCAAACTCTTTCTTTTCTCGGGGAGGGAAACGAGTTTACCTTTACTCGGAAGAACAAAAAATCACTGTAAATCCAAGACCAGCAACCTATGGTTCAACCGAATGGTTACCAAGTAAAGGGATTACGCTCAGCGAACGCTGGAGCCGCCCACTCGATGAATTAGTCGCAGGGGAACCCATCACCCGAACGATTTACATCGGAGCACAAGGGCTAACCTCGGCACAGCTCCCACCACTGGCTGTCCATACGGGGGATGATGTTAAAGTGTATCCAGATCAACCCCAGCTTAAAGATGATGTAAGTAGCAATGGCGTCACTGGAACACGAATAGAATCTGTTGCCATCGTACCCTCTAGGGGTGGCAAAATCAGTCTTCCAGACATCACTCTAAAATGGTGGGATACCACGACAAACCAAGTGAAGGCAACCACACTGAAAGGTTCAACATTGACAGTCAAACCCGCTGCCAACACCCCTGCGCCTACAACATCAACTGCTGCTGCAAACAAACCAATCACAATAGAACCCATCACTCCCGCTATTGTGGAAAAACCATCCAGTTTTCTATTTTGGTTATTAAGCATCTGCAACCTGATTTTATTATCTCTCGCCATCATATTTTTAGTGTTATGGCGAAAGGCTCAGTCTCAACGGCCTAGACTAGATTCAACATCAGACACAGACACTACAGAGCTAAAAGAAGCTGAATCATTCAAACAACTTAAACAGCTAGTCCGTCAGAACGATCCAGCTGGCTTCCGTGAAGCCCTCATCAGCTGGAGTCGTATTTTTTGGCAACGTCCTCTATATACTCTGGATGAAATAGCACAACTGGCGAACAGTCCCTCACTCAAATCCCATTTAAAGACCCTAGATCAAGACTTATATCGCTCAGAAGTTCGTGAAACTGGGGACCTTAGTGTTTTGTTTGAAGAAATCAAAGCTGTACGAAAGCAATCGAAAACAGATGGACCTGATAAAAAAAATCACCTCAAATCCCTTTATGAAAAAAGCTGATTAAGGCCTGTAGTTAAGCAACAAATAAGCCGTAGACAACCCTAGCAGGAGTACACAAATGCTAGTAAGTCTTTAGTGTTTCTCATAGAATAAGAAACACATCCCAATCAAAAAGTCTTAATTTTAAAAGCAAAAACTAACTACTCTAATGGGCAAAACCCAAGGGAATAGGAACATGCGTCGAGTTGTTTTTAATCAAAAAGGTGGCGTTGGAAAATCCAGCATTACATGTAATCTTGCAGCCATTAGCGCCAAAAATGGCCAAAAAACCCTTGTTCTTGACCTAGACCCTCAAGCTAATTCCACTCACTATTTGTTAGGCAAAGACATTCAACCCAAAGAAACAATGGCGGGTTATTTCTCTCAGACACTATCTTTCAATCTTACCCCAAAAAAACCGCAGGAATTCATTACAGAAACACCCTTTGAAAACCTCTCAATAATTGCGGCAAATACAGAATTAGAAACCATTGAGCAAAAACTGGAGTCTCGCCACAAGATTTATAAATTACGAGATTTATTAAATAAACTGGAGGGTGAGTTCGACCAAGTATTTATAGACACCGCACCCGCTTTTAATTTTTATACCATGTCAGCGCTGGTCGCAGCGGACAGCGTACTTATCCCTTTTGACTGTGATGCTTTTTCTCGTCAGGCGCTTTATAACATTTTGGGAGTCGTTGCTGAAATCAGAGAGGATCACAATGAAAATCTCTCCGTTGAGGGTATTGTTGTTAACCAGTTTCAGACTCGAGCCAATCTACCCACACAGATTATTGAAGAACTCAAGGCAGAAGGCCATCCGGTTATCCCCGTTTTTCTCAACAGCTCTATTAAAATGCGTGAGTCTCACCAATCATGCAGGCCACTCATCCACATGGCGCCCAGTCATCCACTGACCTTAAAGTTTGTAGAATTATATGACTACATTTCACCCATAAAAAAATAGCCACAACGTTCATGGCTATCTCAACTATAAGCACCCATATCAGAGGCTTTTAGACGCTATTTCATACGTGTCTCTAGACAATTTAGAGGCCGAGGCAATTCTGATTAATTGCTTTTTCATCATGTTTTGAGGCGTTTCAGAAAAACGACGCCACCTTGTTAAGGGCGTCAACAATCTCGCGGCAATTTGTGGATTCAGTTCATCCAGCTTAAGCACTTGGTCTGCAAGAAACTCATAACCCGCACCATCTTCACAATGAAAATTGACTGGATTACTGTTACAAAAAACACCAATTACCGAGCGCACTTTGTTAGGGTTATGGATATCAAACGCTGGGTGAGACATCAATGCTTCAACCCGTTGCAACCCGCCTGGCAGTGAACAGGCTGACTGGATCTGGAACCATTGATTTAACACCAGTGGCTCATGGTGCCAATCCTGAAAAAACTGCTGTAGCGAAGCATTTGCAATCTCAACGGCTTCAGGTCTCGAATCATTCACCAACGTCGTCAATGCCGAAAGGCGATCTGTCATATTATCCGACGTCGTTAACTGCGACTGAAGCATTTGCAGGGACGTCTCTACCCCTCCATTGGTCAGATAACGAAGTGCTAGATTTTTCAAACTACGTTTAGCAACTTCGGCAGCGTTATGAACGTAACCGCTTCTGGATATATTTTTCTGATAAATAGCCTGCCATTGTTCTGCCAGTGTGGCGCCCAACTCATGACAGAGGAACTGACGAACCACATGAATTGCTTCAACATCTACCTCCTCTGACAATTCAGCCATTAAAAGCTCTGAAGGTAATGTCAAAACCAGAGCCTGCATCGCACGATCATCTGCAGGTTCACTCAGGACTTTAGAGAAAGCATTTTTCAAGTGCGAGTCGAGTATCAGGGCCTGACCCGAACGAAAATCTACCATCAGCGGCTGCATAAGCTGGATGGCCAATTGTTGAGCGGCATTCCAACGGTTAAAACCATCACTATCACGGGACATGAGAACCCCGAGGTCTTCCAGACTATGCGAGTAGTCCAATCTAACTGGCGCAGAAAAGCCCTGCAGCAAGGAAGGAACAGGGTGTTCAGCTATACCATTAAAGACAACGGTTTGCTCTGGCTCGGTAATTTCTACTATCTGAGATATCTCACCAGTTGAAGATAAAGGTAAGCTGCCATGCTCACCCACCAATCCCAATTTAACTGGAATATGGTAGGGGTTTGTCGTTTGAGGGAGCCCTTCTGTTTCATCTATTTTTGTCTGTTTAAAATGAAGCGTATATTGCTGTGCCTGTTGATCATATTCACTACGAACCGATAATTTTGGAGTACCCGGCTGCCGATACCACGTCATAAACTGAGAGAAATCCCGACCACTCACTTCGGCCATCGCCGCGACAAAATCTTCAATAGTTACAGCTTGACCATCGTGCCGAGAGAAGTACAAATCTGACCCCTGACGGAATAATTCAGCGCCTAGTAAGGTGTGAATCATCCTGACAACTTCGGCACCTTTTTCATAAATGGTCACCGTATAAAAATTGGAGATTTCCATATACGAGGACGGCTGCACGGGATGTGCCGTTGGGCCAGCATCTTCGGCAAACTGTACGGTTCTCAGTAGGTTGACATCTTCTACACGCTTGACTGTTCTCGAACCCATATCTGCCGAAAACTCAGCATCACGGAATACCGTAAAACCTTCCTTTAAACTCAGTTGAAACCAATCGCGGCAGGTCACTCTATTACCTGACCAATTATGAAAATACTCGTGGGCAACGACCCCTTCAACTCGTTGAAAACCAGCATCTGTCGTCGTCTCAGGATGAGCCAAAACACAAGAGGTGTTAAAAATATTAAGCCCCTTGTTTTCCATTGCTCCCATATTGAAATCATCGACCGCGACGATCATATACAGATCTAGATCGTACTCACGGCCGTAGACTTCTTCATCCCATGTCATGGCATGTTTTAATGACTGAACGGCATGACCACACTTTTCGATATCCTTGGGTTCAACATACAATCGAATATCAACATTTCGCCCGGAACACGTAGTAAAACTATCTTCTACCACCGACAAATCGCCGGCCACCATAGCAAACAGATATGCAGGCTTACGGAAAGGGTCGTGCCAGGTGGTCCAGTGACGATCATCATCCATATCACCAGAATCCATCAAATTACCGTTGGATAGTAATACCGGGCAAGTCGTTTTATTGGCAATAATCGTTGTGGTGAATTCTGACATAACATCAGGACGATCCAGATAATAGGTGATCCGCCTAAAACCTTCCGCTTCACACTGAGTGCAGTACATCGTACGGGACTTAAACAGCCCTTCCAGCGAAGTATTTTCCTTCGGCCGAATAATGACTTCCGAGACCAGCTCAAATTGATCTGGTACCTGATGAATAATCAAATCTTCAGAGGTCACGGTGTAATCATCCACAGACAACTGATAACCATCAATCAAAATAGATTGAAGTGCTAGCTCCTGGCCCGATAGATCCAGATCCTTTCCTCTGTATTCACTTTCAGGGTTTCTCCTCATACTGAGCGTCGCCACAACTTTGGCATCGTCTTCCCTAACGTCAATACAAAGCACCGTTTTATCGATCAAAAAACGAGGCACTTCGTAATCACTTAAATATGTAGTACCCGGCTGGGGATCTTTCATGACCATAGGAGGCTTACCTTAGAAATTATTTTTTGTAGAAGAACACTAGAAAAACTGCTCATTAACGATTAGACCTACAACAAGACTTCCACATGGTAGGCTGTATATTTTCGAATATTGATAACACCGTTATCGAGTATTAAGTATTGCCCTTTAATACCCATCAATGTGCCCTCTACCAGTGGGGTCTTATCCATATTATGGCTGGTTACCTTCGAAGGATGTTCAAGCACCGGATATTCAATATTGACGGGTTCTACATTTTCAATCCGCTGAAACGCTTGCAACCCAAATCGCTCTTCGAGCTCAACTAATCCCTTGTCACAGCACTCATAGAGGGTATCTCGCATGGCGGGTAAATCCGCTGGGAGAATTTCGCCCTTAAGCATAGTACGCCAATTGGTTTTATCTGCCACGTGCTGTCGAAGCAGGTCTTCAACCAAGCCGGACTGCTGACGCGTTTTAACCCTAAAAATGGGCAACGCCTGGACAGCACCTTGATCTATCCAGCGTGTGGGGAGTTGAGTTTCTCTGGTAATACCAACTTTGATTCCGGAGGAGTTGGCCAAATAAACAATATGATCGACCATACAATGTTGTTCACCCCACTCTGGCTCTCTACAAGTGCCTTGCTCATAGTGGCATTTCTCTGGGCTAACGATACAAATGTCGCATTGAGCTAACTTGATGACACAGGGGTAACAATAACCCTGATTAAAACTCTTATTACTGCGGCGGCCGCAATGAACACAATGTATCGTCCCCGTATGCTGGAGACGAATGACTTTACCTAAGTAGTTATTTAGGGGAACCCGCTGATCATCGAGGGGCAATTGATACTCAACAGGGCCAACGATGGCTCCCGTCTCTTTATTATGTTCTGTCGGCAATGACACCTGCATTTTGCTCAGGTGTCCTTCATATGACGTCACAGGGTACCCTGCCACTTAATAGGTTGCTCCGCGCCTGGATTACCACCATTACTACCCTTGTCTTTAGTGCTACAGGGCTCTTTTGATACCTTGGGGGGGATATAACCCACCCTCTCTTCCTGAGCCTTATGACGCACATCATAGGCAATCACAGCCTGTATACTATGTTCACGCTGCTCTGGAGTTAGGCGTGAACCATCCGGCCACTTACCCACCTCAACAGCGGTCTTTAGGTTGTTGTAAATTTCGGGGGTAATTGATTCGATGAGTTGCTGAAAATCCATAACGTGCCTTGATAGATTACTTTGATAACGACCTTAATAATTCCGATGGTGATTATATCACTGCTGTCGACTTCTGAGTTCACTACGACCAGCCCAACCGCCAAGGGCCATACCGGCGATTAACCCCGAAGCATGGGCGGCATTAGCAATGCTACCTGCCATAAACACATTCATGACCCCACTCATCCCCAAGAATAACCAAAATAACATAAAGCCTATAAGCCCCTTGGGAATGTCCAGAATAGGGTTGGGCGATAATTTATGACGAATCCATACATAACCAAGCAGCCCATAGACCACGCCGGACATGCCACCAAACAGTGCAGGTCCACTCCACATGTATTGCCCCAAGTTTGAAACAACCGCTATCAATATTACTGACACGGTTATATTGAGACTACCAGAAAGAAACTCAATTTTTTGACCCAACACCCACAAAAGCAAGGCATTAAAAATCAGATGGAAATGGCCAAAATGCAAGAAAATTGGCGACACCAAACGCCAGTACTCACCATTTTTCATGGCATTAGATACTGTATCAAAGATAGGATCATTACCAACAACAATAAAATCTTGAAAAGTAAACCAATGAACCAAAGGAAACCACCACGCCATAATGGCAGTACCCAAAATACTCAGTAATAGCAACGTAACCACTACCGGCATATGTTGTAATTGTTGCTGAAAACTCAGCCCGCTCAGTTGATGGCCACGTTTCTTCTGGCGTGAATTAATGGCTTCCAATAGCGCCAAAACCTTGGGAATCTGCTCCGCATGTTCGACCCATAGCTCACAGCAACGTTGTACACGATTTACCCGGTAGGATATTTGTCGAGCATCAAGTTCAGCCAATAGAATATTGATATCGAATACGTGCGGAATCTCTGCCACCAAGGTCCACTGCGATAAGTAATCAGTCATTAGCTAATAACACCTGGTCTCAACGGTTGCGATTACTGGAATCTAACCGACCACCCCAGCCCAGCTTAGTACGGCAAGTTTCATAGAAGTTGTGTTCTACCTGATGAATCAACTGCAATGGTTTTGCCTTTTTATGGATACGGACGAGATCTCCCGGCTCTGGTTGAAGATCATTCTGGCCGTCACAGGTCACCATTGGATCAAGTTCATTGCGTGAGCCGACACGAATTTCAATATTGCTATTTCCACCAACCACAATCGGACGACTAGACAGGGTATGTGGGTTCATCGGCACCAATACAATAGCATCAAGGTTGGGATGCATAATGGGCCCTCCACCAGAAAGAGCGTACGCTGTGGAGCCAGTCGGCGTCGAAACAATCAACCCATCAGAACGCTGAGTATAAACAAGCTGGCCATCAATATAGAGTTCAAACTCCATCATCCGAACAGATTTTCCTGGGTGTAACACAACATCATTGAGTGCCTCGCCAGAACTGATTTTTTTTCCGTTACGAAAAAGATCCACCTCAAGTAAAAAACGATTGGAGACAATATAGTCACCTGCCAAAACTCGGCTTAACTGCTCTTCCATCTCATCTGGCAAAATATCGGTAAGGAAACCTAGGCGACCCCTGTTGACACCTACTAGCGGTGCATTGTGTTCTGACATACTTCGTCCGGCACTTAACATACTGCCATCACCTCCCACTACAATCACGAGATCCAACTCCAGATCTTTATCCTCGCAATTAAATATCGGCAATGAGGCACTACCGATCAACTCAGCCGTTTTTGACTCTAACAATACCTCATAGCCTCTCTGCTCTAGAAAACAGGACAGCCTGTTTAGGGAATCAACAATTTCCGGGAGTTCTATATTGGCAACAAGAGCAATTCGTTTGAAATGTGCCATAGTTGGTGTGCCCTAGCATTAACGTGGATCATCGTGAAGACAAACCATGATCCGTAAAACCATAGCCTGAACATAAAGTACGTGCCAAGCAAGGATATTAAAGGATTATACACATCCAAAGAAGCACATCACGGGAAAGAAATTAGGATCGAAAAACTCATACTTGGGTTTGTTAAAAAACAGTGCTTATCTCACCTCAAAAAAACCCACAACAACTTACCATGGCCAACTAATTTTTCTATTAAATTTATTCAAAAAATAATTTTTACCAAAAAAAAAGCCCCTATACATAGGGGCTTTTAAATATATGGCGGACCGGACGGGACTCGAACCCGCGACCTCCGGCGTGACAGGCCGGCATTCTAACCAGCTGAACTACCGGTCCGCATTGCTCTTTCTTTTTACCACTAAATAAATGGTGGGTGGTACAGGGGTCGAACCTGTGACCTACGCCTTGTAAGGGCGCCGCTCTACCAACTGAGCTAACCACCCCCTTGAAAGAGAGGCGCATTCTACCGGAATCTCTCTCCGTGTCAAACATTTCAACGACTCATTTTCTATACATCTGCGAGTCATCTAATTAAGATACGCGTCCAGCCAAATCACTGAGAATATCATGGAAATTTTTAAAGAATTCACCTTCGAAGCTGCTCACTTTTTGCCCAATGTTCCCGAGGGCCATAAGTGTGGCAGGCTACATGGGCATTCTTACCGGGCCATCATATACCTCGAAGACAGCGTACAAGAAAAAAGCGGCTGGGTAATGGATTTTGGTGAATTAAAGTGTCACTTTAAACCCGTCTATGAACGCCTGGATCATCGATACCTTAATGAGATCGATGGGCTCGACAATCCTACCAGTGAAAACTTAGCTCGTTGGATATGGGCTGAGCTAAAACCTACACTACCCATACTCAGTAAAGTTGAAGTGAGAGAAACCTGCACTTCAGGTTGTATTTACACGGGAGACTAAACACGGAAGGCAACTTCCCTATTGCTTCTCACCCTCCAATTCATCTGGAGGTATCAGAAGTTATGCTCTACCGATTAAAGTTGGATATATCTACAACCTAGAATATAGGCAACCCTGCTCTAAATTAAGACTTAAATCTGTCACTACACAGCTCCATCATTTTACGCTCTCTCCCTTAATGATCTGTTCCAATGCAGGCATAAGCTCTGGGTAACTGAAATTAAAACCTGATTCCAAAGCTTTTCGTGGGTAAACTCTTTGCCCAGTCAGTAATAGCTCATCAGCCATTTCACCAAATAGCAGCCTAGCGATAGCGGACGGCATAGGAAACAAAACAGGCCGAGCAAGTACCTTCCCCAACATTTGGCTAAACTGCCTATTCATTACTGGATTAGGGGAAGACGCGTTAATACCGCCAGAAAGATCACTACGTTTCAAACAATGAAAAATAAGCGCAATTTCATCTTCAATATGAATCCATGGCATCCACTGCTTGCCATGACCGATACGACCACCCAGCCCCATCTTAAAGGGCATCAACATTCGGCCGAGAGCCCCCTCTTTCAGCCCCAAAACAATACCCGTACGCAAGTAACAAACTCGCGTTCCCAGCTGGCTGAATTGTGAGGCACTGTGCTCCCATTCCGAACACAAATGCTGGGAATAACTTTTATGATACTTCGCCGCCTCATCAAGCACTTTGTCACAATGGGGGCCGTAATAACCAACCGCCGAACCACTAATCAGAACTTCTGGAGGCTCATGAACCCCCTTAAAATAATCAAACAATTTATTGGTGAGGCCAACTCGACTCTCGAGAAATTTCTGCTTGCGAGAGGCATTCCATCGACCAGTTGCCAGAGGCTCTCCAGCAAGATTAAGTACGTAATTTATTTTTTTTTCTCGAGGAAGATCTTCAAGATTTTCGACCGATTGAATACCCGGCAAACGAACCCGCGCGCTCTCCAAATTTCGGGTCAAGGCTATCACCTGCAAACCCCGGTTCTGCGCTGCCTGACAAAAATAATGACCAATAAAACCTGTGGCACCAGTCACTAGAACTATTTTTTCATCCATTATTTTCCCCAAAAATCAGACAGAGGATGTTTAAAAAATCGATCATCAACAATGCTATGAATAACTCTGCCAAAATCCTTAAAAAATGCCTTATGAATATGAGTATAGTCAACAGAAGATTAAGATGAGAAATGATTGAAAGCAGGAACACGCTATCTTGGCTAAGATAGAATCAGATGGCGATTATGGTGGCCCAAAAAGTCATGGGGTTTACTCACAGGAAAAACCCCCTTCATCGAAAAAGTGAACAATATCTAGATAAGCCGCTCAAGGATTTCCTGAGTTTTTGCTTCCATCAATGCATGATTAACAGCTTCAACATTCAACCTTACTACGGGCTCAGTATTACTACTTCTAAGGTTAAAGCGCCAGCCATCAAAGGACATACTTAATCCATCAACGTGGTCTACCGTTTCAGCATCGTTAAGATAGTGGGCGTTTAATGCCACAAGCACACTCGGTGCATCGCTGATTTGACGGTTAATTTCTCCAGAACAGGGGAATTCTTCCATTCTGGACTGAACCATGGAGGATAAGGTCGTACCATCAACACTGATCAATTCGGCTATTAACAACCAAGGGATCATACCGCTATCGCAATAAAAGAAATCACGAAAATAGTGGTGGGCACTCATTTCACCACCATACACAGCATTTTCCTCTCTCATTACCTGTTTGATAAAGGCATGCCCACACTTACTTTGTATGGGAGTACCACCAAATTGCTCACAAACAGATTGGGTATTCCAGACTAAACGGGGATCATGGATAATTTTTTCACCCGGATGTTTACGCAGGAACGCTTCAGCCAGCAAACCTACTATGTAATACCCTTCTATAAATCCACCGGTTTCATCAAACAAAAAACAGCGATCAAAATCACCATCCCAAGCCAAACCAAAATCTGCATTATTTGCCCTAACGGCATCGGCCGTGTGGTGACGGTTTTCAGGTAACAAGGGATTAGGGATACCATTGGGGAAAGAACCATCAGGCTCATGATTCACCTTGATCAACTCAAAGGGAAGATGACTTTCCAGAGCATCCAATACCGGCCCAGCTGTACCATTGCCTGCATTGACAACAATTTTCAGAGGCTTGAGCTTAGAACCGTCCACATAAGACAGCAAATGGTCTATATAGGCGTCTGAACAACTGATACGACGATAGCTACCCCGCACCTCATTATGGACAGCAGGAAAATCACCCTCTTCAGCAATTTTTTTAATGTCCATTAAACCTGTATCGCCACTGATGGGCCGAGACCCTTCTCTGACTAACTTCATGCCATTATAGTCAATAGGATTATGACTGGCGGTGACCATAATACCGCCGCCCACCTTTAGGTGATCTGTCGCAAAATAAATTTCTTCTGTACCACAAAGCCCAATATCCAGTACATCAACACCTTCATCCCGCAAACCATTGGCAAGTGCACTCTTTAAAGCAGCGCTTGACGTTCTAATGTCTCCACCCACCACAACTGTCTCTGGCTTTAACCAGCGCGCGTATGCACGGCCAATGCGATAAACCGTTTCCGGTGTTAGGTCTTCACCCAACTTACCTCGGATGTCGTATGCTTTAAAGCCATTTATCTTCATGTGTTGTCCATAAAAGCGTCTAGTGGAAAACGTGCTAAATCTGATTGTTATTAATCAGTGGTCATTAACCAATGAATTTGGTGAAGCATGGAGGTTCAAGTATTCCTGTAAAGACTGACCAATTTCTTCATGCTGTAAAGCGTAGGAAATATTAGCCTGCATGTAACCCAACTTACTTCCACAATCATGACTACGCCCGATGATGCGGTATGCTTCAACTGTTTCAATATGCAGCAACTGCTCCAAAGCGTCGGTCAGCTGTACTTCACCACCAACACCCATGGGGGTTTTAGCCAACAGATCCCAAATCACAGGGGAAACCACATAACGACCAACCACCGCCATATTAGATGGAGCATCTTCCTGATCAGGCTTCTCCACCATACCCTCGATTTTGGCCACACCTCCGGACACCAGTTCATGTCCCCGACAGTCCACCACCCCATATTTATTTACATTTTCCCAGGGCACAGCTTCAACCATAATTTGGCTGTGGCCCGTGCGAGAAAAATTCGCCATCATCGCAGATAGGTTGTCATCAACCAGATTAGAGTGATACTGATCCACTAAAACATCGGGCAGCAAGATAGCAAAGGGCTGATTACCCACAACAGACCTAGCGCAACTAATAGCATGGCCCAACCCTCGTGCATAAGGCTGTCTGACAGAAATAACTGTGACGTCCTCTGGCACAATGGCTCGCACTTCATCTAAGAGTTGACGCTTTACCCTTTTTTCCAGCTGGGCTTCAAGCTCAAAACTGGTATCAAAATGGTTTTCTATCGAGTTTTTACTGGCATGTGTAACCAAGACAATTTCTTTAATCCCCGCAGCAATTGCCTCACTGACAACATACTGAATCAGAGGCTTGTCAACGACAGGCAACATCTCTTTTGGAATAGCCTTGGTTGCAGGCAGCATTCGTGTCCCTAAGCCTGCTACAGGAATGACCGCTTTACTAACTACAGGTGATTTCATATTGCACCTAAATCCGTTATCTCTGAGCTACCCATAAAAAAATCAGAAGTTACCATATACAGTTCTTAGTCTTCATGGAACCTCTATACAAAATATCCCAAAGGTAAAATCCAACATTAAAGGTGTGAAACCTATCGCCTTATCATGACAGGCAAGTGACCAAGCTCCGCCAACCACTGGAAAAACAGGTATAAAAAAAGCTCCGTTGCGGAGCTTTTTAATTTATCTGGTCGGGGCGGCCGGATTTGAACCGACGACCACTACACCCCCAGTGTAGTGCGCTACCAGACTGCGCTACGCCCCGATTAATACGTTTCTAAGGGCAGACCCTAGAAAGAGGCGCACATAATACCGAATGCCCCTAACAATTCAAGGTACTTACTCATAAATTCAATACACTTTTATCGACGAGGTACTTTTGAATGCTAAGAGCGTCAGGCTGTTAGCCCAAACACATCAAACCTTGAGAACCTGAAGCAATTCTTCCAATTCCCCAACCGTTTGATCGATTATCTGACGAACTTGAGTAGCCTCTTCCCGAGCATCATCACCAGATAGTCTCTGACGCGCACCACCAATAGTAAAACCTTGATCATAAAGCAATGAACGTATTTGACGGATAATCAGTACATCTTGACGCTGGTAATAACGACGGTTGCCTCGTCGTTTAACTGGGCTAAGATTTGGAAACTCTTGCTCCCAATATCTCAATACATGTGGTTTAACATCACAGAGGTCGCTCACCTCACCAATGGTGAAGTAACGCTTGCCGGGAATAGGTGGTAATTGGTCGTTATTACTCGGTTCCAGCATAACTTTCCACTCTCGCTTTTAATTTTTGCCCTGGTTTAAATGTAACCACTCGCCTTGCCGAGATAGGGATTTCCTCTCCCGTTTTTGGATTCCGACCCGGCCGAGTATTTTTATCCCGCAACTCAAAATTGCCAAAACCAGACAGCTTAACTTGCTCGTTACTTTCCAGGGAAGATCGAATTTCCTCAAAAAAAGATTCCACGATTTCTTTTGCTTCTCTCTTGTTCAAACCAAGATCTTCAAAAAGCATTTCGGCAAGGTCGGCTTTAGTCAGTGCTGTCATAGTTCAATTAACCTCTGAGGCTCGCTGCATGTTGTTTTTCTAGGGCGGTTACTACTGATTCAACGGCCATATTAATTTCATCTTCTGTAAGCGTGCGTGAACTATCCCTAAAGGTCAAGCCTAGAGCAACACTTTTCCTATTGTTTTCAATACCTTTTCCTTGATAAACATCAAATACCTTTAAGTCAACGAGCTGTACACCAGCATTCTGACGAACTGTATGACACAAGTCACCAGCGGAGATATTTTCATCAACAATGAGAGCCAAATCACGCCTTACTTCAGGAAACTTACTCACCCCATTAAATGCCGGAAGTTCATCCCTAAGCACCAAATCCAACCGCATTTCGAAAACAAAAACCGGCTGAGAGAGATCCAGCGCTTTTTGTACTTTTGGATGTACCTGCCCCAACCAACCCACCAGTTCACCTTTGCGCTCGATGCAGGCACACTGTCCAGGATGAAGAGCGGGATGATTGCCTGCTACGAACTGAAATTGATCAGATACCTGACTTAACTGGAGCAATGCTTCCACGTCAGCCTTGATATCATAAAAATCCACAGGTTCTTGCTGGGTCACCCAGCTTTCCGGGGTGCGACTACCGCTTATGGCCCCAGCTATCATGGAACACTGCTTCAACTCACCTTTACTTGGCACAAAGTTAAGCCCTGTTTCAAACAAACGGACTCTAGGCTGTTGCCGATTCAAATTACGACGGACAGCCGGCAACAACCCGGACCACAGTGTTGTTCTCATCACCGACATATCACTGGCGATAGGGTTGGCCAATGAAACTGAGTCGACAGCAGGGGTTAAGTGAGACTGAACCTCTGGATCAACAAAACAATAAGTAATTGCTTCATAGTAACCCCGACCAATCAATTGCTGTCTTAGGGGTGGTAACGCCCGCTGGGTCTCAACAGCAACTTCAATAGGAAGCTCCGCAGAAATAGTCGATGTCGGCAAACGGTTATAGCCATAAATTCTTGCTACCTCTTCGATCAGGTCTGCTTCAATAGCGATATCAAAGCGCCAGCTCGGTGCTGTACAGATCCAACCGATGTCCGGCTTTAGCTGTATATCTAGCCCCAACCTTTCGAGCATGCCTTCAACTTGCTTATCTTCCAGAACCAACCCTAATTGCTGCTGAAGACGTGACCGAGTTAATGTCACTTTAGCTTGCTGTGGCAAATAAGCCTTTTCCTCCACAACAGTGAGAGGACCAATCTCACCACCGACAACATCAAGTAATAGAGCTGTCGCACGCTCAATAGCTACTTCTTGTAACTTGGGGTCTACGCCACGCTCAAAACGGTGAGAGGCGTCTGTATGCATACCATAGGTTCGAGAACGCCCTGCTATAGCAATAGGGTCAAAATAGGCACTCTCCAAAAAGATATCCTGGGTTTCGAAATTCACGGCCGTTTCATCACCGCCCATAATACCGGCCATTGCCACAACTTTTTTCTGATCGGCAATGACAAGGGTATCTGCATTCAACTTAACCTCAGAACCATCGAGCAACTTAAGCTTCTCATCCTGCTCAGCCATACGAACAACAATACCACCTTCAAGTTTCGAGAAATCAAAAGCGTGCATCGGCTGGCCTAGCTCAAGCATCACATAATTGGTGATATCCACCACTGGATCAATACAACGAACGCCGCTACGACGCAGCCTTTCCTGTAACCACATCGGCGATTCAGCCGCCATATTGACGTTGCGGATGATCCTTCCGGCATACCGAGAACAAGCCTTTGGAGCCAACAGCTGAACATTAAAGATATCACTAATGGTCGAATCCACAGGATCACAGTTTTGCTCTTTTACAGGAGCTAAATTTAACACGCCGGTTTCACGAGCAAGACCACGAATACTCAAGCAGTCGCCACGATTAGGGGTTAGGTCGACTTCTATGACTTGATCATTGAGGTTCAAATAATCACGGAGGTCTGAGCCCACAGGTGCTGCAGAAGGAAGCTCCCACAAACCTTCCGAAGCCTCACCTAGTCCCACCTCATCAGGCCCACAAAGCATGCCAAAAGACTCTACATCCCTCAGCTTCGCTTTTTTGATCTTAAAATCGCCCGGCAATTTAGCGCCCACTGTCGCAAAAGGAATTTTGATCCCTACACGTGCATTCGGCGCACCACAAACCACCTGTGTTGTATCACCGTCACCACCAGCCACTTGGCAAACTCTAAGCTTATCCGCATTCGGATGCTGCTCAGCTGAGATAATCTCGCCAACAATAACACCACTAAAGTCAGGTGCCACTGATTCAACAGCATCCACTTCCAAGCCTGCCATGGTTAACTGAGCAACCAGCTCTGTTGTATCAATTGCTGGGTTTACCCACTCTCTTAACCAGGATTCACTGAATTTCATTCGTTAATTGCTCGCAATATACAAAAATAATTTACTTTAAATAAATACAACAACTACTTGTTTTAAATAACATTACTTAAAACTGCTTTAAAAATTGAAGGTCATTTTCAAAAAACAATCGAAGGTCATTAACGCCATAGCGAAGCATGGCCAATCGCTCCACCCCCATACCGAAAGCAAAGCCGGAGTATTTCTCGGCATCAACATCACAATGTGCAAATACATTAGGATGCACCATGCCGCAACCCATCACCTCTAACCAGCCTGTATTCTTACAGATTCGGCAACCTTTACCCTGGCAATTGGTACATTGGATATCCACTTCAGCCGATGGCTCGGTGAAAGGAAAATAGGAAGGACGGAAACGTACCGGCAGATCCGCCTCAAAGAAAGCCTTAAGGAATTGATCAATAGTACCTTTAAGGTCTGCCATACTCACGTTTTCATCCACAACCAGACCTTCCACCTGATGGAACATCGGAGTATGGGTTAAATCGGAATCACACCGATAGACTCGACCGGGGCAAATAATACGAATGGGCGGCTCTTGAGACTCCATGGTACGAATCTGAACCGGTGAAGTATGAGTACGCAGTACCGTATTCTCGTTTACATAAAAAGTATCGTGCATCGCCCTGGCAGGATGATGAGCAGGAATATTGAGCGCCTCGAAGTTATGGTAGTCATCTTCAACTTCAGGGCCTGTCTCTACGGTATAGCCGACCCGAGAAAAGAAAGACTCGATACGCTCCATAGTATGGGTCACCAAGTGCAGTCCACCCACCTCCTCGCCTCTCCCTGGCAACGTAACATCTACAGCCTCACTCGCTAACCTAGCTTCCAATACAGTATTTTCCATACTGTCGCGGCGCAGGTTTATCTTTTCCTGTACCTGCTGCTTCACCTCATTAATAAGGGCACCAGCTGCTGGCCGTTCTTCTGGCGACAACTTACCCAAACCTTTTAAAAGACCTGTCAGCAATCCCTTTTTACCTAGGTATTCAACCCTCACCTGATCCAGAGATACAACATCAGCTGCCTGTTCAACAGCCTTTTCAGCTTCACTTGCCAGAAGCTTGAGGTTTTCCATTCTTATGCCTCTTCTAACCTTCTTATCATTCTAACGTCTAACCCATTACCTTCTTATCTTTATCAAAAGGCGGGCCTTAAAATAAAAAAGGGAAAGAGCATTGGCCCTTTCCCTTTTAATACACATTCATTTAACGCCAGAGGTCTGGCATGAATATTAAGCTAGGGCAGCCTTTGCCTGTTCTACAACAGCAGCAAATGCAACCTTATCGTGTACAGCCAAGTCAGCTAGCACACGACGATCAAGCTCAATACTGGCTTTCTTAAGACCAGCAATCAAACGGCTATAGCTTAGACCTTCATAACGAGACTGAGCATTAATACGTGTGATCCAAAGAGCGCGGAAAGTACGCTTCTTAACACGACGATCTCGGTAGGCATATTGACCCGCTTTGGTAACTGCCTGAGTAGCAACACGGAAAATACGGCTACGAGCTCCGTAATATCCTTTTGCCTGCTTCAGAATTTTCTTGTGGCGACGGTGTGCGGTGACACCTCTTTTTACGCGTGGCATATCATTATCCTCTCAAATAATTCGGTTAATCAGGAACGCAGCAGACGATCAATCAGTGGAGCATCAGAATCATTCATGATGCTGGTACCACGCAGATTACGCTTACGCTTCTGTGACATTTTTGTGAGGATGTGACTTCTGTTAGCGTGTTTGTGCTTATAACCAGCGCCAGTTTTTTTAAAACGCTTGGTTGCACCGCTATGTGCTTTTGCTTTTGGCATTTTAGTTCTCCGTTTATACGGGTTAAATTGAGAAAAAGTCACTCCCGGACAGTCTGCCAAAGGCTGAACGCGGGTAGTGTTGGATATTACTTTTTCTAAGTATTTACTTGTTACTACTTAACTACAACGTCTTACTTCTTCTTACTTCTGGGGGCAATCACCATCGTGAGCTGCCTACCTTCCATTTTCGGGTATTGCTCAACGGCTCCCAGTTCTTCAAGGTCTACTTCAATGCGTTTAAGCATCTCCATACCAAGTTCTTGGTGAGCCATTTCCCGACCGCGGAATCTAAGAGTTACCTTAGCCTTGTCTCCATTTTCAAGAAAACGAGTCAGATTACGTAATTTAATCTGATAATCGCCTACGTCCGTTCCTGGACGAAACTTCATTTCTTTAACCTGAGTCTGCTTCTGTTTTTTACGCTGAGCAGCTTGCTGTTTTTTAACTTCGAACAGCTTTTTGCCGTAATCCATTATTTTGCATACAGGTGGCTCTGCATCGGGTGAAATTTCCACCAAATCCAAAGTTGCCGCCTGAGCAGCACTTAAAGCATCTGCTAGACTAACGATACCTGCTTGTTCACCTTCGGCGTCAATTAAACGTACTTCCGGGACGTCGATCTCTTCATTCATGCGAGATCGTTTTGCTGACCCCTTCCCATAGCTTTTCTTGATAACCTAATCTCCAACTTCAATTTTTAAATGCACGCGACCGCGACGGTCTACGTCCTGGGTAAGAAGCTCGGCAAATTCTGCTACACGCATAATGCCTAGGTCTTCACCACCCCGCGAACGTACTGCCACGGTCTGCGTTTCCACTTCCCTATCACCGATAACCAGCAAATAGGGAACCTTCTGAATTGTGTGCTCGCGGATTTTAAAGCCGATCTTTTCGTTTCTCAAGTCATTTTCGACACGGAAGCCCTTGTTTTTCAAGGAATCCGCTACTTTTATGACATATTCGCCCTGAGCATCCGTAATATTCATCACTACAGCTTGCTGGGGAGCCAACCAAGTAGGAAAGGCTCCTTCATAATGTTCAATCAAAATTCCAATAAATCGCTCAAAAGAACCTAAGATTGCACGGTGCAACATGACGGGAACCTGGCGAGAACCATCTTCCGCTACATACTGGGCATCCAGTCGACCCGGCATGGAAAAATCTACCTGAATCGTACCACATTGCCAGACTCGACCGAGACAATCTTTTAAGGAGAACTCAATTTTAGGACCATAAAAAGCACCCTCTCCAGGCAACAACTCATAATCCAGACCTTTTGCTCCCAATGCATCCACTAGTGCTTTTTCTGCTTTATCCCAGACTTCATCGCTACCCACACGCTGTTCGGGGCGGGTCGACAAACGAATAATGACATCTTCAAACCCGAAATCGCGATACACATCAAATAACAGATCACTAAATACTGACACTTCGTCCTGAATTTGCGATTCCGTACAGAAGATATGAGCATCATCCTGAACAAAACCACGAACTCGCATTAGCCCCTGCAACGTACCCGATGCTTCATTGCGGTGGCAGGCACCAAATTCCGCCAATCGTAAAGGAAGGTCACGATAACTTTTTAAGCCCTGATTAAATACCTGTACATGGCAGGGACAATTCATCGGTTTTACCGCATAGTCCCGAGACTCTGACTCCACGGTAAACATGTTTTCACGGAATTTATCCCAATGACCAGACCGCTCCCACAGAGTTCGATCAACTATCAGCGGCGTCCTGATTTCGCTATAACCATTTTGGCGCTGAACCTCACGCATGTAACGCTCAACTTCTGTATAAATACTCCAACCTTTAGGGTGCCAGAATACCATTCCCGGCGCTTCTTCCTGCAAATGAAACAAGTTGAATTTTTTAGCGGGCTTACGATGATCACGTTTTTCGGCTTCTTCCAACTGATGAAGATGAGCTTTTAACTCTTTCTTGCTACTCCATGCTGTGCCATAGATGCGCTGCAACATTTGGTTGTTTGAATCACCACGCCAGTAAGCACCCGCCACCTTCATTAACTTAAAGAATTTCAACTTACCCGTTGATGGCACGTGGGGACCACGGCAGAGGTCTTCGAAATCACCTTGACGATAGAGCGATAAATCCTGATCTGCTGGAATACCCTCAATAATCTCCGCCTTATATTCTTCACCTAAGCCACGAAAATAGCCCACGGCCTCATCACGGGACAATATTCGACGAACAATGGTCGCATCCTCAGATGACAACTCTGACATTTTGTTTTCAATAGCAATTAAATCTTCTGGTGTAAACGGGCGCTCATAGGAGAAATCATAGAAAAAACCATTTTCAATCACTGGCCCAATCGTTACCTGAGCTTCAGGAAACAGCCGTTTAACAGCCTGCGCCAACAAATGCGCCGTTGAGTGTCGAATAACCTCTAAGCCCTCATCCGAGCGCTCAGTAATAATGGCCAACTCAACATCAGACTCAATCAAATGAGAAGTATCCAGTAACTCACCATCAATCTTTCCGGCCAACGCCGCTTTAGCAAGGCCCGGCCCGATATCGGCGGCAACATCATGGATACTGATAGAATTTTCAAAACTACGCTGACTTCCGTCAGGAAGGGTAATAATAGGCATTATTCTGTCCTTTCCAGTGGTGACCCCTACCAAAGGCCACATGGTGAATACTAAATGCTACGAATATAGCATATGGCGTAAAAGTCGCCATTTTACCGCCTTAAAAACCAGAATCAAGCTAGTCTGACCATTTACCAATTTACACCCACAGCCAGGAAATTCACTTGTCACAATGCCCTTCCACTGGTAAATTACGCGCCTCTTGCAAAACAGCTCTTCGGTTCGTTCAAAACCTCAAGCTGATAGCAGGCACGTAGCTCAGTTGGTTAGAGCACCACCTTGACATGGTGGGGGTCGGTGGTTCGAATCCACTCGTGCCTACCAATCACAAAGGCCCACCACTTCAAACCAATCGAGCCCTGGTATCGTCTGCCTTCATTACATCGTGAGGTTTTCGGTGACGACTTTGCCCAGGTG
>JASJGJ010000003.1:0-5581 GCA_033791605.1 Porticoccus sp.
CGGTCTAGGTGTTTGGCTTTTTGCGCGCCAGTTTTATCATATAGGCGCAAGCGGCCTGACTTTTGGTTTTATATTCTTAGTTTTTACTATTGGCGCAATTAGATGGGATAGACGAGCAATTGCACTATTAGCAGCAGAGAATTAAACAACAATTATCATACTACACCCTTCAATGTGATTGAGAACACTATTTCCCTATCTGGGAAAGGGGATTCCAAAGCACTCTCCATTGCGTAACACTTATTGAGCAAATAATAGTACTATCGGATAGTAATTTTTATCATGTTGACGTTTGGAAAAGGAATGCTTTTATGAGCGAACAGCCGAGGCCTGGATTCAGGTGGAAACGCAATATTGGAATGATTATCGCTATCCTGTTTGGTGTGGCACTTATTATCATGGCCCCAAAACTGAAAAGTCCACCTAAACAGACTCCTGTTAAGGAGCGCCCTGTTAAAGTTCAGTCAATTAAAGTCTCCAAAATGGATGTTGTGCCGCGCTCTACTGGCTTTGGTAGAGTATCTCCTGGAAGAACATGGGAATCTGTAGCTGAGGTATCTGGTCAGGTTGTCTGGATTGCAGATGAGCTACGTGATGGAAATGTGGTTCCTGTCGGAACGGAGTTATTGCGCATAGAGGATGCCAACTACCGTCTACTGTTAGCGCAAAAAGAGGCGCTACTGCAGGCATCTGAGGTTAAGCAAAAGACATCTAAAGATGGCTTGAATATCGCCAAAAAGAACTTATCCCTTCTTCAAACTGAATATAAAAGGCAGAAGCAGCTAGCCTCTAAAGGAACGATTTCAAAAACCGTTTTAGATAGCTCTGAGCGGCAACTCCTTGCTGGGCAGACACAAGCTGAAAATCTTCAAAATTCGCTCGATCTCGTATCGGCTGAACATAAGGCTTTAATCGCTCAACGGGATGCGGCAGAACTTGATCTGCAACGTACGATAAAGAGAGCGCCCTTTGATGCACGTATCACCAAAGTCAATATTGGTGTTGCACAGTATGCTAACAAAGGACAGCTAATGTTTACTGCGGATGGTCTTGAGGTTGCAGAGATTGAGGCCCAATTTTCAATTGGTACTTTGCGTCCTTTAATCAGAGGTGTATCAACCGGGAATGAGACCAATGTCCGTGCAGGTGCAACGTTGCTGAATGCCAGGGTCTATCTACGTTTCGCAAGCCATACGATTGAGTGGCCTGCACGGGTTGACCGGGTTGCAGGTAATATTGACCCTCTGACTCAGACCATCGGCGTGATCGTGGCAGTGGATCGTCCCTACGCCTCAGCCAGCCCCGGCGTACGTCCACCGTTATTACGCGATACGTTTGTCGAGGTTGAGCTCAGCTCTGATCAACTTGAGAAGCAAATCGTGGTACCGTTGAGTGCCATGCATGATGGCATGGTCTATATTGTAGATGATGAGTCTCGGCTAGAGATGCGCAAAGTGAAGGTCGAATTCTCTCGGCAGGGATATGCCGTGATTGCCAAAGGGCTTAAACCGGGTGAACAGATCGTTACCTCGGATTTAATTTCAGCTACAGAAAGTATGTTGCTGGCTCCTCAGGAGGACAAGAAGAGCAATCGTCAGATGGTTATAGAGGCTACCGGAAAGGATCCTAAAAAGTGATCCGTTTCTTTGCCAGTCATCCAACAGCAGCCAATGTCCTGATGGTGGCGATCATCATTATGGGGCTTACCGCACTCCCTAAATTACAGCGTGATACATTTCCTGTAATCCCCGCGACTGAAGTCGAGATTCGGGCTAGTTACCCGGGAGCCACACCGGCTGAGGTTGAGGATGCCGTTTGCCAACGCATCGAAGATACGCTGGATAGTGTTGCTGGCCTGCGAGAACTCCGCTGTGATGCGCGAGAGAATATCGCTATCGCTACCGCCCAAATGTATGAAGGTACTGACCTCGATACCTTTTTCAATGACGTTAAGTCTCAGGTCGAGGCCATCACGAGCTTTCCAGACAAGGTGGAAAAGGCTTCCATTATCAAACTTGAAAGAACGGCTAACGTTGCCAGCATTGCCATTACCGGAGAGATGTCGCCACAGGGACTCAAAGCCTATGCTGAAAGTGTAAAGACGCGACTGAAGCGGGATCGGCGAATCGCTCAAGTTCGTATTCAGGGGTTTTCAGATCAAACATTACTCATTGAGCTCTCCGCAGGCACTCTGCAGCGTTACAGTATTACCCTTTCTGATATTCGTACGACCATAGAGCGGCAAAGCCTGGACATGCCTGCAGGTACTCTACAGACACAGTCTGGTGACATTATCGTTCGATTCACCGGACAACGCCGGACAGTTGAGGAAATGGCTGACCTGGTTGTCATCTCTGGGAAGAGTGGTGGTCGAGTACGATTAGGCGAGATTGCCAGGATAGGTACGGTATTTGAACGTCCTGAGGATAAGGTTCTGTTTAATGGGCAGCGTGCAGCCTTTTTGGAGATCTCCAAGACCTACGATCAGGACAGTCTCAAAGTTATGGATGCGATTAAGGAAAACCTTAATCGTGAACAGGCCATGGCCCCGAAAGGTGTCGAATTGGCAATCAGCACTGATGTGACCAGTAATATCCGTGATCGTCTACGCATCTTGACCAGTAATGGCCTCCAGGGTTTGGTGCTGGTATTTCTAACGATGTGGCTCTTCTTTTCACTGCGCTTCAGTTTCTGGGTCACCATGGGATTACCGGTATCCATTCTTGGCGCTGTCTATGGTATGCATGCTCTCGGTTATACCTTGAACATGATGACCCTGGTTGGACTTCTCGTCGCCATCGGTCTGCTCATGGATGATGCCATCGTTATTTCAGAGAATATCGCAGCACAATTGAACAAGGGGAAAAATTCGCTGGAAGCGGCTATCGATGGAGTTCGTCAGGTAATGCCTGGTGTTCTCTCATCATTCTTTACCACGGCGATGATTGTCGGCCCCCTGGCCTTTCTTTCGGGAAAGATGGGTGATGTGCTTAAGTATATCCCCGCAGTACTGCTGATCACCCTGCTAATTAGTCTTGTTGAAGCATTCCTTATCCTGCCTGCACATCTTAACCACTCCATGAACCATTTTCACAAGGAGGGGCGTTCACGCTTTCAACAGAAATTCCAACAAGGTTTTGAGTGGGTTCGCGATGTCATCTTCTTACCAGTAGTGGATAAAGTGACCAGAAATCCGCAGCTTTCCATCGGTGTAATGATATTACTGGTGCTCATATCGTTCGCAACAATGCCCGCAGGCATTCTCAAGTATCAGGCATTTCCTGATCTTGAAAGTGACGTCATTCAGGCACGTATTACCCTTCCGCAGGGAACCCCTCTGCTACGAACCGAGGAGGTTGTTTCTCGGTTAGTTAGTGCATTACAGAAACTAGACGAAGAATTCACCCCCAGACAGCCTGAGGGGCAGTCGCTGGTAAAAAACATTTCAGTGTTATTCAATACCAATATCGATGCACGCGAAAGCGGGCCGCATATCGCCACAGTCAGCGCCGACCTTCTGCGTGCTGGTACACGTGATGGTACCGTTGATGAGATGCTGGGCAGGTGGCGCACACTGGTCGGCGAAGTTCCCGATGTCATTGCCCTGAAGTTTACCGATAAGGAGCGCGGTATTGCGGGCAAGGCTATCGATTTGCGCATTCAGGGACGCAATCTGATGAGTCTTAAGGCAGCCTCTATTGAGGTCCAGGCATTTCTCGCAACCATTCGCGGATTGGAAGATATTTCTGATGACCTGCGACCAGGAAAGCCTGAATTCAGAGTCCACTTGAAGGAGAGTGCTGGCGTATTCGGTATCACAGCCCGGACTGTGGCAGATGAACTGAGAACGGCAATTTATGGAAATACCAATCTTGAAGTGCTGCGCGGTTATGAGACCTATGCTGTGTCAATCCGATTAATCGGCTCCGATCGAGATAGTCTTGATGACTTACTTGCCCTCAGGTTACGCGCCCCTGACGGTACGTTGGTTCCACTGAGCGCCGTTGCAAACATTGAACAGCGGCGTGATTATGCACGCATCCATCGGGTAAATGGGCAGAGAACTATAACCATACAAGCAAGTCTTGATACAACTAAAGTTAATGCGCGTGAAGTGATGGGGCTTCTATCCAAGCGCTTCCTCCCTACACTGAAGGAGCGATATCCTGATGTGCGCTTTGCATCGCAAGGGCAGGATAAAGAGACTAAGGAGACGGGTAGCTCACTCCAAACTAACCTGCTGGTTGGTCTCATCGGTATTTACCTGATCCTTGTTCTACAGTTTCGTAGTTATATACAGCCGTTGGCAGTGATGCTAGCTATCCCGATGGGATTCATTGGCGTCGTGTGGGGACATGTTTTCATGGGGCTTGATCTTACAATGCCTAGTCTGGTTGGGTTTGCCACGCTGGCCGGCATCGTCGTCAATGACAACATTCTTCTGGTGGCTTTTGTAAAGGAAAGATTACAAGAAGGCGCAAATGTTATGGAGGCCGGACGGTTGGCCGCAAAAGACCGATTCCGTCCGATTATGATAACATCATTAACAACTCTGGCCGGCCTGTTGCCTCTACTAACTGAAACCAGTACCCAGGCCCAGATACTCATTCCACTGGTTGCCAGTTTAGCCTTTGGTCTGTTGACGGCGACTATTGCCTCTCTTTTCTTCGTTCCGGCATTCTTCGTCTATCTTGATGAGATGAGGTTGCTGAAGGCTGAAAGTTAAAACTGTTTCTAGTTATTTGATAACCATTTACAAGCATATCTAAAGTATAGAAGTTTCTCACCTCATGGGCTGACAGATATGTCTTAGCTGCAAGGTCAACAATAACTTCTTGTGTTCGTGGTGTATAACAAATGCAACTCTTTTCGAGTTTTGCATTAGTTCTGCGATACTCATATAAGCATCTTGAGAAAGACAAGAGCTCCCAACGCGATCAACAATGAGATCAGTTGAGATTTGAATTGGTGGATCAAGACTATTGATAATATTGTGATGAATCCAGGTAACGTCTGATAAATCGAGCTCGCCGTTATGATATATTTCAATAATGGGACTCCATCCCTCAGGTAAATCTTAACCTTTCCATTATCTACTGCGATCATCAACTTCCATACCATTCCCTGTAGATTTACAGTATATATTATCTGTGAGAATGTCTGCTATAGAGCATATCAAGAGATAGGCACCTGAATGACCGGATTAGGGTGAGAGCTGAAGTCTTTTTATCAAGCATCGACAGTCCGTTACTGATTGAAAGTGACCGTTCACTGTTTATTTAGCGAAGGGTTTGACGGATAGTCGCTTAACACCACAAAACGGACCTCTAGGCAATTTTCATGACAGAGGTAAAATACGATTAAGCAGACATTTAGGATTGGTTAAATTTAAATTCCTCCGGCACCTTTTATCACTATGCAATGACTGGTAAAGGCACTATCAACTTATTTTGGAAACCGCAAATAACTTCCTGCAAACCATGCGCCATCCAACGTTCAGCATACAATGGACGCAACTTGGCTGAGATCTCTCCAGTCTAAAAAGGCACGAACGCGGAGTTCACGAAAACACCGGGCACTG
>JASJGJ010000004.1:0-3455 GCA_033791605.1 Porticoccus sp.
GGTGATAGTTTTCTCTGGCTTGTTGGCCTTGCTGCATTCAAGCTCGGCATGTATCGGTTTGCTCAGAATGAGATCATTCACTTTTAATGTGTAATCCTTGCAACCATCTTTTTTTACTATCAGCACACCTTGGGCCTGGTATATCGAGCTTTGCCAGCCTGCGGGGAAGGCCTCGTAGAGATTGGCTTGCAATGGGGTTTGCCCTAACTCCAGAATATTCGCAAAGACCGCCGCGCCAGAAGGGGAGGATGTCACGCTTGGCGGCTTTTCCTGGGTTGTGGATAAACCTGAACAGCCCTGTAATAAAAATACGGTGCTGATGATCGTGGTTGTTACTTTATGCATAGCTACCTCAAAAGGTGAGAATTATCTTGGTCGGTGTTTTGAATATTAAGGGAATGATTTATTTATTTTTACACATAACACCTCGTATCACTGGCAGCAAAAAAAATAGAGCGACAAAGGAGCGACAATTTTTGTTGGCCGTGCGTATGTGATTTTTAGTTGCCAATTTTAATTTCCTTGCTTCTTGAATACAGCCACGAACCAGTCGTTAATAATACATACAGCCCGACAATAAAAAGCATTTGTTGGGGCTGATTGTTGAATTCATAATATAAAATGAGTGCTGCCCCAAATAGGAGCCCAATAAACGAAAGGATAGTAATAAATGTTGATGACTTGGTTAAATCACGGATCTGATAATTAGCAAAGGCCATTAGCAGTGATACCAACAAGAATGTGACACTGCCAAATTCAAGAATAACCTCTAGGCTGCCAGCAAGCACAAGTAAAAATGCCAGAATAGACATGCTTAAAATTGCAAAAACAGGAATGTGGTTGATTCGCTTGGCAAGAAAGACAGGGAAGTATCCGTCGTTTGCAATAACAGCCATTTGTCTTGATGCGCCAAATACTGTCCCGCTGATAGCGCTACTTGTTGCCAGTAGCGCACCCAGGATAACGAGATCAGTACCCCAATGTCCGAGTATTTTTCCTGTACCAGAAGCGAGGGCATATTCCTTATTTTGTATTATTGAGTCAAAGGGAATTGCCAATATAGCACCTAGTGAAATAACAAAATAAATCAGAACTGCGAGGAATAGGGCGGAATAGATAGCTCTCGGTATGTTCTTTTCTGGGTTTTCCATTTCATTGACGGCGTTAATAACAAGCTGAAAACCTTCGTATGCCACAAAGGTAATTGAAGCAACGATTAATATTGATAATATACTGGTGTCATGGTTGTTTTGAAGTAACACAGGAATAGTCGTTTGGCTGTTGTTAATAAGTACAAATGAAATTATGGCTAGTATCACCAATTTGGTATAAACCATAATATCTTCGATTTTCCCCATTCCTTTAACACTCCAGATGTTGATCAGTGCAAAAGTGAGAATGACAGCGCCTGCAACAAGTTTTCGCACCCACTCATTATCAGCAAAGGGGAAGCTGCTGATGGCATAAGCTGCAAAGGTGTAAGCATATAGAGCGAGTGTGCTTATATAACCAAATATAACCCACCAACCAATAAGAGATGCCGCGAAATGAGAGTCTGGGAATGTTTTTTTAAAAAATGAGTAGGTGGCACCTTCGTCTTTATAGTAAACGCCCAACTTGACATATGAATAGGCTGCAAGGGAGGCGATCACTCCGCCAAGAATTATCACCAATGGTGTAAACACACCCACCATTGAAACGGAAATGCCTAAAATTGTGAAAATGCCACCGCCAACCATTCCCCCAAGTGCAATCGCAATGAGCTCAGGAAGACCAAGAGACTTGTTTCGTTGTCTATGGCAAGAATTACTGTGATTGGTCGTAAATATCATCTGTTTTTTTGGCAACTAACTTATATTAATAGAAAATATTAACCCGATATGATTCTGCTAAATTCTCAGGTTTTCTATTTGATTCATAAACATACCATATTATTTAAGTTGTTATTGAGGTAGAAAAAGAGGAAGTAATTTTTTTCCCCTAGTTTGAAAAATAAGTTGGGGTGATCGTGTTGGCGAGTGAGTATTTGCAATGATATTGCATCCGATCGCAAGACGAATACGGTGATTGGCTGTTTGGTTTTCTCGGGAAGGGGTAGGGGTTCGAAGGGAGTAAAAAGGCGGTCATAAAAAATGGGCATAAAAAAACGGGGCATTGTGCCCCGTTTTTATTACTTACTGCTTACTTTCTAAAGTAAGCGTGCAGAAAATAAACGTGATGTCTTATTCTCTTTCCAGCTTAACCGCGATGCCTGAAGTCGGATCAACATGCACTTCAATCAAGTCGCCTACTTGAAGATGGGTGAAGTTGAATTTATCTTCTGGCATCATACCACCACTTTCATGACTGTCTTTCATCATAGTGTCGTTGTTGATGGTGACATCCATGCTGCCTGCACCCACGGTCATCATCAGAGTACCTGAGTTCATTCCCGCTGGGGCACTCAGGTTGGTGATAGTGCCCTGGTATTCATCGTTGTCGGAGATGTCGTCTTCTAAGTTGACTTCTTCCGCAACCAACATGCCGTCTGCATTGAACATGCCTTCAGCTTCAAGGTTTAGTGTGCCGATGTTGCCAGCCACTAGGTCTGCCAAAGTAATGTCTTCGAGATCAGTGTTGTCATTAACCAGAATCATTTGATCATTGATGCCAAAGGTTTTGCTGGTATCATCATAAGCAGCAGTTAGCATGCCTTTGATTTCAAACTCGTCTTCATGATCACCTTGATGACCAATTTCACCATCGTCTTCACGTTCAACTTTGGTGGCGGCCAGTGTGAATGAGCCGGCAGTGTAGTCTGTTGCTTTGGCTTCCACATACAGGCCGTCTTCCATCACGGAAATATCATCCAGTGTAGCTGAGCCATAATTAATCGTTAGGCCGCCTATAGTAAAAGTCATTGCGGTGGTGTCAAGGCTGCTGACAACACCCTTTACTTCGATTTCATTACCAGGGGTATGTGTTGCCGCTTTGACTTCAATGCGGGATGCCACAATGTCGCCGGTGCCAACACCAAAACCACTGATTTCCACCACGTTGCCAGCAGCGATTGCGTCGACCGTTGCAATGCCGCCTGTTTCATCATCAAAAATAGTCAGGTCATTGACGGTAATGTTTTGGCCCATTACCACCATGGTGCCTACACCTGCTGCGACGGCGTTAGAATCTACGACGCCTTCTAATTCGTCCGCGAAGTTAATGCTGAGCGCAGTACCGGTAACGCAATTACTGGGACCGAAAACTTCCACAACATCACCCACACTCAAATCGGCTTCCGTGCCGGGCTGTCCATCGATCGTAAAGGAGGCTGAGTCAGTGTCATATTCGCAGCCGTTAACAAACACACTGCCAAAACTGGTAATTGCACCCACCGTGGTATTTGGTGTTGAGCTAGAGCTGGAGCTACTGCCGCCGCCACCGCAGCCGACAAGGGAAATCCCCGTTACGGCAAATAA
>JASJGJ010000005.1:0-8352 GCA_033791605.1 Porticoccus sp.
AGAACGTAATGAGCCAAATCCGAAATATTGGCCACTTAGCGAATTAAATACTTATATTGAAAAAAATCATAAGCAAGTACCCTGTGGGGTATGTGGTGAAATGGTTTATACAATGGAACTGATATTTGGCGTTTTTACCAGGGAAGACTTAGAAAAACAATCTCGAATTAATATACAACACTACGAGGATAAACGAACTATGGGTGACAAAAATATAAACAAAGGTCAAGCGGTCGTAGTTGGGCGTAATGCTCATGTACATGACATTAACTTCAACCAGATATGGGAACAGAATAAAACTGATATAGATTTAGAAAAACTCAGTGATGAGCTGGCAACGTTACGAGAAGCGTTAATACAAGATGCTAAACAACCAGAGCAATTTATTGAGTTAGCAGCCATCTGGACTGCTGAAAGTGAAGCTAAAAAAGGGAACGGTGCAAAGGCATTAGAAGCGATGTCAAAAATAGGCACATGGGGATTAGGTGTTGCTGAAAAAATTGGTGTGAGCTTGGTTACTACATATATTAAAACAACAATGGGACTATAGACTCGGTTCGAGTCCTTCCAGGCCCACCATTTATTTCCCTTCTCGGCGTTGCCGATTCCAGACTAATATATTCCTCATGATGGTGGAAAGCCGCTTATTACGCGGGGTTCAGCCCTTATTGGACAACCTGTACCAGTTGAGTCAGGTGGTCCTAGCTTGACCGCTTGAACCATATTTTTATTTGTTCATTACCAGTGGAATTTGAGTGCCACTGTTTATGGGGGCTCCACCCTCGTAACGAAAGTCGTGTAGGTTTATTCTTTCATAATCATCACACCCTTAAGTTGGTCCACTGGTATAATAGGCAATAGATTTACTGATGAAAGTCATTGTAAATCAAATGTGTTATTTCTCTATTGAAGCAGCCACTGCTCGAAACTTTCGTTACCTGCACGTTCAACTAAATCCGCCAGATCATACCTTTGGCAAAAGTAACGTACTGCTGCCTCAAAAGCCGCATATTGCCCCCTACACTCTAGCTTAACAGCTTCCAATACCTGTTCTGGACTCTCAGTATCAAATACACGTCCAAGCGTTTGACCGGCAGCCATGCACGCAAAACCTTCAAAAAACCAACGTGGGCCCAACTTTTCTTCGTCGCCAGAGACAATGGCTTCATGCAGCAAGTGCGCAAATTCATGCGCAATTAATCGCACCCAGCCATCATCAATCTCTAAATATTCAGGGCGTATATTATTGACATCATCTTCATCAACAACAATGACCATTTCTGTAAGCACAACTGCTATCAAGCCAGGTGGGGGATCATCGTCTAACTCACCAATGTCACGCAGGTGCGTACACAAGGATGCTTGATCCTGCGCTATTTGTACAGGCGTTTGATCAAAGCTAGTACAGTATTCCTCCCAGCCATGTTCGGCAGCAAAGTTTCGCACAATGGTGACGGCGCGTTCAATTTTCTCGTGCTCACATTGTCTTAACAACATATTTTCAATGGCGATTCTTCCACGCGTCGTCAATCATCCAATCAATTAAATAATGCATATATTCACATTGTTGTGGATCTTTGTCCCAGATAGATCCAGAGCTAATGTGAGCATTGTAAGGACAGCCTCCACCACAGATTGAAATGGCAGAGCAGCCATGACAGCCCGGCATATTAACGGGCTGTCGTCTCGACCACTCATGGAAGGCTGGATTTTCCCACGGGTGATCATTAATGACATTACCGCTAAAATATTTTCTTTCACCGGTAAATGCATGACATGGCCCCATACTACCATCAGGCGCGATCACCAACTGACCACCCACAGCGGAACAGTCACGGTGATGAAAATTACCGGCGCTGACCTGCATCATGCGGCGACCCACCAGACCTTCGAGCAGTCCGCGACTACGTAGGCGTTCGTAAGCTTCGGTTGCATAGGGTGCGGCATCTATCATTCTGACCGATGATTGATTGCCGCCATTGTAGGGAATGTCGAATGGCACCTGTAGCTCAACGGGGCAACAAAACTCATCGGCAAAATACTCCACGATTTCTGGCAGATCGGTGACGTTATGCGTTCCGATAGTAGTACAAATACCAACATTGAGTCCAGCAGCCTTAAATTTGCTCAGTGAACTTGCTGCGCGTTTAAACGTACCTTTGCCTGTCGCTGTTATGCGCTGGTCATCGTGATGCTTCTGAAGACCGTCTAGCGATACGCTGACGGCAACATGATGCTCTACAAAAAAATCTAATATTTCATGCCGAAATATCTGCCCGTTCGTTATTATAAGCACCTGTACAGGCTTTTCACAAATTTGACCTGGATAGGAAATACGACGAATATAGGGCACTATTTGCCTAATCAACGGCCAGTTCAGCAGCGGTTCGCCGCCGTAGAGTGTGACGCGTGGTGAATGTGGTCTGGAATCCTGTAAGTAGCCTTCAAATTTGCGAACAGCAGCAAGCGCTACCTCGAAGTTCATTGTATCCTGATTTTGTTGGCGAGCATTTCCGCAGGCGCTAACAGGTTCGGGTTTATGATGAGCAATAATTCTACGATCAGGGTCTTCTACATTTCCTTCCGTAACGCAATATTGACAGGCCATATTGCAGGCTTGCTCAACAACTAGCCACATCTCACGAATATGCTCACTAGGCGGCAGATATTCTTTCAGTATTTTTTCTTCAAAGCCATCTTCAACTAAAAAACAGCGTTTTTCTAAATCGTCAATAATTTCTGGCTCGACGCTTTCAAAGTCGCCATCAACTACTAGCTGCCAGTTATTTGTCGAGAGGTAACTAACTTGTTGGCCAAAAGGGCTATAGATCCCAATGACGTTCGGATTGATTTTTTTGGTCTGCAGGTATTTAGAGAGTCGCATACTTGAAGCTCCTTAATACGTTATATTGTTGACTAGAAAGGTTCAGCATCTGGGGTGGGTATGACTTGTTCAATCTCCTCTATTTGTTGCACCGTTGCGAGCAAGCGTTCGTGGTTCAGGTTTTTTGGTGGTTCAAGTTCAACATCTAACAGCCAGCTAGCTGAATTCGCAATCGGTGCACTAATTTCTTCAGCGCTAATCCCATGCTCAAGCAGCCTGTCTTTTAGAACATCGAATGCTAGTGCAGTACGGATCAAATAGCGCACAGCTACCAAAGCCCCAGCGCGGAGAAAATCATAGGAAGATCAGGCTGTGGCCCAATGTACAACTTATCATCCTCTGCTCTTTGCTGAGGTGTTCCAAATGATGCAAATACCTGACGTAACAGTAGTGGTGGCACTGGCTGGCCATACTTATATAAGTGCCGTCCCTGAGTGGCTGCTACTGCTGCTGCTATTATTGGCCCCGCACTCGATGTGCCGAAGAATCGACCGCTGTAGGCGTTGTTGCTTCCCAGCTCCCCCCAGGCATCACCATAGCCAGCACTAACAACACCTTCTCCCCATGCCTGACAGTCTAGTCTTTTGCCATAGTTCGAGAAACCAATCCGTGATCGAGCTAGTGGTACACCCTGGTTATCTCCATCGCCATGAGGAGCGGCATTGGGTGCATGCCCTGCTCCCACAAGAATTGATCCTGAATCGGCAGCACCCAATGTGGTGATGGTGGAACCGGTTTGATCGAATGCGCCCTGTAGTGATTCATCATCAAGATCTACACCACCATTACCCGCCACTTCAACCACAACTATGCCGTCGGCAATACAGGCTCGAATACTCTCCTTAACGTCGGGCCAGAATGAGGTCGGCAGATAACCATGCTGATCTGCTGCGGATATGAAATTGGTCGCTGGTCCCGGTCGTTGTACTTCAAGTAGTAGAACATCTCCAGCACTAAGCAAGTTACGACAAGCATCTATCTGTTGTGATATTCGCTGTCGACGAGGCGTGCCGGTGTAAATAGAAGCTAGCGCGCCACGCGCGCCAGGCACTAGCCCGGAAATCCCTATACCATCACGTGCTGACAACATCACCGAGCTCACCGCCGTACCATGTTCTACCCAGCCAGAATGTTGCGAAGCTTCGCCTACCCAAAGATTGAACTGAACAGGGGTTAAAGCTTCATGTGCAAGGTTCCATCCCCCTTCTAGATCAATGATAGTCACCCCGGCACCATCGGCGCCTTCCAGTATGGCGATATCTGAAAAACCAAGACCCTCTGGTGCTGATCCAGCATAACCCTGCAACATATGTAAATCAGGCGTTGGCAATGCCCCACTTGCTGGTTCAGCTGATTGTGGAGCAATGGCGGGTATTGCTGAAGGTACTGGGATGATGGTGACCACTTCCTCCTTAAATACTTTCTCAATGTTATCGATAATATCCAGCGGTTTTCTTGCGTCTTCTGATTCCACTTCTAAAAAGTACCTGTCTGGTGAGAGCGCTGCCATTGCTGGGCTTGCTTCTTTCATTTCAAACGGTATTATCTTCAACTTACAATCCTTAATCAGTCGCTTCTGATGATCTTCTGTAAAGGCTGGCGAGGCTGGCGTAACCGATTTTGCAAATTCAACAAGCACGACTGTTTGTTTGTCATCGACACCAAAATAATGTTCAGGTGATGTTTTTTTGGGAGCCATTAGTCTGTCCTCGCAGAAGAAACACGTTCACTATAATGCTGTGGACCACTCACCCTTACTTCGTTACTAGAAGTTACTGCACTTTTCTGCCATGAGCCAGATGTTTGTACTCGTTGCTTGCCACTATACCGTGCCCAGATATCTTCCAGCAGCCAGTCGAGGAATTCGTTCATATAGCCACACTGTTGCGGGTCTTTCTTCCAGATTGAGCCAGATGCGATTAGTGCATTGTAGGGACAACCTCCACCGCATAAACCGATAGCAGAGCAACCATGGCAACCCGACATATTCACCGGCATTCTTGCATGCCACTCAACAAAGCCTGGCAACACTTCAGGATTAAAACCCGGCTCGAGTACGTTTCCTTTAAAATACTCTTCACCGCCGATGGTGGCATTATGGCAGGGACCGACGATTCCCTGTGGTGAAACCGCCAGTTCTCCACCCACAGCTGCACAATCTCTGTGATGGAAGCGACCTGCTGAGAAACTAGTTAAGCGCCTGAGCGCAAGCCCCTCTTCAACGCCCGCATCACGAGCCAGTTCAAACGCCTCTAGCGATTCGCGTGCAAGTATACCCATATTCAGATAATTTGGACTTCCCTCTTCCACCTGTATGGGCACCTGGAACTGAACGGATGGTGCATGTAAGTCATGAACAAAGTGAGATACAACGTTAACCAACTGACCATGATTATGGTCGCCAAGTGTGCAGGAGAGACCAACTCTAATACCTGCGTCCCTGTAGCGGTGGTAAGATCGAACGATCTTGTCATAGGTGCCACCACCCCTTCGATCAAGGCGCACCAGATCATTAATTTCTTTTGGACCATCAAGCGACATGCCGACAGTAACATCATTTTCCAGGAAAATTTCAGTTAACTTTTCATCGTAGACAATACCGTTGGTAAAGCAAAGAATTTCTAAGGGATGAGTTTGCCCTTCCCAGCTCATTTGACGTAGGCGTGGAATAATATATTTCAGAAGTGGCCGATTAAGCAAAGGCTCACCCCCGTACAGGGTTACTTTGGCGAATGGTTGACGGTGCCGAGCAAGTGACTCCTGAAAAACCTCCATTGCTCGATCCGCAACCTCATTCGTCATGTAACCCTTATTTTCCTGAGCGAGATTGGGTAATTGCGGTAGTCTATCAGTTTGTGTATCTGCTTCGACTACGCAATAAGTACAACCAATATTACAGGTTTGCGCAACGATAAGCCATAAGCTGAAAAATCCAGGAATGGGTTTCACCGCGTAATCATCAAGTGCTATATCATCCCAACCCGGTTGAACCAGAAATCTACGCTGAACTAAATCAGTATAAACATCATTGGGTATGCCTTCAAAGAAACCATTTTCAATCGATTGCAGACAGTCACTGGTAACCAAAGCCACTTCATGTCCGAAAGGATGATAGAGACCAACCACATTATCATCGACCTTGTGAGGATGAACGTATTTAGACAGTAGTGGCTTTTTAGTGCCAAAAATAGGCGTTATCATATATTTCACTCCCTGTTTTTAGTAATGACTATCAGGATCAGCATCTGATCCAGCGATAACACCCACTCTATCTGATGGCCCCATTGACGGTCCAGCATTTGATACTGATGTACAGATGTATTTCAATGCAGCAGCATCACTGGCACCGGCAACAGAAGTACAGATATATTTCAGGGCAGCAGCATCACTGGCACCGGCAACAGAGGTACAGATGTATTTCAATGCAGCAGCATCACTGGCACCGGCACCGGCACCGGCAACAGAGGTACAGATATATTTGAGAGCAGATAAAGAACCACGCGCTGGTTCGACTACACCATAAAGTTCATTTGAATACGGGCTAGCTGGTGCAGCTCCACCCATATATTGTTCATCCAGAGCAACGCCATAAAGCTCTCCCTCGGAGTTAACGTGCCCAACCAATTCTATTAAGGTACCATCACCTATTTTCCACGACATAATATCATCTCCTCATTAAAGTAAAGAGAAAAGGTTACATCAATACTTTCCTTCCATATGATGCAGCGTAAATAGGAAGCAAATAAATCCCTTTCCCCAAATAACACGTAGCAAAAAAAAACAATCCAATTTCCGTGCAGAATAATATTTTTTATAAAGCACCTTATAATTGTATGTATTTTACCGTTAGCTTTCTTGATCTAAGTCAATTAAATCTTTTAAACAACAAACGATCATGGGTCAAGTCTTGCAATCAAGCATTCCCTCTTTCCGTTCTTTTGATTGCACGATTCACTGTACCACTACACTTGGTGAAGTCATGAAATTAACTGGTTAGAAACAGAGGGGAAGGGGAGATATTCCGGGTGTTTTGGTTTGACTATGGTTAGAAAGAGTGTTTATACTTCCTATACTTTGGCTTTTTCCCTCACCCGTTACGCGTAAAGTCGCAGGGTGTTGGAAAACCGCTTGTCGCTCCTCACAGCAACGTTAGTCTCAACCGACTCGCGGGGGTCTCATGAAACATCGAATGCTCTTCTTGATGGCTTTGGTTTTGTACCTCCTTCCTTCCACTCTGCTGAGCCAGTTACAACCGCCGAATGCTCCGGGTGGAGGAACATGCATGGGGGGAACGCGAACGATATCATGCAGCGAGTGGTTTGCGACGAGGCATACATGCCCCCTCCTTGTGATTATGACGCTGAACCAATGGGGAGGAGTGGAGAGATCCGAACCTCTTGTGATGGACGCGGCCTCACAATTAGATGTGGTTCGATCAATGATCCATGGCAGTGCTCCTCAAGTGGTTGCAAATACGGATGCGAAACGAACAACCATTGCCGGAGCAACCAGAACTGTTTCAGTGGAATATGTGGAGCGTGTCGGGTAATCTCAGACTGTCAAGCCGGGCAAAGATGCCGCTATGACGGATTGTGCGTCACAGCCAATGGACCTATTGGTGCGCCGTGCAATAGAGATGGACAGTGTTTAGACGCATGTATTGACTTTATTTGTCAGGCTCGACGAGCCCCAGGGTCGAGTTGCTTAAATAACGCCGATTGCATATCTGGAGTTTGTAATGGCAGCGTATGTGGATGTTCAACACAAGAGCAATGTGGAGCGGGCAGGCGATGCCGCGCTCTGGACAATATGTGTGTCGCGTCATACGCACCGAACGGTACACCTTGCACACGTGATCGACAGTGTGCAAACGCCTGTATCAATGGGGTTTGTCAAAATCGTCGAGGACCAGGCGAATCTTGCGGCAACAACGCCGACTGTATATCTAGGTCGTGCACTTGGAGATGGTTTCAAGGTAATAGATGCGACTAACTGCATAACCAAGCTCTGGGGCATAGAGGATTGGAAATTCGTCAGCATAGCGGTCCGAGCCGAAGAACTAACCCATGAAAAAAAGCAGATACCCTTTACGGATACCAAATAAAGATAGAAATAAAGATAGACACCCATATATTAAAAAAGATTAATTGCTAGATCAGATCATCCAGTATCATTGTTTTAAATCTCTCTCAAAAATAATCAAGGCGAAGCAGATAGAAAAAACACTTATTTAGAGACAAATAAGGACATCTATTAATTAAAAAAGTTATAAACGTGAATTCACGACAACTTGTTTTTTTGCTTTGTTGATTATTGATAAATAGCCGCTGATTATTCAGCAGAACAACTTTTTTAACTGTGCAACTGTTAATAAATTAAATCCAGGCAAAAGAATATTCATGGCAATGTGGGTCCCCACAAAATCCTTATCAATCCCACATATCCTGCCACTCTCCATCTTTTAGAGT
>JASJGJ010000006.1:0-60794 GCA_033791605.1 Porticoccus sp.
CGGCTCGTTTGGTAGTGCACTGTTTCAAGTGGGTGCCAATGTCGGCGAAACCATTGGTTTGAATTTGGCAACGAGTATGCGTCAAAGTGCCATTGGTGCCATTGCCAGTGCGGCTAGCTCAGATCTCGATGCTATTATTACCGAAGGTACTGATGCTGTAGCGGGGGCTTACACCACCGGCCAGCTTAACAGCTTGGACTTTTCCACCGATGCGGTTGCCTTCGTGGGTGGTGATGCGGCGACCACAGTTGGCGTCTCTGTTACAGATTACCAAGCTGGTGCGGCAGTGACATTTGATGTCGATGGTATTGGCATCAATCTGAATGCAGATTATACAAACCTAGCGGGCGTCACAGCAGAAATTCAGGCAGATCTCGATGTGGCTAATTCTGGTGAATATGTTGTGTCGGATGATGGCGTTGATATTACGATCACCAAAACAGCGACGGCAACTGACCCAACCATAGCGGTTGTTATTGATAATGGTACTGGTACAACTGCAGCAGAATTTACAGGCGCAACAGGCAATGCTGGTGTCGCCGCAGTTGTTACTTCTAATCTAGAATTTGACGTGGACGGTACTACTGTCACTATCAATTCAGATTACTCGGGTGATTTGGCCGGACTAGTGGCTGATATTCAGACCCAAGCCGGTGCTAGTTATGTTGTTGCCGCAGATAGTGCAGCGGGCTTTAGTGTTACTAGTGCAGCAGCGGGTGCCACCCCTGCAACAGTTGTTGATAACTTTCAGACTACGTCGATTACTGGTGCCAGTGGCGGTACAGCAGTGACAGCAGCAGATGCAGTAGTGGGTAGTACAGTAACTGTGTCAGCTGATTTCAGTATTCAGATTGGTACGGGTACTGCAGCAGCCGTGGCTGATGGAGTTTATACCACAGCACAATCACTGGTTGATGCAATTAATACCGCACTCGGTGGTAATGCTACGGCCACACTCAATGATGACGGAACATTTAATATTGATGCGGCAGAAACCATCACTGTGACAGGTAATACCGGTTTGACCACGTTAGGTTTGGCGGCATCGACAACGGCTTCTGGCAGTCTTACTGGAGCAAGTGTTTTGACGGTTTCAAGTTCAAACACGATGATTCAGAGGCTTGATTCTGCACTCACATCAGTCAACGATTTGAGGAGTACCTTTGGTGCGATTCAAAACCGTTTTGAGTCAACCATTGCAAGTATCCAAACCACGTCAGAAAATCTGTCCGCTTCGCGTTCACGGATTTTGGATACAGACTTTGCAGCGGAAACGGCTAACCTAACCCGCGCGCAGATATTACAACAGGCGGGTACAGCGATGTTGGCCCAGGCCAATGCTCTACCACAAAACGTGCTGGCACTACTGCAGTAATAGGTAAGAATTGATTACCTGAACATGTCTTGGGAGAGCGGGTTTCCGCTCTCCTATTTCGGGCAAAGTTAGTTTGGGTGGTCTAAGATTAATGAAGTACATGATAGAGAGAGGATAATATTATGTCCGATTCAGCAATAATTTCGGATGCGCTGACTCTCGTGGGAAAACCCGCTTCATTGCCCACTGGAAATAGTTCAGTATCGGCGGTTGAGCGGCAAGAGGTGTCGTTAAGCGGCAATCAGTCGCCGCAATCTTCGGCCCCGCGCGAAGCAGCTGTTTCCCTTGAAGAGGTGACAGAAGCAGTGAGTAATATCACTGATTATGTACAGAGTATTTCCAGAGATCTGCAGTTTAAGATCGATGAACATGTCGGAAGTACGGTTGTTACGGTGTTAGACCATGAAACTCAAGAGGTTATTCGTCAAATTCCCTCTGAAGAGGTGGTCGCAATGGCACGCCATATTGCCGAGCAGGCCCCAGATCCTGTGAAGGGATTGTTAATGAATGGCGAGGGGTAGGAGTAGATTAGATACTTTCTACTCCACGGGACACAAGTTGGCACCCCCTTTGCATTTTAGCGAATAAGATGAATAGTTTGTTTAAGCAGCGTTAGGGGGGGGTGAATGGTTACAGCAACAGGTATAGGTTCTGGCCTCGATATTGAGGGGTTGGTCACACAGCTGGTCTCCGCTGAGAGCACACCTGTTCAAACTCGTTTAACTACAAAAGAAGCTGCTCTTACCGCTGAGTTTTCCGCCTTTGGCTCCCTTAATAGTGCTTTGGCGTCCTTTCAAAACAGTCTTACTCAGCTCAATAATCTGAATACCTTTAGTCAACGATTAGCCAGTGCCAGTGACAGTGATGTGGTTGATGTTTCGGCAGATTCTGATGCCGCAACGGGAAACTATGATCTGGCGGTTACTCAGTTAGCCAAAACTCATTCATTGGCGAGCGGAAGCTATACATCAGCTTCTGATACGGTTGGAACCGGCACGATCACTATTCGTTTTGGTACCACCGATTATGTGTCTCCCGATCCAGGCCCGGAAAGTTATAACAGTTTTACTGTAAACCCCGAGGTCGGGGTGGCTACTTTTACCATCGATGATACGAATAACACCCTAGCAGGTTTGCGTGATGCGATTAATGATGCCGATATCGGTGTTTCTGCGGCGATAGTCAACGATGGATCGGGTTACCGTTTATTACTCAATTCATCGGTGACTGGTGAGGCAAATAGCTTAGAGATCAGTGTGGATGATACCGGTGACGCTGATGACCTGAATAACTCGGGCCTCTCGGCATTAGCTTTTAATAGTGGCGCGACTAATTTAAGCCAAACGGTAGCTGCTCAGGATGCTTTATTTTCGATAAATGGGCTGGGTGTCAGTAGTAGTAAAAACATCGTCAGTGATGTGATCGATGGAGTGACCTTAACATTGAAGGATGTGACGGGGGAGGCTTCCGTTAGTTTGAGTATTTCTGAAGACCAGTCTAGTGTTAAAGCGGCTATTACGGCACTTGTGGACTCTTATAACAGTTTGACGAATACCATCAATAGGCTGACGGCCTATGATCCTGAAACTGGCCTTGCTGGGGCGCTTCAAGGTGATTTTTCTGTGCGCTCAATTACTAGCCAGTTACGTTCTGTTTTGACGGGTTCAGTTGAAGGTTTTTCTGAGGCTACGTTTGGGAGTTTTAGTGAAATAGGCATAACAACTGAATTCGATGGTACATTGAGTATCGATTCAGCTGATTTGGATAAGGCTTTGTCCAGTCACTTTGATGAGATTGTTGGTTTGTTTGCCGCTGTAGGTTTCCCTTCTGACGACAAAATTGAGTATCTCTCCTCTACTTCGAATACCTCGGTATCGGAATTTGATATCAATATCAGCCAAATTGCCAGTCAAGGGCAGCTGGTGGGTGCGTTAGCTGGGTTCCCGCTGGATATCGATGATAATAATGATGCCTTCACCCTCAAGGTTAATGGGGTCACCAGTAATAGCATTGAGTTGACCCAAGGTAACTATACCAGTGGTGAAAGCTTGGCAGCGGAATTACAAGCCAGGATTAATGGTGATAGTAAATTGTCCGGTGCGGACGTTACTGTCACCGTGACATTTAATACGGATCATTTTGAAATCACCTCAGACCGTTATGGCTCTGCTTCCAGTGTTGAAATTCTTTCGATTGATACAAATACTTCCGCGGAGTTAGGGTTGTCGATTTCCGCAGGCACGAATGGTGTTGACGTAGCAGGGACTATCGGCGGTGTTGCTGCTACAGGTAGTGGACAGACTTTGGCGGGAGCAGATGGCAGCGAAGCAGACGGGCTAAGATTGTTGATTGATGGAGGTGCTACAGGGAATCGGGGTGCGGTTAATTTTTCTCAGGGGGTTGCATACCAGCTAAATACTTTGATCAATAGTTTTTTGAAAACAGATGGTATTTTAAACGCCCGCTCTGATGGTATTCAGAGTCGAATAGATGATATTGAAGATCAGCGTGAGACATTGGATCTTAGAATGGAAGCACTGGAAGCACGTTACCGAGCACAATTTAATGCGTTAGACACGTTGCTAGCACAACTGCAAAGTACGAGTGATTTTTTAACCCAGCAGTTGGCATCATTGCCTGAAGCTGGTTCTTTATTGAATAACAACTAGATGTTAAGAGGGTAGTAATGAATCACATGACGGCACTTGATCAATATAAATCAGTGGGTGTGCAAAGCGGTATGACTGATGCCACCCCACACCAAATGATCACCAAATTGCTGGATGGAGCACTGGATAGAATTGCTTCAGCCAAGGGCGCTATTGATCGTAATGAAGTAGCCCGTAAAGGTCAGCTTTTGGGCAGTGCTATTGCCATTATCGACGGTATACGTGCCAGCTTGGACTATAAGCGTGGCGGTGAGGTTGCCGCTAATCTTGGCTCGCTTTATGACTATATGGAACGTCGTTTATTGGAAGCCAGCGTAGCATCAGATGTCTCCATGTTGGATGAGGTCAGTTCTTTACTCAGAGAAATTAGAACGGGTTGGGAGTCTATTCCCGCCGACGTGAGAAAGGTGTGAATATGTTGGCGGTTGCACAGGAGCAAGGTGTGTCAGATCAAGCCATGCAGTGTCGTCGTTTAGCTCATGTACTTACCTTGACCAAGCAGATGTTGATTCATGCCGATAAGGGTGAATGGGAGCATGTTACAGAGCTGGAGATTGAGCGAAGGGATGATTTGACGACTTGCTTCGCTGAGTCTGCATCGATTGCCGATTCAGTGCTGATTGCTGAGGCTATCGCCGCATTATTACACCTCAATGAAGAGTTAATGTCGAAATTAAAAGCTGCCCGGAATGTGGTCATGGAGCAGGGTATTGAGTACTCACGCAATCGGAGTGCTGTGGGTAGTTATCAGGCGGTAAAAATTGTTCGTTAATGGGATGATTGGTTAACGACTGAACGAACAACCGCAAATTTACTTATTTTCTAGTTTTTCCTGAATTCGGGGCTTACCAATAGCCTTCTGTATGATGCTTTGTTCTTGAGGCGACTTAACGCGGTTCGTGGTTTGTTTAGCTGACCTCCGTGTGAATGACGTGTATATTTCAACATACCAATCAAAAATATCTGTTTGTTAAGATGCTATTAGCTAGAACGAGTCTGTTCTGCGGCATAGCAAATGTAGGGTCCAACCAATCAGGGGGCTAGCAATGGCGGACAATCCAGACGTGGGGTCAGCAAGTCTTTCTTTTACTGATAATATTTCTATTACTTGGAAGCCAGTAGATTACCAGCCGGATGATTCACATTTGGCTTTGGTTAACGATTCAAATGAAGCTTTTTTACGGGCTGTATCTGCGATTAGTGAGTTTTCCAAAGACGTGTCAGAGGACGCTCCGGTTATATCGCAGGAAATTGCTCGGTTAGATTTAAAATTGAACCTGCTGCTGGACTTGGTAAGCCAGTTAATTTATCAGCATTCAGATATTCCAGCGATGTCTTTGGTCACGGTTTCTTCGGATGGCGTTGAATGGTTAGGTGAAGATTTACCAGACGTTGGTTCGACCGTTTTTATTCAAGTGTATATTCAACGAGGAACACCTAAGCCGCTCTGCTTTTATGGGAAGGTGGTCAGTACTCCTGAAGACTCCCTGGCCAGTCGCTCTAGGGTGACGTATCTGGGGCTGTGTGGCTCCGCAAAAACTTGGCTGGATAAATTGATCTTTCGCCACCATCGTCGTGAGGTGGCATTCAAAAAATCAAGTAATACAAAGGGTTAGTGTAAGTTCAGACCTTTTCGTTTGCCAATTAAAAATTTCCCATTAAAAGCGTCATAAAGTTGACATTCCCTTGGGCTGGGCTGAGAATGACCCCTCGCCGTTCATTTATAATCGCGGGCCCAAAAGTAGTATGAATGAGGTGTGAGTGGTATTTCCATCTCTTCATGTTGGCAAAGATCAGCAGCTCTATTCAGAGCCACAATAACAACAGGGAACAATGTCTGAATGTCGGACCAGATAAAGCAAGTCGTCGTCGTTGATTCTGACATTGATAGCGCAAATAGCACAGCATCTCTCATAAAATTTCTTGAATACAACACTCATGTCGCTATGGATGCTACGGATTTTTCTAAGCTGTGTGCCAGTGAAGACAATATTGTTGCGGTATTTATAAGAGATACCCCAGAGCTTAAATTACTAAAAAGTATCATTGCTGCAGTTCATGATACTCATAAGGACTGTCCTTGTTATTTATTACAACACGATGGTGATTACAGGCCCTTATCATCGATGCCCTTTAAACGTAGCGTAGCGGGCACATTAAGTTTTCCACTTAGTTACAAGGATATGCTAGGAGCATTGCACGAGTCAGACCTCCTATCAAATTCACGTAGAAATAGTAAAGGTGAACAATCAGTCCGATTGTTCCGAGGTCTGGTTGGGACCAGTCGGAGCGTTCTTTATATTCGTGAGCTGATTAAGCAGGTGGCCGGCACTGAAGCCTCGGTACTGATTCTTGGTGAATCTGGAACAGGCAAGGAAGTTGTTGCGCGGAATATTCATGATTTCTCCAATCGAAGAGAGCAGCCGTTTGTACCGGTAAATTGTGGTGCTATTCCCGCAGAGCTGTTGGAGTCTGAATTGTTTGGAAATGAGAAGGGGGCCTTTACTGGTGCGATTAGTGCCCGTCAGGGACGTTTTGAAATTGCTGATGGCGGTACGCTATTTCTCGATGAAATTGGTGATATGCCAATGAATATGCAGGTGAAGCTGCTAAGGGTTTTACAGGAAAAGACCTTTGAGCGAGTGGGAAGCAATAAAACGATTAGCTCAGATGTGCGAATCATTGCAGCGACACACCAGAACCTAGAGCAGTTAGTCACAGAAGGTAAATTCAGAATGGATCTGTTTTACCGACTAAACGTATTTCCCATTGAACTACCGCCACTTAGAGATCGCGTTGAAGACATTCCTCTGTTGATCAAAGAGTTTGTTCACCGTATGGAGAGGAATAAACAAGGCTCGGTCAAACTGGACGACTGCGCGATGGCCTCTCTGTCCAAGTACTACTGGCCAGGCAATGTTCGGGAGTTATCAAACTTGATTGAGCGGCTAGCGATTCTGTTTCCCCAGCAATTGGTCAAGTGGGCTGATTTACCAGATAAGTTTCGCCCAAATCAGGATTGGATTGCAGAGCAGCTTGAGGATTCTCAGGAGCAAAACCATCAAGCGGGCATTTCACCTTCGGAAATGGTGATTTTGCCACAAGGTGGTATCGATTTAAAAAATCACCTAGCTGATATTGAATGCAGTTTAATGACTCAGGCTTTAGGTGAGGTGGATTGGGTGGTTGCCAGAGCAGCGAAACTACTCAATCTTCAGCGTACGACATTGGTAGAAAAAATGCGTAAGTTTGAGATTAGCCGCCCAGATGATATGACGGAATTTTGACGAAATATTTTTTGAATAATTATAGTTTATTGTTTTTTAAGTGATTTTAATTTTGGCTCGGTAATTGCAGTTTCTCAACAAACTAACCGAAACTTATCGGCATAGTCTTAGAGAGAATATGTATGAGCCAAGCGAAACCCCTTTCAGCCAATCAATTAGAGCAGGCATTTGAGGTTTTTAATCGGGTCTCTCATGAGCTCGATACTTCTTACCGTGATCTTGAATCCAAAGTAGCTGGGCTGACTAACGAGTTGGCGACGGCTAGATCTGCCAGGCTTCGGGAGTTGGCAGAAAAAGAACGCTTAGCCCACAGACTTTCCTCTCTTCTTTCTGTTCTCCCTGGCGGTGTTCTCATTATCAATTCCCGTCAGGTAATTCGTGACGCTAATCCCGAGGCCATAGACTTGCTCGGGGAACCTTTAATAGATCAGCTTTGGAGTCATGTGTTGGAGCGTGTCGCCCACCGTGGCGAGATACGCTACCAAGATATACAACAAACCAAAGAAATGCGGTTGATGAATGGTAAGTGTATATCCGTGGTTAGTCGTAAATTGGATCAAACAGGCGATTCGGTTGTTTTAGTTACCGATGTTTCTGAAATTCACCAATTACAAGATCAGCTAGGTCGTAAAAAACGGTTAACAGCCTTGGGAGAAATGGCTGCTCGTTTGGCTCACCAAATTAGAACACCTCTAAGTTCAACGACACTCTATCTTTCTCAATTAGGTCGGCAAGATTTACTTGCTGATCAGCGTCAAAAAATCTCTGCCAAGGTGAGTGAGCGTCTGAGTCATATGGGCAACCTTGTCGATAGTATGCTCAGTTTTGTGCGGGGAGAGTCGCCAGCTACAGCTGTGATTTATTTAAATGAGGTATTAACAGATTTTGAAGCAACGATTTTGCCTCAGATTGGAAAAAGCCAATCAACGTTAAGTGTTCCTGAGGTAGATAATACCTTGTCAGTCATTGGTGAACATGATGAGTTAACAGGCGCATTGAGCAATCTGGCGATGAATGCTATTGAGGCGGCCAATGGCCCTGTGGCGCTGGAAATCTGGGCGGGTGCATTGAATAACCACTGGCTGCAACTCAGAGTTCGAGACAATGGCCCTGGTATTAGCGAAGAGGTTATAGATCGAATTTTTGACCCGTTTTTTACCACACGATCTCAGGGAACTGGCCTCGGGTTGGCTGTGGTCGCCATGACGATCAGTAACCATGGCGGTGAAATATCGGTACAAAACAGACCAGAGGGTGGAGCAGAATTTTTGATTAACCTCCCGATAGCCACGGAATCATTAAATAGCGAAAGGAATATTGTCGATGAGTAATCCGACCAGAGTATTAGTGGTCGAGGATGACCAAACTCTTCGCGAAGCTTTGTGTGACACGATCCAATATGGCGGTTATCAAACCATAGCAGCCTGTAATGGTGTTGAGGCGTTAAAACACTTAGAGACCGAACAAATTGATCTGGTGATCAGTGATGTGCAAATGGATGAGATGGATGGGCACACGTTGTTACGTGAAGTGAAGTCCACAAGAAATGAACTGCCGTTTGTTTTGGTCACAGCTCATGGCAGCATTGAAAATGCTGTCAAGGCAATGCGTGAAGGTGCCACCGATTATTTGTTGAAACCTTTTGAGGCAGAAGTACTGCTGGAAATGGTTAGTCGTCTCGGCGCAAATAACTACACCTATAACAAAGGTATGATTGCAGAAGACCCCAAAACGATTAAGTTATGTGAGTTGGCTCGCAGAGTTTCCGTGACTAACGCGACCGTTTTAATCAGTGGCGAGTCAGGCACGGGTAAAGAGGTGATGGCGCGATATATACATGAACATTCAGATCGGGCCGAGAACCCATTTGTGGCACTAAATTGTGCGGCAATTCCGGAGACAATGCTTGAATCCATGCTGTTTGGTTATGAAAAAGGTGCCTATACAGGCGCTTACCAGTCCAGAGCGGGCAAGTTTGAACAAGCCAATGGTGGCACATTATTATTAGATGAAATTTCTGAAATGGACTTGGCTCTGCAAGCAAAATTGCTTCGGGTACTCCAGGAAAAAGAAGTGGAACGACTTGGTGGCAATACACTTATACCCTTGGATGTCAGGGTGCTGGCAACGACCAACAGGAACCTGAGAGAGGAGGTCTCCTCTGGCAGGTTTAGGGAAGATTTGTATTATCGTCTAAATGTGTTTCCCATTCATATACCACCCTTGAGAATGCGGCCTAAAGATATTGTGCCTTTGGCAGATATCTTGCTTCAGCAGTATTCCGGTGGGCGGGGCCTGAAATTTAGCGCGGAGGCAAAAGAATCTTTGTTGACACATTGCTGGAAAGGCAATGTGAGAGAACTAGAAAACTGCGTCCAAAGATCTGCCATCTTAGCCGTTGGTGATGAGGTGATGGCTGATGCTCTATTTTTTGAGGATGCCCTAGAGATGGGAGTGAAAACACAGGTGGAATATCCTGAAAGCAGCAGTAAGCAACAGTTGGATGGTGACCTTAAAGCACGGGAAAAACAGCTGATTGTTGATGCGCTTGAAGCGGTAAATGGTTGTCGTAAGGATGCCGCAGAGCGATTAGGTATCAGCCCGCGCACCTTGCGATATAAATTGGCGAGATTAAAAGAGCAGGGTATCGCAATACCGGCCATCGGTTAATTTTGTGCTAGATAAAAGCTCGATGACAGATAGAACATTTAAAAAAAGGCAGATTAATCATGAGTGACATGGATATTAATCAAGTATTAGCCCAGATGAGAGTCATGACGGCAGCCGCGAGCAATTCTACTGCAGGCCGTGAGTCAGAGGGGGCTGCGGGCGTAGATTTTGGCACGTTAATGAAGGACTCCATAAATCAAGTTAATGAAGCTCAGCATGAGGCGAAGGGCTTGGCTACAGCGTTTGAAGCGGGCGACCCAGATGTGAATCTTCCAGAAATGATGGTGGCTCTGCAAAAAGCGAATCTCTCTTTTCAGGCGATGACACAGGTGAGAAATAAACTACTCAGTGCCTATCAGGAAGTGATGAATATGCAGGTGTAAACATCTCCAAATTTGCATCGAAAGGTTAATGTAGAGTTAAAACAAACTCATAATTAAAACAAGCATAGCTAACTAAGATAAACATATGGCACTAGATTCTCAAAACCTGATGGGCCGATTTAATAGCCTGAGCAGACAACCGGTTACTCGGCAACTAGGTTTGTTACTAGGTTTGGCGGCCAGTATTGCCTTAGGCATGGGTTTGGTCCAGTGGGCTATGGCGCCAGATTTCACACCGCTTTATAGCGAGCTATCACCGAGTGCTACATCGGATGTTATTCGATCTCTTGAAAACAGCGGGGTGCCTTATAAGCTTCATGGCAGTACAGGGTTGGTGAGTGTCCCTGCTGATAAGGTACACGAAGCACGTCTGAAATTAGCCAGTGAAGGATTACCTCAGGGGGATGGATCAGGTGGATTTGATATTTTATATAAGGAGCAAGAGCTTGGTGTTAGTAGCTTTATGGAAAAAGCTCGTTATGACCGAGCTCTGGAGCAAGAGTTAGCCAGTTCTATTGCCTCCTTGGATAGTATTCGGTCGGCTCGAGTTCATTTGGCTTTACCTAAGCAATCTGCCTTTGTGCGTAAAAAGAATAAACCCGCAGCCTCTGTGTTGTTGAGTCTCTATCCGGCACGTGAGTTAACAGAGCGCCAGCTAGCTGGAATAGTGCATTTGGTCGCATCCAGTGTTCCGGGTTTGGAGGCCGAGTCTGTCTCCGTTGTAGATAACCAAGGAAAACTGCTGTCATCGCAATCTAGTAATGATGACTTCGCCTATACCAAAGAACAGTTCCGTTTTACTCAGCAGCTTGAACAAAGTTACATGGATCGTATTACTGAAATTCTAACGCCTATCGTCGGTGTTGGTTCTGTTAGTGCTCAAGTCGCTGCTCAGATTGACTTTACGATGGTGGAAAAAACGAGTGAAACCTATGCGCCAGAGTCAACGGTTCGTAGCGAACAGTTGGAAGAGGAACTGAGCGGAAGCAGAAAATTAAATGCGGGTATCCCCGGTACGTTATCCAACCAGCCTCCCGTTGAGACAACAGTAACGGATACCCCGGGTGGAACTGAGGAAGAGAAGGCTCAAATGGAACGCTCTACAAAGAGAGAGGTGAGAAATTATGAGTTGGATAAAACTATCAGTCATATCCGGGAAGTTCCGGGAACATTACAAAAACTGTCTGTGGCCGTTGTCATAGATTACATTGAACAGTTGAATGATAACGGTGAGTCTGAACGGGTCCCTTTATCGGAAGCCCGGTTGGCAGAAATCACCTCATTGGTTAAAGAGGCGGTGGGTTTTAATGAAACGAGAGGTGATAGTCTTAATGTGATAAATGCATCATTTGTGGCGCCACCAGAAATGGAGCCTATGCCTGAATTATCATTAATGGATCAACCGTGGGTTTGGCGAGCGGCTAAAATGGGCTTGTCAGGAATAGCGATTATTTTGGTGATATTTACGGTACTGCGACCACTGATGCAGGCCTCTTCTGCTCCCCCCCCTAGTGCCCCGCCATTGGCACCACCTCAGGGCGGCTACGCCAATTCTATGGGGGATGGAATGGGGGATGATCAGGTGACTTTAGGTGGGCAGCAACAACTGGGATTGCCCGGAGGTGCTCCGGGTTATCAGCAGCAATTAAATATGGCTCGAACTATGGTGGAAGGTGAGCCAGAACGAGTTGCTCATGTCGTAAAAGGTTGGGTGGCAGCAGATGGCTGAAGCAGGATCTAAGTTATCGGGCGTACAGAGAGCCGCCATTTTTCTTTTAGGTGTGGGTGAAGAAGGTGCGGCCTCAATTATGAGGCACATGGCTCCAAAAGAAGTGCAAAGCGTGGGTGAGGCGATGGCCGGCCTTTCTGAAGTTTCTAATGAACAAATTGCCTCTGTGGTACAGGAGTTTTCAGAAAAAGTAAGCGAAGTAAATTCTATTGGTATTGGGGCAGGTGATTTTACTCGTCGAGTGATGGTACAGGCTCTTGGTGAGAATAAAGCCCGCAATATGTTAAGTCGTGTTATGCAGGGAAGTAATAGCAAGGGGATGGATGCACTGAAGTGGATGGATGCCCGTTCTGTTACTGGACTGATAAAAAATGAACACCCGCAGATTATTGCTATTGTACTGGTCTCCCTAGAGGGTGATCAGGCTGCTCAGGTGCTATCACAACTGCCTGCCGAAATACGTGCTGATGTCATGCTTCGAGTTGCTCGATTGGACCTGATAGATCCTGCGGCATTACAAGAGTTGGACCAGGTTTTAGAAATTCAATTGGGTAAAAACCAAAAATTTCCGCACACCTCTGTGGACGGTATGACAACGGCTGCGGCCATCATGAATTACATGGATTCGACATCGGAAGCTGCGTTGATGGAGTCGATGAAAGCAGTGGATAGTGAACTTAGCGAGAAAATTAATGACTTAATGTTTGTCTTCGATAATTTAATGGATGTTGATAACAAAGGTATGCAGAGACTGATTCGTGAAATTTCTGTGGATAGTCTGGTGGTTGCCCTCAAGGGTGTGGATGAGCGAGTAAAAGATAAATTCTTTAACAACATGTCATCCCGTGCAGCTGAAATGCTAAAAGAAGATTTGGAAGCTAAAGGACCTATTAAATTATCAGAAGTAGAAGAGGCCCAGAAAGAAATTTTGAATATTGCCACTAAACTGGCAGAAGATGGTGAAATGTCTCTTGGCAGTAGTGGTGGTGGAGATTATGTCTGATTCCACACCAACGATTGAACGTTGGGAGGCTCCCTTTTTTGAAAAACCTACTGCGGTCGTCAAAAAAATGGATCCTGCCGAAGTAGAAGCTTTGGCTCAGTCTAGAGGCTTTCAGGCAGGCAAGTGGGAAGGTTTAGAGTCAGGGCGAGCTGAAGCTGAGAAAATCGTCCATCGTATGACAGAGTTACTTGATGAAATGGCTAAACCCTATCGTAGCCTTGATCATGTGGTGACTCAGGAATTGGCAAATCTGGCGATGTTAATTGCTCGACAGGTTATTCGTCGTGAGTTGATGATTAATTCTGATGTGGTAACTGATATGGCGAAAGAAGCACTGTCAACGATATCGTCTTTGGAAGGAGAAATAGAGATTTCTCTGCATCCTTCTGATATGGAAATGGTGCATCAATTGGCAAAAGGTCGTTTAGATGGAAAGTCCTGGAAATTAGTGGTTGATCCCGATTTTTTACCCGGTGGTTGCCGAATAAAAACACCTGTTTCCTACGTGGATGGATCCATGGAAAAGCAAATGGAAATGGTTTTTAGTCGTTTGATTGATTCCTGTGAAAACAGCCTAGAAGGCTAATGTTGTGTTGTACGCGTTTATTTTAGAGGTTTTTCCCGGGACAATGATTCATTCGATTCAACAATGCGGGAGCAAACAATGAGAAGAATGGCTCTTTTATTGCGATATAGGCGTTGACTATGCGTCCTTTGGATGAACTCAAATCTGAACGAAATGACCGTATTTCGGGTCACCTTTCCAAGCTGTCAAAAAGTCTTATTCATTCCGAGCTTCAGGAAGAGGGCTCATTGGTCAGAATGGTCGGTATTAAGCTGGAAGCCGTTGGCTGCCAAGTGCCCCTTGGTGGCCGTTGTCGCATTGTTACGGATGAAGGTAATTCCATCGAAGCTGAGGTGGTAGGTTTTTCTGACGGCAGCTTGTTTTTAATGCCGGAGGGTAATCTTCAGGGTATTAAGTTGGGTGCCAGAGTTGTACCTATGCAGACCAGTAGTAGTGTCGCTGTAGATGAGCAGTTGTTAGGCCGGGTCATCGATGGCGCTGGTAAACCTATTGATGATAAAGGTGCCATCAAATGTCTTCATCATGCCCCTCTTCGAGGCAAGCCGATTAATCCCCTTCATCGCAGCCCTATTAGAGAACCTCTTGATGTAGGTGTTCGAGCTATCAATGCGTTAACGACTCTGGGTAAAGGGCAGCGTTTGGGTTTGTTTGCTGGCAGTGGTGTGGGTAAAAGTACTTTGTTGGGCATGATGACAAGGCATACGGAAGCCGATGTTATTGTTGTGGCTTTAGTAGGAGAGCGAGGCAGGGAAGTTAGAGAATTTGTTGAAGATATTCTGGGTGATCAAGGTATGTCAAAAGCCATTGTGGTTGCCACTCCGGCTGATGATTCACCGCTCATGCGTGTTCATGGTGCTTGGCGCGCCACAGCCATTGCTGAATATTTTCGCGATCAGAACAAAGACGTTTTATTGTTGATGGATTCACTGACGCGTTTTGCCCAGGCGCAACGGGAAATTGGTTTGGCAGTGGGTGAACCACCGGTTTCCAAGGGTTACCCTCCATCGGTCTTTTCTTTATTACCCACCCTGGTGGAAAGGGCGGGCAACAGCCAGCATGGATCAATTACAGCAGTCTATACCGTTTTGGTTGAAGGCGATGACTACAATGATCCTGTTGCTGATGCTGCCAGAGCCATTTTGGATGGGCATATTATTTTATCAAGAGACGTGGCGGACTCGGGATTGTTTCCAGCGATTGATATTGATGCATCTATTAGCCGCTCTATGGTCAACATTGTGGCCCCAAATCAATTAGTGGCAGCTAGAGAACTGAAAAGTCTCTATGCTACTTATCAGCAAAATCGTGACTTAATCAATATTGGCGCCTATCAGCAAGGTACGGATGATAGTATCGACCGCGCGATTTATGCTGCACCTTATATACGTGATTTCATCAAGCAGTCAGAAGCAGAGAAGGTTACGATGAATAATAGTTTGGCATTGTTAAAGTCCCTGTCAGGTAATTTTAATACCGTTGTTATGGATGAATAATGATGGATATAGGAAAGATTGGAAAAGTTGCTTCTGTGGCGAAGACCACGGAACAAAAATCAGCTAAAGCCTTTAAACTTGGGCAGCAAAGCTATCAGCAAAAGCAGGCTCAGTTGGATCAACTAAAAACATTTAAGCAGGAATACGAAGATAAATTGGGAGTTATGGGTCAACAAGGCATTGCTGCGCGACAATTGCAGGACTATCGATTATTTTTGAGCAAACTAAATCACGCCATCAATCAGCAGTCGGAGGATGTTGAAACTTCTCATCAAAATCTTGATAGTCTGAAGACCCAATGGCGCTCTGAATCGCAGCGGAAGACAGCATTAGATCATTTGGTTGATCAGGAACATCAGAAAGAGGTTCAAGCTCGGGATAAGGCCGAACAAAAAGAGTCGGATGAATCTGTGTTGGCGCGGATGTTAGTTCGTGATTCTTCATAACCTATAGCTTTATCATCATATTTAGACTCTATCTGAGTCATGGTATGAGAGACATATCCTAGTTCTTTAAGCTTGGCATGCATCTTGCTAATTCTTATGTAGTAACTACGAGGATGTGTGACTGTGATATCAACCTTTGAATCATTACCTGTTGTCACTGGACAGGAAAATTCTGCAGCTAATCTCACAAAAACCCAGGACAGCTCTGGGAGTGAGAGCAATAAGAAACAGTTTGGGGATATTCTGAGTAGCCAGGAACCTTCATCTAAAACTACAAAAAAAGGCTCGTCGACAGAAAGTTCGATAGGAGAAAGCGGCAAGACACAACATCCTGACGGCAAAGAGTTGCCAGATGCGGAAAGAGAGACAGAGTCACTTCAGGATGGTTCCACTCCTGTTAATAGTCTGGATGGTTATAAACGCTCATTAAACAAGTCAGCTGATGAGGACGATACTCTTAGCTCGCTTCCTTTGGACGGTGAGAATATAGCTGTTTCTGCTTTGGTTAAAGACTCTCTGGTTGTTCCTCCATTGCTTGATACAAAAGTGATAGGTGGTGAAGGGCGAGATTCCAAAATATCACTTCCGTCAGTATTGGCTGGTCGTCAAGGGGATGCCTCCGTCAGTTTTGTAAAAATTGATAATGTGGTACCAGAGTCACGTGTTCTTCAGCCAGGTTTGCCAAATGAGGCGGATGTTGTTGCGGGTCTTCAGCAGACATTGTCGGGTAAAGACACCTCGGTTACGGGGTCCGTTGATCGCCTGATTGATGGCGCATTAGTAAAAATATCAGCACCGCAATTATCTCCAGTGGCGTTAAATACGCCGATGTCTCAGGGAGTAGGGTCAGAATTACAGTCTGGGCTAAAAGTAACATCTACGAATATGGTTATGACATCCTCTCTGGGTGAGCCGAGCTGGGATAGTGAATTTGTAGGTCGAGTTAATATGGTCGTCAAGGGTGGAATGCAGGAAGCACGTATTCAACTTAGTCCACCCGAAATGGGCCGGCTAGAAATTAAAGTAACGACAGAGGGCGATACTGCAAAGGTCATGTTTTCTGTTGATAACGTTGCTGCCAGAGATGCCATTGAACAAGCAATACCTCGGCTGCGTGAATTATTGGGGCAAGGTGGATTACAGCTTTCTCATACCGGCGTGTCGGATTATTCTGAACCCCAGCAGGGACGGGGCGATGTGCCAGAGGAGTTCGTCGATGGAAACTCTAGGTTGCCTGATGAGGAGAATGAGAGTGTCGCTACTTGGCAGCTGGATATATCCTCTTCTAGTTCTACTGTGGATTATTACATTTGAGTCTCATAACACTCCACTGGCTCCAACAAGTTAGTCAATAGTATTACCCTCAATAAGTTTCACGATGACGCCTATTCACAATCTGATGAATGGGCGTCATCGTGTGGGCTCCATTTTTTCTGAAAAGGCTTTTATCCTTAGTTTTTCTTGATCACCTGCCGGTTGTCTGTGTATAACGACTTTGGGTGTCAAAAGTCTGACCGTCTTGAAAATCGCCAAACATTTAACCACTTGATATTGTTAAAAAAAATCAATGGTACGATTTTTGCTTTATGTGTAAAAAGGCAGCAATAGACTTTTGATGTTTGACTAAATGGTCAGAACTAATATCTAGGGAGTGAGCATGGCAAAGGTGGAGAGTGAGTTAAATCTTGGGAAGGATGACAAACCAACAGAGCAGGCTTCAGCAGAGCCGGCCAAAGGAAAAGGCGGCATGAAAAAAATCATAATAATCGTAGTTGCACTTCTGATTGTGGGTGGTGCTGCCGCATTTTTCTTAATGGCTGGAGACAGTTCAGACGCGATGACTGATGAAGCTAATGCCGAGACAGAGCAGGTGGTGGAGGAAGAAGAGCAAGATCCAATTTACCATGAGCTGGTAAAAGACTTTGTAGTGACGTTTGAGGGTGAGGATGGTATTCGCTATTTGCAGTTGAGTTTACAGGTTATGTCCTACCAGCAAGAAGTAATAGACAGGGTGGATGCCAATATGCCGGCAGTTCGTAATGGTTTAATTATGCTGATTGGCGGTCAAAATTATGAAGACCTGAAAACCAATGAGGGTAAGGAGGTTTTACGGAAAGCTATTCTCGATTCGGTTCAAAAAGCAGCTCGCCTTAAAGCCAACCAAAGGTTGGAAGATGTGTTGTTTACTGGCTTTGTGTTGCAGTAGTCATTACTGATGTCGACTAAAGACGTTTTATCAGAAGGTGAGTTGGATGCGCTAATGGACAGTGTGTCCAGCGGTGATGTGCCGCTGGATGATGGTAGTGGTGATCACAGCTGCCAACCGTTTGACTTTAGCACCAGAGAGCAGGCATTACTGGCACAGATGCCTGCATTGAAAACCATCAATGAAAAGCATGCTCTGGCTTTAGTGCAAAGTATTCAAGCGTTATTCAAAGTACCTGTTGAAGTTGAGCCGAGTGATACTCGACTAGTGAAACTGGAAGAAACCATTATTTCCATTGCTGAACCATCGGGAATCAATGTGATACAAGTAACGCCATTGAATGGCGTTTCTTTCGTTGTTCTTTCTGGAGAACTGTTATCGTTTTTTGTAAATCAGTATTTTGGTGGTGGTGCCTCGAATTCCAATGTTAAGTCTTCTCGCTTGGAACTCACACCGACAGAACGTCGAATTAATGATTTACTTACGACCAAATTTTTGTCGGGTCTTGAAAGTGCCTGGCAAGAGAAAATTGCTCTAAAGGCGGAGCAGGTGTCGTTCGAGAGTAATCCTGATTTTCTTCAAGTGGGTTCGCCTAGTGAGCTGGCATTACAGTTCTCCTTTCCTATCAAGATATTTGACTGGGAAGGAAGTATTGATTGGATTATTCCCTATTCATCCGTAGAGCCTCTTAAGTCCCGTTTAGGCAGTCCTGCTTTGGCGTTTAAAACAGATCAGTCAGGGGTGAGCTGGGAGGGTTATTTCCGTAAAGAATTACTGTCTGTGTCTTTGGATGTAAGCGGAGTGTATACCTCGAAAAATGTGAGTATTGGTGAGGTTCTCAGCCTGAGAGCGGGATCTATTGTCCCCTTAAAGATGCCGACGGATGTGACGTTATGTATTGATGGCCGACCATTTTGTACTGGCGAGCACGGTGCTTTGAATGGTAAGAAATCTATAAAAGTTAAAGAAATATTTGACAGTGAAGCCGGTTCTTCATGATTTTTCAGGAGGTTGTCGATGAGTGAAACACAAGAAGACTCTGTGGTAGAGACGCAGGAAGATGTACAAAAAGCGGCTGTTGAGCAGGCTGCACCACTCCAAGAGTTACAGGCCGATGTTCCTGTTAGTGGGGGTTCATCAAAAGGTGGGGAAATAAACTTGGATGCCCTGATGGATGTTCCTGTCACGTTATCCGTGGAGATAGGTCGCAGTAAATTACCGATCAAACAATTGATTAGCCTTAACCAAGGCTCGGTGGTTGAGCTTGAGCGTGGTGTAAATGAACCACTTGACCTTATGGTTAATGGAACATTAATAGCGCGGGGTGAAGTTGTGGTTGTGGATGGTCAGTTTGGTTTGCGCTTGATTGATATTGTCAGTCCATCAGAACGATTGCAGAAACTTAAGTAATGCTTAAATTCCTTTTAAGTTATTTTCTTTCTGTTCGTGTAAAAACAGATAAAAGAGGCCATGGCTATGTTGGGATATGGCTTCTAACAATGACGATGCCTGTTGCAGTATTGGCGGAAGAGAAGGGGGGTAGTCCCAGTGTCGATATTTTCAATACCGCTTATCTGTTTCAGGTTTTTGGTTCATTACTAGTCGTTTTTGGCTGTATTTTTGGGTTAATTTTTTTGCTGAAAAAATTAAACGGAATACCAAACAGTCAAAAAGCGCCAATACGCGTGTTGGGTGCAGCACGAGTGGGTGCCAGAGAAAAAATTCTGTTAGTGGAAGCGGGAGAGCAGCAGTTGTTGGTGGGGGTTGCTGCTGGAAGTATGCGGACGCTGCATACCTTTGATAAACCTATTGTGGACAGTACGGAGATCGATCAGAAGAATACAGATTTTGCTTCGCTGCTGGGCTCTTCATTTGCCTCAAGGAAAGCCAAATGATCGTTATGGGTTTAAGGAAAGTTGCGGCATTGGGTGAGATTTTCGCATTACGTGAAACCTTGAGTCCCGGGCAATATTCAAAGCTGGGACACGCCCTAAAATATTTTCTGGTAATACTGGCCGTTAGTTTACCTACATTAGCTGGGGCCGATGCTACGATTCCCTTGTTGTCGGTAGAGCCCACAGCAACTGGTGGCAGTAATTACTCGGTAAGCATACAGATATTAATGTTGATGACACTGCTGAGCTTGTTGCCAGCAGCGTTGATTACCATGACCTCTTTTACCCGGGTATTGGTGGTTTTAGCTATTTTGCGGCAGGCGCTGGGTACTGCTCAAACGCCGTCAAACCAGATTCTTCTTGGTCTATCACTGTTTCTGAGTCTTTTTATTATGTCTCCTGTATTAGAGCAGGCCTATGACACGGGTTTAAAGCCTTATATGGAAGAGACGATGCCTTTTGATGAGGCGCTGGCTAATGCAACTATTCCCTTTCGAGAGTTCATGCTGAACCAAACTCGCGAGTCTGACCTGATTATGTTTGCAGAACTGGGCGGCTATGATGGTTTTGAAACCGACAACGATATCCCCCTGAAAGTACTGTTGCCTTCTTTTTTGACGAGCGAATTGAAGACGGCATTTCAAATTGGATTTCTTATTTTTATTCCATTTTTAGTGATCGATTTGGTGGTGGCCAGTGTTTTGATGTCCATGGGTATGATGATGTTGTCGCCTATGCTCATATCACTGCCATTCAAAATTATGTTGTTTGTATTGATTGATGGCTGGTCGTTGATTGTCGGTACGCTTGCTGCAAGTTTTGTGACCTGACAAGGGGGTAGAGCATGACACCAGAAACAGTATTGGATGTAGGTCGCGAGGCGTTGTATCTGACCATGATGATAGCAGCGCCCCTACTGTTGTCAGCCTTGGCGGTTGGTTTGCTTATTGGGGTTTTTCAGGCCGCAACCCAAATTCAGGAAATGACGTTAAGTTTTATTCCCAAACTGATTGTGTTGGTTTTTGCTCTGTTAATTGCGGGTCCCTGGATGTTGCGGCTTATTACGGAGTTTACCCTGCGTCTGTACGGTGAAATTCCAGGCCTGCTGGGTTAGTTGTTTTGATATTCTCTGCGGATCAACTGGCTGGCTGGACCCAGGGTTATTATTGGCCTTTTTTACGCTTGTCGGCACTTTTTTTGGCGTCACCTATTTTTAGTGCATCCTCATTCCCCGTGCGCGGTCGAGTTATTTTGGCGGTTTTAATTACGGCACTGATTATGCCGTCGTTGCCAGAGATTCCTGTGGTAGAACCTCTTAGTGCAACGGGGCTGTTATTGGCTGGGCAGCAGGTGGTGATTGGACTGGCCATGGGCTTTATCTTACAGATGGTCTTTGGTGCTGTGGTTATAGCAGGACAGACGTTATCAATGACCATGGGCTTAGGTTTTGCCATGGCTGTGGATCCTCAAAATGGTGTGCAGGTTCCAGTCTTGAGTCAGTTGTATGTAATCTTAGCCACACTGATATTTTTGTCCATCGATGGCCATTTGATCTTGATTCAATTTCTTGTAGACAGCTTTACGTTGTTGCCTATAGGGCTTTCGGGTTGGCGTGAGAACTTTGGTATCAATGTGGTGTTGTGGGGAAGTCAGATGTTCCTGACGGCATTGTTGCTGGTATTACCCGCATTGACTGCAGTTTTATTAATTAATGTGGCGTTTGGCGTGGTCACTCGTGCGGCTCCTCAGTTAAATATTTTTGCTGTTGGTTTTCCCGTGACGATTATGGCTGGATTTGTTTTTATCACACTGTCTATGCCCACTGTTTTTTCGCGGCTCGTCAATATGTTTGATGCGGGTCTTGCTCAAGCTTTATCGGTACTTCACTAGGAGGGCATGATGGCAGAAAACCAGAGCTCCGGTGAGCGTTCAGAACAACCGACGGCGCGACGAAAGCAGGAGTCGCGAAAAAAAGGCCAAGTTCCCCGATCCCGAGAACTTAACACCATGCTGTCGCTGCTTTTTGGCGCGTTAGGATTGTTGATGTTGGGTGGCAGCATGTCTGCAGAACTGGCGTCACTCGTAGAAGCGAGTTTTAGTTTTGATCGCGCTGTCGCCTTTGACAAGGAAATGGTACCCGTACATTTAATGTCTACCGTGATATCGGCACTGATGATATTGATACCTTTTTTTCTAGTGATGGTGGTCGGCTCTTTTGTCGGGCCGCTGATGATGGGGGGGTGGTCCTTCAGTCCTTCAGCAATGGCTTTTAAGCTTGAAAAATTGAGCCCATTAAAAGGGATAAAACGGATTGTTTCAGCAAAAGGATTGTTGGAGTTGCTGAAGGCATTATTTAAATTTTTACTTTTGATGACGGCGACCATTATTCTGTTCGATATATTCTTGAATCAAATTCTCAATTTAGGCAGTCAGCCACCAGAGCAGGCTTTTGCGGAAGCGACACATTTGTTGGTGTGGAGTTTATTGACCCTCAGTTTTACCATGATTTTTATTGTTGTTTTTGATGTGCCCTTTGAGCTGTGGAATCACACCAAGCAATTGAAAATGACGAAGCAGGAAATCAAGGATGAAATGAAAGAGAGTGAAGGGCGGCCTGAAGTTAAGAGTCGTATTAGGGCCATGCAACGTGAAGCCTCCCAGCGTCGAATGATGGACGATGTTCCAACCGCGGATGTAGTGATCACGAACCCCACACACTTTGCTGTGGCATTGAAATATGTAGATAAACCTGGAGCGGCACCCCTAGTGGTTGCCAAAGGACGTGACCTTGTTGCCTTCCGAATACGTAGTGTAGCGATTGAAAATGATGTGGCGATTTTTGAAGCGCCACCATTAGCTCGTGCACTTTATGGTTCTACAGAGATTGGAGATGAAATTCCTCATAACCTTTATCTGGCGGTAGCAAAAGTATTGGCATATATCTACCAACTGCGTATGTCTGTAGCGGGAGATTATATTGTTCCACCCAATGATTTTGTGATTCCCGATGAGTATCACGATGATACAGCTGATGATGGAAATCAAAATGGAGAGACAAAAGGCAGTGATACAGGAATGAATGGCGATGAGTGAACCGACAAATAATACCACCGCTATGAATGGGCTCAGCTTCTCTACCTTGGCTGGATTTGGTACCCCTGTACTGTTATTTATGATGCTGGTGATGATGGTTCTGCCATTGCCACCCTTCATTCTAGATTTGTTGTTCACTTTTAATATTGCCTTGGCGATGATTGTCTTGCTGGCTTCGGTATATGCTGCGCGGCCACTTGATTTTGCGGTATTTCCTACCGTGCTACTAATTTCTACATTGCTGAGATTGGCGCTGAATGTAGCGTCTACTCGTGTCGTTCTATTGGAAGGTCATAATGGAACCGATGCTGCTGGCCGAGTAATTCAGGCCTTTGGAGAATTCGTCGTTGGTGGTAGTTACACCGTAGGTTTGGTTGTTTTTGCCATTCTGGTGATTATTAACTTTGTTGTTGTGACGAAAGGTGCTGGGCGAATTTCTGAAGTGACAGCCAGATTTACTCTGGATGCCATGCCGGGTAAGCAAATGGCGATTGATGCTGATCTGAACGCTGGGTTAATTAGCCAGGATGTGGCTTTAACACGGCGTGATGATGTGGCTCGGGAAGCAGATTTTTATGGGGCTATGGATGGTGCCAGTAAGTTTGTTCGTGGTGATGCTGTCGCCGGTATTTTGATCCTGTTTATCAATATTATTGGTGGATTTGCAGTTGGTGTGTTGCAACATGACCTTAGTGCGGGTGAAGCCGCCCATAATTATGTGCTATTAACTATTGGTGATGGTTTGGTTGCTCAGCTGCCCTCGCTACTGTTGTCCACGGCAGCAGCCATTATTGTCACTCGGGTATCCGGTTCTCAGGATATGGGTAACGAAATCGTTACCCAGCTGTTCAGTAATCCAAAAGTTTTATTTGTGACGGGTGCATTGATTGGGATTATGGGCTTGGTGCCTGGTATGCCCAACCTCGTGTTTTTGTCATTGGCGGGCATGCTCGGTGCTTTGGGATATATGCAGCTACAGCAGCAGAAGGTGGAATTAATTCCTGCCGCTCCGGAAACGGTTGAAAAACCCACAGAAGCACGCGATTTAAATTGGGATGATGTCTTGGCCGTGGATGAGATTGGCCTGGAAGTGGGTTATCGCTTGATCTCTCTGGTGGATAAAAACCAGGGGGGTGAGTTATTAGCTCGAATTAAGGGCGTAAGAAAGAAGCTCTCTCAAGAGCTGGGATTTTTAATTCACTCCGTGCATATACGTGATAATTTGGATCTGTCTCCCAATGAATATCGGATCAGTTTTCATGATGTCATCGTCGGGCAGGGTGAGGTTTATCCGGGTAAAGATTTAGCCATTAATCCCGGTCAGGTCTACGGTGAGTTGGCCGGTGTCGCTACCAAGGACCCTACCTTTGGGTTGGATGCGGTCTGGATAGACTCATCCCAACGGGATGATGCCCAAGCGATGGGGTTCACCGTGGTCGATTGTGGAACAGTGATAGCCACTCACCTTAGTCAATTATTGAAAAATCAGGCTCACGAGCTTATTGGGCAGGATGGTGTACAGCAGTTGCTTGATAAGTTGGCTCAGACCTCTCCAAAACTGGTGGAAAACCTTGTGCCTAAATTACTTGGGTTGGGCGAGGTGACCAAAGTTATGCAGAACCTTCTGGAGGAGGGGGTGCCCATTCGTGATATTCGGACAATAGCCGAAGCGTTGGCGGAACAGGGGGGGAAGAGTCAGGATACTGACACTTTGACCAGCCAGGTTCGTATTGCTCTGGGCCGGACGATATTCCAGACAGCCAATGGTATCGGGGGGGATATGTCTGTGATGGTCCTTGATTCTCAACTGGAACAAATTTTGCAAGGTGCTATGCAAGGGGCTGCTGGGGGCTTGGAGCCTTCACTGATGGAAAGTGTTATCAGTCAGGTTGTGGAGGCCTCTGGAAGAATTGAAGCTGAAGGCAAAAACCCAGTATTGCTTGTTGCCAGTAATATTCGGTTGTTCTTATCGCGTTTGTTGCGAGGACGTATGGGCAATTTTTATATTCTTGCTTATGAAGAAATTCCGGCCAGTAAGAATATTAAAGTAGTGGCAACGGTTGGTAGTGGTCAGCCTAAATTGTAGTTGTGGGTTGAAGACTTAGGTGGATAACAAGCCACAGATAAAAAATCTGTAGTAGCGGCTGAAAACAACGTAGCGGTAGGATGATTCAATGAAAATTAAACGCTTTCTAGACAAGGATAGCCGCAGTGCAATGGCTAGGGTCAGAGCTGAAATGGGCGGCGATGCTGTTATTTTATCGAGTAAAAATGTTAACGGCCAAGTAGAGATGGTCGCCGCAATGGATTTTGACGAAAATACCCTGAACGATCGCCTAGACGGCAATCCAAATACCCGCTCAGGTGTTGATTCTGGGATGGTTTCCAGTATGGCTTCTGCAATGGGCTCAGTTCATAACTTTGCTCATACGTTAGACGCCAAACAATCTATGGTTTCTGAACCTTCAAATGAGCAAAGCCCGACACTCACGGATCTTCAGCGTGAATTGGGAAATTTGCGAGGTATGCTGGAAAGTGAGTTGGCACAATTGTCGTGGAAGGATATGGCTGGTCGACCTTCTGTGAAGGCTGCACTCTATAATCGTCTTACCAAGCTGGGGTTGTCTCGAGCTATCTGTGGTGCCATCACAGATAAGCTGCCCGCCAAAGGGGATTTGGAAGCTCATTGGGCTAAAGCGCTTGGTATGCTGGCTCGCAGAGTTCAGGTGATGGGCGATAGCCTGTTAAATGAAGGCGGTATAGTGGCGTTGGTGGGTTCAACGGGTGTTGGTAAGACGACGACAATTGCCAAGCTTGCCGCACGTTTTGTGATGCGTCACGGGACTAAACAGGTTGCTCTGATTACCACCGATTGTTATCGCATTGGTGGTCAGGAGCAGCTGGAAACCTTTGCCAATTACTTGGGTATTCCCATGATTGTAGCGACGGATGGCCAGCAGCTGAAGTCGGCGTTGGATCAGTTATCTTCCAGAAAGTTGGTGTTGATTGATACTGCGGGGATGAGTCAACGTGATGTGCGTCTTTACGAACAATTTTCAACGTTGAAGTCTGTGGGGTATGACATTGATGCCTATGTGGTGTTGTCCGCGACGGCCCAGCAGGGTTCACTCAATGAAGTGGTTCAGGTCTTCGGTAACAAGGCTTTGGCCGGAGCCATGATCACTAAGGTAGATGAATCGTCCAGTTTGGGGTCTGTTTTGGATGTGGTGGTGAAAAATAATCTGAAGCTGGGTTATGTCAGTACTGGTCAAAAAGTCCCTGAGGATATTATTCCTGCCCGAGTGGAGTATCTTATTACTAAGGCTGTGGAGTTGATGGAAATGGAAGCCAGGCTTGCAGATAGTAAAAACAATAATGATCGGGTTTCTCGATCCGTAGCCGTATAGGTTTTAGATGACGAATCAAGCTCAGGGGCTCCAAAACATGGCAGCCCCTTCTTCCATTAATGTCATTGCCGTGACCAGTGGCAAAGGTGGTGTAGGAAAAACCAATGTCTCCGTTAACCTGGCTGTTAGTCTTGCAGCCCAAGGCCGCTCCGTGGTTTTGTTTGATGCTGACTTGGGTTTAGCCAATGTCGATATCGCCTTGGGGTTAAAACCTAAGTATGACATTCGTCATGTGATATCTGGTGAGCGGACCCTTGAAGAAATTTTGGTGGAAGGACCTAATGGGATACGTGTTGTCCCTGCTTCGTCCGGTGTTTCCAGTATGACCAGTTTGACATCACAACAGCAAGCTGGATTGATCCGGGCGTTTAATGAGCTGACATTTCCAGTAGATGCATTAATTGTTGATACCGGTGCTGGTATCGATCTCAGTGTATTGACCTTCACCAGTGCCTGCCAGGAAATTATCGTGGTAATTTGTGATGAGCCCACCTCTATTACGGATGCTTATGCGCTGATTAAAGTGTTGAATCGGGAGTGCGGTGTAAAAAGATTTCAGTTATTGGCCAATATGGTGGATAACGATAGCCAGGGTAGGCAACTTTATGACAAAGTCAGTCGGGTGGCCGATCGTTTCCTTGATGTGCATTTAGGTTATCTCGGGGCGATTCCTCGAGATGATTATCTACGCAAAGCTGTGCAGCAACAAAATGCAGTTGTTCAAGCTTACCCGCGTAGTCCATCGGCGCAGGCATTGGTCAGGTTAGCTAAAGCGATTGATAATCCTGCTAGCGTCCATCAAAGTCCTGGTGGTTTAGGGTTTTTTGTTGAAAGATTGATTCACTATGGCACGCTTGGAATAGAAGTTTGATGATGGGAATAGAAGTCTCCCTATGAATGAAGCATCTGTGTATGCACAGAGCCAGCGCGACGGCAGGGATAACTTGGTCGAGGACTATTTACCTCTGGTGAAAAAAATCGGATTGCACTTAGTCGCGAAGCTGCCAAAAACAGTTGAGCTGGATGATTTGTTGCAAGTAGGCATGATTGGTTTGATTCAAGCCAGAGAGAGTTACGATGCGTCTCAGGGTGCAGGTTTTGCCACTTATGCGGGTATACGGATTAAAGGCGCCATGTTGGATGAGGTGCGTCGAAATGATTGGGTACCTCGCTCGGTTCAGCAAAAGATGAAGCAGGTTGGGGATGCAATCAGATGCGTAGAAGCTCGATTATCAAGACCTGCCAGTGCCATGGAAATAGCGGAAGAACTCAATATTCCTCTGATAGAATATCAGGTTATTGCCAGTGAGTTAGCCTGTTGTCGGATGAGTTCTCTCGATGAGTTGGAGGCTGAAAGCGAGTCAGAGGGTGAAGATCCGTTTGCTCAGCTTGAAGGTGATGGTTTTAAACAGGCACTAGCGGGAGCTATTCAGATGTTGCCGCAGAAGGAACAGTTAATGATGTCTCTCTACTACAGTGACGAACTGAATTTAAAAGAAATAGGTGAAATTTTAGGTGTTTCTGAATCAAGGGTATCCCAGCTTCATGGGCAGGCTTTGGCCCGAGTACGAGTTCATATGAGCTCATGGGTTTGTTGAGGAGCATGTTGAATGGCTGCTAGTCGACAATCTGTAGATTTCTTAACGTTCACGGGAGTAGTGTTATCACTGCTTGCGGTTGTTGGTGGTAACTGGCTAGAGGGTGGGCATGCGGACTCCCTTCTTCAGTTGACTGCTTTTTTAATTGTTTTTGGTGGCACCCTAGGAGCCATTTTGGTTCAAACACCACTGAATATATTTGTTCATGCAATGAAGCGGTTTAAATGGATTTTTTTCCCTCCCACGATTGAACGTAAGGAAACATTAAAAAAGATTTTGGATTGGAGCAAAATTGCACGTAAAGAAGGACTGTTAGGGTTACAAAAAGTAGCAGACCGAGAAAAGGATAAATTTACCAAAAAGGGTTTGTTGTTATTAGTAGACGGTAGTGAGCCAGAAGAAATAAGAAAAATTCTGGATGTGGAAATTGATAGTAGTGCTGCCCACGAAATGAATGCGGCTAAAGTCTATGAAGCGATGGGTGGCTATTCTCCTACGATTGGTATTATCGGGGCAGTATTGGGGTTGATTCATGTGATGAATAATTTGTCTGACCCTGCAACCTTGGGTCCGGGTATAGCGGTGGCATTTGTAGCTACCATTTATGGCGTTGGCCTTGCCAATTTCTTCTTTTTGCCGATGTCGAACAAACTCAAAACTCTTTCTAGGAATTTAACGCATTATCAGGAGATGCTGCTGGAGGGTATGTCATCGATTGCTGAGGGTGAAAATCCACGGACGATTCAAAGTAAACTGGAAGGCTATTTAACCTAATATGTCACGTAGATCCCAGCATGAGGAACATGAAAACCATGAACGTTGGTTAGTCTCTTATGCGGATTTTATAACTTTACTGTTTGCTTTTTTTGTTGTGATGTACTCCATTTCATCAGTGAATGAGGGGCAGTATAGAGTGCTGTCTGATTCTATTGTTTCGGCATTCCATAGCCCTAAATCTTCACTTGATCCTATTCAGATAGGGACATTAGTCCGCTCGCCTTTAGATCTGCCAGAACAAGTTACAGATGTTTCAGAATTTCCTGATGAGGCTATAACACCACTGATGATAAAGTTTAGGAGTCCCGCAAATGGTGAGGTGGGGGAGGAAGAGGTGGCGTCAGAAGAGCGTAAGCTAGCGGAAGAAGAAAGCTTCACGCAAAAGTCCTTAAATGCGGCAGAGGAAGAAATCAATAACATTGGGGACAATGTTGAAGAAAAAATGGATGATCTTATTGACGACGATATTATTAATATAAAACGAAACAAGTTTTGGTTAGAAGTAGAAATTAAATCCAGTCTGTTATTCTCTAGCGGCAGTAGTGAACTGATTCCCGATTCGGTGCCCGTACTAAAAAAATTATCAGATATTTTTGCAGATCTTCCCAATCGAATTAACGTGGAAGGTTTTACCGATAACGAACCCATTAAAACTTTAATTTTTCCTTCGAACTGGGAGCTTTCGGCAGCGAGGGCGGCTGCGGTTGTTCGATTGTTTGAAAGTAACGGGGTCCTTTCTTCCAGAATGGCTGCTATTGGTTATGGTGAGTATCAGCCCATTTCTGATAATGAAAGTGAAGAGGGGCGTGCAAAAAATCGCCGTGTTGTTCTTGTGGTAATGGCTTCATTGGAAGGGCGGCAGGATGAGAGAATGTATGAGTTTGAAGTGTTAAAGGATAAGAGCACAGGTTTGGCTGGGGCAGAGTAAGCAAGAACTTTTATACTTGGCTCATAGTTTTTCCCTCGTTGTGTGGGCTAACAGGCATGATCATGTGTCATCAATAAGTCGTATCGTCAAATTATTTTAGGATGTCATCGTTTAATGAAAGTCTAGAAGAATAAAGTGAGGGTGGACTCCATGGTAGATTCAATTGGGTTAAATAAAATTAATTCGGTACCAAAAACTAAACCCGTTTCTTATAAAAAGACAAAAAAATCCAAACGTGATTCTGAAGAAGACAAACAAAACTCGAAAGGAAACACTGAAGAAAAAAAACGGATTGGAATTAATGTTGATGAACGATGTTAGCTGAAACATTAGGTATAAAAAACTAGATTGAAACCCAAGTAATCCGTGTGTTTGTTGAGCGGCGTGTGGGTTTACATTGAATGGTTTTTTCGATTTTTTTCTCCAATTTGTACGCATTGCTTTTGTACGATGTGTTGAATCAATTGTTCTTGAGCGCTATTGTTTTCTTCAAAAACCACTCTTGTTGAGAAGGATTTTTCATGCTTTGTCGGTTGCTTCTCACAGGCAATTACTTGCCCCATTATGTGCAATATAATATTGGACGGTTTTAAAGCAATAGAGAGTTGTAAGTTGGTTCCTTTCGGCAGACTATCCTTGCCGTCAAAGGCGATGCCACAGGCACTGATATTAACCATCATGTCTTCATAGGATTCAATATTTTGTTCTTCATTCTGCAGGCTGTGAGCGGCAATGATTGATATTTTTTTATTGAGTAAGCCTAGAGCTTTGCCTACAGTTGGGTTTTCATGCCAGAGGATATTCGTGACCTGATTGAGTTCACTATCGATTTCTGCGAGTAGGTTGGTTAATGATAGCCCCAAGTTTTCTGACGGGGATACGAGCATTGCTTTATTGGTATCAATGACCGTGTAGGTTAAGCCTACGATGTCATTGATGCGGTAATAACGTCTTTTCTCTACGGTCTGTTCCATGTTGGTCATAATTATTGATTTTCTAGGATGTTTGACAAGTTTTCACCATTGATATTTATGGTGTCTAGTGTGTCTGGATTTGATTGTTGCAAGTCCTTGATGCTGGTGGCTGTATTTTCATCCAAGCCTTGGCGTATGACGATTTCAACGCGTCTATTTTGTGCTCGATTCTGTGCATTGGTGTTAGGTTCCCGTGGTTTGGTATCAGCGTGGCCTACTACCATAAATCGTTTGTCATCTAAAGACCCATCCAGAATGAGCTCATGGGTGACAGACAATGCACGAGATGAAGATAAATCCCAGTTAGACTTGAATCGACCGCTTTTGATAGGAATGTTATCACTGTGTCCCTCAACAGCAATAGTGCCAGAAATATCTTTTAACGCATCCCGCAGTGTTGCCATCACGGGCACAAAATCTGGGTGAAGGGTTGATGAACCAGAAGGAAAAGAACCTTTTTCTCGTATTCGAATAGTAATTGAGCGGCCCTTGGACTCAATATCAATTTTTCCATTTGTTATTTCTTTCTTGAGTATTTTTTTCAGTTTGTCGGCATCTTCTTTTGTTTCAGCAATTAATGCTTTTAGTTTTTCTTCAAGAAGCTTTTGGGTTTCTGCTTTATTGAGGTCTTTAGCATCCATTTTTTTCGTATCAGAATCTGGTGCATTCGGATTGCCCAGCTTAAGTGATTGCTTGGTAACGTCTGTTGTTACCTGATTAATCGTTTTAATTTGGGTGGGTGTAGGATCGCCAGGACTAAATTCTTTAGCAATGATACTGGTGCCCTTGGGGATATCTTTTACCTTGATGATATTTTGTACCCCAAAGGCATCCTTCATTGAACCAGCGACTTGTTTATATTTTTGTACGTCCATTTCCGAAAAAGACAGAAGTAAAACGAAAAAGACCATGAGCAGAGACATTAAGTCTGCAAAGGTGGCCATCCATGCCGGAGCACCTGCTGGCGCTTCGTCATCATCGTCGAGATCGATCACTTATACAGCCTCTGCTTCGGCAGAATCTTCTGAGGCGTTGATACGTTTCTTAGGTTCAAGGTAGGCTTTTAGCATAGACTCAATAATTCTGGGGTTTTGACCCTCTTGAATGGCAAGCACGCCATCAATACATATGGCCTTTACAATACCTTCATCTCTTTTTCTCAGTTCAAGTTTGTCAGCGATGGGTATAGCAACCATATTGGCAAGCATCGCACCATATAACGTGGTGAGAAGAGCAACAGCCATGGCTGGACCAATAGACTTGGGGTCGTCCATAGATGACAGCATTTGGACTAGGCCGATTAGTGTTCCAATCATCCCCATAGCTGGGGCAACGTCCCCTGTAGCGGTGAAAACTTTTGCTCCCCACTTGTGACGATCAATAGTTTGTTGTAGGTCTTTAGACATAACGGTTTTGATAACCTCGCGGTCATTACCGTCAATCAACATTTGTATACCTTGATTGAGGAAGGTATTGCTAATTTCCTGTTCTTCTAAGGCCAGCATGCCCTCTTTTCGAGCAACATTGGCGAGATTAACGATTTGGGCGATGAGTTCATCGGGCTCTTCAACTTTGAAAATAAAAGCACGTACAGCAACCTTGAATGCTCCAAAAAATTGTTTTAGTGAAAATTTGATCATCACGATCATAAATGTGCCACCGAGTACAATCAGTATTGATGGAACATTGACAAAGAGCGCTACTGATCCACCAGATAGGATTGCTGCTAGGACAATACCAATAGCACCAACCATGCCCAGTAAAGTCGCAAAATCCATATTGATTCCTTATTTTTGTGAAGCGATGAGCCACCTGAATTTATAAGCTGTATTTTGTAGTGCCAGAGCAACCCTGTAAAGAACCTATCGATTAACTCATTGAGATGATCCAGTTTTTCGTGAGTTATTCATCTTTCCAAGCCCACAAACCATTGAGGTTCGTTTCATCCATAATACGTCGGGCACCTTTTTCTGCGGAATCTCGATCCTTAAATCCAGGCAGTTGTACTCGATAGGCTGTTTTGTTATCAAAGGTTGTCGTGTTGATTTGTGCTGAGTGACCTAGGGCGATAAGTTTCTTCTGTAGACGCAGGGCTGCATCCTTTGTTGAAAAAGTACCAAGATTGACATGCCAGCCTTTTGTTGGAGTGATTGCTTCCTCGCTTTTTTTACTCACAACAATCCCCGGCTTGTTAGTTGTCGTTTTAATGGCATTTAGAGTCTGTACCTGTTGAGCTACATCTTGAATGTCTGTATTCAAATCTTGAGAGCTGGTGGCGATTAACCGTTGTTGCTCATGGAGGGATACTGTTATTTGATCAAGTTGTTGCTGTAACTGTAGTAGTTGTTCTTTGATGGGCTCGATATTCGCCCGAGTGTCCTCTTCTACGATAGTCTTTATAGTGTGAGTGATATTGTCAGGTTGTGGGTTTTGATGTGACAGCCAAAAAATAGCGATGATCAAAAAGAACAGGTTAGCCATGATAGGTAGCCAGACGAAAGGCTGTTGTATTGTTCCTGTCAGCCATGCTGGAAGGTACGACAATAGGTCCGGCGTTTTTTTCTTTCTCTGTTCGGTTTGTTTTGGGTGCATACTCGTACGTATCGAATCTCTCAGGTTGTTGGCTTCATAATCAGTCTTAATGTTATCGTCATCACTGCCATGATCATGAGAACTATACCCATATGGGGTTTCATTTTGGGAACTGGCGGGTTGGATCAAATTTTGATCAAGAGCCAGGTTTAAATCTTTATTGGTCATATTTTGTTCCTAAGGATACTATTCCTCTATTATCTGGAAACAGTTATGCACAAAACATGCCGGTAGTCTTTTATGGAAGAGCTGCAGCTCGCACTAACCGCCACTAGGGTTGAACAAAAAAATTTCGGCCTCTGGCTGAAATCCTGGCAGGTGGGGCAAGTCTTACAGGCATTGGTAACAGATAAGTTCCCGTCTGGTCAGTTGGTGCTAAGAGTTGCTGGACAGCAAATCACCGCGACAGCTGATATCCCGGTACAAAAGGGCGCGGTATTAATGCTAGAAGTAAGTCGTCTGACGCCGACGCCGACTTTGAAAATTATCCATGCCCCAGTGGCCGCTGGAGTTTCAGTAAGCGCGCTTAGAGGTGAGCTGCAATTACTGTTGCCGCAATTTTTACCCCAGCAAGGCCGAGTCTTAGATCCATTTTTGACACTTTTTAGCCCCGCTCAGGGTGCCAATATTTTGGCATTTCTTGGGTTGAAGAGAGCAGATATTGAGCGGTTGTTTAAACAAGTACACAGAGTCGATCAACTGGTTGACCCCAAATTATTAAAGGTCGCGGTAGAAAGGTCGGGCTTGTTTCTTGAGTCACAACTTCAGCAACTTGTTTCTGCCGGAGGATTATTGCCCCCGGGGGACTTGAAAGCTGAACTTCTCAGATTATTAAATAGAGTCAACCGAAAACTGAAACATCCAAGTGGCATTGATCATGAAACACTTGGGTTGCTCAATAAGCTGAAGCAAGAATTAGATGGTGCAATTGCTAAAATAACGCTTCATCAGCTGGAGGCGAGTCAATCGGATAGCTCTGGCCAGACAGTGTGGTCCTTTGAAATACCTATTCGTTTTAAGGAGTCAGTGGCCTATCTGTCACTTTCTGTGACTAGAGATAATGATCCCTCGGATAAACCAAAACCACAGGACCAGCAAGACTGGAAAGCAGTTCTTAGCGTGACGGCGCCCAAACTTGGGTTAGTGGAAGCAGAATTGTTTTTGCGAGGACAAAAAGTATCTGTGGTCATTTTTTCTTCAGAGAATAAAACGGTACAGCTGATCAATAACCAGATAGATCAGTTGCGTGTGGGGCTGGAGAGTCGAGGGCTGGATGTTTCTGTTTTGCTCAGCCGTGAAGGGGAGTTAAAGCCAAAGCAAAACAAAGCCAGTTCAAGTGGTTGTGTAGATGAGAGAATATGAGAGATAAACCTAAACAGAAAGCGAAAGGGGAGAGGCGAGCAGCCGCATTGGAGTATACGGGGATCGGGGCTCCCCGAGTTGTTGCAAAAGGTGAAGGACTTATTGCCGCAAGAATAGAGGAGGTTGCTCGTCAGAATGATATTCCTTTGATACAGGACGCGTTGTTAGCGAGTGTGCTGGTGAATGTTCCTTTAGGTGATGAAATTCCAGAAAATTTTTATTTTGCCGTGGCTGAAATTCTTGCTCATATTTATCGGGTGAGTGACTCGATTGATTCTTATGAATAATTTTCTATAATATTAGTTCAAATTGTTGTGTAATAAATACCATGTGTGCTCAGCTGTACCTTTAAGCAAGGGAATGCGGCATGATGGTTAAATAATTTTTTATCTTTGTTGAGTTGACTGATGGATCGTGAATCTGCCCTTTCTAAATTAAGTATTCGATTGACTCACCTTTCCGACGGCGATACGCCTGAAATGTCGAGGCTGTTAAAAAGTTTACGTCAGTCAATAAAAGATGGCGGCAGTAAGTCAGAGATTAATAGTTTATCTGATAAGTTGGCCCGTCAGATGATGGCAAGAGAAAATAGCCAGCCGTCATCAATCTCTAATACAGACTCATCTAGTGAATACGCTGTAGATTTTGCCGAAAATATTAAATCCTTGAGTGTTGGGAAAGCATATCGTTCCAAGTTGAACAACCTTGCTGATCAGATGATGAATACGCCTCATCTGGATAAACAATTACAGTCCTTGAAGGAAGTGTTCAAAGTGCTTCGCTCCGCTATGGCGGAGGCTCCGTCAAAACAAGGGTTATCAAATGGCGTGTTGGGCTGGTTTGATAAAAAGAATGGTAAATCAAATCAAGAGTGGCAGGGGTTTTTAGATAAGTCGACCCAATTACTTGGCCAGATTTTGAAGCATATTGATGTATTTAATGGCGACCCATCTGAAACGAAGTGGCTCAAAGAAGAGCTGGAGCAGTCTGAGTCAGTGGATGCTTTAGAAGCTATTTTGGCAGAAGTGATTTCGTTGTTGAGCGATATCAGTGACAAAATGAATGAGGAACGGGTAACAACTCAGAGTTTTCTGGGTGACCTAAGGGATAAACTTCATAGCGTTGAGGGCGTCATCTTTTCTGTGATTACGGATGGTGATGACTCAATGGAAAGGGCTGAAATATTAGGTAAGCAAGTAACTGATGATGTTGAGGTCATGGGGAAAGCGGTAGAGCAGGACGATTTGGTCATGCTAAAGAAAGCAGTGGAATCTGGCTTGGCTAGTCTGTCAACAAAAGTGGCGGGTTATCTTGCAGAAGAAAGGGAGCATGGAGAGAAAAGTAAGAAGAAGGTAAAAGATCTCACACGAAAGCTTAGGGAGATGGAGGTGGAGGCCACAGAGTTGCGGGGAGAGGTGAAATCTAAGCAAGATTTAGCCGTGAAAGATCCCCTGACAGGTGCTTATAATCGTGCCGGTTACGAAGAGCGGGTGGTTGAAGAATTTGCCCGCAGGAAAAGAGTGAATGCACCGTTGTCAGTGGTCTTTGTGGACTGTAATAAGTTTAAGCAAATCAATGATACCTTTGGTCACAATGCCGGGGATATTGTCTTGATAAAAGTAGCGGAGACCCTGAAAAACCGTGCTAGAGCATCGGATATTGTTGCTCGTTATGGCGGCGATGAGTTTATTGTGCTTTTGCCGGATACCCCCTTGGTGGGTGCTGAGGTTTTTGCTAAAGGTGCTTGTGAGAAGGTTCTGGCTGCTGGGTTTAATAACAATGGACAGCCGTTGGATGTATCAATCTCTTGCGGTGTTACCGAAGTCACCAGTGAAGATGACCCCTCTACAGCTTTGCATCGTGCTGACCAAGCTATGTATGAGGCTAAAAAACTGATCGGTATGAAGGTTTTTGTCGCAAAATAGTCCTCTGTTTTTCATTTTCTCTGAATAAATCTGCTTTCAAGCAATACAGGCTGGTTTTATTTCTTTTATGGTTTCTTCTGCGACCTCTTTCTTTAGCCCTTAAGTGATTGGTTAATCTCCGGTTAATGTGTTTTGATGACCTATATATGTTCGGCCTTATTGAAAGTATAAGGCCATTTGTCAGTAACTTTTTTCAGTCATTAATGAAACAAAAATGAAAAAACATATCAGTAAGGATTCTTTTTCGGCCCGCGAGGCCGCCAAATACGATAATCCCATTCCTAGTCGAGAATATATCCTCGATTTCCTGAGTAAAAGTGCCGGGCCTCTTACTTACGAAGAGTTGTGCTCAGATTTCGGCATACAGGATGAGGACGCTCGTGAAGCATTACGTCGTCGTCTTATTGCCATGGAGCGAGATGGCCAAACCATAAAAAACCGACGGCAAGCCTACGGTGCCTTGGATAAGATGAATCTGATTAAGGGCCGAGTTATTGGGCATCCTGAAGGTTTTGGCTTCGTGGTGCCAGCTCATGGCGGGGGAGATTTATTCCTTTCCAGCCGCCAAATGCGGAGAGTGCTGGACGGTGACGAAGTCTTGGTTCGAGTTGCCGGAACCGACCGCCGTGGACGACAAGAAGCGTCCATTGTTGAGGTGGTCGAGCATAGAACCAATACATTAGTAGGCCGCTTTTTTATGGAAAGTGGTATTCACTATGTGCGGCCAGATAATCCTAGAATTATTCAGGATATTATGGTGCCTGCAGATCAACAGAGTAATGCAGAACCTGGGCAAATAGTCGTTATTGAAATTACTGTGCAGCCAAGCCGAAAAAATCTTCCCGCAGGTCGTATTGTTCAGGTCCTCGGCGACCACTTGGCGCCAGGGATGGAGATTGATATTGCCATCCATAATTATGGTATTCCAAGTGAGTGGCCAGCTTCGGTATTGTCTGAGGCAGACGTTATCCCCGATGAAATTTCTGAAGAAGAAAAAAAATATCGAGTAGATTTGCGTCATTTGCCTTTTGTAACAATTGATGGTGAAGATTCGCGGGATTTTGACGATGCGGTTTATTGTGAGCCTCGTAGTCGAGGCGGGTGGCGGTTATATGTAGCCATTGCGGATGTATCTCATTATGTGGCGGTATCCAAGGCTCTGGATCAAGAAGCTTTTGTGCGGGGCAATTCAGTGTATTTCCCTCAACATGTTGTTCCTATGTTGCCTGAAAAATTATCAAATGGCCTATGTTCGCTCAATCCTCATGTCGATCGTTTGACTCTGGCCTGTGAGATATCACTCGACAGTGAGGGTGCTGTCACTCGATTTAAATTCTTTGAGGCTTTGATTCACTCCCATGCACGTCTCACCTATACCCAGGTGGCGGGTATGATGGCGCAGCGGGGTGACAGGGATAGTGGTGTCCGTAAACAATTCCATGCTGTGGTTAAACATATCGATGATTTGAGCGAACTCTATGAGCAATTGCTTGCTTCCAGGCAGGTTCGGGGGGCCATCGATTTTGAGACCCAAGAAACTCGAATTCTTTTTGATTCTGAGCGAAAAATTCAGCAAATTATTCCAGCTGATCGTACTGAAGCCCACAAGTTGATTGAAGAGTGCATGCTTTGCGCCAATGTATGTGCTGCAACGCTGTTACAGAAGAGTAAAATTCCCGTTTTGTATCGTGTCCACCAAGGACCGAGGCAGGAGCGGTTGGATAATCTTCGGGAATTTCTGGGTGAATTGGGCTTGGGCTTGCCGGGTGGAGATGACCCAAGTCCCAAAGATTTTCAACGGGTTCTCTCTCAGGTTGTTGATCGCCCTGATGCCAGTGTCATTCAAACGGTGATATTGCGGTCGATGAATAGGGCCACTTATGATCCAGAAAATGACGGACATTTTGGTTTAAATTATCCGGCTTATACCCATTTCACCTCGCCTATTCGTCGTTATCCTGACCTTTTAGTTCACCGTGCAATTCGGTATTTGATCCGGAGAAAAGGACGGAGTAGCCATACCCAAACAGTAGCAGGTGCGCCCGTTTTGAGTCCTGCCCAAATTTATCCCTACGATGAAGCTTGGATGGTGTCCAGTGGAGAGCAATGCTCAATGACAGAAAGGCGTGCCGACGAGGCTACGCGTGATGTTGTTAATTGGCTTAAATGCGAATATTTATTGTCCCGGGTAGGTGAAGAGTTTGATGGTGTTGTGGCCTCGGTCACAGGCTTTGGTCTATTTGTGCAGCTGATGGATATGTATATAGAAGGGTTGGTTCATATAACCGGCTTACCTAAAGATTATTATTACCATGAAGCGGCACATCATCGTCTGATAGGAGAGAGAACTCACCGTGTATTTCGTCTTGGTGATAAATTGCGGGTCCGAGTGACCAGGGTTGATCTCGATGAGCGAAAAATTGACTTTGAGTTGGTAGAAACGGGCAGAAAAAAAGGGCGTGGAGACATAAAGGTCAGCCCTAAGGCTTTACAGTTGGCCGCAGAACATGAGGCGTCACGCGCAAGAAAGAAATCGTCAAAAAAGCAAGAAGGCGGTAAGAGGAAAGACTTGCCTGGCAAGAAGAAAGCAACAAGTCCGAGGAAAAAATCTACGTCCTCGGGTGCACGTAAAACTCAGGGTAAAAGTACGCGTAAAACTAAATCAGGTAGTACTAATCCAAGTAATTCAAGACCGCCGACTAAGCGCAGCTAGCATGGTGGTGTGGAAGGTTTGAGTGGAAAGCAGTAAATGACAAAAAAAGGAACAAAGGAAGTCGGCCATGGTTGTGAGTGGCTTTTTGGGCTGCATGCGGTACAGGCCGTATTAAAAACTTCAGGGTCGAAAATTCAGGAGTTGCGGGTTCAAAAAGGCCGTGATGACCAGCGATTGAAAAAAATTCTTAATTTAGCTGAACAGCAATCTATACCTGTAAATTGGGTGCTACGTTCAGATCTGGATGCATTGGCCAGTGGTCGTCATCAAGGTGTAGCGGCGCTGTGTGAAGGTGCCGGTGTTCAGGATGAAAACTATCTCTTTGCATTATTGCAGGGTTTGAATGAGCCGCCTTTTTTATTGGTCCTGGATGGAGTTACCGATCCCCATAACCTTGGTGCGTGCATGAGGTCCGCGGATGCCGCGGGAGTTCAGGCGGTCATTGTGCCTAAAGATAATGCAGTTGGTGTGACGCCAACGGTTCAGAAGGTGGCCTGTGGAGCCGCAGAAACTGTACCTCTTGTTGTTGTGACTAATTTATCGAGAACGCTCAAGCAGCTTCAGGAGCAGGGGTTGTGGGTCGTAGGTACAGCAGGTGAGGCAGAACAGCTGGTATATGATGTCGATCTGAAGGGCCCAATGGCACTTGTGATGGGTGCAGAAGAGAAGGGGTTGCGTCGACTGACACGTGAGAACTGTGACCTGTTAGTCAAACTGCCGATGTCGGGTGTTGTGAGTAGCTTAAATGTGTCGGTGGCCACAGGTGTTTGTTTGTTTGAAGCTGTTCGGCAACGCAAATAACGGTATTGCGAGCGATGAGCCTACAGGCATGAGTATTCGAAAAGGGAAGGCGATAAAAGATAGGGTTATTCAGAATAATCAGGTAGCGACACAAAATTTTGTTCTGAATTTACCGAATGTTGTTAGCTCGATTAGAGTTGCCCTAGTCCCCGTTCTTGCTTTCTTGGCATTACAAAATCAGACCGATGTTTTTTTGTGGGTGTTGGCCTTTTCATTGCTGACGGATGGAGTTGATGGTTATCTAGCTCGCCGCTTTGATCAAGTGACTGAATTTGGTGTTCGGCTTGATAGTTGGGCCGATTTGATCACATATACCGTAATGTTGTTCGGACTGATGCAGCTTTGGCCAGAGATTTTTGAGAGTGAATTAAGTTATCTGGTTGCCGCTTTCAGTAGCTGGATTGTTCCTTTACTGGTTTGTCAGTCGAGATTTGGTTGCCTTCCCAGTTACCACACCTTAGCCGCTAAAATTGCAGCCGTTAGTATTGCTCCAGCGTATTTTATAGCGGTTATATGGGGGGATACGTTGATGCTTAGAGGTGTGTTGCTGTTTTTCCTCTGGGTGGCATTGGAGCAAGTGATTATTACCTCAATTTTGCCTCGGTGGCAGGGAAATATCCCCGGTGTTTGGGCTGCTGTAGTTATAGCTAGAAATGAGAGTGAGAAGTGACAGGTAGCAGTTGGAATGAAAGCATCAATGAAAAGAAGTGAAGGGGCAGCGCAAGAGTTAGTAGGATAGAAAAACAGGTAGGTCAAATGACAAAGCCCCAGTATGACTAAGCTTGGTATTAACAGCACCTACCCGAAATTATATTATCTGATTATTTAAAAATGCAGTGTTTGGCGTAGTCAGAGACTTCATTTGCAGTCCAATCACCTTTAGGGGTGTTTTTGAGTTTTGCGCACCAAGCTTCGCTTCCTACCTTGGTGCAACCCGTTAGTGATAAGGCCAAAACAGCAGTGCACAACAGGGCCAGAGTTGGAAGTTTTTTCATAATATTGTCCTTTTTAATTTCTATATACCGAGTGAGGCTACTATATCCTGTTTTTGTTGGCCTCTTATACCGTTAAAACCCATTGTTTGTGCTTGAAATACAGCTGTACTCCCCGTAGAATGCCCGCCCTTGGTCCAGTTGGGTCAAGATACTCCTTGTTGCATCGCATGGGGCGAGCAGCTACTAACCCGTAAGGAGGTACAATGCGTCATTACGAAATCGTATTTATGGTCCACCCTGACCAGAGCGAACAGGTTCAGGGCATGGTTGAACGTTACACCAGTACTATCACTAATGGTAATGGACAGGTTCACCGTCTAGAAGATTGGGGTCGCCGTCATCTGGCTTACCCTATCAACAAAATTCACAAAGCTCATTATGTACTGATGAACATTGAATGTGGTCAGGAAGTATTGGATGAGTTGACGTCTAACTTCCGCTATAACGATGCCGTCATTCGTAGCGCAGTTTTCAGCTGTCAAGAAGCTGTTACTGTTGAGTCACCTATCATGAAGGCTGAACAAGCTGAAAGATCGGGTCGTCGCGAACGTACAGAAGAGCGTCCTGCCAGAGAGGCAGCGCCTGAGACTGCTGTGGCAGAAACCGTTGAAGCTGCTGAAGAAGTTGCAACAACTGAAACAGTCACCGAAGCGCCGGTAGTAGCAGAAGAAACTACCGATGAAACAGCGGAAAAAGGAGAATAATCATGGCTCGTTTTAACCGTCGTCGTAAGTTTTGTCGTTTCAGTGCGGAAGGTGCCACAGAGATTGATTATAAAGATCTGGATACCCTGAAGCAGTACGTTTCTGAAACAGGAAAAATCGTACCTAGCCGTATTACTGGCACTAAAGCTAAGTACCAGCGTCAGCTGGCAACGGCTATTAAGCGTGCTCGTTATCTGGCATTGCTGCCCTACACGGACAGCCACAAGTAATTAAACTAAGGGTTTTTTGATGCGCGCCCTAGCTGAATTTATTATGCGTGGGCGCATGCAGGCGGCCCTAGTGGCATTCTTTGGTAGTTTGCTGCCGCTGATTAGTCCAGCCGCAGTATCTCTGGTTACTCTGAGCAAGGGGTGGTCAGAGGGAGCTCTGATAGCTCTTTGGGCATTGTTGCCATTGCTGGTTGTTTTTTATATCAGTGATTTCAATGCCATGGTGACACTCTCCTCCATTATTGGTGTGTTGGGTGTCATGGCTGCTTCAGAGTTACTGAGGTTAAGCACCTCGTGGTCCCGAACGCTGATTTTTGTTGTAGCTTTCAGTGGGATCGCCGCCGTAGCGTTAGATTTTTTGTTTGCTGAACAAACAAATGCATTTGAACTGGTTGTTGCTGAGTTGTTTCGAGAGGTACAAAAGCAACAAGAGAATGCATTTATACCGGGTCGAAGTTTTTTGTTAGGGGTCATCGGTTATGTGATTGCTCTAACATCGGTCATTTGTTTAGTGCTGGGTCGGTGGTGGCAGGCAATACTTTATAACCCGGGTGGGTTTCAGGCAGAGTTTCACCAATTACATTTTGGTGTGGTCCCTGCCGTTATCCTCTTAGCTGGCATGCTTGCCAGTGATTTTGCCTCACAAGAGTTTGCAAGTTGGGCAGGATTGTTAGGGTTGCCTTTATTGTTAGCTGGCATAGCGTTGGTGCATTACAGTGTGGTTTTTTACCAATTGGGTCGTCATTGGTTGGTTGTTTTTTATGTGGTGCTCTTTACTGTGAGTCCACTGAGTTTGGTGCTGGTTGGGTTAGGATTTCTCGACAGTATTTTGAATATACGCTCACGATTGGTAAAGCGCCCCTAGGGTACTAAATCAGCGGGGCAAACAGGTTTAATAAGAGAGGATATCCGAGATGGACGTTATTCTTCTAGAAAGAGTCGGTAAATTGGGCAACATTGGTGACAAAATCAATGTCAAAGCTGGTTATGGTCGCAACTACTTAATTCCTAATGGTAAGGCAGTTTTTGCTACGGCAGACAATATGGCTTCATTTGAAGCGCGTCGTTCTGAGCTGGAAGCAGCTGCAGCGGCACTGCTGGCTGAAGCACAAGCTCGCGCTACACAGCTTGAAGCTCTTGGGCTTATAACTATTGCCGCAAATGCCGGTGATGAAGGCAAGTTGTTTGGCTCCATCGGTACACGAGATATAGCTGATATGGTGACAGCGGCTGGTGTTGAAATTGAAAAAATCGAAGTGAAACTACCTGAGGGAGCAATACGTGAAATCGGTGAATTTGACATCGATATTCAGGTGCATGCCGAAATAACTCAGGTGATTAAGCTCTCTGTTGTTGCTGAGTAGTCGCAACTGTTTCCTACCACGTCAAGATCGGTAACAATACGGCACTTCACTGTAATTTACACTACGTGATAGTGCCGTTTTTACAGTAGCCGTTTTTTTATAGGTGGCAGTGTGATGGTTGAAAGTCGGGGCAGCGAGGAGCAGCAACTACCTCATTCTATTGAGGCCGAGCAAGCGGTCCTTGGTGGTTTGATGCTGACGAATGGTTCCTTTGATACCGTTGCTTCGGTAGTGACCGAAACAGATTTTTTTTCTCAAGATCATCAACTTATTTTTCAAACCATGCGGTCGCTTTCTGCAGAAAGCAAACCGTTGGATGTCATTACCCTCTCTGAAACGCTACAAAATACCAATAAGCTGGAACAGGTGGGTGGTGCTGCTTATCTGGTAGAGCTTGCCAATAACACGCCTAGTTCCGCGAATATTGGTGCCTATGCTCAGATTGTTCTAGAGCGTTCAATTATTCGTCAGCTGATAAATGCTGCTAGCGATATAGTTAAAAAAGGCTACAACCCCCTCGGTTGGGACAGCAGCAAGCTGTTGGCGGAAGCAGAACAAAAACTCTCTGATATTATCGAAAATCGTCCTAAGCAGGGTGGGTTTCAGGGTGTTAATGAGCTAATAAAAGAAGCCATTGGACGTATTGATGAGCTCTTCAACAGTGATGCTGATATTACTGGGCTTAGTACTAGCTTTTCTGAACTAGATAGCATGACATCGGGTTGGCAGCAATCAGACTTGGTCATCGTGGCAGGAAGACCCTCCATGGGGAAAACTTCCTTTGCTATGAACATGGTGGAGCATGCGGTATTGCATCAGGAAAAACCTGTTTTGGTTTTTAGTATGGAGATGCCTGCGAACCAATTGATTATGCGGATGATGTCATCGATAGGGAAAATTGATCAGACCAAAATGCGCTCGGGTAACCTATCCGAAGATGATTGGCCTAGACTGTCGAGCGCAGCCTCACGCCTTAAGGATCGCCCCCTCTATATTGATGATACCCCTGGTATTACTCCGATGGAACTCCGTAACAGGGTGCGCCAGTTGACCCGTGAACACGGTGAGACGGGCATGATTATGGTGGATTATCTACAGCTGATGAGTGGTAGTGTCCCCACTGAAAACCGTACCAATGAAATTACCCAGATCTCTCGGGAGTTAAAGAACATTGCTCGAGAGTTTAACTGCCCAGTCATAGCACTGTCCCAGCTTAGTCGTAATTTAGAAAGTCGCCCTAACAAACGGCCCATCAATTCAGATCTTCGTGAATCTGGTGCGATTGAGCAGGATGCGGACGTTATTGTGTTTATCTATCGTGATGAGGTTTATAACGAGGAAAGCACAGATAAAGGGACAGCTGAGATCATTATTGGCAAACAGCGGAATGGTCCTATTGGTACTTGCCATCTTGCCTTCCTTGGCAAATATACCCGTTTTGAGAATCTCGCTCGAGATTACTTTGCTGACGAATAAATTGTCGGGATAGAACATGCAAATTTTTCACACCATTCAAGGTATTAGAGCATCACTTGCTGAAGCGCGGTTACAAGGTAAACGCATTGGTTTTGTTCCCACGATGGGTAATCTTCACCAGGCGCATATTGAGCTGGTGAAATTGGCCCAGCAAACAAGTGACATTGTCGTTTGTTCTATTTTTGTTAACGGACTCCAATTTGGCCTGAATGAGGACTGGGATAAATACCCCCGTACCTTGGATGCCGACTGTAGTAAATTGCGAGAAGCGGGTTGTGACATGTTGTTTCATCCCGATGACAATGAAATGTACCCCAACGGCCTAGACTCCCAGACACGTGTTATCTGTTCTTCAATGACGGACCTGCTTTGTGGTGCGAGTCGGCCCGGGCATTTTGAAGGTGTGACGACCGTTGTTACAAAACTGTTTAATATTGTACAGCCGGATGAGGCTGTTTTTGGGGTTAAGGATTACCAGCAATTGGCGGTCATTCGTCGTATGGTCGAAGATCTTTGTATGCCTGTGGATATTATTGAAGCAGCGATACACCGAGAATCAGATGGTTTGGCCATGAGTTCACGTAATGGTTATCTGACAGCGGTAGAGCGTCCGAAGGCTAACCAATTGCACGTGAGTTTGAATTGGGTGGCGGAACAAGTTAAGTCAGGGAAACGAGACTTCATGGCTCTTGAAGAAGAAGCCAGTCGGCAAATTGAAGCAGCAGGGTTCAAGCCGGATTACATCACTGTGTGCAACAGCAAAACACTGGAAATGGCTGCAGTAGATGATGAACGAATTACTGTGTTGGGTGCTATGTACACTTCTTCCGCACGATTGATTGACAACGTTACTTTGGAATAAAAGTTTCCCTTGAATTAGAGGAGTTGAATATGTTGAGCACTTTGCTTAAAGGCAAGCTGCATATGGGAACAGTGAGCCACGCGGAGCTTTGGTACGATGGTTCTTGTGCGATTGATTCTGAACTATTAGATCTTGCGGGTTTAAGAGAGTTCGAGCAAATTGATATTTATAATGTTAACAACGGCGAGCGTTTTACCACGTACATAATTCGAGGCGAGGCAGGCTCGGGAATTATTTCCATGAATGGGGCAGCTGCTAGGAAGTGTCAGGTAGGCGATCGGGTTATTATTGCCACCTATGCACAATATACAGAAGAAGAAATGGTTAAGCACAAACCAAAATTGGTGTATCTCAATGCGGATAACCGTGTTGAGCGAGCTTCCAATACAATACCTGTACAAGTAGCATAACTTACTGTCATTTATAGGATTTTTCTATGCCGTCATTTGATATTGTTTCTGAAGTCAATGTAGAAGAAGTGCGTAATGCGACTGAAAATACCCAGCGTGAACTCGCGACACGTTTTGATTTTCGAGGAGTTAATGCCAGTGCAGAATACAAGGATGGTGAGGTAACACTGGCTACAGAGGCAGACTTTCAATGCCAGCAACTCTTGGATATGTTGCGAGGAAATCTGGTCAAACGAAACGTTGACCCCTATGTGATAGATGTCGATAAAGAGGCGTTGCACAGCGGTAAGACTTTTTCTCTGCAAGTGCGTTTTAAACAGGGAATCGATCAGCCCATGGCTAAAAAAATCGTCAAGCTGGTGAAAGATGCAAAGATGAAGGTGCAGGCCGCCATACAGGGTGACAAAATTCGAATTACCGGTAAAAAACGAGACGATCTTCAGGCTGTCATGGCCTTGGTTCGCGGTGCTGAGTTGGGCCAGCCATTTCAGTTTGAAAACTTTAGGGATTGATGAATACTTTCAGTCTTTCTTGGCGCTTTATAAATGTTACCTGAGTCAGAGTGAAAGCATGTGACTACCTGAAGATGCCTTTTATCTTGCTCTCTTTTTGTCTGTCCTTACACTTTCTTTTATTGATAGTGCCGTACCGGTAGACTTTTGGCGACAAGAATCTTATTCTGCGCCCTCGCTCGTTAGTGCTCAATTTGTGAGCAGTTGAATCACTTCATCTATGTCTTTTTTACAGCCTAGGTCCGTTTTACAACTTGTGATTGTCGGTTTTTTGGTCGTCGTTGCGCCACTGTGTCTAGCTATTTTATATACAGTTCAAACACTGGGAACATTATCTGAAGGTAGTCGTGTTGTGACGACACAGGTGATTGCTTTAAACCGTCATGGCCAAGAATTACAGCGAGACTTGTTGGATCTGGAGCGGAGAGCGCGACAATATTTAGCATTGAGGAATTTAGATTTACTGGCATTGTTTAACAATGAAAAAGAATCTGTTTCTATAAATATCAAAGAACTAGGTGTTATATATAATAATTTAGATGAAGTTGTTTCTCGGTTGCATAATAAAATTTCTGACCTGAATCCTGAGGCTGTAGATCCTGGGGCAATGGATCAGCTGATCCAGCAGTTTGAGGCCATTACTCAAGCGAGAGCAGAATTTGGCAACGAACTTCGCGCCGAGGTTGATAGGCGAATTACCGATCAGGCAACAGATGCGGACAAGGTCAAAGATTCGCTATTGGTCATGGTCTTCGTCATGGCGCTTGCCACATTAATGTTAATGCTATTTTTTAGTTATTGGATTAATCGGCCGATTAAGATGATTGCCAACGAGATAAAATTACTTGGAGAGGGCGATTTATCACGTGCCATTAAAATTTCCGGACCACAGGAAGTAAAACTGTTAGGACATGAGTTGGAATGGTTGCGAGGGCGTCTGGATGATATTGATCAGCAGAAACAAAAATTTCTTCGGCATGTTTCTCATGAACTTAAAACACCTTTGGCAAATTTGCGGGAAGGTGCAGACTTGTTGGCAGATGAGGTTCCAGGGCCGTTATCGGACAGGCAGGGGGAAATCGTTTCCATTGTCCAGCACAACAGCATAGAGTTGCAGCGACTGATAGAGAATTTACTGGATTACAATCAACTCCCTCATCAAGGGATATTCCCAGAGGCTATTGAGTTAGACGTTCTGGTCGCATCGCTGTTGAGGAACTACCACATCAGTGTTGAGAGTAAAGTTTTGAATGTGTCTCATCATTGGTCTGTTACAGAATGGTTTGCCGATCGTAACAAGCTTAAAATAGCCCTTGATAATGTCATATCCAATGCGGTGAATTACACCCCGGAAAATGGCTCTATCGTGTTAGAAGCTCGAGAGGAGAAAGGTAAGCTGATTATTGATATTGCCAATTCTGGTATGGCCATCCAAGAGCACGAGGAGGCACATTTATTTGAACCTTTTTATCAGGGAAGCTCTGTCAGGCATGGACCGATTAAAGGGTCAGGCTTGGGGTTAAGTGTTGCTCAAGAATGTATGCAGGCCCAGGGCGGCAGTCTCGCGCTGGAAAAACATTTGTCATTAGCAGTATGTTTTAGATTGATATGTCCCTCCTTAGAACATTAATAGTTATTTTTATCTCATCGATTTATATGGTTATCTCCGGCTGTTCTCCGTTTTTATTGTCGAATGGTGTTAATGAGCGCCCCCCACTGATGGTGACAGAGCTACAAAGCCTTAATCATTGGTTGGTGATGAGCAAACAAGTCGGGACCATGTCTGTTGAGCAAGTGGTTGTTACCTTGCAGGGGCTTGAGCGGCCAGATGGGGGTAGTGAGCTGTTTTATTACGGCGCACTTAACCAACAGCTTGATCGTTTTGATGGTTGGATTCAGGCGCGAGATGCCTTTCGGCAGTTGGCAAATGATGCTCATTTAGAGCCTGGTCTTCGTGAGTTAGCAGGTATCTTGTTGAACCATAATCAGTCACTTATCAATTGGCATGAGCGGCACCGTCATTTACAAAAGGAACTGGCTGAAAGTGTTTTGGATCGGGAATTATTAGAACAAAAAATAGAAGCATTAACTGATCTGGAAGCTGTCATTAGTCACCGAAAACAACAGGTCATTGGCGATGATTAGATGGGCGGAGACTGTTTGTAATGAAACATAGTCTACTGCTTGTTGACGATGATCCGGGTCTATTGAGGTTGCTTTCGATTCGCCTTGAGGCGGAAGGCTATATCATACATACGGCCAGTTCAGGTGAAGAAGCAATACCTGCGTTGCGTAACCATAATGTTGATCTGGTTGTCACAGACCTGCGCATGGGCGGAATGGATGGTATAGAGTTGTTTGGTCAAATCCGCCATTTCTTTCCTGGTCTTCCTGTCATTATTATCTCTGCCCAAGGGACTATCCCTGAGGCTGTGGCTGCTGCACAGCAAGGCGTTTTTGAGTTTCTCACCAAACCTGTCGATAAAATAAAGTTGCTTGAAGCGATTAAAGCAGCGATATCCCAAAGCGGTGCCCAGCAAAGCGATAAAACAGAGCCTTGGCGCACACATATCATTAGCCGTAGTGCCGTGATGGAAAGATTGTTAAACCAGGTAAGACAAATTAGCAGTCTGTCTGTGAATGTTTTAATTACGGGGGAAAGTGGCACAGGTAAGGAGTTGCTTGCGAAGGCAATTCATCAAGCAGGGCAATATCAGGACGGCCCCTTTGTTCCGATTAATTGCGGCGCTCTGCCAGAGCAGTTGTTAGAATCAGAGTTGTTTGGGCACGTAAAGGGTGCTTTTACCGGAGCCATTAAAGACCATAAGGGTTTATTTTTGGCAGCGGAGGGCGGTACGTTGCTCTTGGATGAAATTGCCGATATGCCTGTGAGCCTTCAGGTTAAGTTGTTGCGTGCGTTACAGGAGCGACAAATTCGTCCCATTGGTAGTACGCAGCATATACCGGTTAATGTACGGGTTGTTTCTGCCACCAATGCAAATCTTGAGCAAGCGATGGCAGAAGGGCAATTCCGGGAAGATTTATTTTACCGGCTGAATGTGGTGAATTTACATCTACCGAATTTAACCGAGCGACCTGAAGACATTCCCTTGTTGGTCCATTACTTTTTGAAAAAAGCAGGTGCTGATGCACAAAGGATATCGAGTTTCTCTCCAGCAGCCATGGAACTAATGGTTAAAGCACCGTGGCCTGGCAATGTCAGGCAACTTGAAAACGTGGTGCAGCAAACTGTGGCGTTATCCACGTCTCAGGTTATCTCTGATGACTTGGTACGAAAGGCATTATCGTTTGATGAAGATACGTCTCTTAGCCTCAATCAGGCACGACAACAATTTGAGCACGACTACTTGATTAAACTACTACGTATAACCAACGGCTCCGTCACTGAGGCTGCAAAGTTGGCCCAGAGGAATCGAACAGATTTTTATAAATTACTAAAACGCCACCACATTCAACCTGCTTTATTTAAAGAGGCGTTGGAATAAAGTCCTTTGTTTTGTCCCGATATTTGAAATTTGGTCTATATGGTGGATATCGGGTCGATTGGCTTGTCGCTTTTTAGAGACAGTTTAACTGACTGATTTATAAATATATTTAAAGTCTACCTCAATGTTTGTCGCATTATGCAGACGAATTCTTCGTTACCCAGCCCTTGTGAAACAGTGCGTTTCAAAATTTTTGCAAAATCCCCTTGATATTTAAAGATATTTTTTTATTGGCATGTATTTTGTAATGCAGCAGATAGAAGGCAGATAGATCAATGCCTGTGAGCACCACGACGGGGCTCTGATTGATGTTATTCGCAATAGGAAGTAAAAAATTCTGGGGCTTGTATGCAAATTAGTTATGAAATTACTAAAGATTCAAGATTGCTCAATGAGTATTACCAAGTACGTGAACGCTGCTATCAACAAGAGTTGAAGCTACCCTCATTCGATGGCTCTGAAGAACCTGAGGACCGTGACGGAAATATTTTTGTGGCTAAAAATAAAGATTATTGCCTGGGAGGTGCACGCATTACGGATAATGTTGAAGCACTTCTTTCTAATATGTCATTGTGTGATTTGATGTTGAAGTTGGATATGGTGCCAGGGACATGTTGTGCTTGGGAGCGTCTTGCCGTCTCTCACGAGTTCAGGGATAGTCGTAGTCAGCCCGAATTTTGTGATCAGCTAGTTAGTGCTTCCCGATCATTAGGGTATGACTATGCTTTGATGGTGAGTTCTGTGAAAAACGCACGATTTTACCGGTTGTGTCATTCCATGTTGAATATCCCATTTCAGATATGTGGTGAAATAGAATGCGCTCCTTCCGGAGCTTTTTCTCAGCTTGAACATGTTCTTTCTGTAGCGCAACTTAGACCTGATAACTTTTCTAATGTTGTTGCAGAAAAAGACCATTATTTTTCTCCGGGGTACCAACCTTACTATGGTGTCGCTGCTTAGATACAAATAGTCTGGATGTGGTCGTCAGCACAACACCGCTGCTGATATGAAGCTACGGGGCAGGATGCCCCTCATTGATACTTTTCAAGTTTACTTTCTTCCATTGTCGATCTCGTGGTACTAGAAAAACCAAGCGACAATGTCTTGTCGTTTTGTTCACTCCCCTTTTTGTAGGGAAAATCTTCCCTTATCGATAACTCGTGATTCACCAGTAGGGTGAATATTATGCAAAGGCCGAATGGATACTGGCTCTTATCTCAAGTAATCTATGGTTTATAAATAATGTATAAATAAGGGAGACTTCTATGTCTGAGGTTCATGTACATCCAGCCCACAAAAATTTTGCAAAAGAGGCGCATATTAATGCTGATACGTATCAGCAGATGTATCGCCGTTCCATCGAGGACTCTGATGGCTTTTGGTCCGAACAGGCAGAGCAATTCTTGGACTGGAGCCAACCTTGGAGTCAGGTCAGTCATTTTGATTTCCTCACAGGAGAAGCCCGTTGGTTTGCTGATGGGAAACTCAATGTCACGGTTAATTGTATCGATCGTCATCTCGATACTCGTGGCGACCAAACAGCGATTATTTGGGAAGGTGACGATCCAGCGTCTAGTCGTCATATCACATACAACCAATTAAGCCAGCAGGTTAACAAACTCTCGAACGTTCTGAAGGCGCGAGGCGTTACAAAAGGGGATAGAGTCTGTATCTATATGCCAATGATCCCAGAGGCTGTGTATGCCATGTTAGCCTGCGCTCGAATTGGCGCCATTCACTCAGTTGTCTTTGGAGGATTTTCTCCTGAGGCGCTAAAAGACCGGATTCTTGATGCTGATTGTCAGGTGGTGATTACCGCTGACAATGGGTTAAGAGGTGGTAAGTCCATTCCATTAAAAGCCAATTCTGATGAGGCTCTAAAGCATTGCCCAAACGTTCATACCTGTTTGGTGGTGAAGCATACGGGTGGGAAAATTAATTGGCTGGAAGGCCGTGATTATTGGTACCGTGATGTGATAGCGGAAGCATCTGATCATTGCGAGCCAGAGGTAATGGATGCAGAAGACCCACTATTTATTCTTTACACTTCTGGGTCTACAGGTATGCCAAAGGGAGTCCTGCACACCACAGCCGGCTATTTATTACAGGCAGCAATGACTCACAAGTATGTGTTTGATTATAAGGAAGGCGATGTCTACTGGTGTACTGCAGATGTAGGTTGGGTCACAGGTCATAGTTACATTGTTTATGGTCCTCTGTGCAATGGTGCGATTACGTTAATGTTCGAAGGTGTGCCAACCTATCCCGACGCTTCACGTTTTTGGAAGGTGGTTGATAAACACCAAGTGAATATTTTTTATACGGCACCCACGGCAATTCGTGCCTTGATGGGTGCAGGAGATGATTTCGTCACAAAAACCGATCGTAGCTCATTACGCTTATTGGGTTCGGTGGGAGAACCCATTAACCCTGAAGCTTGGGAGTGGTATTACAACGTTGTGGGGAATTCAACTTGCCCTATTGTGGATACGTGGTGGCAGACAGAAACCGGGGCTCACATGTTGAGCCCTATGCCCGGTGCTCATGATATGAAACCGGGTTGTGCTACTGCACCATTCTTTGGTGTTGAGCCGGTATTGTTGGATGGTGATGGCAATCTGATAGAAGGATCGGGAGAAGGGAATTTGGCCATTAAGTCCTCATGGCCTGCTCAGATTCGAGGTATTTATGGTGATATGAATCGTTTTAAAGAAACGTATTTTTCTCCTTTTCCTGGATACTATTTTACCGGTGACGGTGCCCGTCGAGATGAAGAAGGGCATTACTGGATTACAGGTCGGGTGGACGATGTGTTAAATGTATCTGGCCACCGTATGGGTACTGCCGAAGTAGAAAGTGCTTTAGTGCTTCATCCGTGCGTAGCTGAAGCAGCCGTCGTGGGTTACCCCCATGATATTAAGGGGCAAGGTATATATGCTTACGTAACATTAATGGAGGATCTGGAGCCATCTAATGAGCTGTGTAAAGAATTGATTGGTCTTTGTGCCACAGAAATTGGACATATTGCAAAACCTGACCTGATTCAATGGGCGCCAGGATTGCCCAAAACTCGTTCAGGTAAAATTATGCGTCGTATTCTGCGTAAAATTGCTGCCAATGAACTGGATAATCTGGGTGACATCTCCACACTGGCCGATCCTTCTGTTGTTGATCAATTGATAGAGAACCGATTAAATCGTTAGTGTTTGGTCATAGAATAAATGAGAAAATCCCGTGTTGCGGGATTTTTTTTGAAATTAAATTCAGTACTTAAAAGAAGTTAATCGTGGAGCAAGGCTGGTAACGGAGGTGTTGCGCTGTGACAATATTGAATCGAAAGATATGGTTCGGCAGGCTATTTTTTAATACTTTGTTTGTTGCTGAGAAATAACGCCACGCTTCCTTATTTCCTGTGCCGCAGGAAATGTAGCTATATTTTCCTAATCAGTAGGGCAGTACGCGTGGGCTAGATGAAATTTTTTCAGCAAACGGTTCAACTCTTCTCTTTCATCAAGGGTATAAACAGCGGCTAATTTTTCTTCATGATCTTGTAATACAAGTCCCATACTCTTATCAATCAGGTCGCAGCCCTGCTTGGTTAGGCCGATGTAACTGCTGCGTTTGTCGGTTTTGTGGGGGTGACGGGAAATTAGACCGCGCTGTTCGAGGTGGTGGAGTATTTTGGTCAGCCCTCCTGAAGACAACAGGTTGGCCCGACATAGGTCGGATGGAGTGAGTTTGCTGGTGATTCCCATTTTCCGGAGTGTGGCTAAGGTGTCAAACTCGGCAGGGGTCAGGCCATACTGCTCCATGACCTTGCGGCCGGTGGCCAACATGACATCACTGGCACGGATTAGCCTGACTGTGGTGGCACCCGCATCCTGATATTCTCGCGGCCAGTTTTTACGGCAGCAATCGATAAGATCTTCAACGTTGAGTTTTTGGTTAGTCATGATTCATCAAAAATAGATAGCTTGCAAGAAAGATAATTGAACGTTATATTGCCTTTTATCTTTCTGGAAAGCAAGTTTGTTTGTTGTCCACAGTAATCTCCCAATGTTTCTACATCGGGAGCCAAAAATATATCGATCAGAGAAATCAGACTATGCAAAATAGAATCCCCCAGATATTGCCGATGGGTTATAGGCAGTTAATCAACACCTCACTGTTGATGGTGCTGGGTCTACTCATATCCCCTGCGATACTAGCAGCGGAAGCTCCACCTGCTGTGCCGGTGACTGTCGTTTATCCCGAGCAGAAAGAGGTCACTGAGTGGGATGAATATACCGGACGATTTGTAGCCTTTGAGCGAGTAGATATCCGGGCAAGGGTTGCGGGCTATCTACAGGATATACACTTTACCGATGGTGAATGGGTTGAAAAAGGGGCGCTGCTGTTTAGCCTAGACCCTCGACCATTTGTCGCGGCCATTTCTGCGGCTAAGGCTGAACAGGCCCGTGCTGCCACTAATCTGATCTTAGCCGAACAGGAATTTCGTCGGGCTAAACGTTTGGTCGCGCAGAAAGCGATGTCTCAAGAGGAATTGGACGTGCGTAGCGCAACCATGGAGGCCCGAAAGGCGGACGTGGAAGCTGCTCGGTCAGCATTAGTGATAGCAGAGCTGGATCTTGAATATTCGCGTATTAGCGCACCGATAGGCGGTCAAATTTCCAACAAAAAAGTTGATATCGGTAATCTGATTGTAGCCGGTGGCGAACAGGTGTTAACCAGTATCGTGGCGCAACAACCGGTCTATTTCGTTTTTGACCTGTCTGAAAGTAACTACTTGAAGTACAAGCGTCAGCGGAATTCTCTTGGTGATGACAGATTGGTTGATCAGGCCTCGACTGTTCAGGTGCGACTGCTTGATGAGCAGGAATATCAGCATGAAGGACGGGTTGATTTTGTCGATACGCACTTTGATGAACGCACCGGTACTATTCGCTTACGTGCATTATTTGACAGCAATGCCGAAGGTCTATTACTTCCAGGCAGCTTTGGTCGAGTGAGATTGCCAGCAAGGACTCCAGGGCTGGTGTTGTTGATCCCAGATTCTGCAGTGATGAGTGATATGGCTGAGAAGATTGTGATGGCGGTCGACAAGGAAAACATAGTGCAGCCGAGAAAAGTTGAACTAGGCGCGTTGTACCAAGGTTTACGGATAATTCGTAGCGGCATAGACGTTGAGGATCGGATCATTACCGAGGGTCTTTTGAGGATTCGTCCCGGTGTCAAAGTAGCGCCACAGGTAGTTGAAGGCACTGAGGTTCGTTTATGAAGTTGTCCCATTTCTTCATTGAGCGGCCAATTTTCTCGGGTGTTGTGTCAATTCTGATTGTCATGCTCGGTGCTATTGCCTACCTAAATTTACCCGTTTCCCAGTATCCTGAAATTGCTCCTCCCAGTATTGGTGTGAGCGCAAGTTACCCAGGAGCGACGGCTGAAATTGCGGCGCAAACTGTTGCCACGCCCCTTGAAGAGCAAATCAACGGCGTGGAAAACATGCTGTACATGAAGTCAGAAAATACGGCGGATGGCAGTACCCGGTTGACAGTTACTTTTAAGCAGGGAACCGACATTGATACTGCTCAGGTTTTGGTGCAGAACCGGGTGGCATTGGCTGAGCCATTTTTGCCGGAAGAGGTACAACGTCAGGGGGTTAATGTCCGCAAGAATTCGCCGGATCTGATGATGGTGATTCATATACTGTCACCTGATGACAGTCGCGACGGCCTCTATGTGTCTAACTATGCCAGAACCCAAGTGATTGATCGGTTGGCACGTATTCCTGGTGTTGGTGAGGCGCGTTTGGTTGCTGAACGTGCTTACGCCATGCGAGTTTGGATTGATCCGGAGCGGGCCTATACTCTCGGCCTGACCGCCAACGATGTTATCGAAGCTTTACGTCAAAACAATGTGCAGATTGCCGCTGGGGTTATCAACCAACAGCCCATCAAGAGCAAGGGCGGTTTTGAGTACAGTGTCCAAACCCGAGGTCGCTTACTCAACCCTGATGAATTTGAGCAAGTAATTGTCAAACGGGGTGAAGATGGTCGAGTTGTTCGTCTTAAAGAAGTCGCTAGGGTTGAACTGGCGGCACGAGATTACAGTACGAACGGTTATCTGGATGACTCCCAAGCTCTGCCTATTGTTATTTTCCAGCGACCCGGTAGTAACGCGCTAGACACCGCAACTGCTTTGCGGGCGGAGATGGACGATATTGCCAAAACGATGCCACAGGGCATTGAATACCGCATTATTTACGATCCTACACAGTTCATTAAAAAATCTATTGAAGAAATTTATAAGACTATTTTTGAAGCCGTCTTGCTCGTCGTGCTGGTGATTATGATATTTCTGCAGAATTGGCGTGCGGCCATTATTCCTGTGGTTGCTATTCCTGTTTCGTTGGTCGGCACGTTTGCGGTGATGTCTGCTTTGGGGGCTTCGCTTAATAACCTGACATTGTTCGGTTTGGTGTTGTCCATTGGCATTGTGGTCGATGACGCTATTGTGGTGGTGGAGAATATTGAGCGCTATATTTCTAAGGGTGTTGCTCCCCGCGAAGCCGCACATAAAACCATGTCTGAAGTGGGTGGAGCATTGTTGGCTATGTCACTGGTGCTGGTGGCAGTTTTTATTCCGACCGCATTTATCAGTGGCGTATCCGGTGCCTTTTTTGGTCAGTTTGCTCTGACCATTGCTACCGCAACGATCATTTCGTTACTGGTATCTCTGACCCTATCACCGGCCTTAGGTGCCTTGTTGCTTAAGCCCCATGTGCCTTATGAACAGCTACACGGCTGGAAGCGTACTTTGGCTTGGCCGGGGCATATTTTTAACGCCGGTTTTGACAAGCTGTCTAACGCCTATGGTTCTCTGACCCGGCGTGCTGTGCGTATGTTGGTGATGATGTTACTGGTTTACCTAGGCTTGATTATTTTTACTGGTTGGCAATTCAATCAGATACCTAACGGGTTTATTCCCGAACAGGATCAGGGTTATTTGATTAATGTCATTCAGTTGCCACCCGGTGCATCCCTAGAACGCACTGATGCAGTGGTTCGCGAGGCTTCTGATATTCTGCGTGGCATCGAGGGTGTTGCCCATACGGTTCAATTCGTTGGGCTGGATGGTGCAACCTTTACCAATGCATCCAATGCCGCAGTTATTTTTACGCCGTTAGATCCTTTTGATGAACGAGCAAAGAAAGGGCTTCACTCCAGTAAAATTCGTGATCAGGCACAACAGGCATTGGGAAGTATTCAAGAGGCGATGACTATTGTCATTATGCCACCTGCAGTTCGCGGGATGGGTAATACTGGTGGTTGGAAACTTTACCTTGAGGATCGATCGGGGATGGGCATCATCAATTTGGAGAAGGTGGTGCAGAACATTATTACTCTGGCGAATCAACAGGAAGAGCTAACAAGGGTCTATACCTTTTTTAACACAAGCACACCGCGCATTTTCGCCAATATTGATGAGGCCCGGGCCGAGATGCTGAATGTGCCGGTGCAGAATGTAGTCGATACTCTGGAGATTTATCTTGGGTCACGCTACGTCAACGATTTCAATTTTCTTGGTCGTACCTATCGGGTGATCGCACAGGCAGATGGTGCCTACCGTGATGAATCTGCCGATATTAATAATCTTCGTGTTCGTTCTGTCGACGGGGATATGGTGCCGCTGGGGTCGTTGTTGACATTGGAGGACCGTACTGGCCCAGTTCGGCTGTCTCGTTACAATAACTACAGTGCAGTGGATATTTCCGGAAGTGCTGCACCAGGATTCTCTAGTGGCGATGCCATGCAGCGTATGGAGACCTTACTCGAGAATAACTTGCCCGAAGGGGTAGGTTACGAGTGGACGGAAATGGCGCTGCAGGAAAAATTGGCAAGCGGCTCAGTTCTGGTTAATTTCGGTCTCGCCGTATTGTTTGTATTCCTGCTATTGGCAGCACTCTATGAAAGTTGGTTATTGCCATTATCAGTTATCCTGATTGTACCCATGTGTTTGCTGGCATCTGTGTCGGGTATCGCCCTAAGAGGGCTTGATAATAATATTCTGGCTCAGGTCGGGTTTATTGTTCTGATTGCGTTGGCTTCGAAGAATGCCATTTTGATTGTCGAATTTGCTCGACAGGCGGAAGAGAGCGGACTTGATCGGTTTGATGCTGTTGTTCAGGCAGCGCGTCAAAGATTACGACCAATTCTGATGACATCATTGGCTTTTATTCTCGGTGTTTTGCCATTGGTTATAGCTTCCGGTGCAGGTGCCGAGATGCGTCAAGCATTAGGTACTGCAGTCTTTTCCGGTATGGTCGGTGTAACGCTATTTAGTCTTTTGTTTACACCCGTTTTTTATGTGGTCTGTCGTTGGCTTGCAGGCTTGCGTAAATCAGCGTCTCAAGATGCTCCAAAGGAAAATTCAATATGAGGGGACAGTTTGGTATGAGCGGAAAGTTTGGCATGAAAGGCGCCGCGCTGAGTTCAATTCTGTTATTGGCGGGGTGCTCTGCCGTGGGGCCAGATTATAGCCGCCCACTTGAACCTGATAATCTTGAATCTCAGCAGCCTTTTGCCTCAACTCGTTTGCAAAAGCCAGCGGCTCAGCTGTTATACCCTAGTGAGCAGCCTGTTGATGCTTGGTGGTTACAGTTAAAGGATCCCGTGCTGACGGGGCTGATCGAACAGTCGTTGCAGGCAAATACGGACCTTCGTGTTGCACTGGCTAACCTGACCGCCGCACGCGCTTTACTGCGTCAGCAGGAAATTCAATTTCAGCCCTCTGTTGATCTTAGTGCTGGAGCTGAGCGTACCCGCTCCTCCGCAGTCTCCGGTCAACAAACTGAAACTGAAACCATTAGTTCTGCTTCGCTTGGTTTAGCTTGGGAGTTGGATGTTTTTGGTCGTGTCCGGCGCAGTGTAGAAGTGGCTCGTACTAATATAGAACGCAGCCAGGCATTGAGTGACGATGTGAAGCGTATTGTCATTGCCGACGTGGCTTCTGCTTATTTTGACCTGCGGGGTGCTCAAGAGCGTCGCAGAGTCGTTGAACGTAATATCGGTAACCAGCGAGAAACCCTAGACCTGACGATCACTCTTGTAAGAGAAGGGATAGCATCACAGCTGGATTCGGCGCGTGCTCGTGCACAATTGACGGCCACCCAAGCGCTGTTGCCCGTTATTGTCAGTGATCAGAATACTGCGCTGAACCGGTTGGCTCGATTAACGGGTCGTGTTCCCGGTCCCTTGGATGGTATTTTACAGCAAGGTGACTCATTGCCTGTCATGCCCCAGTTTATTGCTGTGGGAGATGCCCTTTCGTTGATTCGTCGACGTCCTGATATTCGTGAAGCAGAGCGTGCTCTGGCCAGTTTAACGGCACAAATCGGGGTAGAGACTGCAGATCTTTATCCAACGGTAAATTTTATCGCCAGTGTTGGTGTGGCGGCCGATAACACCTCGAAGCTTAATGACCACAGTTCCATGAATTATGCGATTGGCCCCGGTATCGTTTGGAATCTGTTTAATCGTGGCGCTATTCGTGCCCGCATTGCCCAAACTGAAGCTGAGACCGAAGCGCAACTGGCACGTTTTGACGGTACAGTTTTACTGGCACTTGAGGAAGTGAATAGCGCCTTGATGCGCCATGCCCAAGAGCGGGATCGGAATCTTGTGTTACAGGAATCTGTTGCGGCCAGCCTTGAAGCCGTAGAGTTAGTGAAATTACGCTACAACGCCGGTGTGGAATCCTTTTTGGATGTGCTCGAGGCCGAACGAACCCTGTTGGACTCCGAACGTGAATTAACGGCATCCAGAATTGATTTTGCCCAAGGGACTATCAATTTATATCGAGCCTTGGGAGGCGTTTGAGTACAGAAACCACGGTTGTACGCTACCAAAAATCACCAGTCCTCAGGCTCTGTATCAAGGAAAATAAAACGCTAAGTGATTGATTTTTATAGTTGGTCGATTATGATCAATTGCCTAATGATTGAATAAAAACATGACATGGAGGTCTTGTTTTGTCAGTAACATCTTTCCTTGATACCTTGTCTAATTATTTGATTTCAAAACCAAAACCTCTACCTTTTAGTATCAACGTGACTTTGATACAGTGCCTTCTAGTTATAATGCCTTCGGGCTTATTAATTAGCAGTTATGAGTATTGAAATATGAAAGTGGCCCTAATCATTCTTGCTGGACTGCTAGTAATAGCATGTGCGGGGAATGTTGAGATGAAGAAAAGTTATTGGGAAAATGAAATTGCTACAAATACTCCAAAAGGAACTAGCAAGGAAAACGTTGAAGAATTTCTCTCAAAGTCCGGTCTTTCGTACAGTTACTCCGATGGCAGCAGCACCTTCTATGCTATGGATAAAGGAGTAAAAAGCGATATAGTTTTTTACGATGCAGTGGTTTCTGTAGTTATACGTCTGGATAAAAACAAGCAGGTAAAGAGTTACGAAGTTGATACCCAATATGATGGTTTATGAAGCTCATAACAAGTCAAAGCACTCCGACGCAGCACAGCTGCGCCGGTGTTTTAGGCGTTAAATTTCTATGACTATATTCGAGACGATAACATTTTCCGTTGCAGTCCTAGGTGCTGTCCTCGGTGTTATTAATACCTACGTGGGCCTATCTAAGGAGCGTGTGAAGCTCAAGGTTTTGCCGAGGCACGCGATTCCTGTTGGTAATGCGCCGCAGAATATTCAGCTCAGTATTGATATCGTCAATCTCAGTGCATTTCCGGTTACAGTGTCTGAAATTGGCGTATTTTACAGCGGCACGAAAAAACGGTCTGTTATTCCCAAT
>JASJGJ010000007.1:0-4328 GCA_033791605.1 Porticoccus sp.
CCTACTCCCTTGGTAAGCCGCCATCCAACATACTCTTCGAAGAACGGTAATACATGATCTTCTGTGTGACACTCTCTTGGTATGCCATTGAAAGCTACGTGGCCCGGTAGTACCCAGATCCGCAGCAATTCACCATCTTCAGCCAGCACATCTTTTACTGACAGCATAGACATCTCGTAAGGCGTTAACCCCCAATACACCGCCCCCATAACTAACGCAGCATTTCTCCGCCCAAACGGAGGTGCTGCGTTGTTATCCAGTAGCTGCTGAATATCACTTTCTGTAAATAGTCTTTCGGTTGCCATACTTCCGTCAGTTCGTTTGCCACGAAGCAACATTATTTATTGTTATGTGACCTTTTATAGACCGGTTTTTCCAATCGTGCAATGCGCAATATATGTACAATGTGACACTATGAGTGCCGATTTTCTGCTCTCGATAGGTCTCTAGCCTGTATGGCTACTGACTTCATTGGAATATTCACTCAGGGCACAGGCCAGTGGATCACCCTACCCGGCTGGATCAGCGATTGCTTGATGTGTGCACGTCAAAACGTCATGCAGGAAGTTTCTTAGAACCCGTCGATACCGAGATAAAAATCAAGCCAGGAATATTAGATGAACGGCTCTGTTATATTGAATTTTGGCATGCACCCTTGCAAGATGCGGTACGGATCATTTATGAAAAGATCATTTATTAAACAACTCCTGGCTATTCTGTCAGTTCTGATCCTGGCAACTGGTTGTGCCCAGTCAGTACAGCAGGAAGTCGTATATGATCAAAACAGTTGGAAAACGATCATCCCGGATTCATGCATGGCTTTTTTTGATGGCTGCAACAACTGCCGGCGCAGTTCAGCATCAGCTGTTGCTGCATGTACACGTAAGGCATGTTTGCAATATGAAAAGCCAGTTTGCCTGGATAAAGCCAATTAGGAAAAAGACCGCTGTATACTGATAGCAGCTGTTAATGCATAAATGTAGTTACAACTGATCCCGGTCCTAAGCAGACTTTCAGGAATTTTTAGCCTAACTGCTCAACCTAGCGGCAACTACACGATAGTTGTAAGCGGATGCTTGTAACCACAAGGTCTGTCATACCCCAGCACAAATCACGCCCTATACATCGCTTGTCAATTTGTAATGGCCATACTGACTAGAAAACGGCCGGATAACCGGCCGCTTTCCTTAGCAGAAATTAAATATGATCGTGACTTCTGTGCCCATCGTCATGCCCACGGCGTCCTTTCCCGTTTTCCATTTTTTCACGTTGTTCCTTGGTTAGCACCTGGTTAAATTCAGCGCGCATTTCACTGCGTAAGATGATTTTATCGGTCTTCATATCGCCTATTACCTGCGCAAGTTGTTTCACTTGGTTTTGATCAATGGTGTCTGCTCGCATTAATTCACGCAGTTGTTTGCGGTTGTCCTTCATCTTGTTACTAAGGGTATCCATTTTCGGACGATAGTTATCACGGATGAGCCGCACTTGTTTTGTCTGCTCATCATTAAGGTCCAGGCGTTCAATCATGCGATCAATACGGGAATCAGAACGCTTCCCATGCTTGTCGCAGTGTTTACCTGAGCGTTCATGTTTTTCGTATGAGTGTCCGCGTTTCTCGTAATAATCATCATCGGCATTCGCAATGGTGAAACCACCCAGAGCCAAGCTGCTTATCAGTAATGTCGTAGTGATTTTATTCATAACGATTTCCTCTATGCTGTAGACCTTGTACTAGTCTGTTTAAATGGTGGATACAGCTTACGACGGCACAACGTCAATGTGTGTTGTCGGGATGTAAGGTTTTGTAAAAATTCGTAAAGACAGCGCTATGGAACTTTTATTGTTTAATGCTTGTGGCATAGTAAAAGGCGACTGCCACCAAAGGATAACCTGCTTTAATGAACCGGATACTGCTTGCAGACGACGACGTGGAACTGGCTGACATGCTAGTCGAATATCTAGGCCATGAAGGGTTCAAGGTGGATGCCGCTCATGATGGAAAAACAGCACTGGAAAAGGCGATCAATGATGACTACGAGCTGATTATTCTTGATGTAATGATGCCGGAGCTCAATGGCTTTGATGTACTGCGCCAGTTACGCACTCATTCACAGGTGCCGGTACTGATGTTGACCGCCAGGGGCGAAGATGTAGACAGCATCGTTGGATTGGAAATCGGCGCAGACGATTATCTGGCCAAACCCTGCAATCCTCGTGTTCTAGTGGCCCACATGCGTGCCATCCTGAGACGTAGCGAAGCTGTCACCGCAACAGCCCCATCGACTGCGGATATACTGAATATAGGTGACATAGAACTTCAGAGAGGTGCACGTCGTGTGCTACGTAATAAGCAATCACTCACACTGACTAGTACTGAATATCGCGTGCTGGAAGTGTTGCTGGAGGATGCGGGCCATGTTGTCTCAAAAAAAGACCTGTCAGAGCGTGCGCTAGGGCGTGAACTTAACCTATATGAACGCAGCCTGGATATGCATGTCAGCAATCTGCGTAAAAAACTTGGGCCACTAGATGATGGTGAAGAACGTATCAAAACCATTCGCGGAGTCGGATACCAATATATAAGGCCATAATGTGAAAAGTCTATTCTGGAAAATATTTGTCTCGTTTTGGCTGGCCTTGATTTTGTTTGCAAGTCTGACCCTGTGGGCGACATCTCACTACCTTGAGAAGGTGCGTAGTGAAACGAGCAATCTCCAGCCACGAAACAATACTATTGAATATATCAGACAGGCGCGCGCTCTTGCACAAGGCGGTGACATAAAAGCGTTACGCCATTGGTTAACGCAACTGGATGAACGTGAAGCCATACCTTATTTGTTACTCGATGAAAGTGGTAAAGACCTGCTCAACCGTCCGGTACCCTTACACCTGCAACATCGTACGCTCAGACTGGAACGCAAATACCTTCCTGATGAACATGAAAATGAGCACGATGATGAACACAGGCACCGTCGCCCTCATCAACGTCCTATTATTATCAATGGCCAACGATATCGCCTGATGCCCGATTTCCAAAACATTACGCTCAATCGTGTTCTGAATCGACCAAGGGTCATTGCTACCCCTTTCCTGCTGGCTGCATTGATCAGCGCGATTATCTGTTTGCTTCTGGCCCGATATCTGACCGCACCCATTGGCCGTTTGCGGCAAGCCACACAAAAACTGGCACAGGGTGATTTAAACCAGCGTGTTTCACCTTCTATGGGTAATCGTAAGGATGAAATAGTGGAACTGGCCAATGATTTTGATTATATGGCTGAACAGCTACAAGCTCTGATTGAATCCCATAAACAACTGTTACGCGATGCATCGCATGAGCTACGCTCTCCTCTTGCACGCTTGCAGGTTGCACTAGGACTGGCACGCCAGCGTGGCGATAATGAATCCACTCAAGAGTTGGATCGTATTGAACGCGAAGCGGAAAGGCTCAACGAACTCATTGGCCAACTTTTATCACTGGCGCGGCTCGAAACCAATACGGCAGACATCGAACTAAAACCGATAGAACTTGATGCACTGCTCGAGAATATCGTTGACGATGCCGCTTATGAATCACGCGCTGTCAACCGCGATGTTAAAATCATCCATAGCATGCCTGTCACCATCAAGGGCAATAGCGTGTTATTAAGCAGCGCACTAGAAAATGTCATTCGTAATGCTATTCGTTATACCGCCGAAAGTACCTGGGTTGAGGTTTCCCTGCAAAGCGATAGCGAAAAACCCGGTTGGGTAGAGATCAAGATACGTGATCATGGACCAGGCATTCCTCAACAAATGCTAGAGTCAATCTTTGAACCTTTTGTTCGCGTTGGCGAAGCACGTGATCGTCAAAGTGGGGGATATGGATTAGGGCTTGCTATTGCCAAACGCGCAGTGAATCTACACGGGGGGAAAATGACCGCAGCCAATGAAAAGGATGGCCTGAACATTATCATTCACCTGCCAGTGAATGACTCATAATGCTCAAAAAGCAGACGTTCGTGTGACTAACTTCAATGACCGGTTGAAGTCACACTGCAATGCAGCCATATAGGTGATTCTTTAGGGTGTGAATGCCATCATTTTTCTCGACAGACTTTACCCACAATTGGCTAAAATTCTACTATGATAAAAAACAATGAGTTAGCGTACATTGGCTCAACAGACTTTATTACTTCCGATCAGTCTTGTTCGGAAGTAATAAAGTCTATCGGGCTTAATTTAAAATTATTGCGACAAGGCAAAGTCGGCATCTCCCGAGGGTCACAATCAGATAGATAGCAGGTTATTTGCCGATAACGGCTTAATACTAAAAGCTGTCTTTT
>JASJGJ010000008.1:0-97914 GCA_033791605.1 Porticoccus sp.
GCCAACGCCGCCCACTAGGCCACCAAGCCATTGATTCTTCTATCTAAAGTCATCTTTATTACCATTATTTTTTGCCATAAAAAAACGCCGCATAAAGCGACGTTTTCATTAACAACTAACAGCTTTTATCAGGGCCCTTCAAATTCAGGCCCCTCTTTCTCAGGGGGTAACAAATCTTCCCGAGTCATGTCCATAACAAGCAGAATATTTGTCGCCACATAATGAGAAGAGAAAGTACCAACAACAATACCCACCATCAAGGCTATGGCAAAGTTATGAATCAACGCACCACCAAACAAAAGCAATGACAGCAAAACCAGCAAGGTTGTTATTGAAGTAATTAATGTCCGGCCCAAAGTTTGAGTCAGAGATTGATTAATGACTTGTATGGCATCAGCGACACGCAACAGCCTGAAATTTTCCCGCATTCGGTCAGACACGACAATAGTATCGTTGAGGGAATAACCCACCACTGCCAGTACGGCCGCCAACACCGTGAGATCAAATTCCAACCCAGCAACAGAGAAAAATCCAAGGGTAATAATCACATCATGAACCAGAGCAACCACTGCGCCCACAGAGAATTTGTACTGGAACCGAATAGCGACATACAGCATGACAACCGCCAAAGCGGCCAGCATTCCTAGGCCACCATCTTCACGCAGCTCTTCACCTACTTGAGGACCCACAAAATCCACTCGGCGGAGATCTAAACTCTGACCTCCATTATCCAAGGCCATCAAAACACGCTCAGACAACCCGACTTCAGGTTTACCCTGCAAGCGAATCAAAACATCTCGCTCTGAACCAAAATGTATAACGACAGGATTTTCAAACCCAGCAGTTGATAACTGTGTGCGAATATTTGCCAAGTCAGCGGGTTGTTGGTAACCCAGTTCAATCTGAGTGCCACCAGTAAAATCCAGCCCCAACACCAGTCCCTTAGAGGCCAAAGAGATAACAGAACCTACAATCAACAGGATAGAAATAAGGGCCGCCAGCTTGCGATGCCCCATAAAATCAATAATTTTTTTCGTACTATTCTTTGTATTCATGGCCAGCCCCTAAATCCAAACCTTGTTGATACTACGACGACCGTAGCTCAAGTTCACCATCGCACGGGTTCCCACGATAGCTGTAAACATTGAGGTCAGGATACCGATAGACAGCGTTACCGCGAAGCCCTGCACTGGACCAGAACCAATGGCATAAAGAATCACCGCAACAATAAGAGTCGTTATATTGGCATCAACAATGGAAACAAAGGCTCGATCATACCCGGCATTAATAGCTGACTGAGGGGGGAGACCGTTGGCCAACTCCTCTTTAATCCGAGCGAAGATCAACACATTAGCCTCCACGGCCATACCCACTGTCAACACAATACCGGCTATACCCGGCAACGTTAACGTGGCGCCCAAAATTGACATGACGGCTACCAGAATCACTAAATTCATCGACAGTGCAATATTGGCAAACAGTCCAAATACCTTGTAGTACACCAACATAAAAGAAAGCACTAGCAGCATACCGATAACAACCGACTTAATACCTAACTCAACATTTTCCGCACCCAGAGATGGGCCAATAGTTCGCTCCTCCACAAAATACATGGGTGCAGCCAATGCACCAGCCCGCAATAGCAATGCAAGCTCAGAAGCCTCACGAGGACTATCTAAACCAGTAATTCGAAACGAAACACCTAAAGCACTTTGAATGGTAGCCAGACTAATAATTTTCTTTTCCACATAGCGCTCAGGTATCGCAACCTGCTCACCACTTTCATCCGTGGTGTATTCCATGCGTGTTTTGTATTCAATAAACAAGACGCCCAAACGTCGCCCTATACTGTTTCGGGATACTCGGTGCATTCTGGCGCCACCGTCACTATCCAATGAAATATCTACCTGAGGCATACCGTTTTCATCAAATGCAGTCGTCGCATTAGAAACATGGTTACCGGTAATGACGACCGTCCTTTCCAGAAAAGCATCTCTCGGACGAGAGGCTGGGTCATTGAATTCAAAACTTTCTCGATTAGTTGAGCCTTGCTCAGCTTCTAAGCGGAATTCCAAATTAGCCGTTTTACCAATAATCCGTTTAGCTTCAGCGGTATCCTGAACTCCGGGTAATTCGACAATCACCCGATTGCGACCCTGCCGCTGAACAATTGGCTCTGACACACCCAGTTCATTGACTCGATTACGCAATGTGGTTAAATTCTGATCAACCGCGTAGTCTTCAATTTGTTTAATCGCTGACTCTAACATCTCAGAACGAATGACAAATAGACCATTTTCTTCACTAAGCTGGCGGCTGACATCACCAAATTTCTTACGAAGAATACTGTTTGCCTGCTCCCGTCCTTCCACTGTTTTAAAGGTGCTCACAATGGTCTTTTTATCGACCAACTTTACTGAGCGATAACGCAACTTTTCTTCCCGCATGGCACTTCGAACTTCACGCACCATCGTTTCCAACCGCGCACCCACGGCTTTATCTGTATCCACTTCAAGTAAAAAGTGTACACCGCCACTGAGATCAAGACCCAATTTCATGGGCGTAGCACCTAATCCTGCCAGCCACTCAGGAGTGGTGGGAGCGAGATTTAATGCCACGATATAATCTGAACCTAATGCCTGCTGAATAACCCGCTTAGCCAGTAATTGCTGCTCACGATCTTTCAAACGAATCAGGCCACTTTCACCATTAGCCTCTTCACCAAAGTATTCAATGCCGGACTCACTTAACGCCCCTGCGATTTTTTCCATAGTTGGCGGACCAATAATCGTGCCACTACTATGTCCCGAGACTTGGATGGCAGGATCTGGCGTATAAAGATTAGGCAATGCATAAACCACCCCCAAAGAGATGACGAGAAGAATAAATAGGTACTTCCACAAAGGATAATGGTTCATTTGATTGTTCTTATGTTGTATCCCAGCCAATAAAGCGTCGCATTATAGGCATAAATTTAAGGTTCTTGTCAGAATCCACGGAATTATTAGTTACAAGTGACTAACTACATGGATATATAGGGGTATAGACGCTTATTTCAAGACCTCTCTTTAATTCTGCCGTTATAACAATGAATTATTCCGGAGGTGTCAAACCCTGTTGCTGGTAAAACTGATCAGAAAACTCATCCAATCGATGTTCGGCAATCGCCTGACGAATATCTGCCATCAAGGTCTGATAGTAACGCAAGTTGTGGAACGTATTGAGCTGTGCACCAAGAATTTCTCCGCACTTTTCCAGATGATGGAGATAAGCACGGCTAAAGTTTTCACAAGTGTAGCAATCACAATTTTTATCCAGCGGGCCAGTGTCATGTCGATGCACAGCATTTTTTATTTTGACCACACCGGAACTGGTAAATAAGTGTCCATTGCGGGCATTGCGTGTAGGCATGACACAATCAAACATATCAATGCCACGCTTTACTGCTTCCAGAATATCCTGAGGTTTCCCCACGCCCATTAAATAACGCGGCTTATCCGGAGGCATTTTCGGCGGCAATGTGTCCAACACTCTCAGCATATCTTCTTTTGGCTCACCCACGGAGAGGCCACCAATGGCATAGCCATCAAACCCCATCTCCTCAAGGCCTGCCAAAGATACTTCACGCAGGTTTTCATACATACCACCCTGAACAATACCAAACAGCGCAGAAGGGCTATCGCCATGTGCCTGCTGGCTACGCTTTGCCCAACGCAAGGACAATTCCATAGAAGCTTTCGCTTCTTTTTCCGTGGCAGGGTACGGTGTGCATTCATCAAAGATCATCACCACATCAGCCCCTAACTCCCGCTGCACTTTTATAGACGTTTCAGGGTCCAAAAATACTGGGCTGCCGTCGATGGGCGAACGAAAGGAAACCCCCTGCTCAGTAATTTTTCGAATCTCTCCCAAGCTAAAGACTTGAAAGCCACCTGAATCCGTAAGAATAGGTCCAGACCACTGCATAAAGTCGTGCAGAGTACCTTTCTTACCAGGCTCAGGACTATGCTCCATAATCACTTGTGTTCCCGGCCTCAACATCAAATGAAAAGTATTACCCAAAATAATTTGTGCACCGATGGCTTTAACATCACGTGGCAACATACCCTTCACGGTGCCACAAGTACCTACCGGCATAAAGGCAGGCGTTTCAACCGTACCACGGGGGAATTGCAATCGCCCTCTTCGTGCTTTGCCATCTGAGGTGTCCAGTTCAAAAGACATAAAACATTCACGACTCATTAGGGCTGTTCCTCGTAAGGTATATCTTCACTCGAGAATGCTTTATTAATGGTTGGGTCATCAGCAGCATGGGGATTGCGCGTTAAAAACATCGCATCGCCATAACTGAAAAACCGATACCGCTGCGCAACGGCTTCGCTGTAAGCATTCATCATTCGGGAATACCCTGAAAAAGCACTGACCAACATCAGCAATGTCGATTCTGGCAAATGAAAATTGGTCACCAAGGCATCCACCACATTAAATTCATACCCGGGGTAAATAAAAATATCCGTATCACCCTGCATGGGTTTGATCTCCCCACCTGCAGCAGCACTCTCTAGACAACGAACACTGGTAGTGCCCACTGCAATCACCCGACCACCCCGCTGGCGAGTTGCCAACACTTTTTCACAAACAGACGCTGGCACATCAATAACTTCGGAGTGCATCACATGGTCATGAATATTATCGGCTCGCACAGGCTGAAAGGTCCCTGCGCCGACATGTAAGGTGACATAGGCCATATCCACACCAGAAAGCTTTAGCTGCTCTAGTATTGCGTGATCAAAATGCAACCCCGCTGTTGGTGCGGCCACAGCACCGGGTTTTTCAGCATAAACTGTCTGATAGCGCTCCCTGTCACCGGCATCATCCTCACGATCTATATAAGGAGGCAATGGCATATGACCATTGGTCTCTAAAATATCCAATGCACTTTGATCACAGGTGAATCGCACTAAAAACAAATCACCCTGACGCCCCTCGACCTCTGCGGTTACATCGCCTTCAAACAAAATAATTGCACCCGCTTTGGGTGACTTGCTCGACCGAAGATGCGCCAAGACTCTATGTTCATCGAGTAATCGCTCCACCAGCATTTCTATCTTGCCGCCCGTTTCTTTTTGGCCAAATAAACGTGCAGGAATAACCCGGGTATTATTAAACACCATTAGATCACCGGGTCGAACCAGAGAAACAATATCAGGAAAAGTCTTGTGCTCTACTTCTCCGTTCTCAGCATCTAACACCAGCATTCTGCTGCCACGGCGTTCAGCAGTGGGCTGCCGTGCTATCAACTCTTCAGGCAAGTGGTAATAAAACTGTTCTCGACGCATAACGGGCTATAAATCGCAGGCTGTAGTATAAAAAATCCGCAAGGGTAATAGAAATAAAGCACCATCACCAGTACTGTCAGATAAGAGTGACTTAAGAATAGTACGACAAACTCTCTTGATTATGTAAAGACCACTGCTATAATCGCGTCCCTGTGCCAGCGTGATGAAATTGGTAGACATAGGGGATTCAAAATCCCCCGTTCGCAAGAACGTGGCGGTTCGAGTCCGCCCGCTGGTACCATTTTCTTATCTTTTTGCCCCACCAGATTAATTTCGTCCTATTTACTCTAATTAAGTTATGGGATAAATCTAGGGTGCAAATCGAAGTAATTCAAATTACCCCCAACCTGTCGACGCACGTGCCAGTTGACCGCTCCCCTCTGCCCAACAACGGGGTCTATGGCGTTTCTGCCGCCCCTGCCCCGGCTACAGTAAATGACAAGTTGTCGCTCCGGTTCGTCCAGTCCAATTTGATTGACCCGCCGCCCTTTGAGACCCAAAATATTCCGCTGGATGACAATGTCTATATACCTGCTTCATATAGAGTTGTACGAAGAGCCTCTTTTCGCTGATGAAGACTTTGTGAAGATCAGTGGCATGTGGCACTATCCATGGAGCGGTGTGGAACAAGATGTTCCCGCATCATTCAACAACTTAACCCCTTCACTCTCTACAACAATATCGGGGGATTTTGCAGTTGCTGCTTTCGTGGAATAAATCTATGTTCGAAAAAAGCTGCGGGGGCATGTTTCCCCTATTCCTCGAGTCAGCCCGTCGTGGGTTTTTTGATTACGCAACACAACAGCATGCCGTTAAGTAGCACCTTTTCGAACTATCGACTGTGGATTATTGCAACCATCGTTGTACTCATGTCAGTACTGTTGTTACGAGGCATAGACAACCCTGATCTCCAATACCCGGACGCAGACAGAATCCTGATGGACGGGGTATTTATCCTTGACCTTCTGCAAGATCTCCCTGTGCCTGATATTTACGGGTACGCCGAGCGCTACTATGCTCAATATCCTGCACTGAGTATTGGCTACCGCCCCCCTTTTCTTCCAATGGTCGAGGCTGTATTTAACGGCATATTTGGTATAAATATATGGAGTAGTCGCCTAGCGATACTACTGTTTGCGATAGCCGGAATTACTAGTTGGTTCCTTATGCTGGAGAGGCTGTATAGCACTGCTACAGCTGCCGTCGCCACCGTACTGCTGGTTACCAACCAGTTTGTCGCGCAATGGGGGTGGTACACCATGGCGGAATTGCCAGTAATGGCAATGTCAATGTTAGTTATTGCGAGTTGCTATAGATATATAGAGTCAGGAGCGAGCCGATGGCTTTATGTTACAGCACTGCTCTTCAGTCTGGCCGTATGGACCAAGGTCACTGCAATATACCTCCTTCCTGTGATTATCGCCTATATTGGCGTATCTGGCCGGTTGCGCCAAGCACTGCACAACAAGCATGCATACCTAGCCACGGCCTTGATGATGATAATGGTTATTCCTCTAGGTTTAGTGATGATCTCACTGGGGGATCAGAATATTGCGCAGTCCGTTGCCCACTGGCAGCCCGCGGTCTCCCAGGCAGCGGGCACGATGACAGAAGCATCTGCCCCCGTGAAGCCAATTTTCAATTTACTGGACGGCCTGAATCATCTGTATACCCTACACTTTACTTCCCCGGTTTTAATCCTGGCTGGAGCGGGGGTCCTGGGCGCAATATGGTATCGCGACAAACGCGTTTCCATTCTGGCCATTTTGATTCTTTGTACCTATGTGTTTTTCAGCGCACTGGGGGCGAGAGACCCTCGATACTTTATTTTCTGGGTCCCCCCGTTGACAGCCTTTGCGGCTCTGCCATTCTACTATTCGTCCAATTGGCCCAAGCTTCAGAAGGTACTACTAGCGTCAGCACTCCTCGTCTCCGCATATCAGGTAAACCTGTTGTATTCGCGAGGCCAACAATTCGCTAGCGGTTACCAAGCCGCTGCGAAGTACATCCTCGCGCATAGCAAGTCGCCAATGGTTTTCTTTGACGGCTATAGAGACGGCTATTTTACGTACTTTATGCGTGCCAATGATGAAGAGCGTTCAATGTATGTGTTACGAGGCGACAAACTGCTAACTTCATCGTCTATCACAATTCAAAACAGGCTCGAGATTCATGCTCACCATATAAGTGATATCAACGATCTATTTACCCAGTACGGCGTGGAATATGCGGTGGTTGAAGTGCCGGACCCATTTGAAATTGAAATCCATCAAATATTGCGCGACTACCTTAAAAGTGAGGCCTTCGTTCTGGAAGAGTCATTTGATATAAAGAGTTCCTCTAGCATATTGAATGGCAGGCAACTCCTAGTCTACAGGCGACTGGACTGGGAGCCACTGAAAGCCAGTTCCATAAAGCTTCGACTGCCCGTAGTGGGAAAAACCATCACGGTAAAATTTGGAGACTCTATACGCTCGGCACGCGCTAAACCAACTTCCCCTACTTACTAGTTGAATAGTCAGGCGGATGGCACTTCGCTCCGTTCAAGGTACTCTTGTTCTGCATTAATTTTCCAAATGTCATGGCTCTCACCCAGTGCCAGCATACGAGCTGCGTACAGACCAGTAAGCATCGAATGATCCTGATTGTTGTAGCGATGCAGACCATTGCGCCCCACAGTACGAAAATTTACTAACTGGTCACAGAACTCAGCCACCACGCGCAAGTTCTCCTCGTAGGTGGTGTCATATACGGGATAGGCATTCTCGACCCGGTGAACGAAGCCTTCTATAACCCGCTCATTGCCGACCAAACCTATATGAAGCAACTCCCGAGATGCCAGCTCGATCAGGTCCCGATCCTCCATGCACCACACGTCATCCCCTTTGTTACAGAAGTACTCGAGCCCAAGACTTGTATGATCCTTATTTGCAACCATCTCCGGGCTCCAGTTCTTGTAGTTCTGGATACGTGCTACTTTTACTTCCGGATCATGTATGTAAATCCAGTTATCAGGAAACAGTGAAGGATGATCGACGATGATGCACACTGTCAGGAAATCCCTGTGCTTCAATGCCGCGGCGGCAATCAACACCTCCTCTGGGGGCGGCGGTTCAATCTTGGCGATCAGTTCATTGATTGGCATGGTGGAAATAAAATAGTCCGCGAGTTCAACGCTTTCACCGCTATCTGTTTTGCATACGACACTATCTACTGTCATACCTGTTCTACATACGCGAATGCACTCGCTGTCCATGCGAAGTGCGCCACCTTGACTGACTACATTTTCGCCGGCGGCCTCCCACATCATCCCCGGCCCTCTGGCCGGATAGTGAAACGTTTCAATCAAACTTGTAACCCGTTTCCTGAAACCGGGAATCTTGGATTGGATGATGGTTTTTATGGAGAGCTCTTTTATTCGTTGTCTGGCCCAGTCGGCGCTAAGCTCGGAGCAGGGCAGCCCCCAGACCTTTTCTGTGTAGGACTTAAAGAAATGGACGAATAATCGTTTGCCAAAGGCGTTGGTAACCCATTGATCAAATGTTTTCACATCGTGGTGTGGAAAAATATGCCACCAAACATAACTCCAGATGATCAGACAACTCTCAACGATTCCGAATCCTCGCAGAGTACTTAATAGCTGTGGGGGATATTTGAAATACTTTTTTCGGTAGAAAATACGGGACAGACGCGGACGTGCCAGAAACTGATCGCCGAGGAGTGAATGCCAGATACTCTCGATTTCCCCTACCTTGGTGTAGAAACGATGGCCTCCCATATCAAAGTGGTTACCGTCATGGCATTCTGTTCGGGAAATCCCACCGACAACACGTCCTTTTTCAATAATAACGGTTTCGACGCCGAGCTTTTGAAACTCCATTGCTGCTGTTAGCCCCGCAGGGCCGGCGCCAACGATTAGCGCCCTTCGATCGGTAGATGCCATCCCTGGAGTGTCCCCTCTTTAAGGATTTTGCGTATCTGTATCCGATTGTATCTCGGATGTCGATGTTGTAGGAACTGATGAGAAACGATCAATCACATGTATTGTTACACCACAGGCAAAGGCTAGGCAGGCATTACAATAGTAGATTAGGTGCAGGGGTATGCAGCAAAAGGCAAATGACCATCCTCTAGCTTGCGCAAGGAAGCAGAGGAAATTTTTACACGCGGCAATAAAGCCCAGCAGAAATACCAGCGAAAAAAACAGCGCGAATGAGTACATGTGACTAAAAAGCCCAAACAATACAACCTGGGTCGCCAGAACTCCGGACAAACGTTGATTTGTCGACAAACTGAAGTCGTCGGGCAAACAATGAGTAGTAAGTATGAGCCGAGTCCATGGTATGCCACGATGGAGAAGGTCCGTCTTCAGCATGGATATGAGTGTCCAGCGCTTCAAATGTTTCACTTGTAACGCTGGATTGATGCGCAACCGCATCCCTCTTGCTCTCATGCGATAGCCGAGTTCCACATCCTCGATTTGACGTCCGTAATAGCATTCAGAAAAGCCTCCCAGTATTGCAAAATCGCTGGCTCTAATCGCTGCGAATCCCGTCCAGAAGTGGCTCGCCTCACCTGTATGCTGCTGATGGACAAAGTGATGTAACAGATTTCGATACTGGCTTACCAGCTGCGGCGCTTGGGGCGCCTTGTCATAGGAGCCAAAAATAGCAGAATATTCTGGCGCATCCCGGAGCTCCTGAATCAACTGCTTCACCTTCTCCACCTGTACCTCTACATCTGCATCGATAAATAGGAGTATGTCACCAGAAGAATGCTGAACGCCCAGATTTCTCGCTGGGCCAGGCCCCACGTTTATGTCAGACCTGACTACAGTGACCGGGAAACCCTGGGCAATTTCCAGACTACTATCTGTGGATGCGTCATCGACTACGATAACCTCATATGTATTTCCGAGGACACTCAATGGCTCTAGACAGCGTGAGAGAGTCTCGCTGGCATTGAAGACGGGCACAATCACCGATACCTTGATCTCATCGCCGTGGCTGGCTAGATTGTGAAACGTGTTCGACATTGTTATTGTTATTCTGAATCTGGATTATTTGGCCGAGGAATTATGGCACACCGGTATGCGGTTTGACACCATGATCACGTTCACACTATTCACAGAAGATGGTAGGTCAGAGAGAGCGACCCCAGACCCCACAATAGGTCACTCTTTAGCTTCAGGACGATACGCGGTGGCCCACTGCTCTAACTGGTTCAGCCCGGGCGCAATGGTTCCAAAGTCAGTGGTCACTCTTATGAGATTGACTTCCCTGTCTTTGACTTTATAGATCAGGGAAGCTTTAATTTGAGCGCCGATACTTCAACTATGCCTCAGTTTCAACGGTCATCACCGAGGTTAGATACAACGGTGAATGAGGAATTGCGTAGAAAAAAAATTTGTACGGACAGAGTGTTGCTTGTCCATGAATCACCATCTGGAGCCTCAAAGGACCGCTGCCTGCAGATGACAAAAGTGGCACTCCGTCGTGCCCACATCGCACATGATATTGTTACACCTCACTGCACGTCCTGGCCCAGCCTTACAGGCTATACCCATGTACTCTTGTGCCTGGGTTATGAGTCCAAACTGAGTGAAGAAAAAGCCAATGCGATCAAATCCAGTATCGAAAGCGGAGCTGGGTTGGTTATGCTCAGGCCCTACTGGAACAGAACTCTAGCGCCACTGATGGGTCTGGATCCGCAGGGAGAACGCCCGCCACTGCTAAAGTGCGAGGAGTCGTCACGTTTTATCGAAGACTTTCTACCCGGACTCAAAGGAATCGGCGTAAAACTTGTCGGATACCATATGCCTGTGTCTCCGGAAAATGTCTCTGCCTTTCTCGTGTCTGATAAAAACCGGGTGATGGCTTGGTGCAGTAACTACGGCGCAGGAAGAGTGGTTACCTTTAATGCCGCTATATGCAGCCGGTATTGGGCTCCGGGATTTATTGTAGAAGCCCTCCAGCGCACTCAAAAAATCTCGATAAGGCCGCTAGCTAATGTAGGGGTCGTGCAGATAGACGATTTTCCCGCGGCCGTATCAACTCTGTACCAGGACCCGGTTGCTTCCAGTTACTCACTAGCGATGATCGATTTCTATCGCCAGATCTGGCTGCCGGATATGCTTGCTCTCGCCAAGCGATGTCAGATTCCCTATACCTTTCTTATCCCGTTCAACTACGACGCTGCAATAAACCCGCCATTTGATTTCAATGAGTGGAACACGGTTAAACTGGACGGAGATTCCGTGCCATTTGGGGTGCGTGCTTCGCGTGAGATTGGAAGTGATCACGAATTGGGTTTACATGGCTATAACCACCAGCCATTCCTAATCAGTCACTGGATAGATGAAGGCCACATGCGCTCCTCGCTTCGTGCCGTTCTGGCAAAGTGGCAGTCAGACGCACTGGGGCCACTTCCCCGCACATATGTTCCACCCGGAAATGTATATGATGAAGCCACTCTGAGGGCCATAACCGAAGAATGCCCCAGCGTTACATCAATCTGCGGCTACCTCAATGAACACCCACTACTGGGGGTTGAGCATGATTACGGTCCCGAGCCATGGTGCCCGACTCTGTTTAGCATGCCGCGAAATACCGCCGGATACGTAAGAAGTGCGGCCATGACACTGGATATGTTGTCTCTGATTTCATCAATGGGTGTCTGGTGTCACATGTTACACCCGGATGATATCGTCGATACCCCACTCAATTTCCCGAATTCTGAATTTACCTGTCGAAACAACGAAAACCGAACTTGGCGCAGTGAACCACATCAAGTAATGCCCGGGCTCTACGATGAGCTTCAGCAGTGGTTCGACTATACCAAAATGCACTATCCCTGGTTACGCTATATGACATCTTGCGACGCCGCATCCACTTTGAAACAATACCAAGAAACTAGGATATTAGTTTCGAGGCAGCCAGGAAAACTGTCAGTTACTGGTAATGGTACGGGGTACTTCGAGTTGGTAATGGACATCAGTGAGGAACAGAATGTTTCAGTAGATCCCGAAATCGAAATTCTGAGCATCAGAACCAGCTGGGATAAACGGCGCTATGTGTTGCGTACGGAGCTTCCCTCGTTCTCGATAGCTGTGTAGATATTCAATTCAAAGGCAGCGGAGTATATGATAACCAGAAAATAATGACGGCTATCAGCATCACCAGTATTTGCCACTGCTTTGCAATGCAGTCACTTCTTTTGCTTGACTGCACATAGCGCCACGGGAGTAATCAACCCCGTGGTACTGAAAAGGAGCTCTTTGCAAAACTACTTTCGGAGAAATAGGCGCTTACATCGATATTCGATATGCGTACAACAATAGGCGTGAAGTTCATGAATATCGGCTTTATTGGAAATATACCGCCCCCTGTAGGAGGCGCTGAAGTCTTTCTGCAAGGATTCCTCGATCGTTTCATCGGGGATGGCAGACATAGAGGTACGCAGCTGCGCTGGGCAAGGCAGGACTTTTATTACGGATCTCAAACAGAAATTACGCAATATGCACCGATGGGACATTGCGATATAAAAGGTGATTTGGCAACGTATTACCTCTTTGACTCCATGGCGGAGCATGCGGGTCAGCGGGCAAAAATGAGCCAGATCTATACCGAACAAAGTATCGAAGCCACGCGGTTGCTGGGTCATCACCAGGTCGAATTGGTGCACGCACACTGCCTCGGGAACCTACCGTTTGCTGCCTATGCGGCTCGCAATCTCAACATACCCCTGGTTATCACTGTGCACGGCCACGTCGAGTTCAAGAATCTGGAGAAATTTCATGCTTCCCGCCCGGAATTTATTCAGATGTTCTACGATTGCCTCGCACAGGCCGCGCTGGTAATCGCTGTGAGTGACGAAATTTCCGAAGCGTGCCGCCAGCGAGGTGCTAACCGTGTAGAAAAGCTCTCCTGCGGGATTGATACACGACTTTTCTCGCCGAGCGATGAAGAACAAAGACTCGGTAATGATATAGTTTTTGTCGGCTCATTACGCGAGGACAAAGGTGCACTGTTGCTGATCAAGGCATTTATGGACGTTGCTGAAACGCTCGACTGCGATCTTATTTTGGTTGGTCGCATAATGATAGAGGGCACGTTGGTAGAGGCGGCCGTTCGACACCCCCGCATCCGATTTTTGGGATGTCAGGACGCTGATACAGTACGCGGCGCATTGGCCAACGCAAAGCTTGTAGTATTACCGTCGGAAAGCGAGGGAACTCCGCTCTCTATTATTGAAGCGATGTCTTTTATGAGGCCGGTTCTTGCATCAAACACTGGGGAGTTAGGCAATATCATCAAGCACGGCCACAATGGATTTCTTCTCGCCCAGCGGACCGAGGAAGAGCTAGCCTCATCACTTCTTAGCATTACCAGTCGCGACGACCTGGAAATCGTTGGTCGGCGCGCCAGAAAAACCGCCTTGGAATTTGATATAGATGATGTTGTAAAAAAACATGAAAACATCTACCAGTCACTACTTAACAAGGCCTAAATACCAGTGGCCTTTTTAGAGCTTGCCAGATTCAAATATGTTCGCGATGCATTACTGAGCCTATCGCGAATACATGTGATTGACAAAGCTCTTCGCCTTGCTTACGTGTTGGCGGCAAAGATCGCTGCAATTTATCTCGGCTCAAAAGCAGGTGTTACTCATGTGTATGTTCGCCGAAGTTTTGCCAATCTCGAATTTCGGCCTTTGTTGAGCGACATCGACCTCACCGTTATCGTGGCCGATGAACTGTCCAATAGAATGGCAGTAAAATCCGTTCGGCGCCTGTCGCGATGTATTCCGTTGATTGAACCGGAAAGCGTGGTGATCAATGCAGATGAACTCCGACGAAAACTACGCTTTGACACTTTGCCATATGATCTTGCCGTCATGCACCGTTATGTGGAGGCACAATACTGCTGGAAGCTTACTTACAAGGATAAAAGCTGCCCGGATATCGACCTGACAAGTAATCCATCACAAGCTGAGTCGACTATTTTTGCACTCTATGAGTTGCTGTATTGGAGCGGAGTAGTCACCAGATACAGCTCCGCCTATATTTGTGGCGATACCGGGCGCTTCACCACCAAACTGGTGGTATGGAATATGTGCAAAGCTATTCTGGAGGTCGACAATCTTGTCAGCCACGTGGAGGAAGATGTGCCGCTATCCTATTCGAGAAGCGAAATGCTGCAATCTTCAATTTCGCGATACCGCTCGACGCCCTGGGGCGATTTACTATCCCGGACGGAGGCCATTTTCAGGGGTGGAAGTTTTGTCGATAATGACCTTTATCTGACCAGAGCTTTGAGTTTTCTCGCGATGCGATTTGCAGCCTTTGTGCTTTCAGTAAGTAATAAATGCAGGTTTTCCGGGGATTATCTTTCGGAGTTACGTTGCGCCAGTAAATTGGGCGATGAGTTTTTCCCCGATGAAGAACCTGTGGATGTAAAGGCGAATCAATTCAGGCCATTGTTTCAAGGTGAACTGGATCCCTCCCCAATTCTTAAGGCAGTGCTGTTGGCGCGCACAGGCAATCAAAATAAGCCAAATCGCTGGCTGGTTCTGATTGTATTATCTGAAATTTCGACGGCCGCAGTCGACCACTGCCGAAAAATGCTTCCATCGATTCACGATCAGGTCATGGGCCAGATGAATGAGCCGGCAGATTTGTGCATGCATGTGGTACATAACGATCATCTACTGGCGCTGAATGTACCTGAACTGTACGGAAGTTCGGCACAGGTGCTCTGGAGCAGCGGTGGTATTTACACACAATGCTGTATTGAACTTATGCTTGATGCCAGTGAAACCACACTTGAGTGTGCTAATTCAATTCACAAGCTCGCGGAAAATGTACTATCGGTCCCAAAATATGGATAACACGACATTTAACGTATACGGTTTTCGGTTTACTGTTTCTGGTTCTTTCGGGAGTAGCATCGGTGGTATTTGTGAGGATTTTTCCTATTTCACAGACTCCGCAAACGGCAGTGAATTTTCAATCCAACTGATTGACTCGGAGCCAGACTACGACCGCTTGCCGCCCGTAACTGCCTCTGTTTACACACCCAGAAATGTCGTATTCAAGCAAGACGGCGTTTCCTACATTGACTACCAGGGCCGTGGGCTAGGTATTTATGACGAAAGCAACCGAGTCTTTCAAGTGATCAGCCGGGACTCCGATCTCGCCTATGAGGCAGCCTATCTATTCCTGCTCTCCCGGGTCGGATCTTACCTCGACAACAAAGGTATGCACCGTGTACATGCGCTGGCCATAAGCGTGGCTGGAAAAGCCGTATTGGTACTACTACCCAGTGGAGGGGGAAAGAGCACACTGGCTGTCGAACTACTTAAACATGCAGAGGTGTCTCTACTCTCTGATGACTCACCGTTTGTCGATCGCTCAGGATATATATATGCATTTCCTCTGCGTCTGGGGCTGTTGCCTGGAAATCTTCAGGATTTAAAGACAGAGGACTATCGGACTGTTGAACGCATGGAGTTTTCAACCAAGCACCTGCTAAATTATACGTATTTTTCCAAGCGAGTAGCTCCAAAAGCGACGCCTGGTCTCGTTATCCTCGGCGCCAGAACGCTAGCCTGGGAGCCTCGAATCGTTGATATCGGACGCTTTAAAGGGTTCAGGGCTATGGTGGCGAATTGCGTGATAGGCATGGGGTTGTTTCAGGGGCTGGAGTTTATCCTATCCTCAACGCCATGGGAGTTGCTGGGTAAATTCGGATTGGTGTTTTCTCGGAGCCGGAACAGTTTGGCGCTGCTTCTGCGCTCGAAAGTATGCCGCCTCTATCTCGGCAGGTCTGCAGCTCTGAACGCGGAACTGATACTGGAGAAAGTAAAAAGTATCTCCTAGATATTACTTATCCTGACCCTCTCGTGTTTCATCTTCATTGCCTTCACCAAATCGCTGTGCCAGGGCATACATTGCCGCGTACTTTCCCTTTAGAGCGAGCAGCTGCGTGTGGCTACCCTCCTCAAGTATTCGACCATCATCAAGTACCAATATGCGATCAGCTATCGATACCGTAGAGAATCGATGGGAAATCAACAAGGTGGTTCTACCCTCAGACAATTGTCTGAACTGTCGAAAGACGCTATCTTCCGATTGTACGTCCAAGGCCGCGGTGGGCTCATCCAAAATCAAAATTGCAGCGCCGCGAGCCAGAGTGCGCGCTATGGACAACTTCTGCCATTGTCCACCTGAGGGCACATAACTACCGAACTGCCGACTGAGCAAGGTGTCATATCCATCGGGCATCTGTTCAATGGTTTCATCAACGGCAGCTACCTTGGCGATGGCGATAGCGGCGGCTCTGTCGTGCTTCAGTCTCGTCCAGTCACCAAACTCAATGTTTTCACTGGCCGTGGCCGCAAAGCGGGCGAAATTCTGAAAAACAAAGCCGATCTTCTTCTGAAGCGCATTAATGTCGTAGCTCAGAATGTCAATATCGTCCACCAGTATATGTCCGCTTGTGGGTTGATATAATCCAGCAATGAGTTTCGCGACCGTGCTTTTTCCCGAACCATTTTCACCCACAAGGGCGACCGTCTCTCCGGCGCGGATTCGAAAGGAAAGATGACTTATCGCAGTTTGCTTCGCGTGCGGATACATAAAAGTGACATCCCGGAACTCAAGGTCACCCGCCATATCAGCGCACTGCCGATGGCCAGGAAGTGATGCCGGAGGTTCCAGCGCCAGATATGTCCGGAGACGCCGAACTCCCATCAGCTGCCACTTTGCTCGGGACAGCAGCCATACCTGTGAAGTGATCAACCATCTCAATTGTGCGGCGGCGCTTCCGAAAATAGCCAGATCTCCGATCGTGAGGTGATGGTCAACGATGGCGCTGACCGCATGGGCAAAAGCCAAATACACCGCACTCACTGAAAGCACAGCGAAAAGTGCGTTGCCGATAAGTTCACGTCGCTTGAAAGCCCTGATTCGTGCCCGGAAATCGAGCATAATCTTCTGCCAGCGATTGATAAATTCCTGTTTAATTCCCAGTAAAGTGAGCTCGCCATAATGACTGGAATCCCTGAGAGCTCCTGAGTAGTAGCCCATCCATCGCTCCTGCATTATTTGCCCGTCAAGTTCGCTGAACTGCCGACGTGAGAGCGATAGTTGGTACAGAAGAAACGGAATTCCGATGGGTAAAAGAAATACGACTATCAACGGCTCGATAAACATCAGAATCACGAGTAAGGTCATAATCTGTACAGATTTGGTAGCAAGATCAATCACTGAAGTGAACAGGCCTGCGACATACGCCTCCGGCTCCGAGACCGCCCGTGCCAGGTTGTCCTGATACCCAGAATTCTCAATTGTATCCAGAGGCATCGCCGAGTTAATTTTCAGGATTTCCAGATTTAGATGGTGCTCCAGCTCCAGCTCAATGCACCGGCTCATATACTGGTTAGCGGTGTCGCTAAGAGAGGTTATGAGGGTCACTGCAAAACCTACCATTAACCAATAATAGGCACCACTTTCCGGTAACGAAGCTCCGGCCACGACGTCGGCGACCGCGTTAATCAGGCCTCTTACAGACAGCGCGAGACCTGCTGGCGCCAGGGTGACAACCGATGCCACAAGGACACTAACTACGAATAACCTTGGACAAGTGGATCGGACTGTTCGCAAAGACCAGAGTGTGTCGTCCCAATGTTCTACAACCCACTGAAATCGATTCATTTATGAGTCCCAGTCCAGTTGAAAAAGGGTATTGCTGTCATTTCAATCCGTCCAGTCGCGTGTGCCTTTTTCTCCGGCCACTTCCTTCGGTCTACCATTACATCCTCGATGTACCCCGACACAAGTAAACACTTAGGTTGCGGGTAACTCACGGTGAGGCTCGTAGCTAACTCTCTACCAGTCATTTCCACTACATTGGTCAGGAGTAGATCGATGCTTCCGGTATTCTCGCGCGATAAACGAAAGGCCTCGCTGGGTCGGTTTTCCAGCAATATATTGTAGCCCTGCAGCTGGAGTATCTCCGCAATAATAACCATCATCGCGGCTTCGTCTTCTTTAGGCAAATAATTCTGGCGATGACGAACGATAGCTGCAGCCACCGTATTTAGGAACAGTAGCTCTACTTGATCGTCCCCCTCTTTTTTTCACAACTGCATTTGAAATGTGATGAAAAAACCTCAGGTCAGATGACGTAAATTTAAGTGCTTCACCTAATGACTATAGGACTATTCAGCTGCCAAGCAAGAACCTACATCAGGAGCTTCAGGCTTAAAGGTGGGATTAAGTATTTGATTTTAACAGGGATTAATTTATGGTCATGGGGCAGAGATTGGATAACAAAAACAGGGGTTAAACTTCTTTTTCTAACGCAGAAAACCCCCTTCTTTACGCCAACTCACTATAAATAGAAAAAAATAGTCCTGGTTTGACCTCACTTGTCCCGTGATAAGGGGGCCAAAGTGATATAAGACCATAGGCTTCTTAATAAACTGTTAAGTGAAAACAATCTAACCACGGAGGAGTAGACTTTTGATAATTACAACTGGAGATTTAAAAGGAGATTATGAAATCGTAGATGCGATTTTTGCTATTGATAGTCACTCTGGAGGATTTTTATCTGGTGTAGATCCTGCGAAAGCATTCCAGGGTGTTAAGGATCAACTTTCCACAAATGCCAAAAAACTCGGCTGCAATGCCATAATTGAGTGTCAATTTGAATATAGAAATTCCTTAGCCGACGGATTTATAGGGAAAAAGCAGGCGATAGAAATATTTGCATATAGCACGGCAGTTAAAACAAAATAAATCACTTAACAAGTGGCGGCACAATCAGCCACTACGCGGCTTGGATCTCCAAACCGCTGCGCGGTTTTCTAGCCTGTGCCCCAAGCGTTAAAATTTCGTACTTTATTTTAAGAAAAGGAAAAAATTATGAGTAACAATGTACCAAATGTTACATTTAAAATTCGTGCCCGTGGTGAAAGCATTGGTGGGAAAAATCCATTTCTCTGGCAGGATATTTCAACGACAGACATATTTTCGGGGAAAAGCGTCATTATATTTTCACTGCCAGCTGCATTTACTCAGACACGCTCTAATACCCATTTGCCTGACTATGACGCCAAGTATGATGAACTGAAATCACTAGGTGTTGATGAAGTGTACTGTTTGAGTGTTAATGCCCCCTTTACCATGATTCAGTGGGCGAAAAATTTAGGTATTAATAATGTAAAAATGTTACCAGATTCACATGCAGCTTTTACTCGCTTGATGGGTATGTTAGTTAAAAGGGAAAAACTTGGATTAGGTGAAAATACATGGCGTTATTCTGCCTATGTCGTTAATGGAGAAATAAAGAAAATATTTTCTGAAGCAGGGATGATGGACGATTGCCCAGATGACCCGTTTGAGTGTAGTGATGTTGACACAATGATTTCATATCTTAAAAATTGAAAATAACTTATAGAACATTTACTGAAACAGTTTCAGGTGAATTGCCTAACAAACCAAATTCTGTCGGCCCATTTATGCCGCATTTCGTTTGCAGCTAACACCACAGCCCTCCCCCCACATACACGGCTGACTTGCGACGCTCGTGGGGGAGGGGGATCTAATCTTTCAGCACTATAGACCGCCCCCTCAATCCTCAGCACTATAGACCTTCGCCCCCAATCTATTGCGTACAAAATACTTTTCCAGTTCGACCAAAAACAATACAGATGAAGCGACCATGGCAATACGCAACCACATATTCAAATCAATAGCCGCAGTGCCAAATAAAACTTGCATCGGCGCCAGGTAAGTAAAGCAGAGCTGAAAAGCCACAAGAACCCCTATTGCAACAAGCACATAACGGTTTCCTGTTAACCCCTCCCAGTTAAATATAGAGGCGGTGATATAACGCGCATTAAACAGATAAAATATTTCGAACATGACCAGTATATTCACGGCGACAGTGCGTGCATGTTCAATACTGACACCACGCTCCATTTCCCAAAGAAAAAGACCAAATGTTCCGCACATCAAAATGATTGAAACGAAGGCTACCCGCCAAATAAGATAAAACGTTAATATTGGTTTATGAGCGTCCCTCGGTGGACGGTTCATCACCTCTTTCTCAGGTGGCTCGAAAGCGAGCGCCAGGGCCAAAGTAACGGCCGTAATCATATTGACCCAAAGAATTTGCACTGGCATCAAAGGCAATTGATTAAAACCTAGCACTACTGCTGTCAGAATGATCAGTGCTTCACCACCATTGGTTGGCAAAATAAATAGAATGGCTTTTTTAATGTTGTCGTACACAGTACGACCTTCTTCCACAGCATGAGCAATTGAGGCGAAATTGTCATCCGCGAGCACCATTTCCGCTGCTTCTTTAGCTGCTTCTGTGCCATTTTTTCCCATGGCAATACCTACATCAGCCCGCTTCAATGCGGGAGCGTCATTCACACCATCTCCGGTCATTGCTACAACAAAACCCAGCTCTTGCAATAATCTGACTAAACGCAGTTTATGTTCCGGATTAACCCGTGCATAAACATCAACATCAGACACGCATTTACGCAGGTCATCATCGCTAATTAACTCAAGGTCTTTCCCTGTCAGTATATCGTCGGCATTATTAAGTTTAAGTTGCCTGGCAATAGCTTGAGCGGTTATGCCATGGTCTCCGGTGATCATTTTCACTTTAACACCAGCCATAGCACAGGTATTAACGGCCTTGATCGCCTCTTCACGCGGAGGATCAATCAAGCCAAAAAGACCCAGGAGTGTCAGTCCATTTTCAACATCGCTGAATTTAAGCTCTAGCTGATCATTAGCAACTGATTTTTTAGCAACGGCCAATACTCTGAGACCTCGCTCAGCCAGTGCATCAATACGTGACAGCCAATACGATTTATCCAAAGGCTGCGTACCATCGTAGGTTCGTTGAGAAACACACATCTCCAGCACCCGTTCCGGCGCCCCCTTCAGACAAACAAAAGCTTCACCCTGATGACTGTGATGCAGTGTTGCCATAAAGCAATGCTCGGATTCAAACGGTATTAGATCTGTACGTGGGTAGTCTTTAGCCTCCAACTCCAAATCCAGCCCAGTTTTCAACCCTGTCACTAGCAGTGCGCCTTCCATCGGATCACCATGAACCCGCCATTCATCGTTCACCTGTTCGAGAGATGAATCATTGCAAAGTACCGACCCGCGTATTGCCTCTTTTAAAAGCAGGCGGTCGTCCAGCTGAACATCTTTATTATCTAGTGAAATAGCACCGTGGGGATCATAACCGGCGCCGGTGATCTCGAAGATGTGACGACTGGTTGCAATAGCCCGCACTGTCATTTCATTACGGGTAAGAGTGCCAGTCTTATCTGAGCAAATCACCGTAACAGCCCCTAAGGTTTCAACAGCTGGCAGCTTACGTATTATGGCATTGCGCTTGGCCATACGTTGAACCCCAATAGCCAGCGTAATAGTCATAATCGCCGGTAAACCTTCGGGAATTGCCGCTACAGCTAGGCTCACGGAGGCTAAAAACATATCCGCCACTGGATAACTATGAATCAATACACCGAAGGCAAAGTTGATGGCAGCAATCAGTATGATGCCAACGGTTAACCAATGGCCAAACTGCGCCATCTGGCTCAACAAGGGGGTCATCATTACATCAACACCCGCAACCAGCGCACTAATTTTGCCGAGCTGTGTTCCACTACCCGTCGCCACCACGACACCAGCACCCTGCCCGTGAGTCACAATGGTTCCCGAAAAGGCCATACAACAACGATCGCCTATCGCCGCCTGCTCTGAAACTGCTTCAGTGGTTTTATTCACAGGCATTGACTCGCCAGTGAGTGCCGCCTCTTGTATCTGAAGCCCTTTCTCTCGAAATAAGCGCAGGTCTGCAGGAACTTTGTCGCCAGATTGCAGCAGAACAATATCCCCAGGTACTAATAATTCTGCTCGAATAGATTGCTGTCGGCCACCACGCAATACCATAGCGTTTAGTGAAAGCATCTGGCGAATAGCTCGCAATGCATTTTCGGCTTTACCTTCCTGTACAAAGCCAATCAGAGCATTAACCAAAACAACACCAAAAATTACTCCGGCATCAACCCAATGTTGCAATAATCCCGTGATAACACCGGCCACAATAAGCACGTAAATAAGTACATTGTGAAACTGGCTAAGAAACCGCAATAGTGATCCGCGAACTTTTACTTCAGGCAGTCGATTGAGGCCAAACTGACTTAACCGGAGAGCAGCTTCATCAGAGGATAGGCCCACCTTGGTTGAATTTAAAAACTCCACCACTTCGCCTGCACTTTTTATATGCCAGGCTTCTGGAACAGCCTCTCCTCCTGCTGGAATCGCCGCATCTCGTTTTAAAAAAAAAGACCACATTCAGGTATACCCGCAATGTCAGAACTACTATTACAGAAAAATTTATTGCTAACCCTCTAACCGCCAATGACACTAAAAAATGAAGCCAAGTACTCCTGCTAGAAAACCTGCTATTTAAATATAACAGACACCAGCGGAAAGGCTGGCACCTACAATGAAGCCTGGAAGAGAGACCGGAACATTCGTATCAAAATAATTAGAGATAATGGCACCATCGAAGCAATATATTGTCATTTAAAAATTAATTTTTATGATAATCACACGACAATTTTTCTCATAACAAATATTAAATTTACCCGGCCTGAACAGTTTAGATAGATTTGTAGTGAGGGTTCGGCCAACGAAGTATTTTTGTATAAATATAAAGACTGCAACATCATCAACTTTTTAAATTTTTAGTCGTAAATTTAAAAACCCCAATATTCGCTAATTATTTTCCAAGCCTCTTCGGCAGAGTCAACAAACTTGAAAAGGGTCAGGTCTTCCTCGCCTATCATTCCCTCCTCAACAAGCACATCAAAATTGATAACACGACGCCAATACTCACTACCTAATAACAAAACTGGCACCGGTTTTATTTTTTTGGTCTGAATTAATGTGAGGGCATCAAATAACTCATCTAACGTACCGAATCCCCCAGGACAAGCAACTAATGCTCTAGCACGTTTAAGAAAATGCATTTTACGGATCGCAAAATAATGAAACTGAAAACAAAGCTCAGGAGTAACATAGGGATTTGGGTGTTGCTCAAAGGGCAGAACAATATTTAGCCCTATACTTTTCCCACCCACATCGACTGCTCCCCGGTTAGCTGCCTCCATCAGACCCGGACCACCGCCGGTAATCACCACTAACTCACATTTACCGTTATTTTCAGTTTCTGTTGTTATCAACTGCGATAACTTTCGCGATTCATCATAGTAGCGACTATTAAATAGAACTCGCTCGGCAACTTTTACTTTACGAGCTAACGCACTATCCTCTGGCTGCATCAAAGCGTTGGTTTTGGCTCGGTCTAATTTTTCAGCGGCAACGTCCGCCTCAGGGATACGAGAACTACCAAAGATAACAACGGTAGAATGAATGTTATTCTCGTCTTGAATTAAATCGGGTTTGAGAAGTTCCAACTGCAATCTGACTGGTCGCAGCTCATCCCGCAACAAAAACTCATCGTCTGTATAAGCCAGTCTATAGGATGAAGAGCTTGTCTGGGCAGTTTCCGAGACCTGCCTAGCAGAATGTGCATCATCGCCTGCACTGGGAAAGACACTAGTTGGCTTTCTAGGTTTCGACATTAACAATCATCCCGTATATCGTCAGATCAGTTTTAAAACGAAATACTTTCATCTTTAGTCGGAATGTTTGCAGACCACCCTTTCTGAGCAAGGGACTCCTGAAACGCGACCTTAGCTTGGCTTTCCCCGTGTACGAGATACAATCGGGGATGCGGTTCTTTAAAGTTATTTACCCAATCCAATAACTGTGATTGGCTAGCGTGTGCAGAAAAACCTCCTAAGGTGTGTATAGTCGCACGAACAGCAATTTCATCACCGCCTATACGAAAAACCTTAGAACCATCTACTAAAGCTCTGCCGGGGGTTCCATTTGCTTGATAGCCAACAATAATCACATGAGCGCGACTCTTCCATAGATTATGTTTGAAATGATGCCGAATACGACCACCTGTACACATACCACTACCAGCAATAATGATAGCTCCAGACTCAATTTTATTCAGCGCCATCGATTCTGCCGTTGATGTTGAATATCGCAATACCGGCAAAAAAGTATGCAAACTACTTTTTATTCCTTGATTCAGCTCAGCTGCATCCTCGGTATTGTAGACATCTTGGTAACGGTGATAAATTTCAGTGACTGCAATAGCCATTGGGCTATCCAGGAAAACGGCTTGATGTCTCAACTTGCCTTTTTGATACAACTGACCCAAGCGAAAGATAATCTCTTGTGTGCGACCGACGGCAAAGGATGGGATTAAAATATTGCCGCCATTTTTTGATGCTTCTTCAATGATATCTTCAAATTCCTTCAGAGTTTCATCCAGAGGACGGTGGTTGCGATCACCATAGGTGGATTCAAGCAATAATACATCGGCTTCTTCTATAATCTCTGGGTCAGAAAGTAAAGCAGCGCAACTGTTACCAAGATCACCAGAAAAGACCAGCTTCTTCTCTACCCCATCCTCTGTAATAAAAACTTCGACAATGGATGAGCCGAGGATATGACCTGCATCCCGAAAACGCACATCGATACCTTCGGCAACTGGACAACGTTGCCCATAATCACTTCCAACACATTGAGATAGCGTCGCCTCAACATCTTCAAGGGTATATAACGGCTCAATGTCTTCCTTTCCTGATCTACGACGACGTTTGTTTTCCCATTCAGCATCTCTTCGCTGCAACGAGGCCGAATCTTTGAGTAGAACCTCCAGTAGCTCAGCGGTTGGGTAGGTCATATGTATCGAACCGCTGTAGCCATCAGCAGTTAATTTTGGCAGGCGCCCAGAGTGGTCCAAGTGCGCATGAGATAGAACCACTGCATCCAACTTATTAATATCGAATGGAAAGTCATCCTGATTTTGTTTTTCTTCCTCACGTCTACCTTGATAAAGGCCACACTCCAGTAATATTTTTACTTTGGCCGTTTGCAAAAGATAAGAGGATCCGGTCACCCCCTCTACTGCACCGTAAAAAGTTAATTTCGCCATTACAACCTCGAAGAATAGTTGTTAAATTAATCTAATCACTCTACACCGATATAATCTTTAGCGTATGTTCTTGATCAATAGGCGTCATTAATATTCTAATGCTTTTCTTTCGCTTTCAATTATCGGTTTTTCCTGCTCTAACTCTCGTTTCACATTTGGAGCCACTGTCTCTGCGGTAACAGATAGCTCATTGAGAAGATGCATAGCTTTAACCATCTGCCTAGGCATTCGCCGAATACGACTATTCTGATCTATTACATCTATCATCACGGGTATAGGTATCCGTAATTCTACTCCAGCCAATAGCAATGCGGCTTTCACATCATCATAAACAACTTGCACCTGATCTAACTGCAGCTCACATTCGGCAAAAGAAAAATTCGCTTCCGTAGGGTTAGCCATTGTCATCAGATTAACCACTTCGGCCCGGAAGTGATAAATATCAGCCATCAATCTTTCATTATCAACCACCTCTATATTGGCCTGTGCTCTGGCGACGACCAACGCCTGATCTGCACAAGCCAACAAATGCTGCTCCGCTCGCAAAACTTTAGCTAACTGTTCAGACACGTCCCGGCCTAACGACTTTCTTTCCAGTAGGGAAATAAACTCGGACACTGCGCTACAAAGTTTATGCACAACGACATTATCACTTGCAATCTTCTTACTACTGATAGACTCACTACTCAGAGCAGCCAAACCCATACGTATAACAACAGTGGTTATCCTCGACAACTCAAGCACCAAGGCATTTACTGCTAATGTCGGCGAGACGGCAACAGTCTTATCGAGATACATTGGTCGGCCTTCAACTTCATCCTGAGAGATAAACCGTTTTTCTAGAAAATGTGCAAGCCGATTGTTCAGCGGGAATATCAAGGCAACACCCAGAATATTAAAAACGGTATGAAACAAAGCCAGTGTTACGGCGGGTATAGCCTTCAGCCCTAACAATTCCTCCGTATTTTGAATAATCCAGAACAATACTGGCAATATCATCAACGCAACAATACCGGTACCGGTATTAAATATAATATGCGCGCACGCCACCCTTTTTGCATTTGCTGTTGCTCCAATGGCAGCAAATCCCGCCGTGGAGGTAGTGCCCAAATTGGCACCAATAACCATTGCCGCAGCCGCATACAGACCAAACACACCACCCGTGGTCGCCGTAAGCGTAATAGCAATAGTAGCAATAGAGGATTGTGTCAGCACCGTCATGAGAAAACCAATGCCCACATACATCAACACACCCCAAATACCTTCGACGGTAAACTTATTTAAATCAATAACCGTCAAAAGACCATCAAATGTATCTTTGAGAACATCAATACTAATAAAGAATAGACCAAAGCCCACTAGAGCCATACCTAAGTGAGCACGCTTACTTTCTCCGCCAGTAAGACGAATTAACATACCAATACCTATAATTGGCAGCGCAAAAGCTTCTACGTTAATCTTGAACCCAACAATAGCCACTAACCACCCAGTCAAAGTAGTGCCAATATTTGACCCATAAACAATGCCAAGTGCTTGACGCATAGTGATGAGCCCAGCGTTAACAAAACCAATAGTGGCAACCGTAACTGCGCTGGATGACTGCACTATGGCCGTAATTGTTAAGCCAGTAACAATGCCGTGAGCAGGGGAGCGCGTCCATTTAGACAACATGTCACGTAACACAAGGCCAGCTGCAGATTTGAGACCATCAGTAATCATACTGACTGCCAACAAGAAAAGCCCCAGCCCCCCCGCCAACATGCCTATAGTCATAAGACCTTGTTGCATAAAGCTACCTCTACATCATTCAAAAACGAAGTTTTATTATTTTTAAAATAAGCAAAGAATATTATTGTTGGGGTGATTTCTATTGAAAGAAAACACTTCTCAAAACAAGACTTCCCCCTATTTATTCAACCTTTAATAAGGCCATATCCAATTTTGCTCTTCCGGCTTATCTACGCCGAACTCATGAGCATAACGGCGACAATCAATTTGCCTATCTCGAAGCATTTGCTTAACGTGAGCCCCCGCAACCTGAAGCTGCGGAACTCGATTGATAACATCAATGGCTAAACTGAAGCGATCAATCTCGTTCTCAATCGCAAGCTCAAGGGGTGTATTGATATTGCCTCGCTCCTTATAACCACGCACATGTAGATTCTTATGATTTGTACGGCGATAGGCCAAGCGATGAATAAGCCAGGGGTAACCATGAAAGTTAAAAATAATAGGTTTGTTAACGGTAAATAAACTGTCAAAATCGCTGTCAGACAACCCGTGGGGATGCTCTTCTGCAGACGTCATTCGAAATAAATCGACAACATTAATAAAGCGGATTTTTAGATCTGGAAAACACTCACGCAATAGAGCTGTAGCCGCTAAGGCCTCCTTGGTCGGGATATCGCCGCAGCCAACCATCACCACATCCGGCTCTACCCCTTGATCATTGCTGGCCCATTCCCATATTCCCAATCCTTTAGTGCAGTGTTTGATAGCCTCGTCCCTATCAAGGTATTGAATATGCATTTGCTTGTCGCAAACAATAACATTGATATCATTGTGACTACGTAAACAATGGTCCGCTGTTGATAACAAGCAGTTAACATCCGGAGGTAAATAAATACGCGTAACTTCTGGATTTTTGTTGACCACGACATCCAGAAAACCAGGATCCTGATGAGTAAAGCCATTGTGATCCTGCCGCCAAACGGTAGAAGTAATCAGCAGATTAATCGATGATATCGGCGCTCGCCAGGGAATCTCCTCACAAATGGCAAGCCACTTTGCATGCTGGTTATACATTGAATCAATGATGTGAACAAAGGCCTCGTAAGTAGCAAAGAAACCATGCCTACCCGTGAGAACATACCCCTCATACCAACCCTCAAGCGTGTGCTCAGAGAGCATTTCCAATACCCGGCCATCGGGACTCAACTCACCGCCGTCATCATCTTCGGGCAGGTAATCTGCCAACCATAATTTTTTGCTTACCTCGTATATTGCATCAAGTTTATTCGAGGTATTTTCATCCGGTCCAAACACACGAAAGTTATCGCTATTTAAACGCATCACATCGCGAAGCATTGCCCCTAGAGGTTTGGTATTCATCGAACTGATTTGACCAGGTTTCTCTACGTCAATCATATAGTCACAAAAGTCTGGCATACGAAGATTACGCCGCAGCAAGCCTCCATTGGCATGAGGGTTGGCACTCATACGGCGGCGACCTTTTGGTGCCAACGCTTTTAGTGCGGGCACAAGGTGACCATCAATATCAAAAAGCTCTTCGGGCTTATAACTTCTTAACCAGGCTTCCAACTGTCGCAAGTGTTCTTCATTTTTATGCACGTCAGACAACGGCACCTGATGTGATCGCCAGGACCCTTCGGTTTTGTGCCCATTCACTTCATCAGGCCCGGTCCAGCCTTTTGGTGAACGCAGTACGATCATTGGCCAACGTGCACGTGCGACAGGACCCCCATTACGCGCCTGTGACTGTATTTCTCGGATATCAAGTACACACCGCTCCATAACAGAAGCCATTGCCTGATGCATACACTCTGGGTCGTCGCCTTCTACAAAATACGGGGTCCAGCCGTAACCGAAGAACAAGCTTTCCAGCTCCTCATGTGAGATGCGTGACAAGATAGTCGGGTTATTGATCTTATAACCATTCAAATGAAGAATTGGCAGCACCGAACCATCGCGTACCGGGTTAAGAAATTTACTGGAGTGCCATGCTGTAGCCAAAGGGCCTGTCTCAGCCTCGCCATCACCTACCGCAACAGTAACAATCAGGTCAGGATTATCAAAAGCGGCACCAAATGCATGAGAAAGACTATAGCCGAGCTCACCCCCCTCATGGATGGAACCGGGAGTTTCAGGCGTGCAGTGACTGCCGATGCCACCAGGGAATGAAAACTGCTTAAAGAATTTGTGCAAACCCTCCTCGTCTTCACTCTTATCGGGATAAACTTCGGAATAGGTTCCTTCCAGATAGACGGGAGCCAATACACCCGGCGCTCCATGACCAGGGCCCGCCAGAAAAATCGCATTCAAATCATATTTATTGATAAGGCGGTTCATATGAATATACATGAAGGCCAACCCCGGACTCGACCCCCAATGTCCAAGAAGACGCTTTTTAATATGTTCAGGCTTGAGTGGCTCTCGCAGCAAAGGATTGTCGTACAGATAGATCATGCCAGCCGCAAGATAATTACAGGCACGCCAATAGGCATGAATATTGAGAAGCTCGTCGCTGCTCAACACATCTTTTTTAACTGGAAATCCATTCGAGGGCTGTATCATTTTCTACCGCTCCTGTTTCGATAAACAAAACCTATTTAGTGCTAATTCAGTTTAGTGAAAAATCAATTTTGAGAAACCATTCCATACACCTGCTGCCGCAGCTATAGCTCCGACATCAAGACTAATTCGATAAACCCAACAACACACACGCTTGTTATTAAAAAGAGCTGCCAAGTCATCCACGCGCATCGTCTTCTCTGGTATGAGATAAAACAATACACTCGGGTGCTGCGAGTTGCCATAGGCAACCCATCAAGCGGGGCAAAGAAGGCCATAGTTGTCGCTACGCTTTGAAGGTCAACCATGGCACACAGGCTCGCGTCATGTCCAAGATGGTCCGCTATCACTCGACCATTGGCTATTTCGACAGTGCACTGGCAATGTATTGATATGAACATAAGATATCTAGACGTTGCCGCAACAATTTGCGCTTTCTGTCCTGAGGTTTTCTTTATTGATATTAGCCTGTATAGCATCACAGGTAATAATATTAGATATGTAAGTACTGATTATGATAGAAGTGCCGTTCTTCGTGTTGATACGATAACAGTCTAGGAGCTTACAAACATTTCTTTATTTATTCTTGCAGGAATTTTTTCAGCTATAGTTTTTATCGCCAATTACCGTTGTCGTACAAATGATAGATTGGCATAAAAAAACTACGTAGCAGCATTAACTGCTTTTCCGTTTAGCCTATAACTGATTTAGGTTTACGGGGCTTTCTTTGATGACACCATAGACGGCATTCATCTGTTTCAAGTTGTCTTCATTTTAAATCGTAAAATCAACTGTATCATTCAAGCCTGCTCGTTCCATTTTTTTATCTAACAGATTATTTCGAGCTATAAAATTCAGATAAAGTTCTGGGATGAACAGGGGATGTAAATAGGAATAATGCAAATATACACAACGCCATTCCACGACATATAGTCCCCTACCTAATGATCGAAAATCCTTACTCTACTAATCAAGACTCGAGAAGTAATTCCAAATTTTTCTCTTTAAAAGTGTACATCTTGCTCTCATCACTAGATTCTGGTTAGACCCCAAGCATAAAAAAATATTAGAGCGAATCAACTATTTCACCTACCACTTACTCGGTTATATATATCCGATATAGATTAGCGAATTGATTCGAGAATTTCATCCACGCACCGTCCTAGACCAGTGGGTTCAGTCACTAGCCTTTTTAACAAACTCTGATTTCAGCATCATCGGACCAATGCCTTTGATATTGCAATCAATATTATGGTCACCCTCCACTAAACGACCAATCTTCACTTTAGTTCCGATTTTTGCAACGGACGAAGTACCCTTGATTTTCAGATCCTTGATCAGAGTGACATAATCACCCTCCATCACCCGATTGCCATGAGCGTCTTTAACAACGAGTTCATCTCCATCTGGGGGTTCATCGGCAGGATTCCATTCATGCCCACACTCGGGACAAGATAGACGAGATTGAACCTCATACACATAGTTCGACTGACACTGTGGACAGGGGGGGAAACTGCTCATCTTGTACATCCTTAAAAGCGTTATAAAAAAACGGTAAAGTCATTCAAGCCCAGTGATTTAATCAACTTGACCAAGGCATTCATATCATCGGTGGCAATGGGGTTATCATCATTATCCGCAAGAACAAAAGACTTACTGCGGTTATCACGTAACATCACAAACCATTGCGTTCGATTTGTCGGGCTGGCTCTCACCTGTGCCTCTTCCCACGCACCAGTTTTGCCCAATGCAACAGCATTATCTAGCTTCACGAGATTCACCTCCCATCAAAGCATCATCTATCGCCTCATCCAGAGTAGAAAATGACACGTCCAGTGGGCCTGGTGTCTCCCCCCGCGCTTTTGCCAGGGTTTTCAGGGGTTGAAATTGCCAAGCCGAAAAACGAATTGATGTTTGATTCTTTTCACACAGAGTCATTAGTTTTTCAATCTCCGAGTGTCCACCTGCATCCAAATAGGCGCTATATTTCATATGTATTATGAGACCATCGAGCCCAGGCACCTGCTTGCAAAGCTCTCCTACGATGCGATCAGCAGCAGCAAAGAACAATGGCCCGCGAATTTTTAGGACCTTAAAGTTATCGGGCAATTTTGTACGAACAAAATTAGGGTCATCGGTAATCTCTACCACGTGTGTCAACGAGGCAATTTCTTTCATAAATAGCAACGAAGCCAACAGAATCCCAGCGGTAATAGCGATCACCATATCGAAGAAAACCGTCAGCAACAAACAGGTCAGAAATACCAGTACGTCACCGGATGGAGATTTTTTTACCAACTTAACTGATTTTGGTGCTTCACTCATATTCCAGGCGACAACCATAAGGAGAGCCGCCATCGCAGGCATTGGCACATAAGCCAGGGCACGGGAGAGTAGTAATAAACCGAGCAACACGACGATAGAATGGATGATAGCGGCAATGGGAGATACCGCTCCAGCCTTGAAATTGGTTGCTGAACGCGCGATGGCGGCTGTCGCCGTCACGCCGCCAAAGAAAGGTGTCACTAGGTTGCCCAGCCCCTGGGCCAGCAATTCGCTATTAGCACTATGGCGCTTACCTGACATGCCATCGAGCACAACCGCGCATAACAGTGACTCAATGGCGCCCAGCATGGCGATGGCGAATGCAGTGGGCAACAGATCTGAAATCAGGTTCAGAGTCAGCGTCAGAGGCTGCCCATCGGCTCCCGCCCGGTTCCAAGGCCAATCAAATGTAGGCAAATAGGGGGGAATACCGGGAGCTTCCGCACCGCTCGGTAACAAGTAGTGAAAACGAGAACCTATTGTATCCACATCAATGCCTTGCCAGCCCAACACAATACCGAGTAAACAGGCCAGCACCAGCGCAGGTAGATGTGGAGGAATAGGGGTGCGCAGTCGCGGCCATGCCACCATCACCACCAAGGTAAACAGGGCAACTATACTGCTACCTATATCGGCCAGATGTAGATTGCTACCAATGGCTATTAATTTACCGACAAAATGTTCCGGCATTGAAGGAACCGTCATGCCGGTAAAGTCTGGTATCTGCAACACAGCAATTACGATCGCGATACCACCAGTAAACCCTAGCGTCACAGCTTCCGGAATATACTCAATAAAACGACCGAGTCGGGCGTAGGCCATGGCGATCAAGATGGCGCCTGCCATAACTGAAGCCAGCAACAGACCTGCCAGTCCATATTTTGCAGCGAGGGGATGTAAAATAACTACGAAGGCAGCCGTGGGCCCAGAAATACTGAATCGACTTCCTCCCGTTAGCGCAATGATCACGCCGGCAATCAGCGACGTATACAAACCGTATTCCGGTGGCACGCCACTGGCGATGGCCAATGCCATCGCTAACGGAATGGATATCACCCCAACCGTCATCCCGGCAATTACGTCCTTCAGTAGGTCTCCGCGCCCATAGCCATCGACCAGTGCTTCGCGAAGTGCATAGCCTATCCGCAATGAAAAAAGATGTGTTCTATGAGTCAATCAAAATGCTCCTCATTCAGAGGTCAAACGACGTTTAGTTGCTTGCCAAATCTCAACCTAGCCACAAGGACAAAGGCCAAGTCTAAAACAGTCTTTCTACTAACCTATTCGTGTTGAACCATTGTATCTTATTATAATATTATTATAATATTATTATCATTAGAAAGTTGTCGATTATCGCACAAGGCTAACTCTAACCGAAGGACACCCCACCATGCCCAAACTCCGTTTACAGCAGGCGCTTCAGAACTATGGTATTAGCGACCCTGAGACCATTGTTTACAACCCGGATTACAGTACTTTATTCCAGGAAGAAACACGCCCCGAACTGCAAGGCTATGAGGCCGCACGCCTGACCAAGAATGGAGCTGTCACGGTAGACACGGGTATTTTTACTGGCCGCTCCCCAAAAGATAAATATTTCGTCAAGGATGATACTACCCGAGACACACTGTGGTGGTCGGATCAGGGCAAAAACGACAACAAACCCATCTCGCAGCAAACATGGCAATCACTGAAAACCGTAGTAGGAAATCAACTCAGCGGCAAGTGCCTATTTGTCGATGACCTATTTTGCGGCGCTAATCCGGCGAGCCGATTAAAGGTCCGCTTTGTAACAGAAGTTGCCTGGCAATCCCACTTTGTAAAAAATATGTTCATCCGGCCCACTGAAGCCGAACTTAAAGATTTTGAGCCCGATTTCGTTGTACTGAACGGCTCCAAGGCTGTCAATCCCGACTGGCAGGAGCAGGGCCTCAATTCGGAAAATTTTGTTGCCTTCAACATGACCGAACGAGTGCAACTAATTGGTGGGACCTGGTATGGCGGCGAAATGAAGAAAGGCCTTTTTTCTGTCATGAATTACCTACTACCCCAGAAAGGCATCGCCTCTATGCACTGTTCGGCCAACATTGGCCCAGATGGTGACACTGCGATCTTTTTTGGGCTATCAGGTACGGGTAAAACCACGCTTTCTACCGATCCTAAACGTGCCTTAATTGGCGACGATGAGCACGGCTGGGACGACAATGGCATATTTAATTTCGAGGGTGGCTGCTACGCCAAAACCATCAACCTCAGCCAGGAGCATGAACCCGAGATCTATGCGGCTATCAAGCGCGATGCGCTGTTGGAAAATGTAGTTGTCGATGACGCAGGAAATATCGATTTTTCTGACGCCTCAAAAACCGAAAATACGCGGGTTTCTTACCCAATTTATCACATTGATAACATCGTTAAGCCAGTTTCTGTGGGCGGTCACGCCAGCAAAGTGATCTTCCTGACAGCCGATGCCTTTGGCGTATTACCACCTGTTGCGCGATTAACCAAAGCACAGGCCCGTTATTATTTCTTGTCAGGCTATACTTCAAAGTTAGCGGGAACTGAACGGGGAATTACCGAACCCACACCCACTTTTTCAGCTTGCTTTGGCGCCGCTTTTCTCAGCCTACATCCTACCCAGTACGCGGAAGTGCTAAACAACCGCATGGAGCAGGCTGACGCTCAAGCATACCTGGTTAATACCGGCTGGAACGGCACGGGTCAGCGAATATCCATCAAGGCAACTCGATGTATTATCGATGCCATTTTAAATGGCTCAATCGAGGACGAGACATTCAACACGCTGCCCATTTTCGGATTGCAAATACCTGTATCCCTTGAGGGAGTAGATACCGACATTATCGATCCAAGGAATACTTATAGTGACACCAGCCAATGGACTGATAAGGCCAACGCTCTGGCTAAAAGGTTCGTAAATAATTTTGCACAGTTTACGGATACAGCAGACGGACTTGCTCTCATTGCTGCAGGCCCCAAGCTAGACTAAGATTCTAGGTATATAGCAACAAGGCCAACTCAATAGCAGACATCGAACTGGTCATAGACCACGATACGATTAGGTAGCTTAGAGTTGGCTCCCTTCCCCAACACATCAGGGATTTTCAACACGCACTCGCTGTCATTGATAATCATCTCAAGAAAGGCATTACCTTAGCAGATATTTATTTATCCCCTATAGGAACCTTGACGCTGTGAGACAATGGGGACTAGATGAAAATAAAGGCACCTATTACCTCCTTACCTCCGACTAAGATCATTTCTCTTCGCAGAAAATTAAACATCACGATGGCACTTCGGCAGTAACTATAAAAAAATCAAAAGCTGTGGAGTACTAAGCGTACAACTGAAGTAACAGTAAAAATAAATAGCGCAACAAAAATCACGCCAGCAATGACAAAGGTACTCAATTTTCCATGCTTGAAATCACGTTCAAGATTTTTTTTACTTTGAATACCCACTGCAGCTGAGAGTACGCTGCGGATCAATTGCAGAAAGCCCACCTTATTTTTAGAATCTTCTTCTTTTGGTTCCATGGTAAATCTCCTAAGTATTTTGACAGCATCAATTTAATCTATCGAGCAAAACAAAACGTGGCAATAGCCAATGCCGTGACTACCAGCACAAAGACCTCGTTGATTTTGATCAAGCTAATACCATGTCAATTGAGTCTCACTTTTTCAACGCACATACGGCAGCCGGAATGAGGATTGCCAACCCCCAGATCAGGGGTCACTCAGTACGGACAGTGATGAAATGAGGTGATTACGTTATACACCCTAGTCGAGCAGCACTTGATCAGTAGCGAGTCGGCCCGTATAAAAGTGCGCAAGGGTTAACGCTTGGATTTTCCAGCGACTTTTCCGGTAGATTTCCCCCCCGCCACCGTTTCTGAGCCCGTACTGTAGGTCGCCCCATGAGCTGCCAAATAATCACGAATCAGTTTCCGTACTACCTGTGATGGTGTCAGATCCTGCGTCGCACAAAGCTCCTCAAACGCAGACTTCTTAGCCGGATCGATCAACACGGTCAATCGAGCAGTTTTAGATTCCAAAACAATCCCCTTTAATTAGCATCAAATTACAATCTAATGATAATAAAACATCTATCAACAATGATCCATTAATATACGTCACCTGGGTTCCTACAATGGCGGGGCTATCCATATTCATACTGTTAACTGACGCGCAGGAACCTCCACAGATTGGAGCTGTGTACCGACCTAGACATCTACATTCGGGGAAATAGAGTACAACCTGTACCAGGCAAACTTTTGCGACTACGCACTGGGCCTAGTGATCGAAAAAATGCTGGATAAGTCTTATAAAGATTGAAAAATTCGGTGGCTATCTAAGATATCAGCGGGGACCACCCTCGTGAGAAGTGGAAAATAATTGGTCCTGTGAAATAAATAACCTATCAATTACCACAGCACCCTCACCACATCATTAAGCTTGCGATCAAGACTAGAGGGGCAAACCTCTAACATGCTGCTGTTCATTTTCGATAGATGTCAAAAGCTAAAAATTATGATGACCCCTGACAAGTATCCGGAATTGAACCTAGGGTACTGAACCCAAGGTACTATATTATTTGTTAATCGTTTTATTATTCACCCGACATTTCAGGGAAAAACCCATTTACGTCGTATAAGTTTAATAGGCCCTGTAGGGGAGGGTTAACCCCTTGCAAGGGAATTGCCCTGCGCTGTAAATAAAGCAGCAAGCCCACTGCAGCGGAATCACTGTGAGCAATACCACTACAATCGAGCCGCCGAACATCATTCAAAGGCAGCTTATCCAATTGCCGAATCAATCCAGCTGCTGACTCAAAACTCACATCTCCGTTAATGTATAAGGTGTCACCAAGCAAGCTAAGTGCTTTCTTAGATTTCATGGCGCCCTCTGCTCTGCAGCCTCTTTTAAAAACAGGATTAGGCCGTCTACCCCTTTCTGAGAAAGGTTATCAGAAAATTGACCCCGCATTGTTACCACATAGCTAACCCCATCCACATTTACATCAATGATCTTCCATTTATCTATTCTCTTTTCCAGCCGTAAAAACAAGGCAACATCATCCCCTCTCTGGCTACTGGCTTTGAGTTTTAGGATGGCCTTTTGCTCCGTCGCCTCAGTGACGGCTTCGATGTCCGCGCTGGAATCACGATAATCAAACAACTGTTTGCCATAGGTCGAGACGAACAAGTTTTGAAAGGCTTCTGCGACGTCTGATCGCTGTGATGCTGTAGCAGAATTCCAGTATGTGGTCATGGCCAACCGGGTCATGCGAGAAAAATCAAAATAGGGCACTACTTTTTGATTAACCAATTCATTGATTTTTGTAGGATCTTGCATATAAAGCGCTTCGTTAGCACGCATCTCGGTTAACACATCGCTAACAGCGGCCGTCACAACCTGAATAGGAGTCAAATTTTCTGCCTTCACGTTGACGGATTCTGCAAAAAGATTAGAACCCAGTAACGCAAAAAAAAGCACAATCACAAATTTATGACATTGCCTCACAACACCCAACTTTGTAGATTCCATCATTTTGCTCCAGAAGCTGACATACCTGTCACTATCTTGCCGATTAAATTCTCCAACACCAACGCCGAGGAAGTAAAGCTTATAGTATCGCCCTGTTTAAGCATTTCATCTTCTCCACCAGTTTCTAGATTCACATACTGCTCCCCCAGCACTCCAGAGGTAAAAATTCCAGCAGAAGCATCAGTACTGAAGTGATAGACGTCATCTATAACCAACAACACCTTTGCTTGGTACGTGGTGCCATCAAGATCAATACTGGTAACACGGCCAATCGTTACACCGGCACTTTTTACCGGCGCTCGGACCTTTAATCCACCAATATTATGAAAATAAGCGGTCACTACATAAGTGTTCGCTTGGTTGAGTGTTGACTGGTTAGCAACACGCAATGCCAAAAACACGATGGCAACCACCCCCAACGCCACGAACAAACCAACCCAAAAATCCAGCAGTGTACGGTTCATTTTAAAACCCCTGAAACATGAAAGCTGTTAAAATAAAATCTAGCCCTAGCACAGCCATTGCCGAAGCAACAACCGTACGAGTAGTGGCACGAGAAACACCTTCGGCTGTAGGTACCGCAGAATAGCCTTCGAAGACCGAAATCAACATAACAACCACAGAGAAGGCAACACTTTTAATGAAACCATTAACGATATCCTGACGAAAATCTACCGCATCCTGCATCTGTGACCAGAAGGCACCTTGATCGACCCCAATCAGGTTCACAGCCACTAGGTAGCCACCAAAAATGCCCGCAACATTAAAAATAGCGGTGAGTAACGGTAAGGAAAACACTCCTGCCCAAAAGCGTGGAACTACCACCCTAGCCATGGGTTGGATCGCCATCATCTCTAGAGCATTGAGCTGCTCTGTAGCTTTCATCAAACCAATTTCTGCGGTTACAGCAGAACCCGCACGACTAGCAAAAAGTATTGCTGTCAATACTGGCCCCAGCTCACGAACCAATGACAAGGCCACGACCATACCTACACCCTCACCAGAACCAAAACGCTCTAGGGTGGTATACATTTGCAAGCCCAGCACCATACCCACAAATAATCCGGAGACCAGAATAATGACCAGTGAAAGCACCCCAATAAAGTACATTTCACGGATTAACAACGAAGGTCTTCTCAGGCAAATTGCCGATGCCCGAATAATGGTCAAAAGAAACTGAACCATGGCACCAAGCCGGATGATGGCATCGTTAGCTTTGCGGCCAATTAGTGTCAGCGCCGGAGTAATTGCTTTCACCGCGCCACCTCCATCAACATTGAACGATAATCGGGTGCTTCATAGTGAAAGGGTACAGGGCCATCAACGTCTCCATCGACAAACTGTCTAACAAATGGATCTTCTGACGCCAAAATTGCTTGCACGTCACCCTCAGCCAACACCGCGCCCTCTGAAATCAAATACACATAATCCACAATTTTTAAGGATTCTTGCACATCGTGAGTCACAACAATGGACGTAGCTCCTAAGGCATCATTCAATTTTCGAATCAGCTGTCCGACAACGCCCAAAGAAATGGGGTCAAGCCCAGCAAAAGGTTCGTCGTAGAGCATGAGGTTAGGGTCTAGGGCCGTAGCACGCGCCAGAGCAACCCGCCTTGCCATACCACCGGACAACTCCGATGGCATCATATGATGAGTACCACGTAAACCTACAGCATGAAGTTTCATCAACACTAATAGTCTTATGACACTTTCTGGTAAATCTGTATGCTCACGAATTTGGAACGCAACGTTATCAAACACAGTCATGTCCGTGAACAACGCACCCATCTGAAACAACATACCCATTTTTCTCCGCAGCTGATAAAGCTGCTCAGGGTGCAAGTCAGGTACTGACTGTCCATCAACCCACAAATTCCCCTCACTGGGTTTCAGCTGTCCGCCAATCAAGCGGAGGATGGTTGTTTTACCACAGCCACTACCACCCAAAATGGCTACCACCTTGCCACGAGGCACCTGCAGGTTGATGTTCCTCAGCACTTTACGATTGCCGTAACCAAATGAAACTTGGCAAAGTTCAACCAAATTAGTATTGCGATCGGTATCGTCATGTATCGTGTTCGGTGCATTATTTGTCATCAAAAATCTACCTTCCTTAAGATAGGTTTACATTAACATAACCCACGGCTGTATTTATTAACAACACCTCAAAGAGTATTAATATGAAATACGTCCTATTTTTTACTGAGTGTTGTCGGCGCTAACTTGTTTCGCCAGAGATGGATATCACTTATGTTTAGGACCAAGCATTCATCTCTGATTAACCCACAGACCAACATCAACCGTCAATCTAACCAACGTAACTTTTTGTAATCAAAGTTTTCTTCTAACGTCGGTTTGATAATCTGAAAATACGGGGATAAATCAAAGTCGCGAGGAGTGACATGGCTATAGTGTTTTTTTTCTAATACAACATCCTCACATAGAATGCTCATTTCACTCTGACAAACCTCAACCTCTCTGGGCAAAATAGGATATCGAATTGACTGGAAGGCCTGCGCCACCAATGTAGAACAAATTGCTTTGGTGGGTTCTCCGCTACCAAAGGCAATTAACTTTCGACGGTAACGCATCGGAACAGGAGGGGTGGGTATCAAATAGCGCATCAAATCGAAAATATTTTTCATATCATATTTCAGTCCAATGCGCGCAATCGCGTAATTTAACAGCTGCTGCTTATCTTCTTCTGTCAAATTGAGTGCACGACAAATTCTCAGATTAAAGCCGTCATATTTTTTTAGAGGAACATGGCTAATACCATTAATCATATCGGCTTCAATGAGTGGCCCTACGCCATCTTGCTCGCCAACAAACAAGCAAACATGAGACCAAGTAGACTGGGTTAGATATTTAATGGCGGTGCTAACTCGGCTGTTGCCCTCTACCAGCAGTAGATCCCCTGGCTTCAACGTCTGCTGTAATTGTTGGATTGATAATGTGGAAAATTCTTCGTAATGAGAACGTGGTTTGCTCAAAAAGCGTGCGAGCTTGACGCCAATATACCTGAACAAGAAATCCATAGCCTTGTGCTCTACTCTCGATCATTCCAAAATTTACATTCTACCCTAGGGTACGCCCCTGTTACCCATATAGACATGCAAAACTAACGTCTTCAATGGAACGTTGCCGCAAGCTTTTTAGAAACTACGCCTAGCTGGTTGTTATATACATCCTTTTACTCAGTCTAACATGACTAACTTCATACCTGAGCACAGGATTTTCCTGAAAAAAAACGGACGCCTTATGCCGCATAAGATCGACCACAATCAACGTTGAGGTTTATACAGAGTGAAAAAACATCTATTGGTTACCTTCTTTTTCTCCCTATTTTTAGCAAACAATCTTTATGCCAATGAGAAACAAGTCTATTCCTGCCCAGTGGATAGCGTATGGTAGATATCTCAAAATGGATGGAGGAGAACTGCACGTCATCGTAGATGATGATAATGTTATGCTTGGCATCACCAGCCAGCGGCAGGAAATAGATATGTTTGGGAGGAGTGAAGACTGGCCTCAGGATGTACATAGAGTAACGGGGAATAACGATATAGCTTCCGTGATCTTTCATATGGTGGAGCACAAGCACTCATCAGGAATGAAGACTGGGAAGAGAAAGAGACCTAGGTAAGACAGCCTTTGCTCTCCAGCGACACCGTTAAAGCATAGTCTTGAGACCCAATCGATATAGCCAGTTCAGGCAAGCAAGCTCGCACTACGAAATATGCTCATCCAAATAATTATTAACCTCTGACTCTATCATTCCTTTAAAGGCCATCATCAACAACCCCAGTTTGACATCGACCTTAACCCTAGTCTCATCAAAACTCACCTTTGCATCAGCGCTATGATAGGTGTAATGAACAATATTTCCCTCTAAATGATACTCACCGCCAAACTTGGATTTTAGTTTTTGACCCAGCTCTTCCGTCATTGAGCGCAGGTGCTCCTCATCCATATTATGGTGTCTTATGATTTGAATATGACTCATCAACCCACTCCTGATCATTATTGTTATACCTTAGATGGCCCCAAAACAACGATGTATGATTAAGCTCGCTGAATCATCTGCTTTCAGTTTTTGCAAAAGAAAATCTTATGCTATAAAGAGGGGAACACTTCGACCACCTAGAATGGCTTAAATGCTATCGTTGTTTGTCTTGTGGGTCTAGGCTTGTTTGTCTCTCTGATAAAGGATATTACACTCAGATAAAAATTGTCTTTGCTTATCCCCCATATAAGGGGCAAGCAACGTCATTATTTGCATAATGGCACCTTGGATAAACTCATGCTGTTCCAGTTTTCGTTTTCGAAGGTTCTGAAACTCAAACCAATGCGTATAGATCAGCATCATATTGTCTGAGAGTTCGTCAACAGTACTAGCCACCAAACTGTCTCCTGACAACACCCCTTCGCCCAATAACTGGCGTAGCATTTTATTTATTGATTGGTACTGCTGTTCTATAAGTCGACGAAACCGCGTATCAATACCGGAATATTTTTGTAAAAGATCTGTGATATTTCGGAAAAAGAAACGGTGTCCATAAATATGCTCCAAAAGCACATACAAATGTAGCCAATGTCTTTCCAAGGTATCCCCAGCATCACGAGCATCCTCTAACAAAACAAGAATACCAGCTTCGAACCGCTCGTAGAGTGCAGCAACAATCTCTTCCTTTCCTTTAAAATGGTAATACAGGTTACCCGGGCTTATATCTAATTCATTGGCGATATCAACCGCTGACAAGTTTGCCTCGCCCTCTTCATTAAACAAAACCAAACTAACTTCAAGGATAATGTCTCGCCGTTTTATAGCCATATTAGAAAGCTTCAAATAAAAATTTAAGTTTTTTTAAAAAAACCTTGTATTAGTATGCTTTTTCTAAAATTTTTAATTACTGTACTTGCAAGATCCGGAGATTAAACCTCCAACCCCAATCATTTACGGAGATACTACTATGGCTGACATCAAGAATGCTATCGATAAGACAGAAGAGCTGGCTCGCAAAATTTGGCTTGCTGGACTCGGTGCTTATGGTCAAGGCCTAAATAACCTGCAAGGTGGCTACGACAAAATGAATGACCAAACCCGCAATTTCTTTGATGGTTTGGTTGAAGAAGGTACAAAAATTGAAGCCGAAGCAAAAACCACTATCGATAAAACCGGTGAAAAAATTAAGGCTCAAGGACAAAAACTGAAAGACCAAGGCGAAAAACTTAAGGAACAGGGCAAAACTTTACGCAAGGAAGGCATAAACCTGAACGTCTCTGCGCGAGTTGAAGAAATTCGTGAAAAAGTTGCCTCAAAGTTAACCATGCCTACTTTTTCAGTATCAGGTAACGATGAGAAGCTAGAAGAATTGAACGCTAAATTGGAAGGTCTAATTGAAGCCGTATCAAAACTCTCAGCTACTACTGCAACGACGGAAACCGAAGAAGCAGTAAAAGCAGCACCTAAGAAAAAAGCGCCGGCTCGTAAACCTGCGACTACAAAAGAACAGGATGCAGCATAACATTTTGGTTATCACTGAAAACCAAAATGGTATTTAACAGATTATTTTATCCTCCCGCTCCTTGTGAGCACTTTGTACAATAGGCTATTTCCCAGTGGCCTTCAGTTACATAGGTCATCGTTATGGTGACCTTTTTTTTGCTTTAATATTTCCAATAAACTTTCTAACCCGCTACTTTCACACTGCATAAGAAAATATAAGACATATTTTAATCTCAGTGGTGCAGTTTCAGGTGAATGGGATGACAACGTGCGATTAAGTTCTGATGAACTAACACTCGGTTTCACTTACGAATTCTGAACCAGACAAATTTTTGGTAGAATCACCGGCCAACAACAAAACCATGCCACCAAAATACCTCATCGACAAAGAGTACTTCACTTGAACATTCTTACCGAACAACCACTTCCATCCGCCAGTCTATTTCGCCGGCTCATGGCTATGCTCTACGATGCTTTTCTACTCTTGGGAATCAGTTTTGCCTATGGCGTTGTTGTCCTCCTGCTAAGGCTCCTCGCCGGAGAAGACACCATGCAAGCTCCCGGCAACGCACTACAGATTATGATTATTGTTGGGTTATGGTTTTGTTATGCCTTGTTCTATATTTGGTGCTGGCGTCGAACCGGACAGACACTGGGGATGAAGTCTTGGCGACTTCAGTTGCAAGGATATAGCTCACAACTGCCCTCTTTAAAAGAATGTTGGTTGCGCTGTATTCTTGCACCCTTGGCAATGGCATTGCTGGGTATTGGCTATTTATGGTGCATTATCGACAAGCAAGGTAATTGTCTTCACGATATTTACAGCAACACAAAGGTCGTTGTACTTCCCAAGGAAAAACGTGACAAGAAAAAGTAGTTTTATCGCTGCACTGGGGCAGGCTATGACTAAAGTAATTGTTCGTGTTCGGCGTTACAAAATCTGGTCGTTCGTGTTATCAAGCTGCCCTGCGTAACAGCACAACACCTATTAAACCGCAAACAACCGCCGGAAAAATAACAGCCAGAAGTGGTGAGAACCCAAAGACGATACTGGCGGGTCCAAGTAGGTCTTGGCTGGTTCTGAACACAAGCCCAACCACCACACCGGCAAAAATACGGTAGCCCATAGTGACTTGTCGCAAAGGCCCAAAGACAAATGAAATAGCGATTAAGACTAGACTAATAATCGTAAATGGCTGAAGGGCCTTTCGCCAAAACACTAGTTCATACTTGGCAGCATCCTGCCCCTGATCACTCAGATAATTACTGTACTGATGCAACCCCTTCATAGCCAAAGACTCAGGAGGAAGCACCACCAAATTGAGTAACTCTGGAGACAATTCTGTCTTCCAGTCACGTGTGATAAAGGTGCTTACTTCAGTGTGATCGCCCATGAAAAAAGTCACGGCACCAAGTTCTTCAACCCAATAACCTTTTTGATACGAAGCCCTTCCTGCAAAGCTAGCCTGCTGTAAAACATGCTGATCATCAAATTGATAACGAGTAACACCAAACAACACACCACCAGGATAAACGGCATTGAAGTGCATAAACTCATTACCTTCCTTGTTCCAGAAACCGCTCACGGATTCCTGCGCAGTTTTGCCCCCTTTCAAAAGCATACGGCGGCTTTCAGCATATTGATCGGTGTATGGCACCACATATTCACCAAACAATACGCCAAACAACACCAAAACGAGAATAGGTCGAAGTACCAACCAAACAATGCGCATGACAGACACACCCGCTGCACGCATTACGACTAATTCAGAGTTATTTGCCAAGACACCTAAACCGATCAGGCAGCCCGTCAACGAAGCCATGGGAATATGCTCATAAATACGGGCAGGCAATGTTAATGCCACGTAAATCATCACTTGATTAAACGTGTAGTCTTTTCCAACATCGCCAGCACCATCAATGATGGCGCCAATAGCATCCAGAGCCACAATAACTAACAGCACCAATGCGATGGAACCCAACACAGAGGATGCGACATAACTTGATAAGCGCCTCATCCCTCGGCTCCCAAGGCATTATTCTGCTTCGTCCATTGCTTAATGGCAGGTAAAAATAATAAAAACAGCGCTATTAACAGAAACAAAATATGTACCCACCACAATCCGAGCGCTGATAAAAACTTTCCATCTTCCAAAGCACCCCGGGCGCTATTCAACATCACCAGATAAACCACATAAAGTAAAACTGCGGGTAACATTTTGGCAAACCTTCCCTGCCGAGGGTCAGTTTTACTCAGAGGAATAGCAATTAACGTCATCACTAATACAAGAATCGGCACAGAAAAACGCCACTGTAATGCCGCCACATGGGCCGGTTGACTCGAAGCCAGTAATTCCGCAGTGGAAAGGGTATCGGCTTTATCCCTGCGGCCCTGCCTTTTGGGTTTTGTTAGCCGCTGGCCATACTCTTCGAAGCGCGTGATCTGGTAATCTGCATGACCCGGCACGCCTTGGATACGATAGCCCTTTTCAAGCACCAGATAAGCCGGTTTGTCTGGGCCGGATCGATGCTGATGGCCCGTTTCAGCAACCACTAACACTAATTGTTTGCCGTCTTCAGCCTCAGGATTATTCTCAGCAAGAAAGACATCCCTCATGATCCCTTCCTCGCTTACCTTCTCCGCATAGGTCACACCTTTGCCACCCTGAAGAGGATAAAAATGATTGGCAGCCATGCCATCCAACTCACCACGTTCCTTCTGAGCGGAGAGCAATGCTTCAGCCTTACGCAATCCTGAAGGGCCTACATCAAGACTTAACCATGAAACCAGCAATGCCACCATGAATGCCGGAACCAGCGTATAGGCAACCAACCTAGCCTGACTCATACCACAGGCTATCATCACGGTCATTTCATTTTGCACATAAAAACGACCATAGGCTAACAGCACCCCTAAAAAAAAGGCTAGAGGTAGAATCAATTCCAGAAAACCGGGTAAGCGATAACCAATAACAGCCAGTAGAATGCCAGCGTCCAATTCACCGGCTGCAGCCTGAGCAAGATATTTGACGAAACGGCCACTAATAATAACCATCAGCAACACGGTGCAAACAGCAAAGGTGGAGGACAACAAGTCACGAACGATATAACGAAAAATGAGCAATAGAAAAATTCCTGTTATGCTTCGCCAAACACAAATTTATAGTCAGACAATTATCCTGCTTTACATCGAGTTTGTCTTGTTAAGTGTGTGCCCAACTCAACTATGTACTTGTTAACCCCTGGAGACACCATGGAATTTACTGCCGTCACCTGTAACTTACTTACCAAAAAAACCGATTGCCTGGTTATCGTGCTTGGCAACAAAACAATTAGCAGCACTACCCGTCGATCAAAATCAGAGGTATCAATAGACACCGCAACGGGCGGTTTGATCTCAAGATTACAAAAAAGTGGCGATATTAAAGAAACATTGGGCAGTTCTATACTAATTAACGAGCCAAAAGGGCTTGCGGCAACGCGACTACTCATTCTCAGCAGCGGCACCACCACATTGAATGAGCAATCATTTCTAGAGCTCTCCAAACAGTTGACTAGCCAGCTCACCAAACTACCTATTAAGAACACCTGTGTTTCTTTAGAGGACGTGGAAGTAATTGGGCGTGATGTGGCTTGGCAAGCACAACAATTTTCGCGCAGCCTAGGTGAAGCCGTCTACCTATTCAACCCGTTTAACCGTAAAGATAAAAAGCCCTCACCACTCAAACAAATTACTTTGGCACTATCATCACGGAAAGGGTTAAGTACGCTAAAACAACAGCTCAATTTGGGCAACGCTATTGCCAATGGCGTCAACCTATCTCGCGAATTGGGTGATCTACCCGGCAATATCTGCACACCCTCTTATCTCGCAAACCAATCAAAGAAACTTGCCAAGAAACACCCACGTCTCAGCTGTAAAGTACTTGATGAAAAACAAATGGCAGCACTTGGCATGCACTCACTACTGTCCGTTACTGCAGGAACAGAGCAACCGGCCAAGCTCATCGTACTCGAATACACGGGCACAAAAAAAGGCGACAAACCTATTGTACTTGTCGGCAAAGGTGTCACCTTTGATTCAGGTGGAATTAGCCTGAAACCCGGCGCGGGCATGGATGAGATGAAATACGACATGTGCGGGGCTGCCAGTGTGCTAGGAACGTTTTCTGCTTTAGTGGATGCCAACCTTGCAATCAATGTAGTGGGGATTATTCCAACAGTAGAGAACATGCCCAGTGGCAAAGCCACAAAACCCGGCGATATAGTAAAAAGTATGTCAGGACAGACGATCGAAATCCTTAACACCGATGCAGAGGGCCGCCTTATCTTGTGTGATGCTCTCACCTATGCTGGCCGATTTAAACCAAAAAGTGTTATAGACATTGCCACCTTAACCGGCGCTTGTGTCATGGCGTTGGGAAGCCACGCTACAGGACTACTGAGCAACAATGATGCTCTAGCAGCAACATTAGAAACTGCAGGACAAACCAGCGGTGATAGAGTTTGGCGTCTCCCCCTTTGGAATGAATATGACAAGCAACTAAAAAGCAATTTTGCCGACATGGCGAACATTGGTGGCCGCGAAGCCGGCACGATTACGGCCGCTTGCTTTCTGGGTCGATTCACAAAAGACTATCATTGGGCACATTTAGATATCGCAGGAACTGCGTGGAACAGTGGCGCAAACAAAGGCGCTACTGGGCGCCCCGTACCTCTGCTCACTCAATTCTTGATAGAACAGGCTACTGCATGACCAGCATTAATTTTTACCGTATTAACGGCAACTTTAATGACGCAATAACCCTTGCTTGTCAATTGACGGAAAAGGCCTTCCAGCAAGGCCTGACAGTCCTACTACATACACTTGAAAAAGAAATCTCAGAACAACTAAGTACGCAGCTATGGTCATTTAAGCCCTCTTCATTCCTTCCGCACGAGTTAGAAGAGCTACCGACAGCGGCTTTATCCATTAGTCATCAAAATGACCCTGGCGAACACCATGGGCTACTGATCAATCTTGGAATTAGCACTCCAGGCTGGTTTTCTCGTTTTGAGAAAGTCATAGAAATTGTTTACGATGATCAGCAGGTTATTGAGCAAAAACGTGAGCGTTACGGCTTCTACCAAAAACGTGGTTACCCCCTGAAATATCACGACCTCACTAAGCCCAACTAATCTTTTTACTAGGTTAACCATTAAGTGTTATCGAGCAGGTCTGATTATGACTGATGAACCGAAAGATAAAAAAAATGCCTTGATCAATGAACTCGATTCGTTGCGATGCACGCTGAACAACGGTCCAGAGTTTCAACATAACATACCAACACTCGATGAACTGTATGCCGATGATGATAGTTTTATGCATGACCCGGCTTTGAACGTCCCGATTCTTACTGACGCCTTAGAGGAAGAACCAGCATTTATTCAAGAAGTAACTGCGGGGGCTGAAGACTCCGCTTTTATGATAGAAAAACAGTGCGCAATGACAGTGGACTTGGATATTTTTGATGGAGGCCATCCATCGCACCCCCTCTCTGCACCCCCTGAAACAACAGTACCGACCACCCTAGCGGATGAGCAAAACGTCATCAATATCCATGCACTTTGCAAAGAAACAGATTCTTCTGTCATCGAATTAGAACATGTATTGGATGAGCTGGTAGCCGAGCAACTCCCCAAGTTAGAGCAACAACTTAGAGAGAAACTCCGACATGAGCTCGAAGCTGGTCTAAATGCCCAAGCTAAATCTGAACCCACGTTCTCAGCGGAATCAAACAAACCCACATCAGATAGCTAGCATCGGGAACAAGCCCGTCGACGAAGTCATAACGTCCCTTTATAATTCCCGCTTTTGCACACTCCGACTATTTACCAGATAACTCTGATGACGTAACGATTAACGTTACGTTAGCCAACAATCAAATGAGCGAACATGGAAAAGACTTACCGTCCCCAAGACATTGAAACCCAGTGGTACCAAACCTGGGAAAAAAAGGGCTATTTCAAGCCTGCCAATAATGGTGCAGATCCGTACTGCATCATGATCCCGCCACCCAATGTCACGGGCAGTCTGCATATGGGTCATGGTTTTCAAGAAGCCATTATGGACGCATTGGTTCGCTACCACCGAATGAAAGGGAATAATACCCTCTGGCAAGTAGGCACCGACCATGCCGGTATAGCCACCCAAATGGTGGTAGAACGGTTGCTGGATGCTGACGGTATCTCTCGCCATGATTTAGGTCGAGAGAAATTCATTGAAAAAGTTTGGGAGTGGAAAGAAAAGTCGGGTGGCACGATTACCCGCCAACTTCGTCGACTAGGCGCCTCACCAGACTGGTCCCGTGAACGATTCACTATGGATGACGGCTTTTATGAAGCGGTTCAGGAAGCCTTTATTCGATTATACGAAGACAACCTGATTTATCGGGGCAAACGGCTGGTCAATTGGGACCCTAAATTACATACAGCAATTTCTGATCTAGAAGTTATTTCTGAAGAAGAAAGTGGCTACCTATGGCATTTCAAATATCCACTATCTGATGGTTCCGGCCATTTGACGGTCGCCACTACCCGCCCGGAAACCATGCTGGGTGATACCGCAGTTGCCGTTCACCCAGATGACGAACGCTATCAACACCTCATCGGTAAAACCATTACCCTACCCTTAGCCAACCGTGAAATTCCAATTATTGCCGATGATTATGTGGATCGTGAATTTGGTACTGGTTGTGTGAAAATCACACCCGCCCACGATTTCAATGACTATGAAGTGGGACAGCGGCACAACTTGGCCATGATCAATATATTTAATGATGATGCGCAACTAAACAGTAATGTACCTAAAGCCTATGTAGGTTTGGACAGAGTCGATGCCCGCAAACAAGTTGTAGCCGACCTAGATACCTTGAGCCTGCTGGACAAAGTTGATGAACACAAACTTAAAGTGCCCCGTGGCGACCGATCTGGCGTGGTCATCGAACCTTATTTAACTGATCAGTGGTATGTCAAAGCGGCACCACTGGCTGAAAAAGCCATTGCTGCGGTGGAAGGTGGCGATATCCAGTTTGTGCCCAAGCAATACGAAAATATGTATTTCTCTTGGATGCGAGACATTCAGGACTGGTGTATTTCTCGCCAACTCTGGTGGGGACATCGGATCCCTGCTTGGTATGACGACAAAGGGAATGTCTATGTCGGACGCTCTGAACAAGATGTCCGAGAGAAACACAACCTTGGTGATATCAACCTTAAACAAGATAACGATGTATTAGACACATGGTTCTCATCCGGCCTCTGGAGCTTCGGAACACTGGGCTGGCCGGAACCTACTGAATTCTTAAAAACATTCCATCCCACCAATGTACTGGTTACTGGGTTCGACATTATTTTCTTCTGGGTTGCCAGAATGATCATGATGACACTCTATTTTGTCGATGAAGTACCCTTTAAAACCGTCTACGTTCATGGCTTGGTTCGGGATAGCCATGGTCAAAAAATGTCCAAATCCAAGGGCAACGTACTCGACCCCATCGACTTGATTGATGGCATTGCACTTGAACCGCTGGTAAAAAAACGCACCGCTGGACTGATGCGGCCAAAAGATGCTGCAAAAATTGAGAAGCAAACCCGCAAAGAATTTGCCGATGGCATTGAACCCTATGGTACAGATGCTCTGCGTTATACCTATTACTCTCTGGCATCCACTGGCCGAGATATTAATTTTGATGTAGGCCGTATTGAGGGTTTTCGTAACTTTTGTAACAAAATATGGAATGCCGCTCGCTATGTCTTAATGAATACCGAAGATCAGGATTGCGGACAAAACAACGATGGAGGCTATGAACTATCCCTAGCCGACCGCTGGATCATCAGCCGTCTCCAGCAAGCAGAACAAACCGTTGCAGAATCTATTGCCAACTACCGCTTTGATTTGGCCTCACAGGCCATTTACGAGTTTGTCTGGAACGAATACTGCGATTGGTACTTGGAATTATCCAAACCTGTGTTGTGGGACGACAATGCTGATCCAGCCCTCAAGAAAGGAACTCGCCGTACGCTGATTCGTGTACTGGAAACCACCTTGAGAATGGCTCACCCACTCATGCCGTTTATCACTGAAGAAATCTGGCAGCAGATCAAAACTCTGGCGGGGGCCGAGGGTGATACGATCATGTTGCAACCCTACCCTGAGGCAGATCAAACTCGAGTGGACAATGAAGCGACCAGCGATATTGAATGGCTGAAAAGCGTCATTGTTGGGATTCGTAATATTCGCGGAGAAATGAATATTTCACCGGGAAAATTATTAACTGTGTACTTTAGCAATGGCTCAGAAGAAGACCTTCGTCGCCTCAACGCCAACCAACAGTTCCTAGCCAAATTAGCTCACTTGGAAACAACAACCTGGCTCAATTCAGGCGAAAAGGCACCCATGTCAGCTACGGCCCTCGTGGGGAATATGGAGATCCTCGTCCCCATGGCAGGTCTGATAGATAAAGATGCTGAGATTACCCGACTCAATAAAGAAACGGAAAAACTCCAGAAAGAAGTGGAGCGAGTTCAAGGCAAGCTCAACAATGAAAAATTTGTCAGCAAGGCACCAGTAGAAGTTGTTGCCAAAGAAAAAGCACGACTCACTGAAATGGAAACGACACTGGAAAAACTGGACCATCAGAAAAAAACTATTTCTGAGCTCTGATACGAACATAATAGATTAACAATCAAAAACGCCCACATTTTAAAGTGGGCGTTTTAATCTTCTCCGCAGTATTATTTCAACAGTAAAACAATACTGGTATCAATCTGTAATGAATGACGAACAGCGTTATTTCAGATACCTTTTCGATAAGAAATCATCACATCTGTCTACAGGTATACTTTTGCTTTCGACTAACGGCCAAGAACCGGCTGATCAACAAACTCTTTTGCTGGTAATTCCAACTCAGCCTGACTGAAATCAGAAATATCGTCTTCTTCAGCAGACACCACACAGTTTCTGCCTCTTCTTTTAGCTTCATACATTGCCCTGTCAGCGGAACCCAGTGTCGCATATAAATCACCACCCACTGTTTGAGCATCGACACCAAGACTCATAGAAACTGCAATTTTTCCTGCTTTGGTGGAAAAATGTGTAGAGGCAATTTTATGACGAATCTTTTCAGCCAAAACCTGGGCACCCTTTAAATTAGTGCCGACCAACAACAACAAAAACTCTTCACCGCCCCAGCGCACAATTAGGTCTTCTGAGCGAACCAATGTATTAAGTGTTTTCGCAATTTCTTTTAGAACAAAATCGCCCACATCATGTCCATATTCATCATTAATCTGCTTAAAATGATCAAGATCGCCAACCACCACGGCAAATGATTCTTTGCCTGCCCCACGTCTTTGTTCTGTTTCGCCCAGATATTGTTTAAAACCACGGCGATTCGCCAATCCTGTCAACTCATCTGTGCGCGCTTGTAAATTAAAATTATCACTAACCTCCTCCAAACGCTGACGCGTCTGAAAACGGACATGCTCTACGAGCAACGATATCCAAAACAGCACCAAATAAGCGAGCAAAAAACGATAACTTGTATAAGCAGAGTAGTTTTTTGGCAAAGCCAAAAAATCAGGATATAGCAGTACAACCATGCTAACGAGGAAAACAGCAACCACGAGTATTCCCCCCTGTTTATACCCTAACAAATAGAAAAAAAGTGGGAGCATCACAAGACACCAAAACATACCCGTTATTTCGGTACCACTGGTCATCAGCGAGAAAAAATGTAGGAAGACCATAAGGACTAACGTGACACACAGACTGGTTTTAGATGTGATCAGCATGAGGATATAACTGACAATCGCCAAGACCCCAACGGCCAGCGTTACCTGATTGCCCCAGTAAACCCCTGCACCTTTGAACATGTCCCATAAGGACATACCAATGATCACAACGGATCCCGTTAGCATCAAAATAGCAATAATCATCTCCCGACGATGAGCATCCTGCTCAACATCAGTACCTAAGTAGCGGCGACAGATTTTATCCAGCCACCCTAAAGGAACTTTTTTCATCCTTTCCATTTTTATTTCTTTCTTCCTTAAACCAACGCAGAAAAAATCTACTAGCCGTTATTCTGGACGCATATGTGGGAAGAGCAGCACGTCACGTATTGATGGCGAGTCCGTTAACAACATCACTAATCGATCGATTCCAATCCCTTCTCCCGCTGTAGGCGGCAAACCATACTCCAATGCGCGTATATAATCCGCATCAAAATGCATGGCTTCATCATCACCGGCATCTTTCTCCGCCACCTGCTGCTGAAAACGTGCCGCCTGGTCTTCCGCATCATTGAGCTCAGAAAAGCCATTCGCTATTTCTCGGCCGCCGACAAAAAACTCAAACCGGTCTGTTACGAATGAATTATTGTCATTGCGACGAGCCAATGGAGATACTTCTGTCGGGTACTCCGTAATAAAAGTGGGTTCATCTAAGCGGTGCTCTACCGTCTTCTCAAAAATCTCAATCTGGACCTTACCCAAACCCCAGTTATCTTTTATGGTGATATCCAAGTGCTCCGCTATCTGGCGTGCAGCTGCTTCATCCGCCAAGGCTTCGGCGGTAATCTCTGGGTTAAAATGTAGAATCGAATCAAACACTGACAATCGATGGAAAGGTTTAGCAAAATCGTAAAATTTCTCCTGCACCACCTCACCTTCATCATTTTTTACGGTGCTTCTAACCTTGGAGCTACCCATCACCGATTCCGCTAATCGGCGTAACATGTCTTCTGTCAGGTTCATTAAATCGTTGTAATCTGAATAGGCTTGGTAGAATTCCAGCATTGTAAACTCAGGATTATGACGAGTAGAAAGCCCTTCATTACGGAAGTTACGATTAATCTCATAAACCCGCTCAAAACCACCCACCACCAAACGCTTCAGGTATAACTCTGGTGCAATGCGCAGATACATATCAAGATCCAACGCATTATGATGGGTAACAAACGGCCGCGCTGCTGCACCACCCGGAATAGTTTGTAGCATGGGTGTTTCCACTTCCATGAAGTGATGGCCGTCAAGATAACTACGGATAAAACTAATAACCTGTGTCCGTACCCTAAAGAGGTCACGCACTTCCGGGTTAACGATTAAATCTACATAGCGCTGACGGTAACGTATTTCCTGATCAGCAAGACCGTGATACTTATCGGGAAGCGGTCGCAATGCTTTAGTCAGAAGCTGGTACTGATCCATATTGACGTATAAATCACCCTTACCGGATTTATGCAGGGCACCAGTCACACCAACGATATCACCAAGATCCAAGCTCTTGGCAAAAGGACGAGCTTCTTTAGCCACATACAATTGGATGGTGCCGGACATGTCTTGGATCACCATAAAAGCACCACGGTTGCGGATCACTCGTCCAGCCACACTCACCTGATGATCCAATATTTCCAGCGCTTCCTTTAATTCATCGCCATACTGTGCCTGCAAGTCGGCAGCCAAATCTTTTCGACGAAAGTCATTGGGAAAAGCACTACTATTATTGGCATCCGCCTGCTCACGGATACCCGAAAGTTTGGCTCTGCGCTCGGCTATTAACTTGTTTTCATCTTGTTGCTGATCATTACTCATGAAATCCCCAATACCTTCTATTCTTACTCACTATTCTTCCCGGCCGTTGTCCTTCCGAACGAGGTCCCGGACATATATTCCTGAAGCTATACTTTAAACACCGGCCTTTAATGAAGCTTCGATAAACTGATCCAAATCTCCATCCAATACTGCCTGGCAATTACTGGTCTGAATATTGGTACGCAAATCTTTGATCCGCTGATCATCAAGTACATAAGATCGAATCTGACTACCCCAGCCAATATCTGACTTGGTATCTTCTAGGGCCTGTGCTTCTTCCGATCGTTTCAGCATTTCTTGCTCGTACAGTTTGGCCCGTAACATCTTCCAGGCCTGATCCCGGTTTTTATGTTGCGAACGCTGGCTCTGACACTCAGCAACAATACCTGTTGGTTCGTGGGTCAACCGTACGGCAGAATCAGTTTTGTTCACGTGCTGACCACCGGCACCACTCGCTCGGTAAGTATCTGTTCGCACATCTGCCGGATTAATATCAATGACAATATTGTCATCAATCTCCGGTGAGACAAAGACTGAACTAAAAGAGGTGTGACGACGATTACCAGAATCAAAAGGTGATTTACGCACTAGGCGATGCACGCCTGTTTCAGTCCTTAACCAACCAAAGGCATACTCGCCCTCAAAACGGATAGTGGCACTTTTGATGCCAGCCACTTCACCCGCAGAGGCTTCTTCCAGCGTGGTCTTAAAACCCCTGGCTTCGCCCCAGCGCAGGTACATACGCAAAATCATTTCGGCCCAATCCTGGGCCTCGGTACCACCGGAACCCGATTGAATCTCCAGAAATGCATTGTTAGCATCAGTTTCACCAGAGAACATACGGCGAAACTCCAGTTTTTCCAACTGGGCCGACAACTGGGCTAGCTCTCCCTCTATTTCCGTTACCGCATCAATATCCTCTTCCTCTGCGGCCATTTCTAACAACTCTCGGGAATCAGCAATACCCAAATCTAAGTTTTCGATGGTTTCTACTACCAACTCAAGGGATGCACGCTCACGGCCCAGCTCCTGAGCTCGTTCTGGATTATTCCAGACCTCAGAATCACCAAGTTCCAGCTCTACTTCAGTGAGGCGATCTTTCTTGTTAGCGTAGTCAAAGATACCCCCTGAGCACGTCCGTACGCGACTGAAGGTCATCGAGAATATTTCTGATCGGGTTGATTTCCATTAACTGTTAGCACCAAGTGTTTTTAGAACAGGGGTATTAGAACAGGGGGCGAATTCTAGCGGAATCCGCCGCCCTTCTCTACCTACTTAGCGACTTACTTAACCAGCTAGCACCTAACCAAGCTGGTTCAAAACCCAACCAATAACAAGGATTTGCGGCACACTGACTAAGGGTAGGAACAAGGCAATTTTCCAAGACTGGGTCAGATCTCTAATCACCATCACTTCGGTATAGTCGGTAGCAACACCTGCCATCAAAAAGGTAAAGCCGTTACCCGGAGCTGCAGCACGGGTAAGAATATCCGCCGCAATAGGGGTAGATCCTTCAGAACACACCTCAATTATCGTGGCCGCCAACAGTGTCAGCAACAGGCCCATCACCGTCGGACCAAACAATGTTTGGTAGGTATCCATCGGTACAAAAGCACGAATAGCTGTTGCCAACACAATGCCAAAAAACAACCAGCGAAACACCATTTTAGAGTCTTTCAGGCCATCCTTAAGCACGGACGAAATACCCGCTGGGGTAATGCGAACGGATTTCCCTAACTGAACAATTTGCTGCCAAAGGCTATCGCCATTGGTCATTTCACAGTGATTAGGGTTGGAGGGCAAAGTACCTTTTGATACCAATCGATCAAAAATCAGTCCCGTCACCACGCCAACCGCCATAGATAACAACACAAATGTCAAAGTCCATCCGAAACCAATTAACGCCACCAAAATAATTGTCAAAGAGAGGGAGTTCCATGGACTGGCAATCAGGAAAGCCATTAACTGACCCAAGCTGGCGCCACGCTCGTAGAGTTTAGTGCCTACCATCAAAATTCCGTGGCTACACAAATCTAAAAGAACGCCAGCAACCGTAGCGCGAATAATCCCCTTAAACGTTCCACCCTGGCCTAATGCAGACATCACTAGGTCTCGAGGAATTCGTTCCAGTAAACCGACAAAAATAACAGCGGCAAGCAACCCCCACCACATACGGTTAATCAGCTCATAGACCCCAGAGGTCATGACAACCAACCATTGTGGTAAATCTGGATGACCATCAACCAACCAATAGAGCACATAGCAAACCAACACAATCGTCGCAGAAACCCACAATAGGTAATCTGGACGCTGTTTTTGTGGGTGGCACGAGCCCCCCCCATCATTTTGGGCTACCTTGGGTTCCGGTTCTTTATTACAGCAATCGCTCATCTGCACTTACTCCTGGCCTGCGGCCAACTTACTGATAATCGAGCAGTTTGGGTTATCATCATCCGGGCACTGGGCCAACAGCTCAGAGAGCATCTTCTTCATCGACTTTAGCTCGAGGATATGTGTATCAATATCCCTGACTTTTTCCGTGACCAGCCCATGCACTTCAGCACTTCGACGATTTGGATTTACCCACAAAGCCAGTAATACACGGCACTCATTGATAGAAAAACCAAACTTCCTAGCTTTGCGTAAAAACCCTAACTGCTGGACACCTTGCTCACTGTACTCGCGGTAACCATTTTCACGCCTTGGTGGCGAATCGACCAAATCAATACTTTCATAGTAACGAATTGTTTTGGCATCTAATCCCGTTCGCTTGGCAACGTCACTTATCTTCATCTGACACCCCCGTTCTGTAGAAAGACTATCAATGTAAACCTTACAGCAAGTATAAGGTCAACAACAAAATAACGCGCAAATGAAGCCAAGAAAAAACTAAACAGATACCTGCCTTCTTTTCTCCTGATATTGCAAAATAAAGCTATAAATCACCGGTAGAACCAAAAGGTTGAGAATCAGGACCGTCAACATGCCTCCCAACATAGGTGCCGCAATACGATGTGTCACATCTGAGCCCGTTCCACTACTCAACATAATGGGGACTAGTCCTGCCATGGTTGAAATCGCTGTCATGGCCACAGGTCGTACCCGCCTCGATGTTGCCGATAACACTGCGGCCTTTACCTCATCAAGGGATAATCTAAGAGGAGTTGCTGACCGCCGCTTGGCTATTTCCGTATCGATAAAGCTCAACACCAACACACCAATTTCAGCAGCCATACCCGCCAGTGCAATAAAGCCAACGGCGACAGCCACTGACAGATTGTAATCATTGATATAAACCAGCCAGATACCGCCCACCAAACCGAATGGAATCGATATCATCACAAGCACAGGCTCAATCATATTTCGGAAGTTGAAATATAAAAGCAGAAAAATAATCAACAATGTCGCGGGAGCGACGATACTCAAACGCGCAGAAGCTCGCTCCATATATTCAAACTGGCCTGACCAAGCAATGGTATAACCTGGAGGTATCCTGACCTGCTCATCCAATACACCTTTTGCTTTGGTGACAAAGCCACCGATGTCTGAGGTTGAAATATCCACGTAAATCCAGGCATTGGGGCGAGCATCTTCACTCTTAATCACTGGAGGTCCACGTTGAAAATTAACTTCTGCAACCATTCCTAGGGGGACTTGTACACCTGTGGGTGCAGAGATCAATACCCGTTTCAAGGTTTCCAAGTCGCCACGCAGCTCTCTGGGGTAACGCAGATTGACTGGGTAGCGCTCTAGGCCTTCAACGGTTTCGGTAATATTCATACCTCCAACGGCACTTTGAATCACGTCCTGCACGGCACCCACGGTCAACCCATAACGTGCCGCCTTTTCACGATTAATATCAAAATCTAGGTAATAACCCCCAACAGCCCGATCACCGAAAGCAGAGGTTGTCTCCGGCAATGTTTTCATCGCCTGCTCAATATCCAATGAAAGCTGCTGCAACACGTTCAGGTTAGGGCCAGAAATCTTAATACCAACGGGTGTTTTGATCCCGGTAGATAACATGTCGGTACGGGTCTTAATGGGCATCGTCCAGGCATTAGCTAGGCCGGGAAACTGAATGGCCTGATCCATTTCTTTCATCAAGCCCTTCGTCGACTTTTTAGGGTTCGGCCATTCCTCTCTGGGCTTTAATCGCACCGTAGTTTCAATCATGGCTAACGGAGCAGAATCCGTCGCAGATTCAGCACGGCCAACCTTACCAAATACATGATGTACTTCAGGAAAGGTGTAGAGAATTTTGTCGGTCTGCTGTAACAGCTCTTTGGCCTTGGTAATTGAAATACCTGGGAATGTGGTGGGCATATAGAGAATGTCGCCCTCATCCAGCGGCGGCATAAATTCACTCCCCAGTTTTGAATAGGGGTAATACGTCACCGCTAAAAGTACTATTGCCACAAGTACGGTAATACTTCGCGATTGCATTGCAAGTTTTAACACTGGCCGATGTAAAGCATGCAATGCTCGACTAATAGGATTCTTTTGTTCGGAAATAATTTTTCCGCGCAAAAAATAGCCCATCATTACCGGCACCAACGTCACCGCTAAAATCGCAGAAGCGGCCATGGCATAGGTAGCAGTAAACGCAAGAGGGCTAAACAAGCGGCCCTCTTGCGCCTGCATGGTAAAAATAGGAAGAAAAGATACGGTAATAACCAGCAATGAGAAAAACAGTGCAGGGCCTACCTCTTGACAGGATTCACCAACGGTCTTCCAGTGCTCCTCACGCGTCAGCTCACTACCCTTCTCTTCACGCGACTTTTTTTCACTGGCTTCGGCCAACCGGCTATGACCGTTTTCGACCATCACGATAGCGCCATCGACCATGGTTCCAATAGTGATGGCAATGCCTCCCAATGACATAATATTGGCGTTTAAACCCTGAAGTCTCATCACGATAAATGCCATTAAAATACCTAACGGCAAGGTGATAATGGCCACAAAAGCCGAGCGCGCATGCAATAGAAAGAGGATAACGACCAGGCTGACAATAATCAGTTCCTGCAATAACGACGTGTTGAGACTTTTAACCGCACGCTCTATCAGATCACCTCGATCATAAACGGGGACAATCTCTACCCCCCCCGGCAAGCCGCTTTTCAATTCATCGAGTTTGGCTCGCACCGCCTGAATCGTCGCCAGAGCATTTTCACCAAAGCGCATAATCACAACACCACCGGCAACCTCTCCTTCTCCATTCAGCTCAACAACCCCGCGACGTAACTCAGGACCAATATGAACCTGAGCAACATCTTGCAAACGTATTGGCGTACCGTCTGCATCAACACTGACGGGAATACTTTTGATGTCCTCAATGGATTTTATATAGCCTAGGCCTCGCACCATGTACTCGGTTTCAGCCAGTTCAACAAGTCGACCACCAACATCCTGATTGGACATCTTTATCGCCATTTTTATTTTATTCAGGGGTATGTTGTATCGCAGTAGTGCATTGGGATCGACTTCCACCTGATACTGCTTAACGAATCCACCAACAGACGCAACCTCAGCCACCCCCTCCACAGCCTGCAATGGATAGCGTAAATACCAATCTTGCAGTGAGCGTAACTGTGCCAAGTCGTGCTTGCCCGTTTTATCCACCAGTGCATATTCGTAAATCCAACCAACGCCGGTGGCATCCGGCCCCAAAGTAGGAGAAATACCCTGTGGTAAACGACCACTGACATAGTTCAGAGATTCCAGCACCCGTGACCGAGCCCAATACATATCGGTGCCGTCTTCAAAAATAATGTACACAAAGGACATACCAAAAAAGGAGTACCCTCTCACCACCTTGGTTTTAGGCACAGACAACATAGACGTCGTTAAGGGGTACGTCACCTGATCTTCTACCACTTGTGGCGACTGCCCAGGGTATTTGGTAAACACTATGACTTGCACATCCGAAAGGTCGGGAATCGCATCCAGCGGTACATTTTTATAGGCAAACAAACCCACCAAGGCAATAATCACCGCAGCAATCAAGATCATAAAACGATCACGTAACGAAGCACTGATGATGGCATTAATCATGGCTTTTCACTCCATGCATGGAGTGGTCCATCATGTCACTCTGTTGCATAGTAGAGTGCTCATTCATTTCATTCTGACTGTCACCAGAAGCCTTTAAGTTGCTCATCATCTTAGCCGCGGCTTCACGCAGTTTAGATTCAGAATCCACCAAAAATTGGGCAGAGGTCACCACCTCGTCTCCCTCATTAAGGCCTTCCAAAATTGCTACCTGCCCACTGGACTCAATGCCTAACTTAACGATTCTTGGTTCAAATTTCCCTTGACCTCGCGCCACAAAGACTTGTGTCCGCTCCCCAGTGCGGACGACGGCCTCTGCCGGTATCACCACCATTTTTTTCTGGACATCCGATTGAATGCTAACCTCCGCAAACATCTCTGGGCGCAGCAATCCCTCAGTATTATCAAAAACCACACGCACCTTGGTGGTCCGTGTTTTGGCTTCGGCATAAGGGTAGATATAGGCGATGGATCCCCTGAACGTTTTACCGGGTACGGATGCCAAGGTCATCTCAACTTCATCACCAAGCTTCACCCAAGGCAATTCGTATTCATATATGCTGGCATACACCCAAACCCGACTAAGATCGACCACCCTATATAACTCTGTTGCCGGTGTTACATATTGGCCCTGGCGTGATCCAATACGAATCGCCGTTCCCGCTGCCGGCGAATGAATATGCAAACTTTTTTTAATTTTTCGGGTTTTTTCCAGCTCTTGAATTTGATGTTCTGGAACATCTAATAGCTGCAAGCGTTCACGAGAACTCTTGACGAGATCCTCAGCACCTTTTTTGATTTCAGTGAACGGGCTTTTTTTCAACACCGACAAATTATTCAGTGCCAATAAATACTCTTGTTGAGTAGACACTAATTTGGGTGAATAAATACTCAGCAAAATATCGTCCTCCATAATATTTTGCCCAGTTTTATCTATGAATATCTCTTCTATCCATCCCTCTACTTTCGGGTGCAACCGCACCATATTTTCCTCATCATAATCCACACGACCCAGAGCACGAATCTTTCGGCTTATTGCCGAATATTTGGCCACGGCAGTTCGAACACCCATATTCTGCACCACCACCGGATCGATTTTTACCATACCAGCTACCTCACTGCTCTCGTTGTCGGCATAAACAGGGACATAATCCATACCCATGGAATCTTGCGCTGGCACTGGAGAGGTGACATCTGGGTTCATAGGATTACGGTAAAACAGCGGCTTCGCTTCTTCCTCTACTCCTACGGGAGATGAACCACCATGACTGGACAACCAATAACCCATGCCTACACCAACAGCTAGCATCAAGGCAGCAATTAATAGAGTGAATTTATTCATAAATAGATTCCTCGCCAACAGCAGCTTCCAGCCGCGCTAATGCTTGCTTCGCATCACTCAAGGCCTTCCAGTATTGAAGCTGATAATTAAAAAGTGTTATTTGGCTACGAACCAAATTAAGAAAATCGACTTCACTGACTTGATAGCCAGCCAACATGGATTCCACAGTTTGCTGCGCTTGCGGCACAATGCCGCTACCAAATAATGAAAGTTGCTGTTTAGCACGATGATAATCCGTCACTGCTGACGAAATAGCACCCATCACAACACCCCTTTCATCGAGTAACGCATAACGGTTTTTTTGCAGCTCAGAACTTTTTTGACTAACCGCCTTTGATTGTTTTCTACCCGCGTACAACGGTATTTTTACGCCAACCATGACCGAAACAAAATCTGAACGAGCGCCACCGCTGGGCAATGGATTGTCGCCAGTACGGTCGCCATAGGTCATACCTAGTTTAAAGTCGGGATAGTAATCACGTTTAGCAAGATCAAGACGGGATTTGGCAGCATCTACCTGCACCTCCATTTGCCTTAATAAGGGCCGCATTAACTCAGCTTTTAGGTACAGCTCATCCTCACCAACGAGCGAAGGCATCTCCTTGGATATATGTCCCGGCAAACTCAGCTCATTGGTGGCAGCTCGACCCATAAGAATATTAAGCTGGATGGATTGATTCCGCCGCATCGCCTGTAGCTGAATATCCTGATCCATCAATTTGGATAATTCCAATTGCGATAGCAGTACATCCTGCTGCAAACCCAGACCCGTTTCGTATTTGGTTTTTGCAACAGTAATAAATTGGCGAAAGAGGGATTGATTGATCCCTACTGTTTCTAGCGCACGATCTAAATAATAAAGCTGCCACCATTTACTTTTCACGTTCTTAACAAGCTGTAATCGAACTTCATCCACTGAATATCCGGCAGCCTGTGCATCATATTCCGCGGCCTCTTCTTTCAAGTCCAACTTCCCAGGAAAAGGAATCTCCTGGCTAAAGCCAATCTGTAACTGTGTCATCGATTCTTGAAATCGATCATAGGTGTCAGTAGGAAAGTTCATCGCATTCAAATTGACCATTGGGTCGGGCAATGCACCTACTTGTGAAGGAACGTCAACCAAGGCTTCATAACGCGCCTGCATTTCTGCAAGGTTAGGGTTGTCTCTTATTGCAACGTCAACGGCCGTCTGAGCAGACAATACTGCCCCTTGTACTTGTTCGCTGGCGTAGGACGTATCGGCTATCAAAACAAGGTTTATAACACCCGCAGTAAAAACGCATAAACTGGTCTTTATTGCCCCATTAAGAACAAACTTCATAACAACAAATTCCGGAAAATATGCTGTTGTGAATAAGCGAGAAAATCGTTTCATTCTTTTTAATACTCCACCATCAGAGCACTACTCTCTATCAAGTGCATCTGTCTATCACAGGAGAAGGTATGAATTTTTAAAGGACACACTGTTAGTGTGCAAAAGAAATCTATACCTACTTATCACTCACCATCATTGGGGACAGTCGTTCTGTCATAGCCAATGGAAACACAACCTGATAACAAGTCAGTTACGTGAGAAATGTAGGGTTATTTAATCCAGCCAGACACAAATGCGCTGGTGAAGGGGAGGACCGGAGGGGGGAATAAAAGAGTAGTAATAGGGACTGATTTTTCCTGTCGTTATCGCCCACAGAAAAAAGAAGCTACAGATAGAAACAATCAGCGACAAGCCAAAAAGAAAATCAACGAATTGATGTTGCACCACCAATACACTGTCAGCCAGAGCATCACAGCAGTGTTGATCAGCAGTACTCGATTGTGGCTCGCCAAACATATCAAAGGCTGAAGTACTATGGTGACTGCCATGAGAGGCGACCATGTCGTTCATGCTCATATCCATGGACATGTCCATTGCCATCAAAGGCATCATTCCACAGAGCAACAGCCAGCCCACCAGCAGCGAGGCAATCACGGAACGATTATGTGCAATGAGTCTTTTCACAAGAGTCACTATAAACCTTCAACCCACAGTATAGTCAAGGAAGTAAAACCACGATAAATGATGCATTTTCTCGGTATAAACATTTTATTCTAGAAAAAACCCTGACAACATCCCCATTCACTAGACATCTTTCCACTTAATATTACATCCCAAGCTGGGTTTTTGTTCGGACGGTGCCGATACCCCTTCCAACACAGCATCCAAAGCCTCCCGTAAATCCGCACCATTAACCGGTTCATCATTACCGGGTTTTGAGCCATCCAACCGACCTCGATAGACGCAATTCAACTCGTCATCAAACAAGAAAAAATCCGGGGTACAGGCGGCTCTGTAGGCTTGAGCAACCTGTTGAGACTCATCAAAAAGATAATGAAAAAGAAATTTCTCATTAGTGGCCAGTGCGACCATATTTTCCGGACTATCTTCAGGATAACGAGAGACATCATTGCTGTTAATGGCAATTATTGCGACACCTTGAGGTAGGTAATCAGCCGATAGTTCCGTAATACCCTTGAGCACATGTTGCACATAAGGGCAGTGATTGCACATGAACACCACTAGGGTAGCGAACACCCCCTGCAATTGATCAAGGGACCAATTTTTTCCCGTCAGCGGCTCCGGTAAATTGAACTCCGGCGCCCGGGTTCCCAATGACATCATTGTAGACTCGGTCAAAGCCATCATTAGCTCCTTTATAGCTTCCTGCTTTAAATACCCGCTTATTTTCTTCCACAGCAAGAAAACTTTCTTTAGAGATCGTTCGTTCGTCTGCTTTATCTTCATTAACATTTGAAAGATAGATGCAGACGTTAGAATAGTCCAAGTCTATACAAGATTAGCAGTTCATCAGCACAGACGGTAAGAAACTCTGATAAAATGCGCGCCTCTTCGCCATGGCATGCCCAAAATCCAACTATGAGCTTAATCCGTCTCGACGATATCTCCATCGAATTTGGTGATGTACCACTACTATCCCACGCCAACTTTACCGTAGAACCGGGAGAACGAATTTGCCTGATTGGCCGCAATGGTGCGGGCAAGTCGACGCTACTAAAAATTATTACCGGGCAAATAAAAGCCGATCATGGTGAAATTCACTATCGCCAACACCTGCGCATCAGCCAACTGGAACAAGCCCTGCCTACGGCTATCGACCGCAAGGTTTCCGATGTCGTAAGAGATGGGCTCGCCGAACAGCAAGCATTGATTGACCAGTTCAATGAACTCGCCCAACAAACAATGGATAAACACGGTCTTAAAGAGCTGGAACAACTACAAGCTCAAATTGATGCGGGTGGTGGGTGGCAAGTAGACCAACAGGTTGAAACTATTATCAGCCAACTGGATTTACCCGCCAACAAAACCTTGGCAGAACTCTCTGGTGGTTGGCGGCGGCGAGTAGCTTTAGGTAAGGCACTGGTCTCCAACCCCGATGTACTGTTATTGGATGAACCAACCAACCACCTAGACATCAGCACTATCGAATGGCTGGAACATAAAGTTCGTAGTTACCAAGGCAGTGTCATTTTTATTACCCACGACCGGAATTTCCTCCAAAAGCTGGCCACCCGTATTGTCGAAATTGATCTAGGCAACCTGATCAGCTGGCCTGGTAGCTTCCAGAATTACCTCGTTCTCAAAGAAAAGGCCGTAGAAGAAGAAGAAACTCGCCATGCTTTATTTGATAAAAGACTGGCCGAAGAAGAGGTGTGGATTCGCCAAGGTATTAAAGCCCGCCGCACCCGTAACGAAGGCCGTGTACGCGCACTGGAAGCCATGCGGGACCAACGGGAACAACGAGCCAAACGTCAGGGGAAGGCCAAAATCAGTGTGGAAACCTCTGACAAATCGGGGCGCAAGGTGGTCGAAGCCCGCAGCATCAGCCACGGTTATGGTGGCGAACAACTGATCAACAACATAAAAATCAAAATCAGGCGTGGCGATCGCATTGGTTTGATTGGCAATAACGGTGTGGGAAAATCCACCCTATTAAAAATTTTGTTGGGCCAAATTGAGCCCGATGAAGGTTCCGTCAAGCTGGGTACCAATCTGGAAATTGGTTATTTCGACCAAATTCATCGTGAATTAGAAACTGATAAAACCATTGCCGAAAATGTCGGTAATGGCAAAGAATACATAAAAATTAATGGTAAAGATCGTCATATTATCGGCTATCTTCGCAATTTCTTGTTCGCACCAAAACGCGCCATGACACCCGTGAGCGCGCTTTCCGGTGGTGAGCGTAACCGTGTACTGTTGGCCAAACTGTTCTCCCAACCTAGCAACTTGCTAATACTCGATGAGCCAACCAATGACCTCGATGTAGAAATGCTCGAAGTCCTCGAAGAACAACTCATGGAGTATCAAGGCACGCTGATTATCGTCAGTCACGACCGGGCATTTCTCGATAACGTGGTCACCAGCGTATTGGTATTTGAAGGAGACGGCCAAGTTCAAGAGTATATCGGCGGCTACAGCGACTGGGCTCGCCGTGGCAAAGAACTAAAAATAGCCGACACTCAAGATCATCCCTCCGGCCATATTGTCGATCACGATTCGACGTTCCATTCAAAAAAAGCACCTGCGGTGAAACTTAGTTACAAATTCCAACGCGAGCTCGACACACTGCCAGACCTGATCGACAAACTGGAAACAGAGCTGGCCGTGCTGCAAGAGCAAACAGCCGACCCAGATTTCTACAACAAACCTTTCACAGAAACCCAGCCAATATTAGACAGCTTGGAAGAAAAACAACGGGCTTTAGATATTGCGGCAAATAGATGGGTAGAATTAGAGGAAATGAAGGGGTAGAGCGGTGTGGATAAAACCAAACTAACCTACCCTTCTTCACCCACTAAATTTCTTTGACTTTGGCACTCTCATTGGGTACAAACCAATGCTGAGTGTGATTAACCATAGCAACCAATGATAGCATCACCGGAACCTCCACCAGCACCCCCACCACCGTCGCCAACGCCGCACCGGAATGTAACCCAAACAGAGAAATAGCCACAGCAACAGCCAACTCAAAAAAGTTAGAGGTACCAATAAGACTGGCAGGCCCCGCAATATTATGGGGCAATTTCATGAACTTTGCCGCGCCATAGGCCACTACAAAAATACCATAGGTTTGTATCAGCAACGGAATCGCGATCAACACGATGGTTTGTGGCTGGCTGATAATCGTTTCAGCCTGAAAACCAAACAGCAATACCACGGTTGCCAATAAACCAACGATAGACCATGGCTTCAGGTGATGAACAAATTCAGACAGCCGCTGATCACTTCCATCATCTCTGCCGTTTCGGCTAACATGCGCTTCGAGTTTGTGTCGTGTAATGGCACCAGCAACCAACGGCAGCACCACATACAACACCACCGATAATAGCAGCGTACCCCAAGGTACATGAATATCACTCACACCCAACAAAAACGCTGTGATCGGCGCAAAGGCAAACACCATAATAATGTCGTTCACCGACACCTGCACCAACGTGTAATTTGGATCACCCTTTGTCAGCTGGCTCCAAACAAATACCATCGCCGTGCAAGGTGCGACACCCAACAGAATCATCCCGGCGATATATTCATTCGCAGATTGAGGATCAACCCAGTCTGCAAAAAAATACTTGAAGAACAACCAGCCCAAAGCCGCCATAGTAAAGGGCTTAATCAGCCAATTAATCACCAACGTCAGCACAAGCCCTTTGGGCCGATTGCCCACATCTTTAATCGAGGCGAAATCAACCTGCACCATCATAGGATAAATCATGATCCAGATTAAAACGGCCACCACCAAGTTCACATGGGCAAATTCAAAGCCGGCAATGAAGGCAAATGTGCCTGGAATAACATTCCCGAGAAAAACACCTGCAGCAATGCACAAAGCCACCCAAAGTGACAGGTAACGCTCGAACAACCCCATTAACACATCTCCTCAATAACACATTATTTATTCATACAAACACGCCAAACCAAGCAGAATATATGAAAAAACACATATACAAAGTTAAATTTTAGCAACAACTAGCTACACGATTAGGTCGATCACCCATACGGGACAAGTTGGCCAAATTTTCTTTCAAAAAAGCTTGGTTCGCTTTATTGGTCTGACGTAGCACCAATGTAGCCCAGTCCGGTAACGCAGGATTAATTCGGTAATACACCCACTGTCCCTGCTTGCGGTCAAGCAGCAATTCACACTGACGCAACTGAGCTAAATGTCGAGAAACCTTTGGCTGGCTCTCAGCCAAAGCTTCTGTGAGCTCACACACACAAAGCTCCCCTTCATTCTCGATTAACATCAAGCATCGAAGCCGAGTTTCATCCGACAAACATTTATAAAACTGAACAGGATTCATAGGTCACAGCCATTAAATATCGGCTCTATAATATATATGATTTTTCACATATACAAGAGTACAAGGGACTCAATTAATAGGTGATTTGATAATCACTCCATTTTTATCCGTTACTTTATTTTTTTGCCAAAGAGGTAAAAACTTTTTTTGATCGTTTTAGGAAAAGTGATTTTTGGGTTAAGCGACTTAAGAGCTTTAAACATCTTATTAACGCTGTTGCCATAATTCATACTTATTTTATGGAAGTCCTCGTTCTTCATAACAACACCAGTGCTGACGATAGATTTCCCGCCGCTTGAATACGTTTGCCTATGCTCAATTCTGTCAATATCTTCAATGTTCACCTTAAATGACCATGACACAACGCTGGGATAGCTCACTGAAAACTCTTTGCAGGTAATGTGTGCCTCGTATGTTGCAGGATGTTTAATATGCCACCATGCAACATAAAACAATATGATTGAAGCCAATGAAAATGCAGTGACCATAATATAGTGAACATCTTCAGGAATATTAAAATCCGTGTAGTGTTCAAAAAGATAAAGTGCAGCTATATACCCTAAAGAAACCACCCCCATTCGAATAAACAAAGAAGATCGCTGTTTCCGTGTTTTTCTAAAATGGTATAAGTATTCGTCAGGCATCTAAGTTTCTATTTTTGGAGTCAGTGTTTAATCAGCTTTAATCTGTGTTTGAGACGACAGGTTAACCACAGCAAGCGTTAACCTTGAAATACAAGTTAACTTATTCCTGTCATCGTATAATTTTATTTCCCAAACTTGGGATTTTCTTCCACGATAAACCTGCTCGGCTCTACCTGTTATAACGCCAGACCGAACACCTCTTAAATGATTAGCATTCACTTCTTGCCCAACGCAGTAGTATTCGTCTGGATCCAGCGTCAACATTCCTCCGATAGACCCCAAAGATTCCGCTAATACAATATTTGCCCCTCCGTGCACCAGCTTGTAAGGCTGGAATGTCCTTTTATCGGCAGGCATTATTCCTTCAATGTAATTGTCACCAATATCGGTTATTTCAATCCCTAGATGCTCCAATATTGTATCTTTACTCCAGCTATTTACTTCCTCTAAGCTATATTCTTTAAACCAGATACTCACCAATTACTCTCCAATTAATATTTTCGTAACGCCCAGAATCAATAGGGCCAAACTCGATTGATTCTGCAACCGCTCAAATAACCTAACACACAACAATAAAATCGATCAGAAAATAATCGCTATGAACCCTTTTACTTTTGATCTACTTCAACCACTCTTCTATTCTTTTTCTATCAGGTATAGAACCTGAATGCATCAATTGATCATCAACAACAACTGCTGGTGTACTCATTACGCCATGGTTCATTATGATTTCTGGATTGGTTTCCTTAACTATGTTTACGGAAACGCCGCAATCATTTGCAACCAGCCGAATAAGATCAGCAGTCTTAATGCATTTGGCGCAGCCACTGCCCAATACTTTTATTTCTTTCATACTTATCTCCCTAGAGCGCGTATATTATATTTACTAACCATCCTATTGTTGTGAATGACGTCAGTAGAAGTACAAAAATAATAGCAAGTAATTTCCACGTCATTACTTGTTTCAATAATATGAATTCTGGAAAACTCGCAGCAACAGTACTCATGCAAAATGCCAATGTTGTCCCAAGTGGAAGTCCTTTTACTATTAAACTTTCCATTACGGGGATAACGCCAGTGGCATTTGAATAGAGAGGGATGCCAGCAAGAACGGCCAAGGGTACAGACCACCATTGCCCACTACCCAAGTTTTCTTCAAACCATAACTCTGGTACAAAGCCGTGCAATGCTGCGCCTAACCCGACACCAATAAACACCCATTTCCAAACACGATTCAAAATATCCAACAACTCTGCTTTGGCAAATTCATGTCGTTCTATAATCGATAGTTTGGGTTTTATATCGGGGTCGTCATTAGAGACTTGAGCAGTTTGGTATGCTTTGAGAGCGAAAGGTTGTAAAAGCTTCTCAGCACGAAGAAGGTCAAGAAAAGTTCCGCCGACTATCCCTACGGCCATACCTATGAAGACATAAATAATGGTAATCTTCCATCCAACCAAGCTCAATAACAGTAGTACGGCAACCTCATTAATTAACGGCGATGTTAAAAGAAATGACATTGTAATGCCGACAGGTATACCTGCTGAGGTGAAACCAAGAAAAACAGGTATGCTTGAGCAGGAACAAAAAGGCGTTATGGCGCCGAAAGTTGATCCCATTAAATAACCAAAAAACCTATTCTTTCCCACTAAATAGTCACGAATTCTCTCAACATTTAGCGATGCTCGGATAAGAGCGATAACATAAATCATGACAACTAGTAGAAAAAATATCTTTGTTGTATCTTCTATAAAAAAATGAACCGCACCCCCTAGCTTTGAGCCCGAGTCCAAACCAAATATCGAATAAGCTAGCCAATCAGCTAATTTCGTGAAGATAGATAACATCAAATTTCTCTCATATTGCCTAACGCCTAAAGAACCGACGGCAAAGCCGTTCGGTTCCTTTGCTTGTTATAACGTCATCATGAATGATACCCAGAAAAAATACTGACTCTCACCCTAAACTATAACCCCGCAGGGCAAATACTAGACTGCCACTCTGAAACCGATGTTATCTCTGTTTTATCCTGACCGACAACATTGTTAACCACTGTTGTCCCATTTCGTTTGTCATTAATGACAATCATCGTTATTTGTATAACGGATCCAGGGCATTCTATCGCCGACATAAATGTCTTACTGCTGCTCTCAATAATATTAAATTCGCAATCAGTGTCGTTACTAAAGGTTTCTTTGATCTGCTGATCAAAATTATTCAACGTATCTTCAGTGATGCATTGCTCGGTTGTACTTGACCCCTTCATTTTCTCTTCCATCATACCTCGAATCATAGCCCTGCTATCTTCTGGCATCTTAGCAAGAGTTTGTTCGATTATTTTAGACATGTCAGCAGTAGTGATCCAATGACCTAAAGCCATATCGGGTGGCCTAATTTTTGTTTCAGCAAAAACTGAAGATGCAAAGCAGATTAGTGTGCATAGAAGAAGTTTTTTCATTCTGTAATTCCTGTTAAATATGTTAGGCCAATGGTTAAACGAATAAATTTTATGTTTAAGTCTGACTTATTGGATCGACTTTCATAACGCCTAAGTATGGGGCGGTGAACTCGCACCACTTAATTGTTAGAGGTATTGATATGACACCAATAGAAGGCGGTTTGTGGTCTGTAAATATTTTTTTACTGATTGTCATTTTAGCCAACCTGCTTACCAGACGATGAAACTGCCAGCCACAAAAACAACTAGGGCAAGAGCCGCCACTAAAAAAGGGTTTGAATGCCAGTGTGGTAGTGAATCTGATTCTGGTGGTTGCTGTAAAAGCGAAAGATATTTTTCACCGTAGATGTTTAGGCGAAGATCTATGAACTCCGGTGATTCAGACGACAGGGACGTAACATTGATACCGTCGATTAACCCCTGTGATTCTAAGTCAGCTTAACAAAACAGTGTTTCTTTAAATATCAATTACTTACAACGTTCTCTAATTACCATAAACTGCCTCAAACTACCCTAATATAGCTGTGTACGGTACAAATTTGGAACACGATTCCCTTTGCATTTACATACCAAGATGAATAAAGTTATCAATTAATTTAGCAATAACATGACAGAAACATTATCTTGGTCGACTATATTGCTTGTTATAGCTTTTGTAACAGTCTTATTTAGCCCCTCGATTGTTACACCTAAAATATCTTCACTTTCTATGTTTCTCCACCACCCGTCAGAGCACAAAATAAGTCTTTCTCCATGAGACAGTGGCGAATACCCAAATATATCAAAAGACTGCTTTTCCTTAGAGATTGCTTATTTTGACGCGAGCATCACAACAAACACAAGCCAAACAACCAAGCGAAACCGTCATAACTAAGGTGCTATTTTTGTTCCAGCCAGCTACACTCAAAACGGTGGTGCGTATTCCACACCAAACTGCCAATCGAGTCCAGAGTTCACTGCCAACACTGCTGAATTGACTGCCAATAAATAGCACTAAAACTTTCGGCTATGTTTTCATTTAATTGTATTTCTCAGACTTGAACTGACATGCTTAAAGTAAGGTTTTGTTGCCGATTAACCGTCCGCTTCATGCCACAAGCGGTCATTCATTTCACTGGAGTTTTGTGTTTAAGCGGTCGGTACGATTTTGCACATGCCATGTAGTCGTAATTGTTTAGATAATGCAGTGACTGCACCGAGCTTTCGACATTTAAAATCAAAACGTGTAAATCATTTCAGTTGCTAAATACGATATATGACCATCCCTGGCTTTATTGATCATATTGACCGTTAAGCTTCGCGTTAAAGGCGAATGATCTATCCAGCTAAGCTATAGAGGCAATGCTAGATGCACAGAAGATGTATGGAGCGGTGATGGACCGACAGTTGAGCGACTAACTAGTCGCCATTCAGGAAATAGTATTGATCGGCTTATTAGTAAAACCGGCATTCCTGATTTAATTATTAATAATTAAATTATAGATATATGTTGTAATAGAATTTTGATTGAAAGTTTTCGCGTACGCCCGCGAAACCAAGCTCCAAACTCTTCCTCGTTTCTTTTTAAAATATGGCTTCACTTATGAATTACGGATCTAAATTAATATCGAATTCGAGAAAATCTAGTTGGTTTTTGCTGGATAAACTATCCAGTGCTAAAGGTAAACGCTCCTTAGCAACTAATTTTTTGGGGCAGCTTAGGACGGTGTTATTAGTTTTAGGTCTGGGTGGTACCGCAATGCCGGCATCTGCTACAACATCCGTATGGCGTAATGTCACAGGGGACTGGTTTACTGCGGTTAACTGGTTCTCGAATGGCGTACCTCTAACAAATTACGGTGTAACGATGTCTTCTGATGGTCCAGGCACTAGTATTGCCAAGATTTTGACTTCTGATACAGTTGTTGACAACATCTCCGTACAAAAGTACACCGCCATCCAAATTAGTAATGGCTATGCCTTGACAGTAACACAACCCGGATTTTTGATCGGTGGAACTATAATTATAGGTGCGGCGCAAAGTAATACCCCTATAGATGCGGGTTATTTGAATACCGCGCGTCTTGATATGTGGACAAATGAACCTGCGACTAGTAGTAGTTTAGTTTTTAATCACACAAATACCGGCTATATATTTTCTCCTGATATATCATCGGGCGGAACTGCTCAAAAGCCAGCCACAATTTATTTATACTCTGGGGGCACAATATTTACCGGAAATTTGAGTACTTTTAATTACACTTTAACCGTTGATGGCGGCACATTAATTATCAAAGATACTGACACCTTAGCGTTAGGTGGTGATTACACGCAAACAGCATCCGGTAGCCTGTCCATTAGTGTAGCTGATGATACAACCTTTGGTAAGCTTACTGTTGCAGGGACCGCGACACTTGCCAGCAATGCCAAAATCAATGTCAATATAGCCAATCCTAATTTTAGCTTTACCACCACGAACATGGCTAGCATCATTTCGGCCGGAACACTCCTATCTGATGGCACATTTGCAGTGACGGATAACTCTCTGTTATTTGACTTCGGCGCAGTTAAAAATGGCAATGCGGTTGACCTTACCTTGGCCGCAGCGGCCTCTGCTACACCCGCTGCAACCGTCACCTCAAGTGTAATGAGACAAGCCAAACCTGCAGCATTAGGTGCAGCAAAGGCTATTGATGCGGTGATTGCTACTAATCCTACAAGCACACTAGCAACAAATTTTGTCAGTCTCAGTACTGAAAGAGAAGTCGCTGATGCGATTGAGTCGGTTTTACCCGGCGCCTCAGGTGGCATGGCTCAATTGACTAATACAGCTACTAATGCAATGACCAATGTCATTTCTTCTCGCCAAGATACACAGCAAGGGCTTTCATCGGGTGATGGCTTTATGACTGACCGTCATATTTGGTTTAAACCTTTTGGTGGCTGGACAAAACAAGATCTCCGCCAAGGTGTATCCGGCTATGACATTGACAGCTACGGCTTAGCCATGGGTGTAGATGGAGATGTATCATCATCATGGAATGTCGGTGCTGCTTTTGCTTATATTAATAGTGACGTTGAAAGTAATTTAGCCACCGGCGCTCAAACGGTTGATATGAACAGCTACTTAGCGAAGGTTTACGCCACCATGGCACTTGATGCAACGACAGCCTTAAACCTGCAAGCCGGTGTGGGCGTATCAGACTATGACAGCAATCGTCGTATTTTCAACGGTGACGTTGCTACTGCTGATTACGATAGCTGGAATACGCAGTTAAACGCTGAGCTTGAGCGTAGTTTCCAAGTCAATGATAAAACCATGGTGACGCCGTATGTGCATGCCGATTATAGTTATGTCAATGTAGATGGCTATCGTGAGTCTGGTGCAGGTGCTTTAAGCTTAAACGTTGATGAGGATAGTGCTGACAGCTTAATCATTGGTACCGGTGTTAAAGCAAATCATGCAGCATCAGACAGTCTATTACTGATGGCTAATGCTGGCATTGGTTATGATGTGAAGACTGATCGTTCAAGTCTGACCTCTAGTTTTGCGGGCGGTGGCGCACAATTTACCACTGATGGTATTGAACCAGATGAATGGGTTTATAACGCAGGTGTTGGCGCTAAGTATAGTTTAGCTAATGGCACTGAAATCACAGCCGCTTACACGGTTGATGCACGTCAAGATTACACTGACCAATCGCTGAGTGTTAATTTCAGAATGATATTCTAAAGCTTAATTGCATCAAACTAGAAAAGGCACCTGCGGATGCCTTTTCTTTGTGGGGTGTAAATGTCCGTTATGGGTCGGAAACTGACTTTTAACAATTCGTCGTTTACGTGCCAGAGGCGGTTATTGGTTTAAGAAACTCAACGCCATAGTCACGTGTTATGCATTTATTTATATCTCTACTACAGCACCAAAGTAAGCTGATATAAATATCACAACGAGTCCCACTAACTGTAGAAAAAAAGGATTTTTTGCTTCTGGCCAATGAAGCACTAAGAACAACAATGAAAGTGGAGATATAAGAATACATGCAATTAACCACCACACACTTTCTTTAAAAGCTGCGATGAGGATAAGAAACGGGTGAGATGGCTTAAACCTGAAGAATATTGGCATTTACTCACCTTTATTCCTGATTACTTAAACTCAATGGTTCAACTGTCGATTTCAACAGGGTTAAGACAAAGTAACGTCAAACTATTGGAATGGTCAAAGGTTGATTTTTCTCAACGGAAGATTTTTATTCCCGCAGAGAAATCAAAATCAGGTGAACAGATCACTGTGCCACTGAATAAAGATGCACTGAGAGTATTAATGCAAGCAAGAGGCCACGATCCAAAGTTTGTGTTTATTCGTAATGGTAGGCCAATAATGAGCCCTAACAATCGTGATTGGCGTAAAGCGTCAGTGCAAGCAGGGATCGAAAATTTCCGTTGGCATGATTTACGACATACGTGGGCAAGTTGGCATGTGCAAAATGGTACGTCTATTTATGTTCTAAAAGAACTGGGCGGATGGAAAACGTTGGCGATGGTAGAAAAGTACGCGCATTTTGATTCAACACATTTGGAGCAATATGTAGAAAATACGAGTATAGGAGAAGGACCTCACGGTACAAATACGGTACAGGCCGCTTAAACAAAAAAGGCACTTACTTACGTAAGTGACTGAATTTGTTGGCACTAGGGCCGGAATCGAACCGGCACGGCCGCAAAGCCGAGGGATTTTAAGTCTTTGACCAAAAAGCAATCCAATACATGAGGGTTCGTATTGCACCCTGGGTTGGATTTTATATACGAGAGTGTGTTCTGGATTTTCGAGTCTATCTCGTCCATAGATACCTCTAACATTTGTATATCGCGCATGTGCGTTTTATCGAATTCGGAAATACTTATTAACCAATTGATTTTAAAGTATTTTTATCAAGACATTTAAACCCATTCAAAACAAAGCGAGAGGGTTCTGTTATTAACGCTGATATTACCACCCACTAGCACCCCAATTAGCTTTACCCGGCGGGTCCTTTGGTTATTCTAAATCTGCCACCCGAGCAACCATTTATTACCTGACCTAATTATTTAGAATTTCATGCACCATCAATTGCACCGACTCCCTGCCCTGCCAAACATTAATATCCAGTTTATATACTAACTGTACTTTATCGGCATTTGGATTTGGCCAATGATCGGCATCAATGTTAAAGGCAATAGCATCGATCAGTTGTTGTTTTTGTTTATCGACGGCCAGTAATAACTTCAGGTGTTTTCCACCCACGATGCGTTGCTGAACAATATAGAACTCACCCTGAAAGAGTGGCTCGGGAAAGTGCTGCCCCCAAGGGCCAGATTCTCTGAGCAAATGACCTGTTTCCAGACTTAACTCTTCAGAGCTGAGCTCACCGTCTGTCACGATTTCTGCTTCCAAGTCAGCGGGAGTGAGCTGCCGTTTTACTTCGGCATCGAAAGCCTCGGCAAATGCGGGATAATGTTTTGCTTCTAGACTCAAACCCGCCGCCATGGCGTGACCACCAAACTTACTGATTAACTCTGGGTGCGCAGTAGCAACGGAATCCAGTGCATCGCGAATATGTAGCCCCGGAATGGAGCGTGCAGAACCTTTATATTCTTTGTTTTCACCCTCGCCACCTGCATCGGCAAAGGCAATTACCGGGCGGTGTATTCGGTCTTTAATTCTTGACGCCAGCAGCCCCACCACGCCCTGATGCCAATCAGGATCAAATAAACAGAGACCCCAGGGTAACGTTTGTTCATTGAGATCTAATTTTTCCAGCATCGTTAACCCTTCGCGCTGCATATCGGCTTCGATAACGCGACGATCTCGATTCAATTCATCCAGTTGTATGGCATATTCCCGAGCTAAGTACGTATCAGTTTCTAACAAGCATTCAATGCCGATACTCATATCGTCGAGACGACCGGCTGCATTTAGCCTTGGCCCCACGGTAAAACCTAAATCTGTGGCGACTAAACGGTGACAGTCTTTTCCGGCTAAATCTAATAATGCCTGAATACCCGGGCGGGTTTTACCTGCACGAATACGCTGTAATCCCTGATGCACTAACACCCGATTGGTTTGGTCCAGTGGAACCACATCGGCCACTGTACCCAGTGCAACTAGGTCGAGCCACTCCGCCATGTTGGGCATGGCAATATTTTGAGTGTCAAACCAACCGGATTCACGCAATCGACTCCGTAGCGCACTCAGTAGATAGAACGCCACACCCACGCCCGCAAGGTTTTTACTGGGGAAATCACAGCCATGCTGGTTGGGATTAACAATAGCATTCGCCTCGGGCAGTATAGTCCCGGGTAAATGGTGATCGGTAATCAGTACTTTGATACCCGCAGCTTTGGCCGCTTTTACGCCACTGACACTGGATATACCATTATCCACGGTAATAATTAGATCTGGATTGCGCTGTTGGGCCAGCGCAACGATTTCAGGGGTAAGTCCGTAGCCAAATTCAAACCGGTTGGGTACGATAAAATCAATATGCTGCATACCCATAGCACGCAGGGCTAACATTGTCAGAGCGGTACTGGTGGCGCCATCGGCATCAAAATCACCCACAATCAAAACCGACTGCTGTTCTATTAAGGCTTCTTCTAAAAGTCTTACACCTTCAGGCAACCCATGAAGTGTATCGGGACGGGGTAGCTTAGCCAGCGTTCGTTCTAATTGATCATCACTGCTAACGCCACGACCAAGGTATATCCGTTGCAGTAGCGGGGAGATATTTTCACTAAATTGACTGAGCTCTGGGTCTATTTGACGTTGGCTAGTCTTGGGCCGGTTACGTGTTGACGGCATTCACATTATTCCTTTTCAAGCATTCCAGACTAGGCTAAATTCTGTTGCGTGTTCTGTATTTTTGATCCAGTGTAAGACGCGCACCATTTCAATCCTTATACGATGCGCTATGATTGGTTGCTGGCGATCATAATTGCTTGCCGTGTAAGGTAGGCTTACTGGTGAACGGTGCGACCAAATTCTCTGTCGTAAACGAGCATGATGCACGCTAGGCTGCATGCTCTCCAGTAATAAATTCCCCAATATTGAGCTATCAATAAAAACGGTCGTTTAACAGGAGTTCATATGGCAAATTACAAAGCCCCTTTGCGCAACCTTACCCGGGCCGTATTTTAAAATGACTTTCTAGTACCGACAATTAGCACCGACAATAGCCGCAAGTAGTATTAATAATAAACCACAAGAAAATTTGAGAATGTCAGAACCTCAAACATCTGGAACCGATATGACCGAGAATCAAATATTCAAACACTGGACGTTAGAGTGGGATGCCGAAGACATTGCCTGGTTGGGGTTGAATCGTCAGGGTGAAGCACTTAATTCGCTCAGCACCGAGGTCATGCTGGAACTGGCCACCCTACTAGGCCAGATGGAAGCAAACCTCCCTCAAGGACTGGTCATTTACTCGAAAAAAGCCAACGGATTTATCGCCGGAGCCGACATTCGAGAATTTGAACAACAAACGGATCAGACGGCAGCCAAGTTGGGTATTCAGCAGGCCCACGCCCTGTTTACACAACTGGAACAACTCCCTTGCCCCACCGTCGCATCGATTCATGGCTTTTGTCTGGGAGGAGGCCTTGAGTTGGCTCTGGCTTGCGACTATAGGGTAGCTCAGGACGGTGATAGCACCCGAATAGGCTTTCCCGAAATCCAATTGGGAATCTTTCCCGGTTTTGGTGGTACCGCTCGCAGCGTTCGCCTGCTCGGGGGCCAAAAAGCATTAGAACTGATTCTCAGCGCACGGATGCTTAAAGCTCGTGCAGCGAAATCTATTGGATTAATTGATCACGTGGTGCCTGAACATAGCAGCCTGAGATGGGCGGCTCGAAAGTTTATTATCAAACAACCTAAACCTCGTCGAGCCGGGAAACTGGAACGGTTGAGCAGCTGCCTAGGCATACGTCATGTCATAGCAAAAATCATGGCTCGGCAAGTCGCCAAAAAGGCTCGCCCAGAGCATTATCCTGCACCCTATGCTCTCATTGATCTCTGGCGCACCGTCGGCGATAACTTTGAGGCTTTACTCGCTGGTGAAACTGAGGAAGTCAGCAAATTGCTGATGGGTAATACCTCTCGCAACCTGCGTCGGGTCTTTCGTCTGCAAGAGCAGTTAAAAGAACTTGGGAAGCCCGACAGCCCTGACACAAACAACAGCACCTCTCACTGGAAGCCTCGACGTGTTCATGTTGTAGGTGCCGGCGTAATGGGGGGAGACATCGCCGCTTGGTGTGCCCTTAGTGGATTGGAGGTCACCCTTCAAGATCGTGAATATGACTTTATAGTGCCCGCACTGAAACGCGCAGAAATGCTGTTCAAAAAGAAGCTTAAGACACCAGCACGCATCCTCGCTGCGAAAAGCCGACTCATTGCGGATGTAGCCGGCGAAGGTATTGCCCGAGCAGATGTGATTATCGAGGCCATATTTGAGAACCTAGAAGCCAAGCAACAACTCTTTATGGACGTGGAAAAAAAATCCCGACCCGAGGCATTACTTGCCACCAATACCTCGGCGATTCCTCTGGCTGAAATTGCCGAAGGACTTCAACAACCAAACCGTTTAATCGGACTGCATTTTTTTAACCCGGTGGAAAAAATGCCACTTGTGGAAGTTGTCCGAGATATTCACACCAGCGAATCGTCTATCAAGAAAGGCTGTCTATTTAGCAACCTGATTCGAAAATATCCTCTCGTTGTTAGAAGTGCTCCCGGATTTTTGGTCAACCGTGTTTTAACCCCTTTTATGTTGGAAGCACTGAACCTTGCTGCAGAAGGCCACAGCATGGCAACCATTGATGAAGCTGCTAAGATTTTTGGTATGCCCATGGGCCCCATTGAGCTCGTCGACACTGTTGGGCTGGATGTTGCTGTCAGCGTCGCCGCCAAACTGGCAGCCGATAATATGCAGGCATTGGAACGACTTCAGTCACTGATAGACCAAGGAAAACTCGGTAAAAAAACAGGCCAAGGTTTCTATAAATGGAAAAAAGGAAAACCGGTTAAAGACAAACCCAGTGATCGCGTCGCACTGGATATTCTTGGTGAGCGCTTAATCGAACCAATGATAGCAGAGTGTCACCAATGCCTAGAAGATGACATCGTCGGCAGTGCTGATCTATTGGATGCAGGCGTTATTTTTGGTATCGGCTTTGCGCCGTTTAGAGGTGGGCCTTTGCACTATCAGCAAGAATTTAAAACCCATTTTCATGAGGCTGCCATCAATGATTAATTCTCACTTCATTCGCCCTGTTGTCATTGTCGCCGCCAGCCGGACCCCCTTTTGCAGAGCAGGGACTGCCTACGCCGACCTCACTAATATGGATATGCTGTCTACAGCACTTCAGGGCTTAGTTCAGCAGCACGAATTACAAGGAAAGCTCATTGACGAAGTGGTCGCTGGTGCAGTGACCACCCACTCGAAGGACTTTAACCTAGCAAGGGAAGCCGTACTCAGTACAGACCTGTCACCACGCACCCCCGGCATTACCCTTCAACAGGCTTGCGGCACCAGTCTGCAAGCTGCTTTTGGTATTGCCGCGAAAATTGCGACGGGCCAAATTGAATGCGGTATTGCTGCTGGCAGCGATAGTGCCAGCGATGCGCCCATTGTCTTTTCCCGCCGCTTTACCCAACGGCTAATAAAACTCTCCAAGGCAAAAAGCCTAAAACAAAAAATGGCAATTTTTAAAGGCTTCAGTCCTTCAGAATTAGCCCCCATCGTCCCCGCTATAGCTGAACCACGCACGGGGCTGAGTATGGGTGAACACTGTGAGCTGATGGCAAAGCAATGGGGTATTACTCGAGAAGCTCAAGATGAGTTGGCCCAGGCCAGCCATAATCGTGCTGAAGCCGCGTATAACACATGCTTCTATGATGACTTATTAATACCCTGCGCTGGCGTACTGAGAGACAACAATCTTCGTTATGACTTAACTGCCGAACGACTGGAGAGACTAAGCCCAGCCTTTGACCGCTCAGGACAAGGCACCTTAACCGCCGGCAACAGCAGCCCACTTACCGATGGCGCTGCTGCTATTTTATTAGCTAGCGAAGAATGGGCAGAAGCCAACAATCTGACGGTACTCGCCAGGATCACTCAGATGGAAACTGCTGCCGTGGACTATGTAGCGGGTGAAGGGTTGTTAATGGCGCCGACTGTCGCCGTGGCCAATATGTTATGCAAGGCTGAGTTAAGCCTGCAAAGTTTTTCTCACTATGAAATCCATGAAGCCTTTGCCGCACAGGTGCTCTGCACACTTAAAGCCTGGGAATCTGAAGAATACTGCCAAAATAGATTGGGTTTGGAAAGAGCCCTTGGCACTATCGATCGCAATAAAATGAATCAGGTGGGCAGTAGCCTGGCACTGGGGCATCCTTTTGCTGCAACCGGCGCCAGAATTGCGGGAACCCTGGCAAAACAACTCAGTGAAGTAGAACGAGGCCGTGGATTAATTTCAATCTGTACGGCTGGAGGTATGGGAGTTGCAGCGATATTGGAAAAATAACGTCAGCTATTACGTTCGCCGTATCCAACAATATCTAAATATCCACGTTCAATCGCTATCTCAAGTGCATTCGTCGCTTTGACTAACTCGGTGAACTCTTCGCGCCGCGCCTTGAGGCGCTCTATATTTGGACTCTTATCTGTTTGATTTTCAGCCAGACTCTTTAGTTCGCTAAGGTAAGCGGCACGGGACTTCGCTACCATCTCCACAATGGGCTGGAGCTTAGCAAGATTGAGATCTTCTATACTATTGTTAATGACTGTTCTATTAACGTCATACCGGTGTTTATCAAGCTCCAGCAACAATCGTTTATTTTTCTCAATAGTCATATCACCCCCCCCTTTTTAATCATTATCTGCCATTCATCTTATTAGCATACAGAGACAAGACCCTTCGCCATGTACCTCTCACCCTGCTCAGAGTCGACTTAAAACCTCTCTAGCAACCCAAGCAGGATTAAAACTTGATCTGCTGCTTAATCTCACCCATTACCGATTCAATGGAAACTCTGTCGTCTTGACTAAGCGGCTTCTTCCTCCAATGACCCGTACTCGGAATATGTTTTATCATTTTAGAAACAGCTTCTCTTACCTGCTCAAGCTCATCATTTTGATAACTCAAGAAAGAAAAATTTTCTGACTCATTTTGTGTATAACTTCCATCCAACACTTTTTGTAAAAAAGCTAAAAGGTGTTTGCGTGCCTCATTACTTATATCCATAGGGTCAGTATTTAATACTCTTAGTAATAATTTTTAATGTGTTTGATAGCAAAATTCACTAGAAAAATTCAAACGTTCAGAATCAACCTACTTTAAAGTCAAAGCCTCGCCGTTAAGATGTATCCCCTGCCATCCGTGCTTGATAAAATTTCTTATGTTTTGATGATCATCGCCATGGGGGTTCCCCAACACATCTTTGCGGTAATAATCACCAAAACAATTTAACGTTTGCTCTTCTGTCAGGTTGTTAATATGGCCCAATGCAAAAATTTTGCAAGAACCATTATTCTGCCCAGACACATTGGTAATCTCACCATTTTCAAAAGCGGTTTCTTGGAACACATAGTGTTCTTCAATAATAGACAAGGTGTTATCAAAAGTGACCGTTTCAGAAGCTTCCTTTAATTTTTTGAGGAATGCTGCAAGAGACATACGGTAATCCTTAGTACTTTATTGATAATTTATAGAAGGTGATTTAAATCAAAGCACCCTGACAGCTCCCTCTCTAGAGCATATCAAGGTCCAGGATATTTAAAAGAAAAAACTAAAAGCCTCGAGGCTGCGAGCACTCCCCCACATCAAAGCTTAACTAATATTATCGGCAATAAATTGATGCACCACACTCAAATCATTGGGCTGAACAGAATAACGTTCTTCACGATCAAATAAATCTACCATGTGGTGTGGCAGTGCAGGGTCTTGGGGATAACCGGCCTTACGTACGGCTTCAGGAAATTTAGCCGGATGTGCGGTGGCTAAACAAATCATCGGGATATCCTGACGGCGGCGAGTTTCGCGTGCCGCTGCAACGCCAATGGCTGAGTGTGGATCTAGCAGATATCCAGTATTTTCCCAGACATCGGTAATCACTTGGACCATGGCGTCATCATCCAGACGATAACTGGAGAATAACTCCCGCGCCTTAACCAATGCCGTGTCACTTAATGCCAATTTTCCGGTTTTCTTGAAGTTGGCCATGAGTTCATTAATCGCATTGCCATCACGGTCATAAAGGTCAAAGAGTATCCGCTCAAAATTACTGGAGACCATAATATCCATGGAGGGAGAAAGGCTATGAACCAAACCGTGCAGGCTGTGATCATTATTGCTGATACAACGGTGCAAAATATCATTAGCATTAGTGGCAATCACTAACTGGTCGATAGGTAGACCCATCCGTTTTGCCAGATAACCTGCAAAAATATCCCCAAAATTCCCGGTCGGCACTGAAAATGCCACAGGGCGATGGGGTGCGCCTACGGCTAGCCCTGCATAAAAATAGTAGACAATCTGAGCCATGATACGTGCCCAGTTAATAGAGTTTACAGCAACAAGCTGGCGATCCTCAGGCAGAAATGACTGATCGCCAAAGCTGCCTTTTACCATGTTTTGACAATCATCAAAATTGCCCTCTATGGCAATATTGAACACGTTCTTTTCCAACACAGTCGTCATCTGGCGACGCTGTACTTCGGACACCCTGTTGTGTGGGTGAAGAATAAAGATATCGACATTATCGCTGTGACGACAACCCTCGATAGCGGCTGATCCGGTATCTCCAGAGGTGGCCCCCAGAATCACGACACGCTGATCGCGCTTTTTCAGCACGTAGTCCAGCAGGTTGCCGAGAAATTGCAGGGCGAAGTCTTTGAATGCCAGGGTTGGCCCTTGAAACAATTCAAGAATAAATTCGTTGTGCGCAGTTTGAACCAAAGGAGCAATAGCATCATGGCGGAAAGTACTGTAGGTCTTGTTGATTAGTTCGCGTAGGTCGTCGTCAGGCACTTCACCTGCTACAAAGGGCGACATGATGTTAAAGGCCAGATCCTGGTAAGACAGCCCGGCCCATGAAGCAATTTCTTCTGTTGAAAACTGAGGTAAAGTTTCTGGCACGTAGAGCCCACCGTCACTGGCAAGACCTGCCAATATAGCGTCCTCAAAAGAAAGTTTTGGAGCCTGGCCACGGGTACTGATATATTTCACAATAATTCTCTGTTTATTTGTTGTCTTGCTTGTTCTATTAGCGATCACACCCCTTTTACCTGGGTGTTCAACCTAAGGATTCAACCCGAATTTTAACCACACTACCTTCCGTGGAATCCAATGCTTGAATTTTTTTCACGGCGTCATCCAAATATTTTTCTATAGCGCGGTTGGTAAGAATAATTAGCTGAACACGGTCTTTTCCTGCTTCCGGCTCTTTTTGAATAACCGCTTCAACACTAATATTGGCATCGCTCAACACCTGAGTAATTTTAGCGAGTACGCCAGGAACATCCAATGCGTTGATCCGCAAATAATACGCCGTTTCTACTTCGCCAATGGGCAACACAGCAATATCTTTCAACTGATCAAGCTGGAACCCCATATGAGGCACACGGTGCTCTGGGTCAGCTGACAGTGTCCTGGCTAAATCAACAATATCGGCAATCACCGAAGAGGCTGTTGGCTCAGCGCCAGCGCCTGGCCCATAATACAGCGTGGGACCAACAGCATCGCCCTTAACCAAGACAGCATTCATTACACCATCAACATTGGCGATAAGCCGTTTTTCGGGTATCAGTGTTGGATGAACACGAAGCTCTATCCCGCCATTATTTCTTCTGGCAATACCCAAGTGCTTGATCCGATAGCCCAGCTGCTGTGCGTAGATAACATCCTGAGGCTCAATCTTACTAATACCCTCGGTGAAGACCTTATCAAATTGCAGGGGAATACCAAACGCCAAGGAAGCCAGGATAACAAGCTTATGAGCGGCATCAATGCCTTCCACATCGAAGGTAGGATCAGCTTCGGCATAACCCAATGCCTGAGCTTCTTTTAGTACATCGGCAAAATCACGGCCCTTATCTCGCATTTCGGTGAGGATAAAGTTTCCGGTGCCGTTAATGATTCCCGCTAGCCATTCTATGCGATTGGCAGACAACCCTTCGCGAATAGCTTTAATGATAGGAATGCCACCAGCGACTGCAGCTTCAAAGGCAACAGTGACGCCTTTTTCTTTGGCCGCAGCAAAAATTTCATTACCAAACTCAGCAATCAATGCCTTGTTGGCAGTGACAACGTGCTTGCCATTAGCAATAGCTTTCAATATCAATTCTTTGGCAACGGTGGTGCCGCCAATCAATTCAACCAGAATATCAATATCGGGATTTTCCGCGACGGCAAAAATGTCTCGGGATACGCTGACATCTCCCAGATCACAATCCGGGTTATCACGTCGGGCTCCTATCTGACTGATAACAATCTGACAACCTGCTCGGGCGTTGATTTCTTTAGTGTTACGGCTCAGTACATTAACTGTACCGCTACCCACTGTTCCTAAACCACATATGCCAATCTTTACAGAATTCAATGTATTCGCCCTAGCGTTAAAGTGGGTGTTAATCATCTACCAATAGAATCTAGATACTAAGTACACATACCCAATATCTATCAGAACACGTTGAGTGAAAAGTTGATCAACTTATGCTCTATAAGAGGGTCGCAACCTTAATAGTCGACAAAGGTACTGTCAATGCGAGAACACCACTATCCACAACAGGAAGTCGCTGTAAATATAGGGTCTTGCTCTGACAAAAAAGGCCAATAAAAAATATTGGGATGAAACACCGGCCCCCATCTAATTTGATGAAGTTTACCGGTTTTAGTTAACCCCTATTATCTGTAACAATTCCTCGGCTGGACGATAACCTGGCAACAATGTTCCATCCTCCATAATCAAAGCAGGCGTTCCTGTAACACCCACCTCCTGACCTAGAGAATATTGCGCGGCAACGGGATTATTTTCACAAATATTCTCAGGAATAGACTGACGGTTTTTTAGGGCTGACAGTGCTTTTTGCTTATCCTTAGCACACCAGGCAGAGGCGATTTTTCGATAGGACTCGGAGTTAAGCCCTGCTCTAGGATAAGCCAAATAACGTACTTCGACACCCTCTAGGGTCAATGCGGGCACTGACTCGTTGTGGAGTTTACGGCAGTAATGACAGTCCACATCCGTAAAGACATAAAGAATGGCCTTTGTTTCATCAGCGGCGGGAAAAACAATCGTATCGTCTCTGGAAACACCAGCCATTCGACTTTTTCGTATATTTGCAGCGGCTAAGTCCTTAACCGGAACAAAGAGTCCAGGACGGGCGCGGTACATATCACCGGCAACAATGTATTCACCTGTTTCTCCTACATAGAAAAATTGGGTGCCATTAACTCTAACCAGATAAAGCCCATTAATTGGCGTTGTTTCCACAGCACCGAAGTTTAAATCGGGTCGAGAAGCTTTGAGTTTATCTGTAATAATTTTTGCTAGGCCCACCGAAACTGGTTCGGCACTCACTGATGATAATAATGCCGATGACAAGAATAATGTCACTACTATAAAACCCATAATATTTTTGATCATAAACCAGTATCTCTTTTTTTATTTGCAGACTTAGCCACTGTGCCAAGCGCCAGAGCCATATATTTAGACATATTGGAGTCTATTTGATGACAGGGGTTCCGCTCAACCGCGGGGATGATGCTCAGCATGCAATGCTTTCATACGACTGCTCGCAATATGTGTATAAATTTGTGTGGTCGAGAGATCACTATGCCCCAACAATAGCTGGACAACTCTCAAATCTGCCCCATGATTCAATAAATGCGTTGCAAAGGCATGACGCAGGGTGTGCGGTGAGACAGGCTTATCAATTTCCGCTTGCTGCGCATGCCGCTTCAAACGATGCCAAAAGGTTTGTCGTGTCATTTGTTGTGCTCGTGTACTGGGGAACAGCACATCACTTTGCACTTGATTTAATAATAGGGGCCGCGCTTCTTTTGTATATTTTTCCAACCAGCTCATGGACTCATCACCTAGGGGCACCAACCGTTCTTTGCTGCCCTTACCAAAAACCCGAACCACACCCTGACGAAGGTTTACCTGATGAAGCTTTAAACCCACCAACTCTGAGACTCTTAGCCCCGTAGCATAAAGAACCTCCAACATAGTGCGGTCGCGCAAACCCAAACAATCTTCAACATCTGGCGCGGCCAACAAAGCTTCCACATCAGACTCCGTCAAGCTTTTTGGTAGAGGACGACCTAATTTTGGGTTATCCACCAAGGCCGTAGGATCTTCCTGAATCCGGTTCTCCCGTAATAAATAACGGTAAAACCCTCTCAAACAAGATAGTTGCCGAGCCGTAGTGCGCGCAGTCAAACCTTGCTCAAAACGGTGCGATAAAAACCACTGTAGATTTTTTCCTGTCACGTCAAGAAAAGTAAGATGCTGCGGTTCGAGCCAGACTGCGAACCCTTTGAGATCTCGACCGTAAGAATCCAAGCTGTTTTGGCTTAACCCCTTTTCTACCCAGATAGCATCCAGATAATTCTCGATAAGCAGCTGATCAGCACTGTTAATAGGCATACTGTACTCTAACGGCGCAAGATACTATGGGCAATGAGTAGGGAAAGATAAGTACCAGCGAACCCATGACTTATGGCACAACGTTAACTAGTTGCGCCATTTATTCTTCTACAAATCTTTCTCAATAACTTTTCTCCATAAAAAAGGGCACCAACAAGTGGCGCCCTTTTACTCAACTGCTCTCCTTAAAATTTATTAAGGGATAAGCTTAGCCAAGTTTTTCCTTAATACGTGCTGCCCGACCGGACAATTCACGCAAATAGTAAAGCTTGGCTTGACGAACATCACCACGACGCTTAACGGTAACGCTGTCGACCAATGGGCTATAAGTCTGGAAAGTACGCTCAACACCAACACCATTAGATATTTTACGTACGGTGAAGGCTGAGTTCAGTGCGCGGTTACGCTTACCAATAACAACGCCTTCAAAGGCTTGTAGACGCTCACGAGTTCCTTCCTTTACTTTTACCTGAACGACAACGGTGTCGCCGGGTGAAAACGGGGGTAGCTCTTTGGACATCTGCTCCGCTTCAATGGCGGCGATAATTGGGTTTTTACTGCTCATGGTTTGCTCCTCAGCTTTTATCTGTTGGTGGCATGCCACCTTTTTGAGTAGCGTCGTACTGAGAGGAAAACAATCTATTCGCTTTCATCAGCCGACTCCTTGACGACCTTGTCGAGTATTTTCTGTTGCTCTTCACTGAGCTTCAGGCTTTTCAATAAATCCGGGCGTCTCTGCCAAGTTCTGCTCAATGACTGCTTCAGCCGCCATTGACGTATTTTTTCGTGATTGCCTGACAACAACACATCAGGCACTTTTAAATTTTCGTACTGCTCTGGCCTTGTGTAATGAGGGCAATCCAACAACCCCTCAGCAAAGGAGTCCTGCCCCGCTGAGTCCTCATGACCCAATGCACCCGGCAATTGTCGAATCAAAGCATCCAATATCACCATTGCGGGCAACTCACCACCGCTGAGAACATAGTCACCAATAGACCATTCCTCATCCACTTCCAGCTGTATCAGCCGTTCATCTATACCTTCATAGCGGCCTGTGACCAATATTAGGTTTTGATGAGCAACCAAGGTTTTTACACCACCTTGATCTAACACTCTGCCCTGAGGTGACAGGTAAATAACTGTTGCCTCGTGACCAATCCACTCTCGAGCCTCATTAATGGACCGTCGAAGTGGCTCTATCATCATCACCATACCGGGGCCACCACCATAGGGTCTATGGTCTACCGACTGATGACGATCGCTGGTATGGGTTCTTGGATTAAACAGTGCCACATCCAATAAGCCCTGTTTAATTGCTCGACTGCTGATACCGTATTCGGTCAATGCAGCAAACATTTCAGGAAACAGTGTGACCAGAGCTACCTTCATTGCCACACACCCCTTGCTGCTGTTGCCATAATGACCTGGCCAGCTGCTTTGCAACCGTTAAAACTCAGGGTCCCAGTCCACCAGAATTTCTCTGGTCTCAAGGTTAACGCCTAATACAAATTGTTCTGTGTAGGGAATCAATCGTTCTGCACGATCGAGGCTCTCGCTATCACCCTTTACCTCAAGCACATCATTAGCACCCGTTTCCATTAGACTGGCAACGACGCCAAGCTGTACATTCCCCTGACAGGAAATAACCCTAAGGCCTTCAAGCTGGTGCCAGTAATAGTCACCTTGGTCTAATTCTGGAAATTGCGCTCGTTCAACGGCAACATCTTTCTGACAAAGCTGCCTGGCCACATCCCGATCATCAACACCAACAATATGAGCCAGCAAACCTTTGGTTGTGGCACGATACTGATCGATCTCAATTTCTCGCCAGCCATCTGACATTTTCAACCACCACGGTGGATACTGAAAGATATTTTCAGCATGCTCGGTAGAAGAATAAATTCTCACCCAGCCTTTAACACCATGAACCGTGGTAATACGGCCGACAAAAACAGGGTCAACCGGAATGGAGCTGACAGGGATAGGATCGGTAGAACTCATCTCAGCCAAACAATGCTCTCAATCTAGTCGGTGCCATTAACCTAAATTAGGCAGCAGCAGATGCTTCTTTCACCAATTGTGAAACGCGATCGGACATGCCTGCACCTTCACCAACCCAGTGCTGAATACGATCAACGTCAACACGCAGACGCTCTTCCTGTCCACGAGCAACGGGGTTGAAAAAACCAATGCGCTCTATATAGCGGCCATCACGAGACTTACGACTGTCAGTGACATGAATATGATAAAACGGGCGCTTTTTAGAGCCACCACGAGCCAAACGAATTGTTACCATGAAGCTTCTCTTCTTTATTAACTGTCTCAAATTACCGGCTGCCATCCCCATTTTTGGGACATAGCAGAATGCACGACAATAGCCGGGCATCTTCGAAGGCGCGGGATTATATCCAAAACATCTCGGCGTGTATAGCTTACAAACAGCCCTGAAACTGGATTAAATAGTCTCAGGCAAACTCAAAAAGGAAATCTCCCACCACCTGGAGGGAGTCCACCCGGAGGCATGCCTCCACCCGGCATACCACCGGCCATTCCCTGCATCATGCGCTGCATGCCCTTACCCTTCATTTTCTTCATCATCTTACCCATCTGCTTGTGTTGCTTAAGTAGACGATTGAGATCCTGAAGTGTGGTGCCAGAGCCCACCGTAATCCGGCGTTTACGGGAACCGTTGAGGATGTCTGGATTGCTTCGTTCAGAGGGTGTCATAGAGTTGATAATGGACTCCATTCGGGAAAACTGTTTGCCCATATCAGACTTTTCAACCATTTGAGCCATATTGCCCATACCCGGCAGCTTTTCCATCATGCTGGAGAAACCGCCCATATTATTCATTTGTTGCAGCTGATCACGCAGATCATTCAGATCAAATTTCTTGCCCTTGGCAACTTTTTGGGCCAACTGTTCGGCTTTCTTCCGATCAACTTTTTGCTCCACCTCCTCGATTAGCGACATCACATCGCCCATGCCGAGAATCCGTGACGCAATACGCTCTGGATGGAACGGCTCGAGGGCGTCAGTCTTCTCACCCACGCCCAAGAACTTGATCGGCTTACCCGTCACCTGCCGGACTGATAGCGCGGCCCCACCACGCGCATCGCCATCGACCTTGGTTAGGATTATCCCCGTCAGCGGCAATGCCTCTTTAAAGGCCTTAGCGGTAACCACCGCATCCTGACCAATCATGGCGTCGATAACAAACAAGGTTTCTATAGGATTAACGGCTTTATGAAGCTGCTGAATTTCCTTCATCAGCTCTTCATCTATATGAAGCCGGCCAGCTGTATCAACCAGCAATACATCCATAAATTTGGTTTTTGCCGACTGCACAGCACTCAGAGCGATATCAACCGGATTTTGGTCAGTAGAGCTCGGAAAGAATTCAACACCTACCTCAGCAGCTAATGTTTCCAACTGCTTAATCGCAGCAGGCCGGTACACATCCGCACTCACCACCATGACTTTTTTCTTGTGACGCTCAGTGAGGAATTTGGCTAACTTGGCAACAGAGGTCGTTTTACCAGCACCTTGCAAGCCAGCCATCAATATCACAGCAGGAGGCTGGGCTGCTAAATTAAGTTCCTCATTACTGTCACCCATGACATGCTCAAGTTCGGCTTGAACAATCTTAAGGAATTGCTGACCAGGATTAAGACTTTGACTAACCTCTTGCCCTAGAGCGCGCTGCTTTACACCTTCAACAAAGGTTTTAACGACTGGCAATGCCACATCGGCTTCCAGTAGCGCCATACGCACTTCACGCAAGGTTTCCTGAATATTTTCATCGGTAAGGCTCGCCTTGCCAGAGATTTTTTTCAAGGAGTGGGATAAACGGTCACTCAGGTTTTCAAACATCGCCATGGGAATTCTGTCATCATAATGTCAATTTAGGGGATGAAGAGTATACCTGAAAGCACGGAATGGAATCCAAACCACTTCTACACCTTTCTCATGATTTTTATTAACATCCACCAGCAAATCATAACAACAAAGGTTAATTCACTGGTGAATCGACAGAAGGTTGATAACGACCTCTTTTCGCCTAGCAGTATCTGTGACACACTTTACCTATAAAACAAGCTATCCCTGAAACATACTTCCCCTAAAATAGGTTATCTTTACAGCAAGTGGTCGTCATCAACGAATAACACATTTATGTTAAGTGCCATTGCAGCTATTGCCCTTTATCTTTGCGCAACCTTTTATCAGGTTTTGCAGCTTCGCAAGCATCCTGAGCTAAAGGTTGCTTCGCTACAGCTAGTGGCGGCTATCGCCGTGGCTTTGCATGGTTATGCCAGTATGCAATGGGTCTTTACTGACAAAGGGCTGGATTTTGGGTTGCTCCCAATGACCACCGTGATTGTATTTGCCATCAACCTCATCGTGCTAATCAGTAGTGTTCGCAAACCGGTGCACAACCTCTTTCTTGTACTGTTCCCGCTCGCCATACTTACCCTCACGGCAACGATGTTAATTGGCAGTACAGGAACGTTGTGGGACTCCGTGTCCGCGCCAATCGGCATTCATATCTTTATCTCAATTCTAGCCTATAGCCTGATCACTATTGCCGCTTTCCAGGCTTTATTGCTCGCTTTACAGAACTGGCGACTGCGTCATAAACGCTTAGGCCACTTTCTGCAAACAATACCGCCCCTACAAACCATGGAATCTCTTTTATTTGAAGTACTGTGGGCTGGATTTGGACTACTCACTTTATCTCTAGCGACGGGGTTTCTATTTTTTGAAGATTTTTTTGCTCAGCATCTAGCTCATAAAACAGTGTTTTCACTCTTCGCTTGGGTATTTTTTGCCATTCTACTTTGGGGTCGTCACGTGAAAGGTTGGCGGGGAAATACCGCTATTCGCTGGACGTTAATTGGCTTCAGCGCAATGGCTCTTGCCTACTGGGGAAGTAAATTTGTCTTTGAAGTAATTATTGGCACCTAACCCAACCTAGAAACCCAACATCGCAATCCAACCTTACGGCCCTAATCTCTGGGCGACATCATTCAAACAATAGAGTCCAAAATACAAAAAATTTGCTATCAAGAAGGCTTGCCAATTACAGCAAACTTCTTCAACATGTCCGACCCAATAAAAATATGAGGTTTTTCCTCCTTTGGACGTTGCACCTCTCTGGCTGCTATTCGGTATACTTGGCGGCCTACTTTTATTATCGGCATTCTTTTCCAGCTCTGAAACGGCAATGATGTCTTTGAACCGTTATCGGCTGAAGCATCTGCGCAAAAAACATCGTGGCGCCCGCCAAGCATATAAACTCTTAAAACGACCCGATCGACTTATTGGCATTATTTTAATTGGCAATAATTTAGTCAACATCCTCGCCTCAGCTATCGCTACTGTCGTTGCTATACGCCTCTATGGTGATGCAGGTATATTTATTGCCACGTTACTACTTACCCTCGCAATACTTATCTTTTCTGAAGTTACACCGAAAACCGTTGCCGCTCTGCACCCAGAGGGCATCGCATTCACTGCGAGCTATATCCTTCTACCACTTTTGACCCTGTTTTACCCTTTCGTATGGTTGGTTAATCACGTATCCAACGGTTTGCTTCGAATGTTTGGAATTAACACCAACAAGGGCCGGGATGACGGCCTTAGTAAAGATGAAATTCGCACGGTGGTGGATGTCTCCAGCCAAAAAATACCTGAACACCAAGACATGCTCATCAATATTTTGGATCTGGAAAAAGTGAGCGTGAATGACATCATGGTGCCTCGCAATGAGATAATAGGGCTAAACCTAGATGAAGATATCGACGCCCTACTAAACACCATCATCAATTGCGGCTATACCCGCCTGCCGGTTTACCGAGGCAACATCAATCAGGTTGAAGGTTTTCTTCATATGAAAAATGTTGCCCGACTATTACGTAGCGGCGGGGAAGGCTTAACCAAAGAAGCCATCAAACGATTTTCTCGTGAACCCTATTTTGTACCGGAAAACACCCCGCTTAACAAACAGCTATTAAACTTCCGCCTTGTTCGCCGGCGACTTGGCTTGGTGGTGGATGAATATGGTGAGGTTGAAGGACTTGTCACCCTAGAAGATATTCTTGAAGAAATTGTGGGTGATTTCACCACAAACAAAGCAGAGGATGAACAGGAAGAAATTGTTGAACTTGAGCACAAAATGTTTGAAATTGACGGTTCTGCAACCATTCGAGACATCAACAAAGCCAACGACTGGAATCTTCCAACAGATGGTCCAAAAACAATTAACGGGCTAGTTTTAGAGTACCTAGAAAACATTCCTGACGGCAATGTCACCTTCACCATAGGGCATTATCGCTTTGAAACCTTAACACTAAGCGGCAATAAAATAGCTAGGCTCAAAGTGAAACGCTTGCTAATAGATAACGGCTCCAATAAAGACGATGACGAAGAGGAAAACTAACAATCAGGGTTAAACATAAACCATTTCAATTATCACCAGCCACACATACACCCCATTATGCAAAAGGATTGTTCTTTCTAGACCGTTCAGCTGATTTTGAAATCACATCCATACGTTCATCATCCTCCATCAGCAACCACTCTCTAATCTCCTTTGCGGTACGATAACAACCAATACAAAGCTCTTCCTCATTCATTGAGCAAATTGAAACGCAGGGAGATGGGACAATGCCAGTCATATTTTTTTCCAATAATGGTGGTCAATACTAGCCACATTGATAGTGACTGTTATGTTGTTAATGATAATCTCAATGAAATAAACACTAAGCTTTTCAAATTATCGAACGAATTGGTCATAGGTTCAACCACTCACAACTTGAGACAAGCCTAGAATTTGACTCCTAGTCGTCAATATCAAGCCTTAAGTCAACCCTGTCGGGATAATGAAGTTCAATACCCGCATTAAGTGTTAAATTGAGGAAATCTGTTAAAACAACCAAGGAAAACCCCCAAATTCTATAGCCCTGGTAAATATAACAGGGCATTCTCAAACTGTAATCGGGGCCAACAAAACGGTCCACCGTCAAATTAGATCGGTCCAAAAGATACCGCAGTGGCACGTCAAATACTGCATCTAACTCATCAGGATTAGCCCTAAGAGACAAACCAGGAGGGATTACGCCCACATAAGGCCTGACTCGCATACTGTGACGAGTGAAGTTTGCGGGAAGGCTACCAATCACCTGAACACTGCTTGGATGTAAACCAATTTCTTCCTCCGTTTCACGAAGAGCTGTCATTAATAAATCTGCGTCATCCTCCTCCCATTTCCCGCCAGGGAACGCAACTTCCCCTCGATGAGAATTCAGGTGTTCAGCACGCTTCGTCAGAATAATTTTTGGATCATTAGGATCATTCACTAACACCAGCAAAATGGCAGCCTCCCCCATTTCGTCATCGACAGGCAATGATCGCTCAACAGGCAAGTATGCCAATTGTTCTGTAATCAACCTCAACATAACTATCTCACCTTACGTTTATATATATACTGACGCTATCGACAAATTTTTCAATATTACAGTGTGATTTATGAAATTTTGTAGTCAATGCGGCAACCCCGTAAACTTGAAGATGCCCGATGGTGATAACCGCGAACGGCACGTTTGCGACCACTGCGATACGATCCACTACCAGAATCCACGCATTATTGCTGGATGTATACCAGTTTTAGATGACAAGGTGTTGTTATGCCGGCGAGCTATTGAGCCACGCCTAGGACTATGGACTCTGCCTGCTGGATTCATGGAGAACGGAGAAACCTCCCTACAAGGCGCACTACGAGAATGTGAGGAGGAAGCCAATGCCCGCATTGACAACCCAAGGCTTAGTGGTATTTTTGATATCCCCCATATCAATCAAGTTTACATGTTTTACCGGGGAGCAATGAGCGACGTCAACTTTAGCCCCGGCATTGAGTCTTTAGAAGTAGCTCTATTTTATGAACACGAAATCCCTTGGCACGAGCTTGCTTTTCCCGTTATAGAACTTGCACTTCGCCACCACTTTGAAGATATGAAAGCGAGCCAAGTTGAAGTAAGAACAGGCACCATTACTCGATCCTGGAAAAATTTGAAAAGCTGACGCTCAGGACTTCAGAAAGGAATTTTCACCAACTGCAATACATCATAGGCGGGTTCTTCATAGGGGTGGGCCTCCAATAAAGCGTGAATGGCATCTCGAATCAACTCATCCTGACAAACCAACTCAACACGGTATTCCCTTACTTGCTCTAATAGGTGTTCTTTACCCTGAAAAGGTGAACTCCCAGGCAAAGGACGAAACTGACCACCACCTAACACTTGCCAGCAGCATTGATCGTAATGTCCAATTCTACCAGCACCAGCCTCAAATACGGCCCTCTTAACTACCTCCAAATGACTTTCTGGGACGAAAAATACTAACTTATACATATGATCTCTTCTCTTATCCTCTATGTCGTTACAGACAGCTACCTTTATCTTCTTAACAACGAAATTTCGATGATATCTTCCTCAGACAAAGGACGGATTATCAACAGACAATAAACGTACTTCCTCAAAAATAAAACATTAAACTTGCCACCATTACCGAACCAACTCTATATTCGTAAAACCACTTATATAACGGTTAATCCAAGCAAGCTAGGTAAAAACTTCTGCGATTGTCCTGAATCAATTAATACCCCACAAACCAACACATTACACTCTATGGTTATTGCTTATTTCTGCGACATAACTGATAATGATTATCATTTGTACACGGAGATATCCACGGTTTATCCCTATGAATATGCCTTTTAATCAGCTGCAAGTGGGCGACAAAGCCCGAGTCAATGACTTCAAGGATGTTCCTGAGTCTTACAGGAATAGACTCATGAGTTTGGGTTTAACGCCTGGCACGCCTTTTTTAGTACAACACCGAGCCCCTTTGGGAGACCCGATAGCCATCCTTGTGCGAGGCTTCCGACTAAGCCTCAGAAGCCATGAAGCAGCGGGGCTATTGGTAGATAAATTATGAGTCAAGAATTCACTATTGCCTTGGTAGGCAACCCTAACTGCGGCAAAACCACACTCTTTAATGCCCTTACTGGCACCCACCAAAAAGTGGGCAACTGGCCTGGAGTTACTGTAGAACAAAAGATTGGTCATTTTAAGCATGCCGGCGACAACTTTAAGTTAGTAGACCTACCCGGTACCTATTCGCTGCATGTTTCCTGTGACGACGACTCCATAGACCAGCAAATTGCCCAACAGTTTATCTTAGAAAGCAGTGCCGACCTGATCATCAATATCATTGACGCCTCAAGTATTGAGCGTGGCCTTTACCTAACCACACAATTAATGGATGCAGGCGTTCCATTGGTTGTTGCACTGAACATGATGGATGTCGCTGATCAGAATGGTATCCATATAGATCCCTACGAACTTTCGGAAAAAATTGGTTTTCCTGTGGTTTCACTGGTAGCCAGCCGAAGTGAAGGGATAGGAACTCTAATTGATGTGGCCAGCAATTACCTTCATAAGGATCACCTCCGCCCCCACCCCGTCACCGTATCCGAGCCACTTGAGAATACGGCGACAAACATTCTATCCTTAATTAATCAACA
>JASJGJ010000009.1:0-4376 GCA_033791605.1 Porticoccus sp.
TTGGGCGCGCCGGCCTTTTTGAGCAAATCCATTGCTACCATGATTTTGCCGTATTTCACGTTGCTATCACCACGAATCAGAATCGGGGTCTTGGGCCGATGACGCAGCACCGCCGCCACCTTGGTCACCAATAATTGATGATCAATGGGATCGTCAGGCTTGTCGCCCACACTGAGGTAATAATTGCCGTCAACGGTCACCGATACCACCAGCGGCTCGTCGGTTTCGCTTCCCACTGACTCACTTTCTTCTGAGGGTGGCAACTCCACCACTACGCCCTGGGTCAACAACGGCGCGGTGATCATAAAGATCACCAGCAGCACCAACATCACATCGATGTAAGGCACCACATTGATTTCAGACATGGGTTTACGGCGAACCCTTTTAACCGGAGCCGCCATTTATTTATGCGCCTGCCGTTGCAATATGCTGGAGAACTCTTCGAGGAAGACATCGTAACGATTGATCAGCCGTTCCAACTCGGTGTTAAATCGGTTGAAACCGACCACTGCGGGAATGGCCGCGAACAGACCCATCGCCGTCGCCACTAGCGCCTCAGCGATACCCGGCGCCACCATGGCGATGGTCGCCTGTTTGACGCCACCCAGCGCGCGGAAGGAATTCATAATGCCCCACACCGTGCCGAACAGCCCAATGTACGGACTGGTCGAACCCACCGTCGCAAGAAACGGCAGATGCTCTTCGAGCTTATCAATCTCACGCGACAAGGCCACGCGCATGGCACGCTGCGCGCCTTCCAGCGTTGCCATGGGATCGATGCCAGATTGCTTGCGCAGGCGAGCAAACTCTTTGAAACCCGCCTCAAAGATAACGGCCAATCCAGTATTGCCGTGACGCCCGGAAGTCACCTGATTGTACTAACTGGAACGATCTCCTCCGGACCAGATCTTTTCCTCAAATTCATCGGCATCTGAACGCGCCTTGGCCAGTATTTTGCGTTTCTGGAAAATGATGTTCCAGGAAAACAGCGAGACAATAAGTAAAAGCAGCATCACCAGTTGTACCAGCACGCTGGCATTGGTGATTAGCGAAAGAATCGATAAATCAGCCGTCACCGAGAATCTCCTGTCGGATGGGGGTCGGAATAGCACGCGGCTTTAGAGTGCTGGCGTCCAGGCAGGCAATCTTGATTTTACCCTGGCACAACAACAAACCGCTTTCCTCTCCCTCAGTTGTTAAATTATTGGTTAAATTGTTTTCAATGGCGACTCGCACAGTCTGATCAAAGGTCAGACTGGCCTTGCCAAACTCTGCCACATTCACGCTAACAGAAAGCAACTGATTGAATCGACCCGGTTTGAGGTAATCCAGCTGCGCCGAACGCACCGCAAAAATCACCCCTTCCTGCTCTGCCAATAAATCCTGTTCCACGCCTCTTGCCCGCAACCATTCGGTGCGCGCCCGCTCCATAAACTTGAGATAGTTGGCGTAGTAGACGACCCCGCCATTGTCAGTGTCTTCGTAGTACACCCGAACCGGCCAGCAAAAATCAGCCATCGTGGTTGTTCTCTCCCTCAGCACTTCCCCAGCTAATGACCACAAGGGAGCGCAGAAATTCCGCCAGCATTCGTCCTTTTCTTCAACATTAGCTGACTGATTCACGCCAAAGCCCGCATTATGCGGGTTCAGCGTCCATGAATAAATCCCTGAATGCCGTTTGTTTTCACAAAGGTTTAAAATCTACAGACCGCTCATCCCTCTCCGACCCAACAAACAAGCTATTCTACCCGGCTCATTCCGAGCTGAAGTAAGCACCAACAAAATGAAGCGCAACCTTTTCATCATAACCAAAGCGCATCATGTTGCAGACAGAGAATATTAGGAAATCGCCATATAGAACTGCGCACTATGAATAAGTGACCAGGTTGTATTCAACTTTCATGCTTCCTATACTTAGAGCAAGCAGTAGATCAACCATAATCCACTAAAGTAGCTCGCACAGTGCCCGCTAAATTCAGTGATGTAGCTTCCTGTAAAAAAGACATAACAGCTGAATTGATCGAGATGCAACGGATGCGAAAGAATCAAGTCTACCTTCTCTGCCTTAGCCTCTGTGGATTTTTCGCCCCGCCACTCGTTGCAAACGAGCTTGACCCTCTGTTCTCTCTTCCTTTAGAAGACCTGATGAATATTGAAATTTACGCAGCAGGCAAAACATCAGAAAAAATTAAAGACATACCGGCCAGCGTAATACTGATCACACGCAGCGATATTGAAAAATATGGCTATACCACACTGACCGACGTCTTGGAGAATACGCCTGGCTTATACAATATTTATAGTTACGCTGGTGTATCGGGCAACTTCGGCGCGCGAGGTTTTTGGAACCCCAATTCACAAAATAGTAATGTCGCCATTTTGGTTAATGGCGTTAGCCAGGCCTATAACTTCGACCGAAGCCACCCCATGGATAAAATCAACGTGCCGGTCGAGGCGATTGATCGAATAGAAATCATTCGAGGCCCCATGGCTGTGCTTTACGGCAATGGTGCTTCATTTGGTGTGATCAACATTGTCACCAATGAAGTCAGTGATAGCAACACACAGAGCTTGGCATCATTTTCCTATGGCTCATCTGATACAAAAAAAGCGGCATTTCGCCTCGCGACCAAAGAAAATAATTTGAAGCTTGTTATCAATGCCGCCCGTTACCAGACTGATGGTCCAGATAACAAATTTACTGACATGATGAGCCCTACTAATGCGGCCACCCTTCCTGCCCTTGGTATTACCGATCCTAATTACAGCACAAAAAATCTCCTCAACCAGAAAAGTAAGTACTTTGGGATATCAGGTTCTTATAACAACTGGATATTCGACACTGCATACAATGAAACCGAGATTGGCCTTTTTTTACTGCTACCACCGCTAGAAGATGGCTATAACCGCACCTCAAAAAATACCAGCATGATGCTGGGATACCAGACTGCCGTATCTGAGATGGTTGATATCGATGTCAGGGCAACCTACAACAATACTGAGCGAAATGATCTTGCCGAAGTACTGGTAGCTGGGATCGATAACACAGAAGTCATTAACTTCAATTCGCTTGAAATTGAGTTTTTATCAACCATTACCCCAAACGATAAAACCAGTATTGTTGCAGGTTTAAACTACCAGTCCATGTCTGACTTACACGACGTCATTGATGGACCATCGGTGGGCATTATTAACGAGTCTTATGAGACATCCGATCGAACAACGCATGCTTTTTTTGGCCAGGCAACTTACCAGGCCATGGACAACCTGTCGCTAGTCGCTGGAGTACGATACGAAGATTTACTTTCCTATGACACCCATGGCATCACGGATGGTGGTTTACCCAGTCAGTCGACTTTCGGTGACGCCCACGGTGACATTCAAACCACGTCGCCCCGCTTAGCTGCCATCTATTCACTGGATGAACACAACATTATTAAATTTCTATACGGGGAAGCAAACCGACTGGGAGACGATGAGCTTGATCCAGAAATCACCAAAACCACTGAAGTTAACTACATCTACTCCAAAGCCGACATCTTTACCAGCGTCAGCCTATTCCATAATCAATTCCAGGATCTGGTAATAAAGGATATTGTGCTTGTAGGCGGCATCCCTTCATCTGAAAAACGAAACAGTGGCAAAGTGACGACCAATGGAGTGGAATTTATTATCAACGGTGACCTTTCCGCACATCTGTTTGGAGAATTTAGCATTACGCTACAAGACAGCACCAACGAGAAAAATGAAAATATTGACGTGGGTTATTCACCCAATGCCGTTACCCACGCCAAGTTAGCTTACAAAAACAAAGACACAACCGTTGCGACGATCGGCCGTTATGTCGGCTCAATGGAAACCCTCTACGACCTAACCAAACAAAACCCTGATTTGTCATATGGCGCACGAGTTGGCGACGAGACGGATGAATACTATGTACTCGATTTGAATATCCGGCAGGACAATATTTACAAAAGCATGTACCTGAACCTGAAAGTCAGCAATCTCTTCGATGAAAAGATCCGTTATCCGAACAACCAAGAAACTAATGAACTTTTAAATCGTGGCACCATAGGCGCCGAGCGCATGGTTATCGGTACCGTTGGCGTAAAATTTTGAGCCTCCGATATAGTTCAACACAGAATCAAAACCCACTTTGTTATCCAGGCGCCTCCATTTTCAATAAAGACCAACAGTAAAGAAAAAACAATTACGAAAATATCCAGAGGTAGTTTTATTTAGCTTTAATTATCATGCTGAGATCAATTGTCATTTTACTATTAAGTAGCGAGCTTCTGTTCTCGGCTACCACCCTGTTCGCAGCCCCCCCAGTGCCCGCAGACAAAATCAAAGCCGCCTATATTTATCAGCTCACA
>JASJGJ010000010.1:0-4845 GCA_033791605.1 Porticoccus sp.
AATTATTCAATAATTTTAGCCACAACACCTGCACCAACGGTACGACCACCTTCACGGATCGCAAAGCGCAGTCCGTCTTCCATCGCAATCGGAGCAATCAACGTAACAACCATTTGAATGTTGTCACCTGGCATCACCATCTCTACCCCTTCAGGTAGCTCACAAGCGCCAGTGACATCCGTCGTACGGAAGTAGAACTGTGGACGATAGCCTTTAAAGAATGGCGTGTGACGACCACCTTCGTCTTTAGACAGCACATACACTTCTGCCTCAAACTTAGTGTGTGGTTTGATTGAACCAGGCTTAGCCAGCACTTGACCACGCTCTACGTCTTCACGCTTAGTGCCTCTCAACAAAACACCCACGTTCTCACCAGCACGACCTTCGTCGAGCAGCTTGCGGAACATCTCTACACCCGTACAGGTAGTTTTAACGGTGTCTTTGATACCGATGATTTCGATTTCTTCACCAACGGTAACAATTCCACGCTCAATACGACCCGTCACAACGGTACCGCGACCTGAGATAGAGAAAACATCTTCTATCGGCATCAGGAAGGGCTGATCAATCGCACGCACTGGTTCTGGAATGTATTCGTCCAGTGTTTCAACCAGCTTTCTCACGGCGGTTGTACCCAGCTCGTGATCATCTTCGCCGTTCAGTGCCATCAAGGCTGAACCTGCGATGATGGGTGTATCGTCGCCTGGGAATTCGTAAGTATCGAGTAGCTCACGCAGCTCCATTTCTACCAACTCAAGCATTTCGTTGTATTCTTCTGAGCCTACACCGCCGCAGTCTTCTGCCAACAGGTCGGCTTTGTTCAGGAAGACAACAACGAACGGAACACCTACCTGACGAGAGAGTAGGATGTGCTCACGGGTTTGCGGCATAGGACCATCTGTCGCGCCACAAACCAAAATAGCGCCGTCCATCTGGGCAGCACCTGTAATCATGTTTTTAACGTAATCGGCGTGACCTGGACAGTCAACGTGGGCGTAGTGACGATTCGGTGAATCGTACTCTACGTGTGACGTTGCAATCGTGATACCGCGCTCACGTTCTTCCGGTGCGTTATCAATGCCGTCAAACGCCACCATTTCTCCGCCCCACACTTCTGCACATACACGAGTCAGTGCCGCTGTCAGCGTCGTTTTACCATGGTCAACGTGACCAATTGTGCCCACATTTACGTGGGGCTTGTTTCGTTCAAATTTTGCCTTTGCCACAGCACTTACCCTCAAAAAATCTAGCAACATAAATTTAAATAGTAGAGCGACACATAACATGACAAGCGATCAACGCCTGACAATAACTTCATTTATACGCATCATCAAGATGCGCATCTTATACAGCATTTTCTCGCTGTCAACGCTCTTGGCATGCAAGAGCGGGAATCTTCCACGCCATCCTTCCACCACACCAACAATCAGAAATTTTTACCTTTTGCCCCTCAAAATTTTCAAGTTTTCGTTATATCGTATAATTTTTCCTCTTAATAACCGTTTTATCGATAAATTTTGCTCAATTATCCAATAGAAGTCCTGTATAATTCCGCGCATTTTTGGCCCTTGTAACATATCGAGCATGACAATGACTGACTTATCGCACTACAGAAACATTGGTATTTTCGCCCACGTTGATGCGGGCAAAACAACTACCACGGAACGAATCCTTAAGCTGACCGGAAAAATTCACAAGACGGGCGAAGTGCACGATGGTGAATCGACGACTGACTTTATGGAACAAGAAGCAGAACGCGGCATTACCATTCAGTCTGCAGCAACCACTTGCTATTGGAAAAATCACCGATTCAATGTCATTGATACTCCCGGGCACGTTGATTTCACCGTTGAAGTTTATCGCTCACTGAAAGTACTCGATGGTGGCATTGGTGTTTTCTGTGGCTCAGGTGGCGTTGAACCCCAGTCAGAAACCAACTGGCGCTATGCCAACGAATCAGAAGTTGCACGCATTATTTTCGTCAACAAGCTTGACCGTATCGGAGCTGACTTCTTGCGTGTTACTGCGCAAGTTAAAAAGGTTCTCGGTGCACACCCATTGATAATGACACTGCCTATTGGTCGCGAGGATGAATTCTCCGGCGTCGTGGATATTCTGGCAGAGAAAGCCTATGTATGGGACGACTCAGGACTACCAGAAAACTATGAGGTCCTTGACGTCCCCGAAGATATGGTTGACCTGGTTGCAGAATACCGCGAGAAACTCATAGAAACCGCCGTTGAGCAAGATGACGACTTGATGATGGCCTATATGGAAGGTGAAGAGGTTTCTATTGATGACCTGAAACGCTGTATCCGCAAAGGCACTATTGCGCTGGACTTCTTCCCCACTTTCTGCGGCTCCGCCTTTAAAAATAAGGGCATGCAGCTTATTCTCGATGCTGTTGTTGATTACCTGCCCTGCCCTACCGAAGTTGACCCTCAGCCACTGACGGATGAATTCGGCGAACCAACTGGCGAGGTAGCAACAGTTTCATTAGATGAGCCATTTCGCGCACTGGCATTCAAAATTATGGATGACCGCTTCGGAGCACTCACCTTTATTCGCATATATTCCGGCGTTTTAAACAAGGGTGACACTATCCTCAATTCCTTCACTGGAAAAACTGAGCGTATAGGCCGAATGGTAGAAATGCACGCCGATGAGCGCACTGAGCTCAGCTCAGCTAAAGCGGGCGATATTATTGCTATCGTCGGCATGAAGAATGTTCAGACTGGTCATACCTTGTGTGATCCAAAGCACTCTTGCACCCTAGAACCTATGGTCTTCCCCGAGCCAGTTATCTCTATTTCTGTCTCGCCTAAAGATAAAGGCGGCTCAGAAAAAATGGGAGTTGCTATCGGCAAAATGGTTGCTGAAGATCCTACTTTTTGTGTTGAAACAGATGAAGACTCCGGTGAAACCATCCTTAAAGGCATGGGCGAGCTTCATCTGGATATTAAAGTAGATATCCTAAAGCGGACTTATGGCGTAGAACTTGAAGTTGGACAACCACAGGTAGCCTACCGCGAAACTATTACCCAAGAAATTGATGACAGCTACACCCATAAGAAACAATCTGGTGGTTCTGGTCAATTCGGTAAAATTGATTACCGCATTAAACCCGGAGAACCCGGTTCAGGCTTTGTATTTAATTCTGTCGTTGTAGGCGGTAATGTACCAAAAGAATTCTTCCCTGCTATTGAGAAAGGCTTCAAAGGCATGATGGAAGAAGGACCTCTGGCTGGTTACCCCGTACTGGATGTTGAAATTGAACTCTATGATGGTGGCTTCCATGCCGTTGACTCCTCGGCTATTGCATTCGAAATCGCCGCAAAAGGCGCCTTCCGTCAATCCATGCCCAAAGCCGGCCCTCAGCTAATCGAACCTATAATGAAAGTTGATGTATACACTCCTGATGACCATGTTGGTGATGTGATCGGTGACCTGAACCGTCGCCGCGGCATGATTAAAGACCAAGAGCCCGGCACCACCGGTGTTCGCGTGAAAGCAGACGTGCCATTGGCTGAAATGTTTGGCTATATCGGAAGCTTGCGGACTATGACCTCTGGTCGCGGCCAATTCTCAATGGAGTTTTCGCACTACATGCCATGTCCTAACAGTGTTGCAGAAACAGTAATTGCAGAAACAAAAGAAAGAAAAGAAAAAGATAAGAAAAAGAATTAATGACCGTCTTATAACGGCCGTTATTATAAAAAGCCCCGATGGTTTTCACCATTGGGGCTTTTTTTTCGCTAACATATTCAACAAGAAGTCGCGCTTTTAAGGTACTAACGTTGCGAGAAAGATGAGATTTAGGGTACCAGCTTTAACGTTAACTGGTCTCCCCTCTGGGTAAATTCGATATTCTTCAATACGGACATTCCCAATAAGATACTTGTATCATGATTCAGTCCCGGATTAATACTAGCCGCAATATTATATAACTCTATATTACCGATACTCAGCCGATCAATACGTGTTAAGTATGTATCCACCACGCCATTAGCAGTACTAGACTGGCCTCGAGCCATTTTTCGCAACCCTAACTTTTCCGCCATATTTTCTGGCACCGCTACATAGGTTGCCCCCGTATCCAGCAACAACGTCACTTCCCGACCATTAATCAAACCTGAAGTCACATAATGGCCATAACGGTTTCGCTGCAATACAACTTCAGGTGCACCTTCAGCACTTAACTGCGTGATTGGCTGCTGGTTAGGGTTATGTTGCCGCTCCTCCCATTGACCAACCACCAGGGTCAATAGTCCGATGACGACAATCCATCCAACAATTAGAAAATTGCGACTCAATAAGGGCGGGGTATTATTTTTCTGTTTTGATTCCTTCATTGAAAATTTAGGTCTAGCAAAATATACGACACAACAACACGCTTAAATCATTTATCGCGATCTTCACCATAAACCCCACACTCTTTATTCAATAATTGCCCTGCCACTATTACAACATTCTTTGCTGTTAGTGCATATTCAAAAACATCTTTTGCCCAAGGAGCTGGAAAGAAATACAGCACAAAAAAGGCCACCCCTAGGGGTGGCCTTTTGACCAGAGACCCACCCCTTAGGATAGGCTCCTGCACATTGAGAGCAATCAATTATTCAATAATTTTAGCCACAACACCTGCACCGACGGTACGACCACCTTCACGGATCGCAAAGCGCAGTCCGTCTTCCATCGCAATCGGAGCAATCAACGTAACAACCATTTGAATATTGTCACCTGGCATCACCATCTCTACCCCTTCAGGTAGCTCACAAGCGCCAGTGACATCCGTCGTACGGAAGTAGAACTGTGGACGATAGCCTTTAAAGAATGGCGTGTGAC
>JASJGJ010000011.1:0-34158 GCA_033791605.1 Porticoccus sp.
GTTGAGTTCCATCGGCAGCAATGATGAGAACATCCACAAACTCAGTGAGTTGGTACTCGGATACCCTAGCACCGGAACTAACCGTGGCAGTGCGGCGAGTGCTTCTTTGATTCATTGTTATGATACTGAATTGTGCCTTGGCAGAACTATCCGCAATTGTGACATCATTGGCTTTTAGAGATCGGGTCAGGGTACGATAAAAATCAGTTTGCTTGTTTTGTCCGCTGATATAGACGCTGGAGATATTGTTTTCTATTTGGCCGCCGCCTCGAAGATGCCAACCACAACCCGTGACCACTACAGACATAAGCAGGCCTGTAATAGCAATGTGGATCAGTTTTTTCATTATTTTTCCTTTCTCTTTGCCGGACAGTTTTCTGGTGTGGCGCCCGTACTTTACCTATTTTTGACTTAAGTGCTTAGTCTTTAGTTGGCAACAATATTAACCAGTTTCTTGGGAACCACAATGACTTTACGGATGGTAAGTCCTTCCGTAAAGCGTTGAACATTTTCATGTCCTCTTGCCATTTGCTCAACCGCGTCCTTGGTTGCTTCAGCGGACACGTCAATTTGAGCGCGGAGTTTACCATTTACCTGAATCGCCATTTGAATGGTGCTTTTTACTAAAGCAGATTCATCTACTTGGGGCCAGGGGGTGTTGATCAAATTGTCCCCATGCCCTAGTTCATGCCAAAGTTGATGGCAGATATGGGGTGCGATGGGGGATAGTACCAAAATAGCTGTTTCGAGTGCTTCCCTTTCTACAGCTAAACCATTTGGCGTGTTCCTGTCAGTATTTTTCCCCACCTCGTTGAGCAGTTCCATTATTGCAGCAATGGCCGTATTAAAGGTCTGCCTGCGACCGAAATCATCACTGACCTTGGCAATGGTTTCATGGGTTTTGCGACGAAGATCCTTTTGTGCAGGCTCCAGTTCACCTGAACTCAGTGGTGTAGTGCTCCCTGCTTGAGTGTGTGTATGTACTGCTTTCCAAAGTTTACGTAAAAAACGATGAGCGCCATCCACTGCGCTGTCATTCCATTCCAGAGATTGCTCGGGGGGAGCTGCAAACATGGTGAATAGGCGTACAGTGTCTGCGCCGTATTGTTCTATGAGCGTCTGGGGGTCGACGGTATTGCCCTTGGATTTGGACATTTTGGTGCCGTCTTTTAATACCATCCCTTGGCAAAGTAATTTGGTGAATGGCTCGTCAGAATCCAGTAGACCCTCATCTCTCATTAGCTTGTGGAAAAATCGGGCATAGAGAAGATGTAATATGGCGTGTTCGATACCTCCCACATATTGGTCCACCGGTAGCCAGTAATTGGCTGCGTCACTGTCGATCATACCTTCACTGTAGTTGGCGCAGGTGTAGCGGGCGTAATACCAGCTCGACTCCATAAAGGTATCGAAGGTGTCGGTTTCGTGCTCAACAGCATCACCATTGAGTTCCGTCTTACGCCATTCAGGATCAGCTTTGATCGGTGATTGAACGCCGTCCATTTCCACATCTTCGGGCAGTAATACTGGCAGGCGACCGGCGGGTACGGGGATCTCCCCACCATTACGGTTAAGCATGGGGATGGGGGAGCCCCAATAACGCTGCCTGGAGACACCCCAGTCGCGGAGGCGGTAGTTGGTTTTGATTTCGCCACAACCGAGTTCGGTTAATTTATTGGCAATAGCATCAAAACCCTCTTCAGGGCTAAGGCCATTAAACTCCTCAGAGTTCACCATAGCGACTTCGTCGGCTGCTTTTGATGCATACCAGTCTTGCCATAAAGTACTACAAAATTTGGAGTCTTCATTTGGCTTGATTTGCCCAAAGACTTGCTTGATAGCTAAGTCGTGTTTATTGGCAAACTCAAAGTCACGCTCATCGTGAGCGGGGACAGCCATAATAGCGCCGGTGCCATATTCCATTAATACGTAATTAGCGATCCAGACAGGAGTCTTTTCTCCGGTAATAGGGTGAATGGCTTCAAGCCCCGTGGCGATGCCCCGCTTCTCCATGGTGGCCATATCGGCTTCAGCGACTGACTGAGTTTTACATGACTGAATAAATGCTGCTATTTCTGGATTGTTTTTTGCCAGTGCAAGCGCGATTGGGTGTTCTGACGCAAGACTGGTGTAGGTGACACCCATTAGGGTATCCGGGCGAGTGGTATAGACAGCAAAGCTGTCTATAGCTTCAATGGTTTGAGTCAGTTTGAAGCTAAATTCTACCCCACGGCTTTTGCCAATCCAGTTGCGCTGCATGGTACGAACTTGTTCGGGCCAGCCAGCGAGCTTATCGAGATCGTTAAGCAGTTCTTCGGCATAGTCAGTGATTTTAATAAACCACTGGGGTATTTCTTTTTTCTCTACGGCGGTGTCACAGCGCCAGCAGCAGCCATCGATGACCTGTTCATTGGCTAAAACAGTTTGGTCATTGGGGCACCAATTGACGGCCGCGGTTTTTTTGTAGACCAAGCCTTTTTCAAATAATCGGGTAAAGAACCATTGCTCCCAGCGATAATATTCAGGTTTGCAGGTAGCCAGCTCTCGTGTCCAGTCATAGCCAAAGCCGAGCTGTTTTAGCTGACTTTTCATGTACTCAATATTTTCGTAAGTCCACTTTGCCGGAGCTGTTTTATGCTTGATGGCAGCGTTTTCTGCGGGCAAGCCAAAGGCATCCCAGCCCATAGGTTGTAAAACGTTTTTGCCCAACATCCGTTGGTAGCGAGAGATAACATCTGCAATGGTGTAGTTGCGCACATGCCCCATATGCAGCTTGCCACTGGGATAGGGGAACATAGCCAAGCAGTAGTATTTTTCTTTGCTAGTGTCTTCTGTTACGACGAAAGATTGATTTTTCGACCATAACTCTTGAACAGCACTTTCAATTTCCGCGGGATGGTATTGGTCTTTCATTAGTCTTCTTGATCAGGTTGGGGCTTCAATTACTACACTGTGGTAACAAATGTGCCGGAAAAGCTGGCAATTATAGGCTAAAGGTCTCTATAGACCCAGACAGATTTTCGTACTAATTTGAATGAATCACAGTATTTGGTTGTAGGCTTAACGCTTTTTAAACAGGGATGTTTTTACTTCGATAGGTTTGAAGCAGGCCTATTAGAGCCAATAAAAATGACAGAACTAGGATCGGGTCGGAGCCAAACCTTCCAAAAGGCGTTAGCCCATTTCTCGGCTCTAATGTTCCCTCAAGGGTGTTGCGTTGAAATGGTGGAATGATAGAGGCTATTTGACCTTCAGCAGTAATGAGTGCGCTGATGCCATCATTGGTGGCTCGAATCAGTGGTTTTCTGTTCTCTATAGCTCGCATACGGGCGATCTGAAAATGTTGTTTAGGCCCAATGGATTGTCCAAACCAGGTGTCGTTGCTTAGGGTGAGTAGCAGGTTGGCACCATTGGCTGATTTTCTGACAAGCTCTGAATAGGCTATCTCGTAACAGATGGCTGTGGCGATAATCGCGCCTTTTGCAGTTATATGTTGCTGGCCTTCTGGCCCTGGATTAAAGGCAGACATGGGTAAGTCAAAAAATGCGATGGTCCCGCGTAACCATTTTTCAAAAGGGACATATTCGCCAAAAGGCACCAAGTGTTGTTTGTGGTAAACCCCAGAGGCTTGGCCTAAGCCAATCACTGAGTTGTAGTATCTTGAATAGAAGCTATTGGGGTTGCTTGTGTCATCTTTTTCAAGGTTTTCGGCTGTGGGTATACCTGTAATCAGCGCGGTGTTGGTCTCGTTTGCCTCTGCTGCTATAGGTTCTAGATAGCCCGTAACCTCATGCTGGAATCTTGGTATAGCGGATTCTGGCCAGATGACTAAGTCATTGTGTAGTAGTTTTTCCGTATCAGCACGGTATTGAGCAAAAATAGTGGGCAATTGATGCGGGTCCCATTTAAGCGATAAAGGTAAGGCCGGTTGTACTAGTCCTATGGAAAGGGGGTGGCCTGTCGGTTGAGTCCATGCAATTGTTTGGAGGTAGGCGCCGGTTAGCCAAAACAAAGCAGCGATTATCAATCCGCTACTGAGTGGCAAGGCAATATTTTTCTTTACAGTATTCATAACCTTGACGCGCAGGCAAAGTTTGAATGCAAGTCCTAACCATGCGCCACAAAAAGCAGTTATCCAGCTAATGCCTAGTACGCCTGTAACGGGAGCCCAGCCAGATAGCCACGTGTCAGTATGACCATAGCCTAAATAGAGCCAGGGAAAACCACTGAACGCCCATCCACGAAACCATTCACTAATCGTCCAGAGGCTGGGAAATATCAGCAGCATGGTGATCGCGAGAGAGTAGGACGTATAGTTGTGAGTATCCGCTGTTATTGTGCTTCGAAGTTTGCTGAAGACAACAAAAGGTATCGTGAGCAAGAATGACAGGAAAATAATAAAGGGCGTAATAAGAAGTAACGACAAAGCAATACCGGCTTGACCGTAATCATGGATACTTACAAAGATCCACGATGCTCCGACAGCATAGACTCCCAGTCCATAACTGAGGCTGTGTAGGAAAACGAACTTGGCCGAAGACTGGTGAGTCGTATGTCCACAGATCAGTGCTGCGAACCCGGCTATGGATAATACGCCGGCGGGCCAGATATTAAAGGGTGCCATGGAGAGCGGTAGTAGCAACCCAAACAGCACGGATAAAAGGCAGGTTTTAATGTCCATTTTGGATGCGAGAAAATTCACGGTTAGAAGATATCCTGATGAATCAAATTGCCTTAATAAGCTGAGACACGGTCAACCTGATAGGCAGGCAAAGAGGCGTTGGTGTCTCGGTTGATGTCTAGGTCGTCACTTGCATCTCAAGCAGTTTTACCTGTCGGCTATCCCCTTCGGCAATTCGGAAAGTAAAACCGTTTACATCTACGGTTTCATCTACTTCTGGCATTCTTCCAAAAGCTTGAATGATGACGCCTCCAATGGTGTCGAATTCTTCATCGCAGACACCGGCATTAAAATATTCATTAAAGTTTTCGATAGGTGTTAGTGCATCAATAAGATGGCTGCCATCAGGTTGGAGGCGAATCATTGTGCCATCTTGATCTTCTTCATCCGTTTCGTCTTCGATTTCACCTACGATTTCTTCGAGAATGTCCTCGATGGTGATAAGCCCAGCGATACCACCGTATTCATCCACAACAATTGCCATGTGGTAGCGTTGCTCTCGAAACTCTCTTAGTAGTACGTTAAGGCGTTTACTCTCGGGGACAATCGCTGCAGGTCGTACGACATGGTTAATGTCGAAACTATCTTGTCCATTTAGTAGTAGAGGCAGTAACTCCTTTGCCAGTAGAATCCCAATGATGTCATCGGCGGATTCTCCGACGACAGGGAATCGAGAATGGCTTGATTCAATGACTAACTTCAGGATGTCTTCTAGACTGGAGCTTTGTTGTATCACCGCCATCTGTGAACGGGGAATCATGATTTCCCGAACCTGTTTGTCGCAAACGTCTAGGGCACCTTCAATAATTTCTAAAGCATCATGATCAATGATGTTGTTTTCATGTGCGGCACGTAATATCAGTGCAAAATCGTCTTTTGATTGTGGCTCCGAGGAAAAAACATTAGCCAGTTTGTTTAGCCATGATTTTTCCTGGGAGCTACTCGAATCGTCATCTGTCATTGGGGGTCAATCTCTTGGGGCAGTTGTTCATAGGGTGGGGGGAAGTTAAGGCCTGTAAGAATTTTGGTTTCCAGTCGTTCCATGTTCTCAGCATCTTCGTCATTAATATGATCGTAGCCAATCAAGTGTAGGCTGCCGTGTACCAGCATGTGTGCCCAGTGTGCTTCTGGCGATTTATCTTGTTGTTGGGCTTCACGTTCAACGACCGGTGCGCAGATGACCAAATCTCCAAGCAGAGGCAATTGCAGAGACTCTGGTAAATCTGCTGGAAAGGATAGTACATTAGTGGGGCCTTGTTTGTTGCGATATCGCAGGTTGAGTTCAGCGCTTTCATCTTCGTTGACCACGCGAATACTGAGTTCAACGGTGTCTTTATAGCCCGACAAGGCTGCGCTTACCCATTGATGAATAGTATTTTCATCGGGGATGTCTTTGCAACAGGAGGCGTTGTCCATATCAATGATGAGGTTCATCGTGGTAATGGTTGATTCTTCATTGTCTGGTTATTCTTGGTTGTTTTTTTCGTGAGCATCGTAGGCATCGACAATGAGGGCAACCAGTGGGTGTCGTACGACATCTTTGGAGCTGAAGAAGGAAAAGCTTATACCTTCAACATCTTTCAGTACATCGCAAACATGTAACAGCCCAGATTGGTCGCGCCTAGGCAAATCAATTTGAGTCGTATCACCAGTGATCACAGCGGTAGAGCTATAACCGACTCGAGTCAAAAACATTTTCATTTGTTCTTTGGTCGTATTCTGACTTTCGTCCAAAATAATATAAGAATTATTGAGAGTACGACCGCGCATAAAAGCAAGGGGCGCCACTTCAATAACATTGCGGTCAATCAGTTTTGCCACTGTTTCTACACCAAGCATTTCATAAAGGGCGTCGTAGAGGGGACGCAGGTAGGGGTCCACTTTTTGGCTTAAATCGCCGGGTAGGAAGCCCAGTTTTTCCCCGGCTTCTACGGCTGGACGAACCAGTAAAATTCGTTCAACTTCATCTCTCAGTAAGGCCTCAACTGCGCAGGCTACGGCTAAATAGGTTTTCCCCGTGCCTGCCGGGCCAACACCAAAGTTAATATCATGGACTTGGATGGCACGAACATAACGCTGCTGGTTGACACCCCTAGGTTTGATATTACCCTTTTTGGTGCGGATGACCGGAAAATTTTCAACATTTTCAGTGTTGGGGGTGGATGCCGCGTTGCTCGTGCTAGATTTATCCATAGAAGGCTCGAAGCTCATTTGTTGAATGGCCAAGTGTATTTGGTCGGGTGTTAGCTCACGGTTGAGGGTGTGCTCTTGGTATAGGTTATTAAGAAGTTTTCCTGCGGTAAAGGCATTCCCCTGATCGCCGTAGAGAGCAAATACATTGCCACGACTTCGGATTTCGATATTTAAGCGTTGTTCAATTTGTCTGAGGTGTTCGTCGAACTGGCCGCACAGAGAGGCTAAGCGCTTGGTATCACTCGGTTCAAGAGTAATGGTGTGAACTGCTGACTGTTTTTTCAAATTGTCCAATAGGCCGACCTCTGCGGCAATGCTTGCTTGGATGCTCTTAGCATATAACCTTTAGTCATCACTGAACATACTTTTACAGGAGCTTTATATATCAAAATATGACAGGACATATTAATTTTTATCGTTAAATTTTATTAGTGCATTGCTTTGGGCTGGGAGTGTCCATAACCTTTGTTAGGTTGGCTCTCAGGTATTAAGAATCAGCTCGCCACGGAGTGAATTCGGCAGTGCTTCAGTAATAGTAACTTGGGAAAAATGACCAATTAACGAGTGGTCTGTTGAGGAAAAATTGACGACTCGATTGTTTTCTGTACGACCCTGAAGTTGTCCTGGATCCTTTTTTGAAATACCGGTAACCAGCACGGTTTCTGTACCTCCAACCATGCGCCGACTGATAGATATGGCGTGTTGGCTAATGCGATCTTGTAAAATTTTCAGACGTTGCTTTTTTAACGCTTCTGGCGTGCTGTCCGGCAAGTCTGCCGCGGGGGTACCTGGTCGAGCGCTATAGATAAAGCTGAAGCTGTGATCAAAGCCAATATCATGAATAAGCTTCATGGTGTTGTCGAAGTCTTGTTCGGTCTCACCGGGGAACCCCACAATGAAATCAGAAGAAATGCTAATCTCGGGGCGAATTTGCCGCAATTTGCGAATTTTCGATTTGTATTCGAGAACGGTGTGTCCTCGTTTCATGGCTGCGAGCACTCGGTCGGATCCGCTCTGAACGGGTAAATGCAAGTGGCTGACAAGCTCCGGTACTTCTGCATAGGCGGCGATCAAGCTGTCAGAAAACTCTACTGGATGTGATGTGGTATAGCGAATGCGATCAATACCTTCAATTTTAGCGACATAAGTAATGAGTTCTGCTAGGTCGCATACATTACCGTTTGGCATGTCGCCGCGGTAGGCATTCACGTTTTGCCCCAATAGATTGACTTCTCGAACATTCTGGCCGGCCAAGTGAGCTACTTCTGCTAGAACGTCGGCAGCCGGACGACTTACTTCCTCGCCTCGAGTGTAAGGGACCACGCAAAATGTACAATATTTAGAGCAGCCTTCCATGATAGAGACAAACGCAGAAACACCATCGGCATCAGGTTGTGGTAGGCGGTCAAATTTTTCAATTTCAGGAAAACTAATGTCAACAATCGTTGTTCCATCATTTTGTTTCCTTTCGTTCATCATCTCCGGTAAGCGATGTAAGGTCTGTGGCCCGAAGACTAAATCTACAAAAGGCGCCCGTTTGGCAATGGCGTCGCCTTCTTGGCTGGCAACACAGCCACCCACGCCAATCATTAAGTTGGGGTTTTTGTCTTTTAGGTGCTTCCAGCGACCAAGCTGATGGAAAACCTTTTCCTGTGCCTTTTCTCTAATAGAGCAGGTATTAAGCAGCAGTACGTCAGCTTCTTCTGGGTTTTCTGTCACCTCCATCATATGGCTGTCACCCAGTAAATCACGCATTCTAGCTGAATCGTATTCATTCATTTGGCAGCCGTGGGTGACAATATGTAGTTTTTTAATGTTGTTTTCTGACATGTGTGGATTAGATTCTGAGTGTTTTTGGGTTACTTGCAGGTCGCGCATTATAGCTGTAGTGGTCGTTAAAGCCCATCTTCGGTGGCCTATGTAGATAAATGGTATGCAGTTTATGGTACAATTTTGACTGATTTTTAACCCATCCTTATCAACTTAAGCGCTAGGCTATACGTATGTCTTCAAATGCGATTTATAAGATTATTTTTTTAAACCAAGGTGAGGTTTATGAGATGTATGCTCGCCAGGTTTATCAAAGTGATCTTTGGGGGTTTTTGGAGGTCGAGGAGTTTGTTTTTGACGAGCGCAGTCAAATGATCGTTGATCCTGCAGAAGAAAAACTCAAGAGTGAATTTTCCTCGATTAAGCGTAGTTTTATTCCGTTGCACTCTATCGTCCGCATTGATGAAGTGGAAAAAGAAGGTGCCTGTAAAATTACTGAGGTGAAGGGCGGCGGCAATATTGCACAATTCCCATATCCCGGTGCAGTACCAAAACCAAAAGGATAATGGTTGTTGGTAATATTAAATATAATAAAAAGGGCCGCTTATTAGCGGCCCTTTTTATTATTTCAGTCTTCTCTCGTTATTTGACTTATTCAGCCAAGCGTTGTTGTACCGAAGCCAATTTTACTGAATTGCAAAAGATGGCCATGGCGGCATCAATTTCGTCTACGGAAGGGAAAGATGGGGCTAGTCGAATGTTTTTATTGTCAGGGTCTTTGCCGTAAGGGTATGTGGCTCCAGCTGGTGTGAGTTTTACACCGGCTTCAGTGGAAAGTTTGATGATGGCACTGGCTAGCCCTGGTCGTGTATCGAAGGAGATAAAGTATCCACCTTTAGGTGAACTCCACTGTCCTAAGTCGGACTCCGTGAAATTCTTTTCCAAATGATGCAAGACACAGTCAAATCTTGGGCGAAGTAATTCTGCATGCTTCCTCATGTGGGTTCTAAGGTCGGCTAGATTTTTTATCACACGCAAGTGCCGTAATTGATTCACTTTGTCGGGACCAATACATGAAATACCCAGATGACGTTGGATTATTTGTAGGTTTTCTTCTGATGCCGCCATAAATGCAACACCTGCACCAGCAAAGGTTACCTTAGAGGTAGAGCTAAACTGCAGCACGCTATTTTCGGTACCATACTGACGGCAGTATTCCATAATGTTGGGTAAGTTGGGTGCAGCATCGGATAAATCATGAACGGCGTAGGCATTGTCGTAAAAAACACGGAAGTTCGATGGTGCAATGGTACCCAATTTCGCCAGCCGATCGACAGTATCCTGGCTGTACACACACCCAGTGGGGTTGGAGTATTTGGGGACACACCATATACCTTTGATACTGGCATCATTTGCTATAAGTGCTTCCACTTGGTCCATGTTGGGGCCATTCTCATCCATGGAGACGTTGATCATTTCAATGCCAAGCTCTTCGCAGATAGAAAAATGGCGATCATAGCCGGGTACGGGACAAAGAAATTTAACGGTACCTTCATCACGCCAAGCAGAATCTTTGCCGTTGGGCCCAAACTGCCAAGCAAATAATATCGTTAGATACATTAGTGTGAGGCTGCTATTACCTCCGACAAGAACCTCTTTTGGGGTGACTCCCAGTATTTCTGATCCGAGAGACCTCATCCCTGGCAGCCCCGCAAGGCCTCCATAGTTACGTGTGTCGGTGCCGTCATCTGCAATATAATTGCCTTTTAGAGCGCCATCTAGGATGTTTGCCAAATCGAGTTGGCTTGCAGAAGGTTTTCCTCGAGTTAAATCGAGATTAAGGCCGCTGGCTTTAAAAGCATCATGTTGAGCTGCAAGTTCTTCTTGCCACTGTTGTAACTGCTCATGGCTTGCCTGGTCGACGTGCACGCTATATTCCTCGTTAACAGATTTGAGGGAAGATTTTACCCGTTAGGTGGAAGGGTACAATAGCTAAATAGGCATAATGGCGGGATATTCGTTTGTACGGTTGACCTAGACCCGTTTTTATCATTTTTTCCAAAAACGTCTAGGGTGTTTGAATGAGCCTTGGTCTTCTGTTCTCCGTCCAGGGTTTTGTCTTCGGTCTTTTTTGTGTGGCTCAAACCGGAGTTCTTTTCGCTGATCTTTTCCTGAACGGCGCTCGCCTTTTCTTGTGTCGAGGCCTTGGTGGGGCTTTTCGAGATTTGGCGAAGCGGTGTTGTAGAGTGTTTTATTTGATGGTGTATTCGGACGTACTTTTTTCTGAGGGCTGTTGACTGATTTAATCAGGCTTTTTTTTTATCAGAGATTGTCTCAACTGAAGCGAGGTCTGGTTTTTCGTAGACGTCGGGGGCCTCAAAATCAATATCTGAAGGCATATTTTTTGATGTCAGTTGTTCATGCTGAATTTCAGTGAGGACAACTTTGGCATCATTAATGCTCAACTGGTGTCGTTCTTCCACGCAGCCATGCAAAAAGAGTCGGCTGCAAATCATATTGATTCTACGCGGTATGCCATGGCTTACTTTATGGATTACTGGGTAAACAGCTTCACTGATGGCTGGGTCATTTTTCCAGCCCACTTGGGTCAAACGATGCTTAATAAAAGCTTTAGTTTCTTCTTCTTTGAGTGGTTCAAGATGACATGCAGCAACAAGGCGTTGATGTACCTGTTCCATATTGGGCTGTTGAACCATATCCCTGAGTTCTTCTTGGCCGAGCAAGAAAATTTGTAACAGTGGCTGTCTGTTAATCTGTAAATTAGTTAGGAGTCGTAACTCTTCTAGTGCAGAGGTAGATAAATCTTGTGCTTCATCAATAATGAGGAGTGCTCGTCGCCCCATTTTATAGGCGTCAGTAAATACTTTAGTGAGCTGCTGCAGAATGACAGACTTTCGATCTGTGTCCGAATTGACTCCATATGCATCTGCGACCATTCTTAATAAGTCGTCAGCCTCCAGTTGAGTACAGACGAGCATTGCAACATTGACCTGGCTTTCCGGTAGGCTTTCAACTAAATCACTTACCAGTGTGGTCTTGCCTGTGCCTGGTCTGCCTGTAATCATGACAAACCCTTCGGCACGCTGAAAAGCATACTGCATATAAGCTTTTGCTTTTGCATAGCTGCGGTGGCTAAAGCAGAATCTGTGGTCCGGGCTTAATTTAAAGGGCTCTGCTTTGAGGTTGTAGAATTTATCGTACATAAAATCAATTGTCTTGTTGATTGAAAAATAACAGTCACGAGTATAGATAGAGCTGCAAAGACCAGCAACTAAACTATTTTGGAAGTGTGGCTTGAGTCAAATCTTTTGTCAGTTTAAGCTCAGGCAAAATAATCATAGTTGTCATGAATAAAAGGGAGAGCTAAATAATGCAAAAGTTACTTGAGATGTTAGGTAATATTATTGCTTTATCAGGTGTGTTGGTATGTCTAGTTGCTGGGATAACTCGGGCCTCTGGTGGATCATTTGTGGGTAATTTTGAGGCGATGACATTGTTTATGGTCGGCGTTGGCGTGATGGTGTTTTCCTGCTTGCTAAAACTAGAACTGTTGGCAAAAAAACGTTAATTTGACTGACTTGGAGTACTAGCTAGACTTTAATTTCCCCTGTCTGATAACACTGCCGTTTATCAGTTATATTTTTTGTCAGATTTTTTTACAATCTCGGAATATTCTCTACCAATTCTCTACCAATTTATTTTAACTGTTTGTTTTTATTGTAATAAAAAAAATTGGCTTACTACTTGCATGGTTTACCGAAAGATTGGTTTTTTCTTTTTTAGCATTTTTTGGGTGAGTGGGCCTGTTTAAGCGTATACCTTTTGGTGCGTGTTTGCCCGTATAATTCTGTTCTGCTGTTGATGCGATGCGTTTGGAGAAGTTCTTATGGATAAAATTGAAAGTGGCGTGAATGATAATGCCTCTCCAGGTGAAGCAAATGATAAAGAGCTTCAGGTGAAATCTCGAAGAAAATTTATGGGTACTGCCGCCACGGGTGGTGCCGTACTTTTAACTTTGGGTAGTCGGTCTGCTTGGGGAACCTATTATGGTTCAGGTGGTTCGAGCTGGAGTAAGAAGGACTCTAAGGATAAAAGTTTTGAAAAAATTTGTATCTCCGCCGCAGTCTATGAGTCTTGGCGTAATGGGGATCCTTCTTCCGTGGCTCATCACAAAAAAGAAGTAGAAGAGTTTAGTGAATACTGGCGTTCTGATAAATATAAACGCTTTACCCAAGATCAAGGTAGGAAGTATTGCGTTAAGCCGAAAAGCAATTAGTAGGCTTGATGTAATTGAGGGAGCAGATTTGATGGTTTGCTTGTCTGTCTCCCTTGGCAACAGTTTTTAAATCACGATTGGTTTGTAGTTAAAACTTTATTTACCATTTCCCTTTTTTTCGTTCCTCTTGTTTCATTTTGTTGCATCTGGCAAGGTGATCGCTTAAGCCTATTTTGTAGTTGTGTGGTAGGTTATTTGGCATTGAAAGGAAGGTTTCATGTTGTGGCATTCTTGTTCCGATGGATTGGTCTATGACCGCCAAGAGGGGTTGGCTGTTTTCTTTGATAAAGTAAGTGGAAACACCCACCTTGTCGATGAGGTTGCCATTAACATTCTTAAGGTATTGTCTGAATCATCTCTTTCGTCTGGTGCGATAAAAAATGAATGTATTGACCATCTCGGTCACATCTCTGGTGTTGATCAAGACCAGTTGATTGAAGATATCTTGTTTGAACTCCATTCTCTCGATTTAATTGAGTGATTACTCATGCCTGTTGTTGGTGATTTGTCTGTTTTAGAAATGGGTCGTGCTTTAGCTCGAGATGATTTAAATATTCGTGTTGGCCCTTATATTTATCGTGTTCAAAGTCCGATGAGTATTATTAATTCTGGTATGAGGACGCTTTATAGTGATTACCCGTTAGTTGAGCGTGGTGGGTTTTCAGATTTTCATGTGGCGATAAGGCCGCCTAATTGGGCTCAACAACTTCGACGTAGGGTTGATTTCTATATTGATAATGATCGCCCGTTTAACCGTATTGAGTATCGTCACGCTTTTGCTTTTCTAGAGTGGGGTATGAATTGGTGTGTTGCTCAATTTTCTAATGAATACCTTAAACTGCATGCTGCTGTTGTCGCAAAGAATGGTAAAGCAATTATATTACCGGGCTTGCCGGGAGCCGGTAAGAGTACTTTATGTGCTGCGTTAGCATTATCTGGCTGGCGGGTGCTATCGGACGAACATGCTTTAATTCCCCTGCATACGGCTAATGTTATACCCATATGTCGTCCAATCAGCCTAAAAAATGAATCTATCGATATTATCCGAGCCTTTTCTCCACAGGTGGTGTACGGCCCGCTATCTGAAGAAACCCACAAAGGGTCTGTTGTTCACATGAAGGGAGATCTATCGCTTGATAGTCATGATGTGAGCCCGGTACCCGCGCGATTTATGATTTTTCCTGAATATATAAAAGATAAAGCATTAAGTTTGGAGCCAAGAGCAAAGGCAGAATGTTTTATGTTTGCGGCATTGCATGCATTTAATTATAGCCTTTTGGGTGTTGACGGTTTTGAAACTATGTCGACATGTATGGATGCGGTTGATTGCTATAGCCTGAGCTATAGCAATTTAGATGAAGCGATAGAGGTGTTTGATCAACTGGTGTCGCCAGAGGAGACTTTGGTATGAGGTGTTTGTTGATTGAACTGTTGTTAAAACCTGAAAAGGTGGCCGAGCTCACTGATAAAGATTGGGATGATGTGATCCCTCAGGCCCGTATTACGGCCCTGCTTGCTACCTTGTATCTGCGACTAAAAGATAATGATTTATTGGAAAAGGTTCCTGTTCGCCCTCGATCGCATTTGTATTCAGCCTGGATTGTTCATAATAAGCAGAAAGAGTCTCTCGAGTATGAGTTGAGATGGCTGTTAAGGGCTTTTTCTGGCATTAACGAACCATTAATTGTCCTCAAGGGTGCGGCCTATATTCTCGCTGATTTGCCCGGTTCTCGTGGGCGGCTTATCTCGGATATTGATTTGTTAACACAAGAAAAAAGTCTCGATAAAGTTGAGCGTGGGCTGAATGAGTATGGTTGGCTTTCTGGTGATCAAGACTCATATGATGAACGTTATTACCGAAAGTGGATGCATGAAATTCCTCCGTTGGGGCACGAGACACGAGAGTCCACTCTGGACGTACACCATACAATATTGCCGCCAACGACCAATGCTATGTTGGATTCCAATAAATTATTTTCGGATTTAGTGGAGGCTCGAAAAAATATTTTTGTTCTTTCTCCTGTAGATATGGTGCTTCATAGTGCTGCACACTTATTCCATGAGGGCGGTTTTCAACATGGTCTTCGCGACTTGTGGGATCTGAATCGGTTGTTGCGAGATTTTGGTGAAAGTGTGCCTGATTTTTGGGCAGCGTTGTTACCTAGGGCTCGTGAGTTAAATTTAATTGAGTCGTTATTTTATGCATTGCGGTATGTAAAATATTTTTTCGAAACACCGATACCTGAAGGGGTGTTGTCTGATACAGGTCAAGCTAGGCGTGGTCGGCAGGCTGCGCCGTTAATGGATTTTCTGTTTTTAAGAGTATTTTTGCCGGACCACCCAAGTTGTCGTCCTAAGTACTATGGTGTAACGGCTTTCTGCCTATATATTCGTTCACACTATCTCCGTATGCCCCTGTACTTGTTGCTGCCTCACCTTGCTAGAAAGGCTTGGCGGGGATGGTTTGGTCGCTCACCGGAGGGACGTGAAGAAGAGTTTATTGATCGACAAGGTGGTCAGGTATGAGTCATATTGTTCGGTGCTTTCGCAGTTATCAAGAGTTACCTGATCACTATGCTGAAGTGTTAACTGTAGCGGCAACCAAGGGCTTCTTTTATGAGCAGCCTTGGTTTGAATTTTTGATGAAGGACTATTATGCAGAGGACAGTGAGTTTTTTCTTTATTCTGTTGAGGATTCAGAGAGCTCTGCCCCTTTATTATTAATGCCCATGCGTTTTACTCAGATTGATGGCGCTGTGCATGGCGCTAAAACACTTTCTACTGTTGGTCATATGGAAAATTTCTCTTTATTGAGTGTCATTTTTTCCGATAAGCTTGAGAGTCAAAAAGATAGGCTGAATGTATTGGGGGCATTGTTTAATGTTTTTAAGTGTGGTGACAGTGAGCTTCAACATCCTAAGGTCGATGTACTTAGACTCTGGCCTGTGGATGTGGGCGGCGAGATGGAAGACATTGTTTATGGTGCGCTTAAACAAGCAGGTTTTTTGGTTCAGCAATATGAAAATTCTTATAATCAATATGAAAATACATCAGGGTTGAGCTATGAAGAGTACTTTGAAAACCGTAGTTCCAATCATCGTTACAATGTTAGGCGTCGACAGCGTAATTTAGAGAAGGCCGGGAACCTTGAGTTTTGTTTTTATTCCGATGGGGCAGAAGAAGATATTTATCAAAAATGTATGGATGGTTATATCCTTTCTTCTGTGGAAAGCTGGAAGTCTCCTGGATCCATGACTTCTCGAGGAATTCTAGATTTAATTAAATTGACGGCGAAGCTGGGGCATCTAAGATTGGGTGTGATTTTTCTTAATGGTCGGCCAATGGCGGCTCAGTTTTGGATCGTATCTGGTGGCGTTGGACATTGTATGCGTTTAGCCTACGACGAAGCTTATAAGAAAGATGCTCCGGGCGTCGTGTTGACCCATTTTATTATGGAGCATTTGTTGGATACTGATCACGTGGATGCCGTTGATTTTGGTTATGGCGATGATGAATACAAGAGTAAATGGATGAAGGATTCTCGCCACTATGCTGGATTTATGGCATTTAATTCTAGCACTATTTTGGGGTTATTTTTTGGTGCAAAACATATAGTAGGGCGCAAGGTGAAACGTATATTGAGGCGAATCACTCGCAGAGCTTGAGCCTTTCAACTTATTGTTGTCAGGCTCAAGATTGCGGTTCAGGGAATTTACAGTCTCCAGATGTCAGCTTTACTGTTAGCAAAGGCATCCCGATCAAGAAGAGATTTTACATCGATCAGAACCGAGTCATTTGCCATGATTTTTTGTAATTCAGAGGGTTGTAATTGTCTATAGTGATTGTGAGCAACAGCTAGAATAACGGCTGATGCATTTTCTAGTTTCGCCCAAGGCGTTAGTGTAACCCCATACTCTTCAACAGCTTCCTCTGGGTCGGCCATTGGGTCGTGTACGATGACATTGCACTGATATTCACGAAGCTCCGTAATGATATCTTCGACTTTAGAATTTCTTAGGTCGGGACAATCTTCTTTAAAGGTTAAACCCAGTACCACAACATTGGCGCCGTTTACGGCATGTCCGCGTTTGACTAATTGTTTGATGGTTTGCTCGGCAATATATTTCCCCATGCCATCATTAGTTTTTCGACCCGCTAGGATGACCTCTGGGTGATAGCCTTCAGCTTCTGCTTTGTAGGTCAAATAGTAGGGGTCAACACCAATACAATGCCCGCCTACTAGCCCTGGGCGGAAAGGAAGAAAATTCCATTTAGTACCGGCTGTTTCAAGCACGTCGAGGGTATCAATATCCAGTTTATGGAAAATAAGTGACAGCTCATTCATAAGTGCAATGTTTAGGTCACGCTGAGTGTTTTCTATCACCTTTGCTGCTTCGGCTACCTTGATACTGGTTGCGCGGTAAACACCGGCCGTAATAATGTTTTCATAGACATTAGCAACCTGTTCCAAAATATCAGGGGTGTCTCCAGATACAACCTTGACGATGGTTTCCAGTCTGCGTTCTTTGTCACCTGGATTGATTCGCTCGGGAGAATAGCCGATATAAAAGCCCGTAGTGGTGTCAGTTTTTTCGGGGTTGCCTGCCCACGGCATGCCAGAAATGGATTCTAAAATAGGTACGCAAACTTCTTCTGTGCAGCCCGGGTAAACCGTGGATTCAAATACCACAATGGTGTTTGGCGACAAATTTGCAGCAATAGTTTTACAGGCGCCCTCTAAGGCTCTTAAATCAGGCCTATGAGCTTTATCGATTGGTGTGGGAACCGCAACGATAATAACATCAGCATTCGATAATTTGATTGGATCACTGGTAAATTGAAGGCCTGTGGCAGCTTTTAAGCCCTCTGGTTCAACCTCTCCGCTTGGGTCAATGCCCTGGCGATAATGGGCCAGTTTTTTTTCATCGAGATCAAAGCCAATGGTTGGGCCCTTTTTGCCAAATGCGACAGCAAGTGGCAGTCCAACATATCCTAAACCTACAACAGCAATCGTTTTCACGGTAATCCCTTTGTTCGTCTAATTGGTGTATTTGTTATTCGTCATTAAAGCCATTTTTTATAAACCATTCGACGGTTTCTTTTAAGCCTTGTTGGGCGTTATGACTTGGAGCATAGCCAAGCAGGGTAGCAGCTTTAGATATGTCCGCTAAAGAGTGTCGGACATCACCGGTACGAAAATCCTGATAAACGGGCTTTGCCTCTGAAATATTGCTATCACGTTCCGCAAGAATGGTACGCATGGACTCATAGAGTTCATTGAGTGTTGTGCGATCTCCAAATGCAACGTTATAGATTTGATTTGCGGCATCGGGGTGATCGCTGGTTGCGGCGAGAAGGTTAGCCTGCACTGTATTGTCTATGTAACAAAAATCACGGGAGGTTTCGCCATCACCGTTAACATGGCATGGGTTGCCTAGTAAAAGATTATTGAGCCATTTGGGGATCACCGCGGCATAGGCACCATTTGGATCTTGTCTTGGCCCAAACACATTAAAATAACGTAGCCCAATTGTTTCCATTCCATAGGTCTTGGCAAATACATCTGCGTAGAGCTCATTCACGTACTTTGTGACAGCGTAGGGTGATAGTGGTTTGCCAATGACGTCTTCTTTTTTTGGTAAACCCGGGTGGTCACCGTAGGTAGAAGAAGAGGCCGCATAGATAAAGCGTTTTACTTTTGCATCTCTTGCTGCGATCAGCATGTTTAGGAAGCCATTGATATTGGAATCATTGGTTAAAGCTGGGTCTGCAATGGATCTGGGTACGCTGCCTAAGGCGGCTTGGTGAAGCACAATGTCAACGCCTTCGCAGATTTTTGAACAACTCTCTAGGTCTCTGATATCTGTTTCATAAAAGGTGAAGTTGTTCCAGTTTTTACCGGCCTTCTTTTGCACGTCATCAAGGTTAGACTGATGACCTGTAGAAAAATTATCGAGGCCTCTTACGGTTTGCCCTAAACTCAATAATGTTTCGAGTAAGTTGGACCCTATAAATCCGGCTACTCCAGTAATGAGCCAGGTTTTAGGTTTTTGTGGGAGGGTTTCTTTTAGGCGATCGTAAGTAGACAACAGTCATTACCTTTAATAATCAGAGTTTTTGGGCTATCCCGCTATGATAGGGTGGTTCGCGTGAGATTGTATGTGACGCATATGTCATTTTAAGTGCCAAGCAGTTCTCGATGGGAAGAACAAGTGGCGCGAGAATGAAAGTGCGTTAGGTCTCGTTCGCAATAGCTGCTGAGTATAGTGTTAATATCTTGAGCGATCTAGGTCGTGTTGGTAGAAGATGCTATATCGTCTAGCTCAATTTTGGAAAATAAAAATAAAGCGTGTGAGAATAATGTAAATGGCTATTTCTTCAAAATTTTTTAGCTGGGGTGCGGTGTCGTGAATATAGGGGGGGTGAGTTATTTTTTCGCCTTTATTGCATATTTGGTGTTGGCCACATTGTTGGTGTTTTCATGGCGTGGTCGCTCTCAGGGAGTATTAATTGTTCTTGCCAGTCTTGCCTCGGCAGTGTGGGCTGGGCTAATTAGTGCAGGAGAATGGGGTGTTTCTCTCTCTTTTGAGGTTATGCAAATTGCAGAGCTTGCAAGAAGTACGTCATGGTGCCTTTTTTTGCTGGGAGCTATGGATAAAAAGGCTGAAGGGGGAGGCAAGCACTCGGATTTGTTCCGCTGGGCGGTAGGGGGCTCTTTATTTTTACTTGTGGTCTCAACATTATTTACAATCCCTGCATTTTCAGAATTTCTTGATTTTTCTGGTGTTGTGGTTAGAGATTCAGTACTGGTTATCTGGGTGGCTCTTTCGATTGCTGGACTGACTCTAATAGAGCAAATTTTTAGGAATTCCAGTGCTAATCAGCGCTGGGCCGCCAAGTTTATGTGTCTGGGGGTAGGCTGTATATTTGCCTACGACTTCTTTATGTATTCGGATGCGCTTTTATTTAAGCGTATTAGTTTAAATCTCTGGGAGGCCCGAGGGATTATTAACGGGATGGCGGCCCCCCTTATCGCGATAGCCATTGCTCGAAACCCTAAGTATGAACTAGATATTCACGTGTCACGCCATGTGGTGTTCCATACAGCCACTATTATGGGAGCCGGCACCTATCTTTTGTTGATGGCTGTCGTCGGGTATTTTATCCGTTTTTATGGTGGAACTTGGGGTAGTTTTTTACAGATAGTGTTCTTTTTTGGCGCCGGCCTTCTGCTGTTAACGCTATTGTTTTCTGACAAAATTAGGGCCAAGGTTCGGGTTTTTCTCAGCAAACATTTTTTTTCCTACAAGCATGACTATCGTGAGGAGTGGCTAAAGTTTACTCAAAACCTTGCGGGTAGTGTGGACAGTGTCCCTGAGAGGGTGATTCAGTCGATCATCTCGTTGACGGGTAGTTCTGGCGGGATGCTTTGGGAGAAAACTGAAACAGGTCATTACGCTTTGACGACAAGGTGGCATATGCCGGAGGTGGCGTCTGTTAATGCTGGATCGTTGTCTTCTTTGGCATCTTTTGTGGAGCGCACTCAATGGGTTATTGATTTCGATGAGTATGAGCGAAACCCAGACCTTTATGAGGGGCTCGATCTGCCGAGCTGGCTTTTGTCTATCCCTAACGCTTGGTTTATCGTGCCATTGATGTTCAAAAGTAAATGTATTGGGTTTATTTTAGTTAAGCGTTCTGAATTACAGGCGACAATAAATTGGGAAGATCGTGATTTATTGAAAACTGCGGGGCAGCAAGCTGCAAGTCATTTGGCCCAATACCAAGCAGATCAGGCGCTTATGCAATCACGGCAATTTGAAGCGTTTAATCGCCTTTCTGCATATATTGTTCATGATCTAAAAAATATATTGGCGCAACAATCTTTAATTGTCACCAATGCTGAGAAACATAAACATAACCCAGCATTTGTTGATGATGTTATTGATACGGTTAAAAACTCGGTTGCTAGAATGACCGGGCTAATGGCCCAGATGAGAAGTGGCGAGAGAGGTGTCGCAGTTAGCTGCGTAAATTTGGGCGAGTTGTTGGCGCAGGTTGTTGATGAGGCAAAAAGGCGTGAGCCTGAGGTAGGGTTGGAGGCAGTTGACGCTGAAATTCTAGTGAATGTTGATCCAGAGCAATTAGCAACAGTGTTTGGTCATATGATTCAAAATGCGCAGGATGCCACAGGCAAAAAAGGCTGTGTATCTGTACGAACTAAGCTTGATGAACATTGCGTTGTTGTGGTGGTAGAAGACTCCGGCGTAGGTATGGAGTCTGATTTTATACGAGAACGCTTGTTTAAACCGTTTGATTCTACGAAAGGTTTGACGGGTATGGGAGTGGGTGCTTTTGAGAGCAGAGAGTATATTCGTTCCCTAGGCGGCGATATTTTGGTGGAAAGTGAACCTGGTGTTGGTTCCACGTTTAGTATAGTTTTGCCTCGAGTCCTGCCTGATGGGGACATTGGTCAGGATCCAGATTTGAAAGGAGTTAGCTGTGACGGAGTCGAATAAGCGACTGTTGATTGTTGAAGATGACAAGGGTTTACAAAGCCAGCTGCGTTGGTGCTTTGATGATTATGAGGTCGTCGTGAGTGGTGACAGGGAAACGGCTATTGCACAATTACGGCGCCATCAGCCAGGTGTGGTTTTGTTGGATCTTGGGCTTCCGCCGGACCCTGGTGGAGTCACTGAGGGTTTGGCTACGTTGGAGGCAATATTGTCCATGCAGCCAGAAACAAAAGTGATCATTGTTACTGGGGATAATGATCGGGCCAATGCTGTTAAAGCTATTGGTTGCGGTGCTTATGATTTTTATCAAAAGCCAGTAGAACCGGAAATTCTTAAGTTAATTGTTCAGCGGGCCTATCGAGTCTGTGAGCTGGAAACAGAAAATCGTAAACTTCAGGAAAGCGGCCTAAAGTCTCCATTGCAAGGAATCATTGCATCTAGCCCAGAGATGCTTAAGGTCTGTCGTACTGTTGAAAAAGTAGCACCTTCAGATATTACGACCTTGTTATTGGGTGCGAGTGGTACAGGTAAAGAGGTTATAGCTAAAGCACTACATGAGCTGAGCCCAAGATCTGGTCAGAAAATGGTGGCCATTAATTGTGCTGCGATTCCCGACAACTTACTGGAGAGTGAGCTCTTTGGTTATGAAAAAGGTGCGTTTACCGGAGCGACAAAGCAAACCCCGGGTAAAATTGAGTATGCTCATGGGGGCACCTTATTTCTGGATGAGATTGGCGATTTGCCTCTTGAGTTACAGGCCAAATTACTTCGTTTTCTGCAAGAGCGTGTTATTGAGCGTGTGGGTGGAAGAAAGGAAATTCCTATTGATGTTCGAATTATCTGTGCAACCCACCAAGATTTGACGCAGCATATTCAGGATGGACGGTTTAGGGAGGATTTATATTATCGAATTAGTGAAATTACGATTCAGCTCCCAACTGTAAAGGAGCGGACAGGCGATGTTCTCTTGCTCGCAAAATCATTTTTAAATCGCTTTAATAATGAGCTGGGTAAGTCTATGCGGGGGTTTGATAGGGAGGCCGTTGCTGCCATTGAATCTTATGATTGGCCTGGGAATGTGCGAGAGTTGGAGAGTCGTATTAAGCGCGCCATTATTATGGCTGATAATAATCATATCACTCTGGAAGATCTTGAGTTGTCAGCTTCGGAGGAGGAGGCGATGCCCTTTAATTTAAGGCAGGTGCGAGAAAGTTCTGAGAGAAGAGCGATACAAAGGGCTTTGCTCAATACCGATGATAATATTTCGGAAGCAGCAAAGCTGCTTGGCGTCACACGGCCAACGCTCTACAATTTTTTAGAAAAATATAATATCAGATCTTAACGTGATTCTTGTTCGCAGGCCGGACAACTCCGGTTTGTGTATGATTTATTAGTCCGTAATAAGTGAGATGTTAGATAGCTTGAGCCCCGTATTATGATTACCGACCTTTTCCAAAAAGAACCACTTCTACAGTTCTAACCAAAATGTTTAAGTCCAGTAGAAAGCTCCGGTGTTTTATATAGTAGAGGTCATATTTCAGTTTTTCCTGAGCGTCTTCTTCTGTTGCGCCGTAAGGGTATTTAAGCTGTGCCCAGCCAGTGAGTCCCGGTGTCACGTTGTGCCTTTCATTGTAATAAGGAATGGCACGTATTAAATTTTGAACAAACTCTGGCCTTTCTGGCCTAGGTCCAACAAAGCCCATTTCTCCGCGCAGGACATTGTATATCTGTGGTAATTCATCGATACGGTATTTGCGGATGAAGTGGCCAATTCGAGTGGTTCTTGTGTCGTTGGTGGTGGCCCAAACGGCACCATTGGTCTCCGCATCGGTGCGCATGCTGCGAAATTTTACGATACGAAAAACTTTTCCGTCGAGGCCTACTCGTTCCTGATAATAAAAAATAGGCGCTCGAATACCGTCCTCAATTTTGATGATTAAAGCGGTAAGCAGCATGATTGGCCAAAGGAAAAGCAATACAATCGCTGCCATCGAGGCATTGAATACCCAGTCGAGTGCATTTCTCAGGTAGTGAGATGAGGCAAAGCCATTGGAGTAGATTACCCAGCTGGGATAGATCAAGTTTACCGCAACCTGCCCTGTTTCTCGTTCAATGAAATCAAGGATGTCAATGATGTTGATGCCTCGAATCTTGCAGGCAAAGAGTTCATCCAAAGGTAAATTATTGCGTCGCTCATCGCAGGCTACAATAATTTCATCAATTTCATTTTCAAGGACAAAGGAGAGTAGAGCTCCCGTCTCAATACTGATCTTCTTTTCTTTTTGTATGCCTGTTGGGGAGTCGCCATCTATGACGGTAAATCCGAAAATATTGAAGCCGTGGCGGTCAACCTTTCGTCGCATCCTTCTTTCTATGATGGACGCTCGCTCCCCTGCTCCTAGGACAAGCACGTTGGATTTGTTAAAACCAAATAGGTCGAAAGCAATGATCAGGTATCTCAAGATAGCGGCCATCACAAAACCTAATAGTGCAGAACATATCATTACTTCTGTCGTGAGCGGCTGATCTGTGAGGAATAAAGAGGCAATGATGACGAATTCTGCTGAGCCAAGCGCTATGGCAAGCACTAATCGGCGAAATATACTGCGGTAGCTTTCTCTCATTCTTGGGTTGTATAGCCCAAGAGATAGTGATGTTAGAAGAACAAAGAGTGAGAATACAATGGCATATATGGCGGTAAAGTTGTTTGGTAGGGCGGGTTGGTCAGACCATTTAAACCAATTGTTGAGTTCTATGGCAAAAAATACAGCGCTAAAGTAAACGCAAAGCTCAATAAGAACTAAACCTTTGAAGCTTGGTGATAGGTCGCGAAAGTTCGTTGTTCTCATGATGTATATTCAACCATTTCTTTGGGTGTTCAGCTTCGCCACGCTCAAGTAAAGGTTAAACTTTTGTTGCGGGGACGGACTCTCTGTAGAGCGCTATGTTACTTTACTTCGTGTTTTCTAGGTACCTTATCTTTAATCTGATTTGGCGTGAGTTATTGTATATTTTTCGGTAAATATTAACAGTAGGTTCTGTTTTTCGGGGGGGGGCATGCTTCTTGGTTTGTTCTCAGTGGCTGAACGAGAGGCCTGAGTGGCAATTATTTTTCAAATATTGTTGATAAAATTGTCGCAAATTTAGGGTGCATAGGCATCCGCTATGGTTGCTGGTCAATGGTTTCTGGTGCGTGGTACACTCGCTAGCAATTGGTAATCGAAGCACTCAATGGAGGGGCTGTATAGTGTCTGATTTGATCTCATTTTCATTAAAAACTTTGCGAGTAGTGGGCCTTGGTTCGCTAGTGGTTGGTCTTTTTGGTTGTGGTTCTAATCCACTCCCTCAAGTCCCTGATGAACAACGAAACATGGAAGCTGAGTATACTTATGTTATTGGTCCAGGAGACAGCATGGAGGTGTTTGTCTGGGGTAATGAGGAGTTGACTGTTAGTGGAGTTGAGGTGCGCCCAGATGGAAAAATCTCAACACGCCTTGTAGAAAATATTGAGGCGAGTGGTAAGACTCCATCGCAGCTTGCGAGGGATATTGAAGAAGCCTATTCCGAGTATGTGAAAAGTGCTGTTGTCAGTGTCATCGTGAATAACTTTGAAGGTGTACCTTCTCAGCAGGTTCGAGTGGTTGGTGAGGCGGCCGAACCCCTTAAGGTTCCTTTCAGGAAGCATATGACCTTACTTGATCTTATGGTTGAAGTGGGCGGCCTGACGGAATTTGCTGACGGTAACAAAGCGGTACTTATTCGTAATTTTGATGATGCGCAAAGCACCTATAATATTCGCTTGGCGGACTTATTAAAAGATGGTGACATCTCTGCAAATGTGGCTCTCTTCCCTGGCGACATCGTTATTATTCCTGAAGCTTGGTTTTAATTAGCGGTCGCATGAAATATTAGGGAAGAATAAATTATGCAAGATGTGTTGGGTCAGCTGTTTTCTTATCTTTCAGGCGTTTGGCGGTTTCGCTGGGTGGGGCTTCTGGCTGTCTGGGTGATAGCAATTAGTGGGTGGCTCTGGGTTTCTCAAATGCCTCAGCAGTATTCTGCTTCTGCTCGAATCCACGTGGATACTAATAGCATCTTGCGCCCCTTGTTGAGGGGCTTGGCTGTGCAGCCTGATATTAATCAGAGAGTGCAGCTGATGAGCCGAACGTTGTTGAGCCGGCCAAATCTTGAGAAGTTGATACGAATGACTGATCTTGATCTTCAGGTGAAAACAGAAAAAGAAAAAGAGAAGCTTTTTTCAGAATTGAAGCAGGCTATTACGTTATCTGGTGATCGAAGAAACAGCTCTCTTTATTCAGTTTCTTATTATCATGCGGATAGGGATCTTGCAAAAAAAGTGGTGCAAGCCTTAATTACCGTATTTGTTGAAAGTGCAATGGGTGATAAGCGTGGTGACTCAAGCGATGCACAAAATTTTCTGGATCTGCAGATAAAAGATTATGAGCAGCGTTTGGTTGATGCTGAAACTAAATTAGCCAGCTTCAAGCAAAAATATGCAGGAGTGTTGCCTGGGAAAGCCGGTGGTTATTACCAGCGTCTAATTGAGGCAAAGGAGCAGCATAGCCAAGCTCATCTTCAGTTGAGTGAGATGCAGAACAGAAGAAATGAGTTAAAGCGTCAGCTATCAGGGGAGCAGCCCGTGTTCCTTTCGAGTGGTGCCGGTGAAGCGAGCCCCTCCTCTTTAGATGGACGTATCCGTGGGCTAAATGCAAGACTTGATGATCTTTTGACTCGGTATACAGACCGACATCCGGAAGTGATTCAGATTAATAGTTTGATTGAAACGCTTGAGCAAGAACGGAATGTTGAGCTTGAAAAAGTCATGGCCGGTGGCTCATCTGATTATTCAGGGCTTAACCAAAGCCCTGTTTATCAGCAAATGAGAGGTATGCTTGCTGAAGCCGAAGCGAGTGTTGCTGAGCTCTCTGTTCGGGTTGAAGAATACAGCCGCCGGGTGAAAGAGTTAGAGGGTATGGTGGATAAGATACCTGTCATAGAGGCAGAGTTGACACAGTTGAACCGTGATTACGACGTTGTGTCACAGCAGCATACGGAATTGCTTGAACGGCGGGAATCGGCTCATATTTCTGAAGATGTAGAGCAGCAAGCAAGTGATGTGATCTTTAAAGTGATTGACCCACCCTTCGTGCCGTTGAGGCCGAACAAACCAAATAAGTTATTGCTTAATGCGGGAGTTCTTGTCGTATCGCTGGGTATAGGTGTTGGTTTGGCTCTGTTGTTGTCAATACTTAAGCCCGTAATTTCTGATCGCAGAACGCTAACTAGAGTAACCGGCCTTCCTGTTCTGGGTAGTATTACCTATACGGCAACAGCGGTAGAGTCGAGAACAGCGTTTATTCGAAAGCTGCAATTCTCCCTGCTGACGTTATTGTTAATTGTTGTCTATGCAGGGTTTAGTTTAGGGCAGCAATGGGCATTGGCTTAGACTTAAAGTTGTAGTTTGTTGTGTCAGGGGATCATATCTCCATTAATGATTGCTAAAGGATTGTATGAGCACAATAGAAAAGGCAGTTGAAAAATTAGGGCGCCAGTCTCCACCTCAGGAGCAAGAGGTTGCCTCAACGATTTCTGTACACGAAGAACGACATTCCGATTTGGATGTTTTTCCAGAGTGTGTAGAGGTTCCTGATGATTCCGGGATGATCGAAAATAGATTGGAGCAGACTGAGTCAGAGCCAGAATCAACCCAAGAGATTTTTCAGCTCCCTTTATCCAGATTGGAGTCTATGGGGTTCGTGTCTACGAATAACCCTCGAAGTCATATTGCTGAAGAGTTTCGAGGAATAAAACGCCCACTGTTAATGAATATTGATAGGCGGAGTGTGGGATCAACTGAAAATGCCAATCTCATTATGGTCACTAGCTCATATGAGGGTGAAGGCAAAACATTTTCTGCTGTTAATCTTATGCTGAGCATCTCTATGGAAAAGAATAAAACGGTTCTTTTTGTGGATGCAGATATCGCCAAGGCTTCGGCAGGAAAAGTACTCGGTATCCCCGATGATGCTCCTGGCTTTGTTGATGTTATTGAGCATGAAAATGTTGGTTTTGAGGATGTTATTTTAAAAACTAATATTCCAAATGTGAGGATAATTCCTGCCGGTAAGGTCACTGAACATTCAACAGAGCTGCTTGCCAGTGACCGCATGGAATATTTGATGAAAGAGTTGTCGGGCCGTTATCCGGACAGGATTATTATTTTTGATTCTCCCCCTTTTCTGCAGACTAGTGAGGCTAGTGTTTTAGCCAATTTTATGGGGCAGGTCGTCTTTGTTGTGGAATCTGAGAAAACGTCACCCGATATGGTTAGTCAGGCGGTAAGTCAGATTGCGGACGATAAAATTATTGGTCTGGTGCTAAATAAAACAAGAAAATACCCATGGGATCGTCATCTTCACGGGTATGGCTATGGCTACGGTTATGGCTACGGGGCTGACTCAGGCAGAGCCAGAGCAATAGCAGATAGTTAAGCAAGTTAGTTAGAGGCGGTGTCGATGTTTAAGCTTAAGCCACATATTTTAATAGCCAAAGCTGGGCTTGTAGCCCTGTCATGCTTTGTCTTGTCATTGGATGTGGTGGCTGGAGAATGGATCGTTAAATCTGGTTTAAATGTTGGGGAGGTCTACACAGACAACGTTGATTTAGATGAAAGTGATAAAGACAGCGAATTGATGACTGTCGTTACCCCGAAAATAGATATAACAGGTAAGGGTAGGCGCGGGAATGTCAAAGCATTGGCCACCTTTGAAATGAATAGTGCGGGGGGTGATGCAGACTTTTTTTCTCCAAGAATTCAAGCGGATGCCGATGCAGAATTATGGGAAGACCTTTTGTTTATCGAGGGTGATATATACGCCAATCAATCGCTGATTGATCCATTTTCTAAGGCGGGTAATAGCTCACTTAATAGCAATGATAACGTTACCACCACCTATGACTACAGTATTAGCCCTTATATTCTAAAACACTTTGGGCGTACGGCAGATTTAACAGTACGTTACACCTATGACGATCAAATCAATACAGGTGATGAGCTATCTGATAGCACAAAGCAATCCGTGTTGGGCACACTAGCTAGTGGTGATAATTTCTCTCGCATTGACTGGACGCTGACCACCGAATACCAGGAAACGACCTTTGATGGTGGGGGTTTCATGGGGCAGGATGGCGAGAATGAACAGTTTACTACTAGTATTAAACTTGGCTATCAGTTATTTCGTCGATTAAATGTGAATGGCACAATAGGTCAGGAGTCAAATAGCTTTAGTACGGCCGACGGTGACGATCCTGATGATCAGTTTTGGGATATAGGCATACGTTGGGAACCCACACCAAGAACCTCTATCGATGCGGGTTACGGTAAACATTTTTATAGTACAACGCCTCGTTTCAAGTTTTCACATAGGATGCGTAAGCTGACCTTTGAGTCTAGCTATACTCGTTCACTGACAGATACTCGATCTGAGCGAAGAAATACAAATCCTTTCGGGTTTACGGAAGCTCAGCTCCAGCAGTTAGAGGATGTTGTACCGGGCTTTAATCAATTTTTATCTGATAATTTTACTTTTCAGGATCAGGGTATTTTTGTCAATGAACGCTTTGATAACTCTCTGTCCTTAAAAGGAAAACGAACAACAGCTAGCCTGTACTACAAAGAGTCCAAGCAAATACGTGAAGATATCGATGACGATTCTATTTTTACTTCCTTTGGGGTCACTATGGAGCGAAAGCTGTCTTCCAAAAATACGCTGAATTCTCGTATTTCTTGGGATGAGAGAGAGGATGGTTCAGGTTTTGTTGTGGACACATCCCGCTTCTTTGTCAGTCTGAAAAGAAAAATTGGCACCCGCACCTCTGTTAGTGTTGCTTATAGTTTTGCTGAGCGGGATTCCGACAGAGTAGATGACGACTATAAAGAAAACCGGTTGAGCCTTAACTTCTCTATCGATCTATAAGGGAAATCCCGATGACCTTTTCGAATAAGCCCCCACAGATCCTCTGTGTTGTTGGGGCTAGGCCTAACTTTATGAAAATTGCCCCGATTATGAGGGCGTTGAATAGCCCTGCTTTCGGTCTTTCGGCGTGTCTGTTGCATACAGGGCAACACTACGATGTGGCCATGAAAAAGTCATTCTTTGACCAGTTACAAATCCCTGAGCCAGATATTGATCTTGGTGTAGGTTCTGGAAGCCATGCTGAGCAGACAGCAGAAATTATGAAGCGATTTGAACCGGTTTTGGATGACATAAAACCAACAGCGGTTTTAGTTGTGGGCGATGTGAATTCTACGATTGCTTGTGCATTGGTAGCTGTGAAGAAAAATATACCGGTTATCCATGTAGAGGCAGGCTTGCGTAGTGGCGACCGATCCATGCCAGAGGAAATTAATCGGGTTTTAACTGATCAAATATCTGACATATTGTTTACCACAGAAAAAACTGCTGAGCCTAATTTGGTCAGAGAGGGTATCGCGCCAGAACGTATTCATTTTTCTGGGAACGTGATGATTGATACCCTGTTATTTAATCTGGATCGTGCGACCCCCACGGAACAAACGCTTGCAACGTTCTGTGGTACCCAAGGGGGTGCCACTTCATCCTCCCCCGATTTATCAAAAGGTTATGGCCTTGTCACGCTGCATCGTCCATCTAATGTAGATGATCCTATTGTTCTTGAACGACTATTAACCGTATTGGGTAAGGTGAGTAAAGATCTTCCTTTGATCTTTCCTATACATCCAAGAACAAAGGGCAAGATTGCTGAAGCTGGATTAGAGTCCCTGATAGCCGATGCAAATTTTTATTGTCTTCCGCCCCTTGGCTATTTGGAAATGTTGGGTGTGATGAAAGATGCCAGACTGGTTTTGACGGACTCTGGGGGTATTCAGGAAGAGACAACAGCATTGGGTGTTCCCTGTATTACCTTGAGAGAAAATACCGAGAGACCCATTACGGTAGAGCAAGGCACCAATACTATTGTTGGCAGTGATCCAGAGAAAATTCTTGCCTGTGTTGCCGATACCATAAGGTCCGGTGGGAAATCTGGAATGGTGCCTGACCTGTGGGATGGCAAGGCCGCTGAACGTATTGCTCAAACGATCAGTGATTGGGTTAAAACACTGCCATGAAGAAGCAAAACTCAATGTGTAATGCCATGTCTGTTGATGTGGAAGACTATTTTCAGGTGTCAGCTTTTGAAAAACATATCGAGAAGTCTGATTGGAATAGTATTCCTTGTCGGGTAGAGGCAAATATTGAACGGATTTTAGCGTTATTCGAACAAAAAGGAATCAAGGCAACTTTTTTTACTTTGGGTTGGGTTGCTGAACGATACCCGAGTATGGTGAAAAAAATTGTTGAACATGGCCATGAGCTTGCTAGTCATGGTTGGGAGCACACTCGTGTCACTCAGCAGCAACAACAAGAATTCAGTCAGGATATTATTCGAACTAGGCATTTACTGGAAGATTTATCAGGCCTTCAAATTAAGGGATATCGCGCAGCCAGTTATTCTATTTGTAGAGAAAATCTTTGGGCATTGGATTGCCTCGCTGATGCGGGTTATCTGTATAGCTCCAGCATAGTACCTATTAAGCATGATCTTTATGGTATTCCCGATGCGCCAAGGTTTGCTTTTTCCTCTGCAGAAGACAGGCTGTTGGAAATACCTATTTCTACGATCAATATTGCCGGGCGTAACATAAACTGTGGTGGCGGCGGTTGGTTTAGGCTTTTCCCTTATCGTTTTTCGCGTTGGGCAATTAATAGCGTCAATACTAAAGACCGGCAGCCCTGTATTTTTTATTTTCACCCATGGGAAGTGGATCCTGATCAACCACGAGTTGAATCTGCCAGTAGAAAGTCAAAGTTTAGGCACTACTTAAATCTCGACAAGATGCATGACCGGTTAGCCAACCTTATCGATGATTTCCATTGGGGTCGCGTTGATGAGGTGTTTCTGAGTGAAGTAACAAAAGCCCCAATAATTAATCTCCGGAGTCATAATTAGTGCTTACCATTCATCAGCTTTCAGAAGACAAGTTTTCTCTGTGGGATGCGTTTGTTTCCAACTCGGTAGAGGCTACATTCTTTCACCGGGCTGGGTGGAAAACGGTATTGGAAAGCGCATTTGGTCACCGAGGTTATTTTCTCTATGCAGAGCGCAATGGTGAAATAAAGGGGATCCTTCCCTTGGCTCACAATAAAAGCGTACTGTTTGGGAATGTCCTAGTTTCAACGCCTTTTTGTGTTTATGGCGGCATTGTTGCTGACGACTCAGAAGTTGCATCAGCTCTTAGGAAGGCGGCTTGTGAACTCGCTCATAGTTTGAAAGTAGATGCTTTAGAGTTGAGGAATATAAAAGCGTCTAATGAGGGTTGGCCAGAAAAGAGTCTTTATTCCACATTTCGAAAAAGCATTGATAGTGATCCCGAAGTCAATATGAAGGCTATTCCCAGCAAGCAACGGACCATGATCAGGAAAGGGATCAAAAATGGTTTAGTGAGTGAGGTGGGGGATCATTGGGACCGTGCGTATCGTGTGTACTCTGAGAGTGTACGAAATCTGGGAACACCCGTTTTCACCAATAAATATTTTAAAATCTTGAAGCAAGTTTTTGCTGATGATTGTGGTGTGATGATGATTTCACACCAGGGTAAAGATGTGGCGGGTGTAGTCAGCTTTTACTTTCGTGATGAAGTTTTACCTTACTATGGTGGTAGTGTTGCCTCTGCTCGAACAATTAAAGGCGTAAATGATTTTATGTACTGGGAGCTCATGAGACGTTCGGCAGAGCAGGGCATCAAAATCTTTGATTTTGGACGAAGCAAAAATGATACCGGACCATATCACTTTAAAAAACACTGGGGTTTTACGCCAGAGCCGCTGCATTATGAATATTCGTTGATAACAGCGGACAGTGCGCCAGATATTAATCCGTTAAACCCTAAATATCAGTTATTTATAAAAGCTTGGAAAAAGCTCCCTCTTTTCGCGGCTAATTTAATGGGGCCAATCTTGGCCAAAAATCTTGGCTAATAAGGTCATGGATATATGAAACCGCCCCTGCTTTTTCTTTGTCATCGCATTCCCTATCCGCCCAATAAGGGCGATAAAATACGTTCATATCACCTTTTAAAGTACCTTTGTCAGCATTATCAGGTTTATCTGGGTACGTTTGTTGATGATCCTGAAGATTGGCAATATCAGCCGTTGATTGCGGATATGTGTGCAGAGAGCTGCTTTATTAAGCTGGAACCACACAGAGCCAAATTGAAAAGTATGATCGGTTTCATTTCCGGTCAAGCCCTAACATTGCCCTATTACAAAAATAGGACGCTTGATCGTTGGGTTAAAGAAAAAACAGAGCAGCATAAAATAGAAAAATTGGTGGTGTACTCTTCGGCCATGGCGCAGTACACCATGACTAGAGATTTTGGCTTTGAAAACACCGTGATCGATTTTGTCGATATTGACTCTGACAAATGGCAGCAGTACTCGACTCGTAAAAAATGGCCATTGAGCTGGGTGTATCGCAGAGAAGGAAAAAAGCTGTTAACTTTTGAGCAAAAAGTTGCGTCCAGTTTTGATAGTAGCTTATTTGTTTCTTCAGCCGAGGCCGACATGTTTAAGCGATTGTGTCCTCTGTCGGCCAAAAAGATCAGTTTTTATAACAATGGTGTGGATACAGGCTATTTTTCTCCAGACATTGATACGCATATTCCCTACCAGTCGACAGAGAAAGTGTTGGTCTTTACCGGTGCGATGGACTACTGGCCTAACATAGATGCTGTGACCTGGTTTGCAAAAAAAGTGTTTCCTGGTCTTAAAAAGAAGAATCCTGACCTTAGATTTTATATTGTAGGCAGCAACCCAACGGAAGAGGTACAGCGGCTTGGTAATGGGGCGGATATTGTCGTTACCGGTCGAGTGACTGATGTACGTCCGTACCTTAAGCATGCAACAGCAGCCGTAGCACCAATGAGAATAGCTCGTGGGATACAGAATAAAGTTTTAGAAGCGATGGCTATGGCTAAGCCGACGATTGTGACGAGCCAGGCATTAGAGGGTATTCGCGCAATCCATGGTCAGGAGGTTCTGTTGGGTGATGATGAGCAGGCATTGCAGGTGTTGGTTCAAAGTGTCATTAACGGTGAGCATGTGGAAATTGGTGCTAGAGCTAGACAAAAAGTCATGAGTGACTTCAGTTGGGAGGAAAACTTGCCGATAGTTGGCTCTCACCTAGAAGATGTTACTGATTAATTAGGATGAATAATTCTATGGAAGAGAATCAATCTCCTCAAGCTCTGCCTCAGGCAAGAGACAATAGAATGCTCTTTAGCATTCTTTCTATTTTTCTATTTGTTTCTATTTTAGGTGTTTTTTACCAAACAACATATTCCATGGTTTCTACCTGGATTCGTTCGGAAACCTATACTCATGGGTTTTTGATAATACCCATTACCATTTGGTTGGTGTGGCAAAAGAGAGCGCTGATTTCGTCTTGTCCCCCAACGCCTAACTACCTTGCCCTGATCCCTTTATCCCTTGCCGGTATTGTTTGGATGCTGGGATACCTAGTAGATGTTTTGGTAGTACAACAATTGGCGTTAGTGTCCATGCTGATAGCGGGTTTTCTGGTCGTTATGGGTTTTCGTCTTT
>JASJGJ010000012.1:0-98673 GCA_033791605.1 Porticoccus sp.
TTTTACCCTTGGCTTTCGATGAAATCAGCCCCTCCCAACTGCCCTGGCAAATAATGGGTGTTGGGTCTTCTGGATGTCTCATATAGACGAGCACGCACTGAAACCTTGCAGTACGCTCAGATTCAGGTGTGTCATTTAAGAGTGATAGTAGCCGTTGATTGTTTTTCTCATCTGTTGCATTTTCGCCAGAAAACCGTGATGAATAAATACCGGGAGCGCCATTAAGTCGATCCACTTCTAATCCGGAATCGTCGGCTATTGCTGGCAACCCAGTGAGCCGTGAAGCATGCCGTGCTTTAATTAAGGCATTTTCTACAAAACTTAGGCCGTTCTCTATGGCATCAGGTATTTGAAAGTCTGATTGAGGAACAACACTAAAAGATAGTTCAGAAAGTAACTGTTGAAATTCTGCTAATTTTCCTTTGTTGCTACTTGCAAGTGTGACTTTCATCGTGGTGCTCTTTTTGTAGAGGTGGCTGGGCAAGTAATATTAGTCATCATAATAAAATTTATTTTGAAACGATAATGATAGTGCGGGTTTGTTTGGGTCAGGTTGCACTTGAATTTTAAATGTCATGGAGTCTTCATTATCAAATTCAAAAGGTGCTAAATAATAAACACTATCACCTTCTCTTACTTCGACAAACGTGAGTTTTTGTTGTTGGGCAAAAATGTTAGAAACGGTGCCCTTTACTAGCGCAGTTGTCCCACCAATTTTATCATTTTTTATGACTGATATATTGACTAAGCCTTTATCCTTGCCACGAGTAATATTATAGGAGCTGGCGATGTCTGGCAGGATAAAACTGCTAGTGAATGAACTGTAGAAGACTTTGATATCACCAAATTGTTGATAAGGTTTGTTGTCTGCATGGGCACCCAGTGTCAATAGTGTCAGCAGGGGTATCCAAAGAAGTTTATAGTTGATCATATTTGTTTCCACCAAAACCCATGGGGTTTTATTTTTGTGTTTTATTTACTTAATAGGTAAATAGCTGTATCACTAAACAAGTTAGGCCATATCCCTTTTATTTGTTTGTCTGGTATTCGTTCAGCAACAAATTCCCGATGCTTTATCAGAATATTTCTTTCTGTGCACAAGGATTCAAAGTCCCGGACTGTACAGAAGTGAATGTTGGGTGTGTCATACCATTGGTAGGTCAGTTGTTTGGTGACGGGCATGCGGCCATGAATAAAAAGAGATGTTCTTGCACGCCAGTTACCAAAATTGGGGAAAGTCACAATACACTTTTCTCCAATTCGCAGCATTTCTTCCAATACAAGATGTGGATAGCGCATTACCTGGAGTGCTTGTGTCATGACGACAGTATCAAAGCTGTTGTCCGGAAATTGCGATAACCCGGCGTCTAAATTGGTTTCTATCACATTAATAGTATTGGTTATTGCTGCTGTGATTTTCTCTGGGTCAATTTCCAAGCCATAGCCTTCTACCTGCTTGGCCTCTTTTAAATTTTTAAGCAGTGTGCCATCGCCACAGGCAAGATCCAGAACCCTACTTTTTGGTGCAATCCATTGCTGAATAATATCAAAGTCTGTTCGCATGTTCATAATGATGCCTCTGACGGGCTGACGATGTCTGTCTGGTTAAAGCCAGGTGTCTCGTTGGCCATGCGGTTCATATAGGCATAAAGCACGTGCTCGTAGCGTTCATTGGGTAGTAAAAAGGCATCGTGTCCCAAGTTGGATTCAATGGCGGCATAGGAGACATTTTTATTGGCATCGATTAAGGCTTTAACAATTTCCTGAGAGCGCTCAGGGGCAAACCGCCAGTCTGTTGAAAAAGAAACGACCAAAAAATTACACAGGGCATGATTAAAGGCCTTAACGGGGTCATTGCCATACTCTCGAGCCAAGTCAAAATAATCGAGTGCTTTGGTCATCAGCAAATAAGTGTTGGCATCAAAGCTGTTGGAAAAGGCATCGCCCTGATGACGCAAGTAGCTTTCTACTTGAAATTCAACGGGGGTATCCTGTCCCTGCTGAAATGATCCCGACCTTAGCTCGCGACCAAACTTATTTCCCATTAACTGGTCGGAGAGATAGGTGACGTGCCCTATCTTTCTTGCTAATGCCAGGCCGTTACGGGGTAGTGTATTGTCTTCAAGAAAGTGCCCATCACGGAAGTCCGGATCTGATTTGATAGCATCTCGAGCAATTTCATTAAAGGCAATATTTTGTGCGCTTAGCTTCATAGCTGAAGCTATTACGATGGCATGTCGAAGGCGATTGGGGTATTCCAGTGCCCAGCGCATGGCTTGCATACCGCCCAAGCTGCCGCCGGCAACGGCTGCCCACTGATCAATGCCTAGTCTGTCGGCAAGCCTGGCCTGACTTTGTACCCAGTCACGAACTCTTAGCGGAGGGAAGTCGACTCCCCAAGGTTTACCTGTTTCCGGATTGGTAGTGTTGGGCCCGGTGCTGCCGTGGCAACCGCCGAGGTTGTTTGGAGATACGATAAAGAAGCGGTTGGTATCAAAGGGTTTGCCGGGGCCAATATGATTGTCCCACCAACCGGGTTTCTGGTCTTCTTTCGAATGATAGCCTGCGGCATGGTGATGACCGCTGAGTGCGTGACAAATAAGAATAGCATTACTTTTGTCACTATTAAGTTCGCCGTAGGTTTCTATGACCAGTTGGTAATCGGGCAGTATCCGGCCACAGGCCAGCTCCAGAGGTTCATCAAAATACAGTGTCTCTGGTGTGACTATGCCTACAGAATTTTCCGGGATGATGTCTGGCATCGGCGGTTAAACTTCTCCATAAAACAATTGGTTTGGATAACGTGGTTGAAGTGGAGTCTAAAGAGGGCTTTTCTTCAGTGCAACAACGTTCGCTTTACTGTTGTGCTGCGGGTGTTATTCGTGACGGTATTATAGGCTTTCAATGTCGTAATCAATAATCACAGGTGCATGGCTTGAAAATGATGTCGATTTGTAAATGGCGGCATATTCAACACGATTTTTAAGGCCTTGTGACACGACCTGTAAGTCTGTTCTCCAGCCGGTGCCTACGCCGGGTTCACCAGAAGGCCAATAGCTGAACTCGTCGGTGTCAGTATTGTATTGCCGGAAGGCGTCGGCATAACCAATGTCTTGATAGAGTTGATTGAGATATTGTCGTTCTTCGGGCAAGAAGCCTGAGAGGCTTTTGCATGTGCTGGGGTCACTGACGTCAATGACACTGTTGGCAATATTCCAATTACCGCAGAGTACATAATCTCTACGTTTGCGACTTATTTTATTTAAGTGGTTTTGTAGATCACGAAAGAATTGATTTTTCTGCTTTTGTTCGGGTGTGTTGGCCGAGGCTTCGGGAGCCAGCAATGAACAGACGCTGGTGTGTTCAAAATCAGCTTGAAGATAGCGACCGCTCATATCTTCACCATTGGTTGAACCAAAACCGTACATGATAGCTTTGGGTATCTCATGACAATAGATGGCGACCCCGTTTTCGGGTGTCGGTGAGTCAAAAAAGTAGCTGGTATAGCCCTCAAGCACAAATTCGGCTGTAGAAGTGAGAATGGGTTCTTGGCACCGAAGATCTTGAAGGCAGATAATATTGGCTTCTTGGGAGGCGAGCCATTGAAATAAGCCGCGTTGTGATGCTTGGTGTATTCCGTCCACAGCAAGACTGATGATTCTCATATGTGGTGGCTCTGGTTAATAAAGGGGGTACAAATCCTAGGTGTAAAGTATAAGTGGTGTTTAGGTTGAGAGTCGCCCCATGTCAGGTGAGGGTGTATCATACCTGAGAGTTTGAAGTACAAGAACTGGCAAGCAATTAAAAAGCCGACCCATAAAAATATAAAGTGTAGGGTAGGATCAAAAATTATTTATGATTGATGCTATGAATCGTTACAAGCGCATTGGCATTATTCTTTTTGTTTCATTAGGAATAGTGGCTACGACCACGGAGGCTGACAACCTTTATCGTTACCGTAACCTACAAGGTAATCTTGTTATCGATCATGAGATTCCACCAAGGTATGTGGCGGGTGGTTATGAAATTCTCAGTGAGTCAGGCCGTGTTATTACGGTGATTGAGCCACAACGGGATCCAACAGAATTGGATGCTGAACAAGAGAATAAAGCGGAGCAAGCTGCTGAGCAGCTGCGAGAAGATCAGATGTTATTGCGTACCTACAATGAAGTGGCAGAGCTTGAGTCTGCTAAAGATAGGCGGTTGACCCAGCTAAAGAGAGAATTTGACATCATTCAGACAAATTTGGCCAAGAATGAAGCTACTCTTCAGGCATCTCGTACCAAGGCGGCCAACTATCAGTTTGGTGGGAGGTCGGTCCCCAAGTCTCTATTGAGCAGTATAGATGAGCAGATATTTCAACGACGTGATGCTGAACAGATGTTGTTGCTACGTCAGCAAGAATATCAGGGTACTGAAGACCGGTATAATGGATACCTTGCCCGTTTTAAGACATTAAAAGGGTTTAAGCCTCCTGAAATTGATTCTCCCGAAAAAACCCAGCCATAGCTACAGACCATTGATCTTGCCAGTGCTCTGTGGGCGGGCGCTGAAAACCACTCCGAACAAACTGGCTAATACGACCTTCTGCCAATGCCAGCATCATATTGGCGGCAGCTGTTACGGTCATTGTCGTTCGCAAGTTGTCACTAACTTCAGCTTCACGCAAAATTTGTTTCAGCTGTGTTTCCAGTCGGTCAAATAATTGTTGGATTCGGGTGTGAAGCCTATCAGTTTCACCTGTTAGGGCATCTCCGGTTAATAATCGTGTGATCCCAGGATTGCGCTCAGCAAAGGTTAGAAGCAAGGTAAGAATCCTATAGCAGCGGCTAACCGGATCAGGTTCTTCTGAGAGAATGACTCTAATTCGACTAAATATCGTGTCTTCGATAAAGTCGATCAAGCCCTCATACATTTTGGTTTTGCTGGGAAAGTGACGATAGAGTGCCGCCTCTGATACACCAACTTCTGCTGCTAGTGCTGCAGTGGTAATTCGCCCTCCTGGCGTCGCTTCAAGCATGCGTGCCAAAGATTGCAGAATTTGTTGTTTTCTTGAGCTATTTCCAGCAGCCATATTGAATTTACTCGCTGGTTGTCAAATTAGTGATCAAGGTGCCAACACCTTGGTCGGTGAAAATTTCCAATAAAGTCGCATGGTTTACGCGGCCATCAATAATATGGACGCTCTTCGTCCCGCCTTTTACCGCATCCAATGCACACTGGATTTTGGGTAGCATACCGCCATAGATGGTGCCGTCGGCAATTAATTCGTCCACCTGCTGAGTGGAGAGGCCCGTTAAGACGTCACCATTTTTATCTTGGAGTCCCGCAACATCGGTCAATAGCATGAGTTTTTCAGCTTGAAGAACTTCAGCAATTTTCCCGGCAACTAAGTCAGCATTGATATTGTATGAGTTACCATTGTCGTCGACACCGATAGGCGCAATAACGGGGATAAAGTGGCTATCGGTAAGCATATCGATAACATCGGTATTGATGGATTCCACCTCGCCCACGTGGCCGATATCAATAATTTCAGGTGCTTTCATTTCGGGCGACTGTTGTGACACTTTTAGTTTTCGAGCTTTGATTAATTGCCCATCTTTACCCGTAATGCCGACTGCTCTACCGCCGGCGCGATTGATCAGGTTAACAATTTCCTTGTTAACCGCGCCACCTAATACCATCTCCACTACATTCATGGTTTTGCTATCGGTAACGCGCATACCGTTGACGAAGTGGGATTCAATGTTGAGCTGCGATAACAGTTCACCGATTTGAGGTCCTCCACCATGAACGACTACGGGATTCATGCCAACTAGTTTCATCATGACTATATCGCGGGCAAAGCTAGCCTTGAGCTTTTCGTCCACCATGGCGTTACCGCCAAATTTAACGACGATAGTTTTGCCGGTGAACCGCTGGATATAAGGCAGTGATTCAGAAAGAACATTGGCGATATTACTTGCCGCTTCGCGGGTTAGAGACATTATTGGATCCTGTTATTAGATTAACCGGTAAGGTTAATCATGCCGTTAGCTGTAAATTTTAAACGTTAAAGTGCTATCTATATTTTCAAGCTGTTGCTTGAAAAGGGACTGAATATTATTGAGCGCTTCGTTAGAGTTTGCTTCAAAGCGCAGTGTGAGTGCAGGGCTGGTGTTAGAGGCGCGAACTAATCCCCAGGCTTCTGGCAGCTCCAATCTCAGGCCGTCAATGGTGGAAATTTTTCCTTCATTAAACGTGTGTTCAGCGATCAGTTTATCCATAAAGGCAAATTTATCTTCTTCGGCTATATTCAATTTGATTTCTGGAGTTGCATGGCGACTCTCAAAGCTGGCCATCATTTCGTCGATGCCCTGTTCGCGAATGGCCATTATTTCTACCAAGCGAGCGGCAGCATAAATACCATCATCGAAGCCGTGCCAGCGATCATGGAAGAAGATATGGCCGCTATACTCACCACCAACAGGTGCCTCGCAAGCCAAAATTTTGTTGTACATATGGGAGTGGCCCGTTTTCCACATAACAGGTCGACCGCCATAACTGCTGATGAGGCTGTTAAGCCGATTGGTACTTTTGACGTCGAAGACGACATCGGCGCCAGGGTGACGAGAGACAACGTCGCGAGCAAAAATCATTAAGAGCTCATCGGGCCAGATAATTTTACCGCTGGCGGAAACCGCAACGACACGGTCCCCATCGCCATCAAGGGCGATACCCAGATCAGCATTACTTTCTTTCACGCAGGCGATAAGGTCTGCTAGGTTGGCTGCTACCGAGGTGTCGGGCGGGTGGTTGGGGAAGTCTCCATCTACATCACAATAAAGCGGTATGACATCACAGCCAATGGCCTCGAGTACATTGCAACCCTGTTCGCCAGCGATGCCATTCCCGGCATCTAGTACAACTTTCAGATTGTCTGCGGGCACAATGTCGTTAGCAATGCTTTCTACATAGTCATTAGATACATCGCGGGTTTCAAATTCACCAGAATTTACCATAGGAAAATCCTGCTCCAGCTCGGCTCTCAAAGAAAGAATTTCTTCGCCACAGAGCGCATGATGTTTGAAAAACATTTTGAAGCCATTGTATTCAGCGGGATTGTGACTGGCTGTGACCATAACACCACAATCAGTTTCAGAGAGTTGGTGGACTGCAAAATTTAATAGAGGGGTGGGTACTGCGCCAAGATGTATGACGTGGCAGCCAGTACTCAAAATTCCTTGCTCTAATGCTTCGGTAAGTTCTGGGCTTGACCTGCGGCCATCACAACCGACAATTAAAGAGTGCTCGCCTAGCGCTTGCGCTCGTTTTGCCAGTGCTTTTCCTAAGCGGTGGGCAAATTCAGTGGTGAGTTGTGTGCCTGCTAGGCCTCGAATATCGTAGTCTCTGAAGACAACGCTAGGAAAAATCAGCTTTTCCTCGGCACTTTCGTCTTTTGACTCAGGCGCTTGAGCATCATCTTTTGCTGGTGGATCAGATTCTTTAGGTTGAGTGTTGTCTTCTGAGGACGATTTTCCTGACGATGGGAGAACCTGTAAGTAAGATTTTCTGGTTTGATCTGTGGCGTCTTCATTGCCCGGGCTAACAGCTTTGTTTTTACGGTTATTCTGACCACCCGAGTTTACTCGAGGTGTTTTATCTTGGTGATAGTGCAGGGTAAAGCGAATGACCAAATAGAGCATTAGCAGCATGAGAGCGATAACGGCAGCCAGTATGATGGCAAATTCACGGTAAGAAGGTTGTGCTTGATTAAGCAATATACTGCTACCAGTGAACCGTATTTCCCAATGGGAGACACGGGTTTTCATATGAACTGCTTCGATAGCTTGGTTATTGTTTTTCAGAGCAATAACGGCTTTGCCCTGTATCTCTGGCAGTTGTTGGAATAACTCCGTTGTTCCTAGTAAAGGATCTAAATTTTTCAGAAGGCCGGATAATGCTTCTGTCCCTAACATGATGAGCATGACGCCCAAGGTGTTGCCTTCATTATTGTTTATGGGATAAGCAAAGATTAACTGCCAGGAGTTATTGATATAGGCGGCTACGGGGGCAGGTTGTTCTCCAGCTAAAACCTTGAGTACTATCTGTTGGCCTGCAAAGTTGTGTGTTTTATCCAGGCGGGTATCTGTGTGGCTGAGTAAATATCCGTGGGTGAGACCATCGACCCAGTCGGCCATTAAGCTTTCCATGTGTTCGATTTTTTTGCTGTCGCCAGATGTTAACGCGCTAACAAATAGCTTTTTTTCAGAAAGAGTCTGTAACTGTTGTTGCCGTTGTTGAAGGTAGGTATTTGTGGTGATTAATTGTTGCTGGGCATAGTTAGTGGCTTGGGCATGGGCTAAATCTTGCTTGGTTTTGTCCACAATATTTTGATAAAGAAAAAAAGAAAACCAAGTGAAGCCAAAAATAATCAGTACCAATGATACTAGTGAGAGCGGGTGTTGTTTCAATTTATCAATGATACGGGCAATGAACCCTTGTTTTTCAGAATTTGTCATGATCTTTCTGTCAGCCTTGGAGCATCAGTGCAATTTTGGCAATCAACTGACGTGCCAAAATCGATTTGTTGATTTTTGGTATGGTTTCGGAGCCTTGCATTTCTACCACGAGAACAGCGTTATCATCACTATTAAAACCAATTGTGCGATCTGATACATCGTTAGCGATCACAAGATCAAGATTTTTTCTTTGTAGTTTGCCGCGAGCATGGTTTTCTAGGCAGTCTTCTGTGGTAGGTGTTTCAGCGGCAAACCCTACGGTAAAAGGGCGCTGTTGTAGTGCGGCCACAGCGGCAACAATATCGGGATTTTTAACCAGTTCTATCGTCATGTTGTCGGCAGATTTTTTGATTTTTTGTTCTGATACCTGCACTGGGCGATAATCGGCTACGGCTGCAGAGGCAATAAATAATTGGCAGCCATCGGCTTCCGCAAGAGCTGCGTCATACATTTCTCTGGCACTGGTGATGGCAATGGTTTTTACCCGGTCGGGAGGGGGCAAATTAACGGGACCACTGATAAGCACTGTATCTGCTCCAGCTTCAGCCGCGGCTTCAGCTAAGGCATAACCCATTTTCCCCGAACTGTGATTGCTGATATAACGAACGGGGTCAATAGCTTCGCGGGTTGGCCCCGCAGTGATCACAACTTTTTTTCCTGACAAGGAGCCGGTTTCAAATAAATCGGCTGTTAATTCAGCGATATCATCAGGCTCAATCATACGTCCTGGACCTGTTTCGCCGCAGGCTTGACTGCCTTCTGCCGGGCCAAAAATATGTGTCCCTCGACCACGTAAACGTTCAACGTTATGTTGGGTGCTAGCATTGCGCCACATGCCTTGATTCATGGCCGGTGCAATAGCAAGGGGTGATCTGCTTGCGAGGCATAAGGTAGAGAGAAGATCACTACCTTCGCCGTTAACGAGTTTTGCCATAAAGTCTGCTGACGCCGGAGCGATCAGTATGATGTCAGCCCACCGAGCCAGTTCAATATGACCCATCGCGGCTTCAGCTGCGGTGTCTAATAATTCAGTGTGTACAGGGTTGCCAGACAGTGCTTGGAGTGTGAGCGGTGTAATAAAGTCAGTGGCTGCTGGCGTCATAACAACGCGGACGCAAGCCCCTAAATCTTGCAGACGACGTATAATTTCAGCGCTTTTGTAGGCAGCAATACCACCCGTTACACCGAGCAGTACACGCTTATTGGCCAGTGAGGGCATCAATAATTTTCCTGAAAATTTGGTCTAGGATGGATAAGATACCATTGCAAAGGGGATTTGCGTAGTCAGTACTTACCAATGTGAGTGCTGATGATGAGTTATATCGAGAAGTAAATTACACAGGGAGGTGTTTATGGCTATTACTGATTGGCCGGCGTCGGAACGGCCGCGAGAAAAACTTTTAGAAAAAGGTGCGAGTGCGTTGTCGGACGCTGAATTGCTGGCAATTTTTCTTCGTACAGGTTGTGCTGGGCGCTCAGCGGTAGATTTGGCACGTGAATTACTGCAACGTTTTGGTAGTCTTGCCAAAATGTTTTCTGCTGAAAAGAAATCATTTTGTGCTGTGCATGGTCTCGGTGAGGCTAAATATGTGCAGTTGCAGGCGGTGATGGAATTGGCTGGTCGCCATTTGGGTGAGCAGCTTCGGCGAGAGCATGTTTTCAGTAATCCGGCATCTGTCGGTGAGTTTCTCTTGTCACAATTACGTCATTGCCAGCAGGAGGTCTTTGCTGCGTTATTTTTGGATGCGCAACACCGATTAATTGCGTGGGAAAAACTATTTTTTGGCACGATTGATAGTGCCAGCGTTCATCCTAGAGAAGTGGTTAGGCAGGCGTTGTATCACAATGCGTCAGCCATTATTTTTTCTCATAACCATCCTTCTGGTGTTGCCGAGCCGAGTGAATCTGACCGCTTGATAACACAGCGCCTAAAAGAGGCTTTGATGCTGATTGATGTTCGGGTGCTTGATCATGTGATTGTAGGCAGTGGTCACACTATTTCAATGGCTGAACGAGGAATGCTTTAGGCGGGTGTAAATGACCTGTGCGTTTAGGGTGAAACATGATGTAAGCCGATAAACTGGAAAATCCCACAAACATGGGCAGATTCAGAGAATTTATTTGCTTTGGGGGAGGCCTTCTGGTATAAAACGCGGCTCTTTGTGGGGGTGCTCTTTTTGAGAGTATTTTAATATTCGAGAGCGCATAATTTTCGAAAAGCCCACTAACTGAATTCAAAAGTAGTCGCCGGATACGGGTGGCGCCATGATTAGAGGCGAAGCAATGTCTAAAGTATGTCAAGTCACCGGCAAAAGACCAATGTCCGGGAATAACGTTTCACACGCTAAAAACAGGACTCGCCGTCGGTTCGAGCCTAACTTGCACTCCCATCGTTTCTGGATTGAAGAAGAGAAGCGTTTTGTGAAATTGCGTCTTTCTGCCAAGGGAATGCGTATTGTTGATAAGCTGGGCATCCAACAGGTTCTTGTTGATATGCGCAAGCGTGGCGAAAAGGTTTAAGGAGATAGATAATGGCTAAATCGAATCGCGATAAAATTAAATTAGTTTCTAGTGCTGGCACCGGACACTATTATACAACCACTAAAAACAAGCGTACTCAGCCTGAAAAGCTGGAGTTCAGCAAGTATGACCCAGTGGTTCGTAAGCACGTTCCTTATAAAGAAGCTAAAATCAAGTAAGCTTTTTTACTGAGCGAAAGCTCAGACATAGGGCGTTCTGTATAAAAAACCTCGATTTTTTCGGGGTTTTTTTGTGCGTGTGTTGATAGAAATTGAGTTGGATGCTGTTCTATGGAGGCGTAGTCAAAGCGATATCGGCTACGCCAGCCTCGCGGGCTTGGTCGGAGACAAGAATAAAAGTGTCCGTTTTTGATTTAGGGTGGGCTTCAATAATCACTTTTACCTTTGGGTTTTCGGCATGCGCACGCTCTACATTTGCCCGTACGGACCTCACATCAATGTGGCGACCTTGAATAAAGATGTCATTGGTTTCCGTAATATTGAAAACAATGTTTCGGTTTTTTGTTTGCTCCTCTAGCGGAGTGTCACTGATGGGGGGGCGGTTTAGGTTAATGCCGGACTCTTTGGCAAAGGATGCCGTCACAATGAAGAAAATGAGCATGATAAAAACCACATCCAGCATGGGAGTCATATCAATTTCTGCACTGCTGGAGTCGCCATCGTTTTCTGTTGTGCGTTTTCTTCCCAAAGCCATTAATTGTTTTCCTGCTGGTATGTAGGTTGTTGGTGGGATTGTAGTGAGGGTTGCCGCGAGTATACAACAGCCCTAGTATGCCAGACACATAGTGACGAGTGGCCTTTACTTAGGAGTAGGCAATGCCGGAATTACCAGAGGTTGTTGTCACCCTGAACGGGGTGCTTCCTCACATACAAGGAAAGAAAACATCCTCCGTTGTAGTGCGAAACTCCAGGCTGCGTTGGCCAGTGCCAGATAACCTACCCGAATTGATGTGTGGGCAGTTGCTGGTGTCAGGACGGCAGCGGGCAAAGTATATGTTGTTCCAGTTTCCACAGGGACACTTAATGATTCACCTGGGCATGTCTGGCAACCTTCGCATTGTGCGAAAAGGAGAGCCACCGGCTAAGCATGATCATGTAGATATCAGCTTTGGTGAAGTCGTGCTACGTTTTACAGACCCGCGTCGATTTGGTTCTGTATTGTGGCTCGAGGGTGAACCAGAGCAGCATCGATTATTACAGCATCTGGGGCCTGAACCTTTTGACTCGTCAGTTGATGGCAAGTATTTGTTTCGCTTGTCTCGAGGTAAAACTACCTCAGTAAAACAATTTTTGATGGACAATCAAATGGTGGTGGGGGTGGGAAACATCTACGCCAATGAGTCATTATTTCTCAGTGGTATTAGGCCAAAGAAGGCTGCTGGCCGGATTTCCCTTAAATGTTATGAGAGGCTGTCCAGCAACGTCAAAATGGTTTTAAAGAGAGCGATAGAGCAAGGAGGCACCACACTGAAGGACTTTGTGGGTAATGAGGGTAAACCAGGTTACTTCAAGCAACAATTATTTGTTTATGGCAGAGGTGGCGAGGCCTGTTTGAACTGTCAAGCGTTGTTAAAGGAAATAAAGTTGGGCCAGCGTTCTACGGTGTATTGTTCCGTTTGCCAAAAATAGCGGGTTTCCACTAGTGATTAATCTTGAATAAATTTTTTCGCTAAAGCATCTCTGACACAGGGTGGTACAAAGGCATTAATGTCACCGCCCAGAGAACCGATTTCTTTCACCAGGGAAGATGAAATATAAGAGAGCTTTTCTGAGGGGGTAAGAAAGATACTTTCTACATCAGGCGAGAGTGCCCGATTCATGTTGGCCAGCTGAAATTCATACTCAAAATCTGATACGGCGCGTAGGCCCCGGAGTATTGCATCAGCATTGTGGTCTTTGACAAAATTAACCAATAGGTAGTCGAAGCCCAATACCTCGATATTATCGAGATGGGACAAAGCATTTTCGGCTAAGCCGATACGCTCTTCAAGATTAAATAGCGGTTCTTTCTTTTTACTGCTAGCAATAGCAACAATAACGTGATGGAAAAGACGGCTGGCTCGTTCTACTAAGTCAACGTGGCCATTAGTGATAGGGTCAAAGGTCCCAGGATACACAATTGTTTTCACGTTAGTTCTTCGCTCAATGTAGGGGGGTGGCATGGTATATGTTTTACCTTCTTGGCTCAATCACACCGATATAAGCGGTATGTCACCTGACCAGATGTTTTCTCTCGAAGGGGAATCCAGGAGGTCGGTGTTACCGGCGTGGAATGTTGGCTATCAGTTTCAATGTAAATATAGGCGTTATTGGCAAGAAGGCCATGCTGCTGTAACAAATCGCAGCAAGGCTGTAGCAATTCAGTGGCAAAGGGGGGGTCGAGAAAGACTACATCAAAAAGTTTTGTGGACTTCAGTCTGGAGGGTTTAGTGTTGTTTAGCCAATCGAGCGCATCAATTTGAACAATATCGGCGTTGTCAGCGTGTAGTTGAGTACAACTTTGGTGTAAAAGTGTAATGGCTGCACGATTTTTTTCGATCAATGTGGCGCTTAATGCTCCTCTGGAGAGAGCTTCAATACCCAGAGCGCCAGAGCCAGCAAAGAGGTCTAGACAATGTGCTCCAGATATCACCGGTGCAAGCCAGTTAAACAGGGTTTCCCTGATTCGGTCTCCTGTGGGTCGTAGGCCTTCAGCGTTGGCAAAGCTCAGTTTCTGGCCTCGCCATTTTCCCCCGATAATACGAAGCTGGTTTTGAGGTGATTTTTTTGAGGTGGATGTTGATTTATAAGGGCGTTTCAAAGCGTTTTTCTCTTCCTAAAGTGATAGCATACACCGCCAGTTTCCAGTGAGAAAACAGGATGTCTGAGTCAGATTCAAAGAATACCGAAAATAGTGCTCCAGAGGTGGAACAAAAGCTGGGGAATGAGCCAGATATAAAGCGCTCGTTTTTGCAGCGATTTCGTCGTCAAAAGCCTGTGGATATTACCGTGGACGTCTCAGGAGACGCGAATGTTCAGGACCTGCCTGGTCAAGAGCAGGAAATCATCGAACCACCTATTGCTGAGCAAAAGGAAACCATACGGTCGCGGTTTCGCCGTGCATTATCAAAAACGGGTCGTAGCTTTGGTAATTTATTTTTGGGTGAACGGGAAATCGATGATGAGCTTCTAGAGGAGCTGGAAACACTGTTATTGTTGGCTGATGTGGGCATTGAATCCACTGTGGAAATCATTCAGGATTTGGCTGATCGGGTAAAACGTCGAGAATTAGCAGATAGTCGTGCTCTGTTTGTAGCGTTGCAAAATGCTATGGTCGACAAGCTCAGGCACTGTGAACAGCCTTTGGTCCTCGGTGGTCAGAAAGGCCCGTTTGTTATTCTGGTTGTGGGTGTTAATGGCGTAGGTAAAACCACCACCATTGGCAAGCTGGCTAAATATTATCAGGATCAGGGTAAGTCGGTTATGTTGGCGGCGGGAGATACTTTTAGAGCCGCGGCAGTAGAGCAACTACAATCCTGGGGTGGGCGCAATAATGTCCCGGTTGTTGCCCAGCACACCGGTGCCGATAGTGCCTCGGTGATTTTTGATGCCATCGAGTCTGCCCAGTCTCGTCATATCGATATTCTGATAGCAGATACAGCCGGGCGGTTACACACTAAAAGTAATTTGATGGAAGAGTTGAAGAAAGTTAAGCGGGTCATGACTAAGCTGGATGATTCGGCGCCTCATGAAGTGCTGTTGGTGTTAGATGCGGGCACCGGACAAAATGCTGTAAATCAAATGCAGGAATTTAATGAGACGGTTGCTGTGACGGGTGTAGTATTGACGAAGCTTGATGGTACCGCCAAGGGTGGCATTGTCTTTTCTCTGTGTAAGCGTTTTGGTATTCCTGTGCGTTTTGTGGGTTTGGGGGAAAGCGTTGAAGATCTACAGCCCTTTAGTGCACGAGAGTACGTCCATGCTTTATTTGACAATGGTAGTAAGTGACGATGGCCTCAAGTAATGACGATGAAACTATCTGAACCCTATGATTCAGTTTGATAAGGTCAGCAAGCGTTATCCTAACGGCTATGAGGCCTTAAATGGTTTGAGCCTGGAGCTTGGTGCCGGTGAAATGGCTTTTTTGATTGGTCATTCTGGTGCTGGGAAAAGTACTTTGCTGAAGCTCATCATGCTGATGGAGAGGCCAACCCACGGCCAATTGTTAGTCAACGGTAAAAATCTAAATCGTCTTCATCGTAGCCAAATACCCTACTACCGTCGCAATGTTGGAGTTGTGTTCCAAAATCACCAGTTACTCTTTGATCGCAGTGCTTTTGATAATGTTGCGCTTCCTTTGCTGGTGTCTGGTTATCAGCCAAGGGAGGTCGGGCGCAGGGTGCGGGCTGCCTTGGATAAAGTGGGTTTGCTCGATAAAGAGAAAATGAATCCTATTGCCTTGTCTGGCGGTGAGCAACAGCGCTTGGGTATAGCTCGTGCTGTGGTTCATAAGCCACGAATTTTATTAGCGGATGAACCTACTGGAAACCTTGACCCAGAATTGTCTGCAGAAATTATGGATTTATTTCGTCAGTTCCGCGAGGTGGGCGTTACGGTGTTGATTGCAACCCATGATGTGGATTTGATCTCTCGTATGGGTGTGCGTCGGTTACAACTACAGCAGGGTAGACTGATACAGGATGGGGTGCCCGAACATGAAGCGTAATCGTCGCCGGAAACCTGAGAAAAATAGTTCTACTAGTAAAACCCCTGTTAGGGAGCGGCGCCGAGGTGCATCAGACGGCCGGGCAGTTTTTCTGGATAAATTAAGAAGTTATTTACAAAACCACTGGCAATTATTTTTTAATACATTTCAGCGTTTAGCCGCTGAGCCTGTTCAGACCTTGATGACATCTCTTGTTGTGGCGATAGCCTTGGGGTTGCCCGCAGCTCTGTATGTGGGTGTTATAAATCTGCAGCAATTGGGTAGCCGTGTGGAAACCATTTCCCAAATGACGGTGTTTCTCAAGACGGACAGTACCCAAGCAGCCATAGATCAGCTGCAAAAAAAATTAGTATCTGATGTTGATATTGCTAAGGTTGACTATATTTCTCGACAACAAGCGCTGGAAGAGTTTCGCTCTCTTTCGGGTTTTGGCAATGTGCTGGACATGTTGGATGAAAACCCCCTACCGCCAGTCTTTATTGTGCAGGCGGGGGCACGCTTTCAAAATGATCTGGCCGCTAGCGAGACATTGGTGGCTAAGTTGCAAGGTATGGCACTCGTGGATGATGTCATGCTAGATATGAAATGGATGCAACGATTGCAAGCTATGTTAGAGGTGGGGGAGAGGCTTGCCTTCTCTCTGGGGTTGGCTTTAGCCTTGGGCGTTTTGCTGATTATAGGTAATACAATTCGACTTGCCATTGAGAATCGTCGCGATGAAATTGTTGTGGTCAAGCTTGTCGGCGGTACCAATGCTTACGTCCGGCGCCCATTTCTCTATACGGGTATTTGGTATGGGGTTATCGGAGGCATGTTGGCTTGGGTGTTGGTCGCTCTGGGGCTTCAATGGATATCGGGTCCTGTGGAGCGCCTAGCAGAGCTTTATCAGAGTTTTTTTCATCTGATCGGGCTGGGTTTTGTTGGTTTGGTTGCTCTGCTGTTGATTGGGGCTGGTTTAGGGCTGTTGGGTGCTTGGTTGGCCGTTGCAAGGCACCTTTCCAGCATTGAACCAAAGTAACATTGATTGATCTGAAACAACCGGTTATAGCAACTTATTCAGGCTCTAGCAATCTAACGTCAAGCTGGTAAAATGTGTGTCCTTGAAATTTTGAGGTTGATATGAGTAAAAATCTTCAAGCTGTAGATTGGATGGCTCCAGGAGCCAATCTAGCCACTTATATGCAGGGTGCGAACGCTGTTGCGGTTCTCTCTGCTGATGAAGAGCGTGCTCTTGCTGAGGATCTTTATTATCGTGAAGATCTTGATGCTGCACGTCGACTGGTCTTGTCCCACCTTCGCTTTGTTGTGCATATTGCTCGATCCTATAACGGGTATGGTTTGCCGCTGGGTGACCTGATTCAGGAAGGTAATGTTGGCTTGATGAAAGCGGTTAAACGCTTTAACCCGGAAAAGGGTGTCCGTCTAGTTTCTTTTGCTGTCCATTGGATCAAGGCAGAAATACACGAATATGTATTGCGCAACTGGCGCATTGTTAAAGTGGCAACCACTAAGGCTCAGCGGAAATTATTCTTTAACTTGCGGGGCGCAAAAAAACGTTTGGCTTGGCTCACCAATGATGAAGCTAAGGCCATAGCGGATGACTTGGGTGTCGACATCATTCAAGTGCGTGAGATGGAAAAACGTTTGTCAGCGCGTGATGCGGCGTTTGATCCTCTGACGGATGACGATGATGAAGGCGCTTATCAAGCCCCGGCCTTGTATCTAGAAGATAAAAGTGCTGATCCAGCATTGCAGGTTGAACAGGCTGATACTGAGCAGGATAGCTATGGGCGTATGGCGGAAGCATTGCATGAGCTTGATGAGCGTAGTCGTGACATCATTCATAGTCGTTGGTTAGAAGAAGACAAGGCCACCCTGCATGATTTAGCCGATAAATACAGTGTTTCTGCGGAGCGGATTCGTCAGCTCGAACAAAATGCGATGAAAAAAGTCCGGGCAATAATGGAGGCTTGAGTTTGTAAGCTGTTTGCTAGTTTGAAAAGCCGCATCTGTTGCGGCTTTTTTTATGAGGATTTCTAAATATTATTTAAATAAGCGTGATATAAAGCGATCACCTTTTCAGCGAGAGAGTAAATGAAAATATTGGCAGTGATAACAACGATATCTGGTTTTCTTGCGGTAGCGCTAGGTGCCTTTGGTGCGCACGCCTTGAGGAATACGGTGGCTCCAGAAATGCTTGGTGTTTGGCAAACGGCTGTGCAGTATCAGATGTTTCATGTGTTGGTCTTGTTATCAATCGTTATTGCGGAAAGTCGGAGAGCTGGCATTTTAATGCGTGTTGCGGGCTGGTTGTTTGTGATGGGGACCGTACTCTTTTCAGGCAGTCTTTACTTGTTAGTGGTTACCGGTATTAAAGCCCTTGGTATGATAACGCCGATTGGTGGGGGACTATTTTTGATGGGTTGGCTAGTGCTGTCTTTTGCCTTGGTAAAGTTTATTGCTGCACAGCGGACATCGGTGGGTAATCGTTAAGTCATTCGTTGTGATGTGGCCAGTAAATATAAGGGAGAGCAGTATTGGATATCAGGCCAGAGTTTAAAAAAAAATCTATTCGAAGTTATGTGGTGCGATCTGGTCGGATGACCGATGGGCAAAAATTGGCCTTTGAGCAATATTGGCCCATTTATGGTTTGAGCTTGCATGATGGTTGCTTGGACATTAAAGAGCAGTTTGGTCGCAGTGCGCCTCGAGTACTAGAAATCGGCTTTGGTATGGGAGGCTCCCTAGTGCAAATGGTTCAGGCTGAGCCGGATAAGGATTTTATCGGCATTGAAGTGCATTCGCCGGGTGTCGGGCGCTTAATTAGTGACGTAGGTAAATTGGAGCTACCAAATCTCAGGGTGTATCTAGCTGATGCCACTGATGTGCTCGAAGATTGCATTGTGGATGCCAGTATTGATCGCCTACAGGTTTACTTTCCTGATCCTTGGCATAAAACAAAACACAAAAAGCGCCGCTTGATTCAGACAGATTTTGTGCAGAGGATACGGGCTAAACTTAAATTAGGAGGAGTTTTACACCTAGCAACAGATTGGGAACCTTATGCGAAACATATGCTAGAAGTCATAGAAGCTGCTGATGGTTATGAAAACATGATGGGGCCGGCTCAATATTCTCCTCGCCCGGCCTTCCGGCCAATGACTAAGTTTGAGCAGCGCGGTGAGCGTTTGGGCCATGGGGTGTGGGATTTATTGTACCGGCGTGTAGTCTAGTTGATTCTGGCTCCACCGGAGTCGGGGTTATCAGTTTACAACTAAGACATCGCAGTTCATGTTAGCGAGTACTTTTTCGGCGGTATTTCCGAGCAAGGCTCCCGCAATACCTTTCCTAGCCTGGGTGCCTATAACCAGTATATCCGCACCGAGGGTATCCCCCCATTCTTTGATGACGAGCTGCGGGTTGCCGATTTGGACATGAACGTGATTCTGTGGGATGTTGTAAAACTCCGCTATTTCGGCTTGCTTTGCATCGGTATCCTCGAGGAATTCCAAGCCCAAATGGGCGGCAACAGCATTCTTTTCATCCAGAGCGCAAATTAAATGAAGCGTGCTGTCTGTGTCTTCTGCTAGGCTAAAAGCCGCAGCAAACACTGCATGGTTAAGTGCCGTGTGAGGATCGTCAATTCGTTGGGTATCCAATGCGGCTAGAACAATACCGCTACATGCACGGTTGTTGGCACGTGTGAGCAGTACAGGGCAGGGTGAAAAACGGATTAGCATTCGAGCCCCTGCGAGTTCATCTTCAGAACACATGATGATCAAGTTTGCATTAATTTCTTTAGCTCGGTGGCAGGCGGCTAGAAGGTCATCACTGTTCCACTCAATACATTGGGATGTGGCTACCTCCTGTAAAGGCATCGAAGCTAACTGATTGGTAACCCATTTTTTTAATACTTGTGTCGCAGAGCGTTTGGCTTTTTGGCGTGAGTCATGTCGATTGAGCTCATTATTGTCTAAATAAGCGCAGGCAAAGGCCTCGATAGATACGCTGGTTTTTTGAGCCAAAGCAACAGCCTTGGATAGAGCTGTTTGGTGGGGTGATGCGGGCTTCATCACTACGAGGTATTTGAGTTGATTGTTCATAGGTATTGTTCCTTTGACAGCCATAGGAAAATTCCTGATGGCTGAATATAATTAGATACATCTATTAACCATAGAACATTTCTAGTCAATCAAATTGATGCAAAGCAAGGGGGTAAATGATGAGCAAAAAAGTGGCTGTTGTCTTATCAGGTTGTGGTGTTTTTGATGGTTCAGAGATTTATGAGTCCGTCATTACCTTGTTGAGTTTAGATAATGCTGGCGCCCAAGTGCAGTGCTTTGCACCAAACATTCAACAAATGCATGTGATTAATCATCTTACGGGTGAAGTGTCGGAGGGTGAAAGTCGAAATGTTTTGGTGGAAGCGGCCCGGTTGGTTCGGGGTGACATTAAAGATTTATCCGAAGCTCGCGTAGAGGATTTCGATGCGGTCATTCTTCCTGGTGGTTTTGGTGCAGCTAAAAACCTTTGTGATTTTGCTATCAAGGGCTCAGAACTCACCGTAAATGATGATCTGTTTGGTTTTGTTCGGGGAATGCACCAAGCTAAAAAACCTGTGGGGCTCATGTGTATTGCTCCAGTAATGGTGGGTAAGCTATTTGGTGAGGGGGTACACTTTACCATTGGCAATGATTTAGAAACGGCCGCGGCTGTTGAAGCCACCGGCGCTGTACATGAGCCCTGTCCGGTCAACAATATTTGTATTGATGGTACAAATAACTTGGTGACCACACCGGCTTATATGTTAGCGGGAAACATCAGTGAAGCAGCTAGTGGCATCGAAAAGTTGGTAGGGGCTGTATTGGCTCAAGTTGCGGAGTAAGGTAGAGCACTGTGAATTAATGGGATGGTGGTTTGGAAAATCCTTTTTGGGAATACTCTTTAGCGCATTACGCGCGTCCAGAAGTGGCCGAGTGTTGTTTGGCTTACCAGGATCAGCAGGGAGCAAATGTTAATGTTTTGTTGTTTTGCTGTTGGCTTGGTTGTTGTGGTATTCAGCTTGAATATAAAGAGCTGGTAGAGGCACAGGAGCAAATTGAAGATTGGGTTTTCAATACGGTCGAGCCTCTACGGGCAGTACGGCGATTTATGGCCTCCTCATCATGGTCAAATGACACAGACGTGAGCAAGATACAGAAAGTGGAACTGATGACAGAGAAGGTGGTCCAAAAAATTCTGTATAGTTGGTGGCGGCGTCAGGATTTTGTTGTGCGTAATACTCTTGGTCGTGAATTGCAGGCAGCAAATCTTAATCTATATTTAGCCACGCTGAATGGCGCTAAAGTTTCTAATGACAGCCCTTTACTTTGGCCTATAAGTGATTACCTAGCCTCTGATTAATTTTACATTACTTTTGAGTTACTATGGCCGACAGATTCAGAACTTAATCAAGAGCAGTTTTTAATAAAGGACAGTTATATGAAATTTAAATACTTGGTGCTTGCCTCTGCGATAGTGGTGACCCTGTCAGCTTGTAATGAAAAAGAGCAAGTTGAGCAGCTAACAGCCTCTTCAGATGAACAACAAACACAGCAGGGTGAAGCCGCTGAGATGGTGCTGAAGACACAAATTGAAAAATTCAGCTACGTAGTTGGCATTGATATGGGCGGACAATTCCTCGCTTCTGACATTGATATTGACCGTGAAGCTTTTGCTATGGGTATGGCCGATTCATTGGATAACAAGCGCCCTCGTATTGCCAAAGAGGAGCTTGAGAGTGTGGTGCAGAACTTCCACGCAGCACAACAGGCAAAGATTCAAAAACATGAAGAAGAGATGCGCTCTGTATCAGAAAAGAATATTCAGGACGGTGCAGATTTTCTAGAAGTGAATAGCGCTAAAGAGGGCGTTCAAACCACTGAAAGCGGTCTGCAGTATAAGGTGATTACGGCGGGTACTGGCATTATGCCTACGGCAGAAAGTCGTGTCGAAGTACATTATAGGGGAACTTTAATTGATGGCAGGGAGTTTGATGCTTCAACCAAGCATGGGGGTGCGGTAGAGTTAAATGTTAGTGAAGTTATTCCTGGATGGACTGAGGCGCTACAAAAAATGAAAGAAGGTGCTAAGTGGGAGTTATACCTGCCTTCTGAACTTGCCTATGGTCCACAGGGTACTGGTGAAATGATTGGACCAAGTGCAACACTGATTTTTGAAGTAGAATTGCTTAAGGTGTTAGGATCAAAATAACTATTTTTGGTCTCTGTTATCAATAAAAAAGGCCCATTAGGGCCTTTTTTATTGTCTTTTTTTCTAGTGCTGTTGGTTACAATACTATGTCGTTTAAGTGTTGCTCAGAACGTTATTACGATGATTTATATGTAAGACTTCTATCATCTTATCCTCAGCGGCAAGCCTAATTTCTAAGGCTTCCCCCAGTTGTGATAAATCTGTAGACAATGCTTTAAGGTCATCTGTTTCGAGATATTTATCATTAAAGTCCAGAATTAACTCGGTCGAACCATCAATGGTTTGTAGTAAATTCTCACCAGCTTCCAGACCTTGGCTGTCTTGAAGTTCTACCCCCTCTTTCATCAGCTGATCATAAATTTCAAAGTGACCGGCAGAGGTATAGTCAACCAAAATTTCACAAAAGGTCTTCAGGCTTTCACGGTGAACAGTGTTTTGACTATTGAAGTGATGTATATCACCTAAGGCACAAAAACAAACCAGTACTGCTTGCCGTTCTTGTAGCCAATGATCAATAAGGGTGCTGACACCCCCCCAGCGTTCTTGTGCAGATCGGCAATTTTCAAGCATAAGCGGCTGCTGTTCCTATAAATTTCCCCAAGGATATGCAAACGGATGCGGTGTGACAAGGCTTTTCCTCGTTGCTATTTCAATACCCAAATAACAAGCCAGGGAAGAACTACGGCCGTGAGTGCACCGGTTAAGCCTAGACCAAGGCTGGAAAAGGCTCCGCACTTCCCGCTGATCTCAAAGGCTCTAGCAGTTCCTACGCCATGTGCACACATACCAAGAACAAAACCCTTGATACGATCGTCAGTAATAGCTAACCAGCGAAAGAGTAGGGGCCCAAAAATAGCACCTACTATCCCAGTAAATACCACCACTCCGGCGGTAAGAGATGGATTGCCGCCAATTTTTTCGGAAATACCAAGGGCAATGGGTGTGGTGACTGATTTGGGGGCCAGGGAAACTAAAGTCTCGACTGTGGCGCCCAAGAACCAAGCTGTGATCAAAGCGCTGACAATGGCAAAACTTGCTCCAAAAAATAAGGTTAGTAGTAAGGGCTTAGATAAGCTTCGAATATTGTGAAACTGTTGATGCAACGGAATGGCCAAGGCAACAGTTGCTGTGCCCAATAAAAAGAAAAGTGGCTGGTTAGCCTCGCGGTATTGTTGGTAGCCGATGTTGGTGAGTAAAAGTACAGCTGAAACTATAATTGGAGCTGTCACGAGGGGGTGTAAGAGTGAATGAATGATGGGCCTATTTTTGTTGGCGCTAGAGAGCCAGAAGGCGACACTGAATGCCGCAAATGTAAGAATAAGTAGCAAGCTAAAAGTGATGATGGTCATCATTGATGATGCGTCACAGACTTTTTCTGTTGTTTTGTTAACAAGTACTTCATCAATAATGCAGTTAGCATCATGGTTGCCAGAGTAGAGAAAATAATAGCGCCGGTAACAGCAAGCCATTGGCTGGTTTCCATCGTCGCAAGAAAGAAAAATCCGACACAGGCTGGCACGAACATGAGTGATAGCCAGCGAATCATGAAATGGCTGGCTTCACCAAGTCCCATGGGTAGTCCTCGGCTGCTGAGTTGAAGGGCTAAAAACAGTAATACCATACCAATAACGGGCCCGGGTATTGGTATGCCGCTGAAATAGGCGGCGGCCTCACCAATGCCTTGGAAGAGTAGTAATGTTAGCAACCCACGCAGCATGTTTAATTTTTACGCATCATTTGTGAAACTCCCAGCAGGGCGAGAAAGAGAAAGCAGAGTAGGGTCCAGGCCGGGATGCTTAAGTTAAGGAATGTCCATTGAACCTCGGCACAGTTCCCGTCACCTTGCAGTAGCATGCCCATTGCTTCACTGAAATCAAAGGCGTTAAACAGATAATCCGCAGGTGGTCCGCAAGCTGGCACTTTATCTTCCGGAAGGCTTTGTAGCCAAAGTTGTTTGCCAGAAAAAAAGCTTCCGGCTAATGCGCTGAGGGTAATGAAAAAACCGTAAATCTTTAGGCCATGATTATGCATCAATGCTAATAAGGCAAACATGCCTGTGATAATCACAAATGCCCGCTGGGTGATACAGAGATAGCAGGGGTTGAGTTCCATTATATGCTGCATGTATAACGCGGCGGCAATGAGCATATTACAAATAATAAAAATTAATAGGTTAGTTTGTCTGCCTTTCTGCATGCCTCTGTCTCTCCGATAGGTGTGAGATGTGTATCAGCTCGGACGGTACATTAAGACCTTGCCGGTAGTTGGGTCAAGGCTAGTGCCAGTTGTATTGTTGGTGATTTTCTTCAAGGCCATACAGTCACGGAGAAAAAGTCGTACTCTTGTGTAATAAAGAGGGTAAACAAACAGAGGTGGTTCTCATGGGCTCGATGTGTAAAATGTACCGTTTTTCAGGGTGAGCCAGAAGGTTGGAGGTGGCCTCTGCTAAGATCAGTTCATCCAGTTGTTTGTGAGTACTTTATTATAGATACAGGTTGTAGCTATAGTTATGGGTTATAGTTTTAGGGCAAATTTATAGTTACAGGACAAAAAATGTTACGAAATCTGGTGTTTGTCGTTTCCATCTTAATTTTCTGGCCTTCCTCTTCTTTCGCCGACTTGGGGAATATGAGTGGCGCCCATGGCACCATGGGTGGTGCACATAATTCATCTACGAGATCTATGAGAATTATTGATGAAGAGTTTGAGAAGGGAAAGGGTATTTTTTTGGGAAGAAATAGAGAGGTAGGAAAAATAAAGCTCTGTGTTGCATCTGGTGATGAGCAGGTTAAATTAAAAAGAAAGGCGCTAAAGCCTTATAAAGGGGCCACGGTGAATGGGTTTATTAATAGCCTGCATAACTGCGATAAACCCGATGAAGTGATGCTTGAGCGATTGGGTAGGGTACATATGTCCTATCTGATTTACTATTTGAACAAGCGTTATAAGCTACAGCTTACTGAATATTCGAAATCTGTTATTGCAAGCTAAGTGGCTGATAAGGGGGAGGCTTTCCCCCTTTTTTATCCTAAGCTCCACTTGATCATGGGTTCCACCTAGACAAGGTGGGTAAACAGCTACACGTTTTGTTCTTTTATGATTTGGGCTGGATGTAGATGCTCATAAGGTAAAATTGTATTGCTGGTAATAGGCGGTAAGAAATTCGTCGAAAGACTGGCTATCCTCAGTTTCAATTTTCTGTTGTTGCTGTAAAGACTCAGCGGCCATTATATGGAATTGCTCAGTGACCTCCGATGGTAATTCTTTCTTCAGAAAATACTTCCGATGTTCTACCGCATGGCCCATTGCCACTTTGAAATAGGTTTGCCCCGTTTCTTTCATTTCTCTCAGAATACGTGCTGACGGGGTAAGTTCAGGGTTATCGAGAAAAGTTACTAGTTTGTTCAGAGTGGTTTCATAGCGATTTGTTTGATTGTGTTGATCCAGCAGTTGAGCGACGGGTTTCATTTCTTCAAACAGAGCGTGTCCCCACTCCAGAAAAGAGCGTTCTCCCTGGTGATCATGCAACATTAATTCAGGGTTTCGTCCTTGGCATACCATCAGACGTTGATTTTCCAGAATATGACGATATTCCTGATCATCCGCCGGCGGGCTTTTGGAGAGCAGACAGGTCAATAGGAAGATATCCATAAAGTCCATTTGTTCACGATCAATGCCCAGTGGCTGAAAGGGATTAAGGTCAACGCAGCGAACTTCAATATATTCCACACCTCGTTCCCACAATGCCCTTAGGGGCGTTTCGCCAGAATTTGTGGTGCGTTTTGGCCGGATAGTGCTGTAAAACTCATTTTCGATTTGTAGCAGGTGTGGACTGAGTTGTTGGTAATCACCGTTGCTGTCTTTAATGCCTGCCTTTTCGTAGTCTGGATAGGGTTCCACCAATGCATGCCGAAGTGTGTTTACGTAGTTCCGTATGTCGTTATAGCAGACGACCAGCTGCTCTTGGGCTTTACTTTGGTAGCCCAAGTCTCCCATGCGTAGTGAGGTGGCGTAGGGCATATGAAGGCTGTGTTCATCTGTTCCAAAGGGGACAAGTTGATGATCGCGGCCTTTAACAAAGCTACGGCAAATGCCGGGCGATGCGCCGAACAGATAAAGTAGAAGCCAAAAATGACGACGGAAATTACGAATCAAAGCGAAATAGTTTTCGGTTTTGAAATCCTGTAGAGACTGGTTGGAGTTTTCATTTTTTCTGAGTATTTCCAGTAGTTCATCCGGGACCGAAAAGTTGTAGTGAATTCCTGCGATGGTCTGCATGAGTCGACCATAGCGGTGCCCCAAGCCAACCCGGTAAATACTTTTCATTTGTCCAACATTTGACGATCCGTACTGACCTACAGGAATATCACTGTCGCCACTTAACTGGCAGGGCATGCTATTAGCCCAGAGGAGTTCGTCGCCAATTTGGCGATAGGTATAACGGTGAATATTCTCTAGAGTTTCTAACACCTGATTTGAATCGCTGGATGGCGGTGTTATAAATTCGAGTAATGCCTCTGAGTAGTCCGTTGTTATTTGTGGGTGAGTGAGAGCTGAGCCGAGAGAGGAAGGATGGGGCGTTTGGGATAATTTTCCTTCAGGCGTGACTCGTAAGCTCTCTTTTTCAATGCCGCGAACAATACCTGATAGCACTCGTGATTCATTATTGCTGGCCAGTACGCTCAGGCGATTCTTTAGTAGGGGCAAAATAGTTTCCTTGTCTGGAGGATCAGGCAGAGATGGACTGCTTAGGTAATACGGGGTTCCCGGCAGCAGTGATTTCACAGGTAATTATTGTAGCTCGCAGCAGGATATCTTTGGCATTGAGCTCCATGAGTTGATTGAGGGCGACATCTCGATAGGGACTTTTAAACAGTCGGCTGGCATCGCAACCGTTGACCCATTCTAGTGATTTGTCGAGGTATTGTTCATGTTGGTTTTGCAGAATAAAAGTGGTCATGTTGAACAGCGAGGCCGAGCTGGTTAAATCGATTAAGCATCAGTTTATCTGAAAAGACTGACTCAAGCATTGGATAAAAGCAAACTTGTTCAGGTAATGGGGTGGACATAAAACTGACATTATCTTGACATCAAATGGTCATGGCTTGGTCACATCATAAAAACATCAGAATCAAAAGGTGTTTGATATGAAGGTGACAGTCTTTGGTGGTGGCTATGTGGGCTTAGTAACCAGTGCGTGCCTGGCGCATGTGGGGCACCAAGTTATATGTGTAGATCAGGACGCACAAAAAATAGAAATGCTACAGCAGGGTGTCTGCCCCATTTTTGAGCCTGGTTTGGAAGATTATTTGGTTGATGGTCAGCGGGAAAAGGTTTTGGTGTTCACGGATGAACCGGTCTGCGCTATCAATCATGCAGAGATAGTGTTTATAGCGGTAGGAACGCCAACGGATGAAGACGGTACAGCAGATACCAGCCACGTGTTGAATGTAGCGAAAACAGTGGGCACCTATTTAGTAAAATTTACCGTTGTGGTCATCAAGTCAACGGTACCTGTTGGTACGGCAGATGCTGTGCGTTCTGAGATACAGAAAGCGTTAGAGAGGCGTGGCGTTGAGGTTATGTTTGAAGTGGCATCAAACCCGGAATTCCTTAAGGAGGGGGCCGCCATTTCAGATTTTATGAAACCTGATCGTATTGTGGTGGGGACGGAGTCAGAGCGGGTGGAGGTAATGATGAGAGAGCTTTATGCCCCATTTAACCGTAACCATGACCGCTTGATGGTGATGAGCCTTCGTTCCTCTGAGCTCACAAAATATGCAGCCAATGCTATGTTGGCTACAAAAATCAGCTATATCAATGAAATGGCTAATTTGGCTGAGCACCTTGGTGCTGATATCGAAGAAGTACGCCAGGGAATTGGGGCGGACCCCCGTATTGGTTACCATTTTATCTATCCGGGTTGCGGCTACGGCGGCTCATGTTTTCCGAAGGATGTGCGAGCGTTACAAGTGACTGCAGAAAGGTCAGGCTATCAGCCCCGCCTGTTATTGGCCGTGCAGGACGTCAATCGTGATCAAAAACAGCGTTTGTTTTATAAGGTGCAGAATTATTTTTCGGGGGAGCTAGAAGGTAAGACGATCGCTGTATGGGGGCTGGCGTTTAAACCGCGAACAGATGATATGCGAGAGGCCCCTAGTCGTGTTTTGCTGGAATCCCTGTGGGCGGAGGGTGCCAATGTCCAAGCCTATGACCCTCGGGCTATGGAGGAATGCCAGAGGCTTTATGGTGACCGAGAGGATCTTTCCTTGGTGGGTACAAAGGAAGCTGCGGTAAAAGGGGCCGATGCATTGGTTATTTGTACGGAATGGAAACACTTTTGGGCACCAGATTTTCAGGTCTTAAAGGAAAAAATGAATCACCCTGTGGTGATTGATGGCCGAAACTTATACGACCCAGAAAGGATGGCGAGCGCTGGTTTTGAGTACCTTGCTGTTGGTAGGCAAGGCAGGGTTAAAGCAGGCGGTAAAAGTGCAGTGGTTGATAGTGAGATTATGGCCGTGATTCAGCGTGATGAAAAACTAGCCGTAAACAACTAGGTCTTGTTTCGTAAAGGCTTAGGGTGACAGCCTGGGTAGGGGGTAAGGTGCTGTAATACGGGGATCGTTAGCTGCCACCTCACACTTTATGCCCTGTTGCAGATCAGCCCAATGGACCAGTTCCAGTCGACCGTGTTGATGTTCCACTAGCGCGGTGCAACTCTCAATCCAGTCGCCATCATTGCAATAAAGAATGCCATCAATTGTACGGATTTCGGGTTGGTGTATATGTCCGCAGACAATACCATCTACGCCTCTGCGTAGGGCTTCCCGTGCTGCGGCATTTTCGAAGGTAGCAATGGCCTTGCGAGCATTTTTTACCCGATTTTTAATATAATAGGCCAGTGACCAATAAGGCAGCCCTAAACATTTTCGTATGCGGTTGCCCCAGCGGTTTAAACGAATAAGTAGACTGTAGGTGGCGTAGCCAACAATTTTGGTTAGGCGGTTGCACAGCACCGCATGGTCGAATTCGTCGCCATGAATGAGCAATAGTTTTTTTCCTGCCTGAGTTGTGTGAAGGTATTCTTGATGGATCTCTATATTCAATACAGAGTCACCAACAATTTCCCGTGCCAGCTCATCATGATTGCCGGGGATGTAAATAACTTTGGTGCCGCTGTTGGCAAGGGAAATAATTTTACGCAATACCTCGTGGTGGCTAGGTGGCCAGAAGAAGGAACGTTTCATTGCCCATATGTCCACCAGATCACCCACTAAATAGAGCGTGTCGCAGCTGCTGTTTTTTAAGAAGTCGAGCAGGAACTCCGCTTTGCAGTCGCGGTCGCCAAGATGAATGTCTGATAGCCAGATCGCTGGATAGTGCATGCCTAGGTCCTCCTTCTAGCCAAGGTAAACGGCATAAATGACAGGCCGGTGGCATTTTTAAGACAATTTGATGGCATATGTTGATGAACGTGAGGCTGCATTGACGGTGAAAAATCTGGGGTTTTTCTGCAAAAAGCCTGAGTCTCTGGCCATATGTTTTTGCAAGAAGTAAGGTGAAATTGTATTTTTTAAGATAATGTATTCCTGTCGGCGAAGATGGCACTTAGGTTATGGTTTGGTTCAAAAAGATATTTCCTCCACTCATCATTTTGGCAATAGCCATATTGCTGGTGATGGGTTTGGCTTGGTTCAAGCCTCAGCCCGAACCCCAGGTTCTGAGCGAGCCTCCAATACTAAAAATTCAAGCTATGGTGGCTGAGCCCAGACGACAACAAATCCTTGTTTCTGCTCAGGGAACCGTAAGGCCAAAAAGAGAAATTGCTCTAGCCACACAGGTTTCAGGGCAGGTGGTTTCGGTGTCAGACATCTTTGTAGACGGTGGTTTTTTTAAGCGGGGTGATCTATTGCTACAGCTGGATCCCCGTGATTATGAAATAGAAGTTATCCGTGCAAAATCTCGGGTTGCCGAAGCAGAGCAGTTGTTGGCTACGGAGCATGGGCGAGTTTTTCAGGCCAAACGAGAATGGCGTGACTTGGGAAACAAAGCAGGTAATGACTTGTTTCTGCGAGAGCCGCAATTAAAGGCGGCCAAGGCGGCTGTTAACGCGGCAAAAGCAGACCTTGACCAAGCAAAAATTAACCTTGAACGTACTGGGATAAGAGCGCCTTTTGGTGGGCGAATACGTCAGATCCAGGTAAACCTTGGTCAATATTTGTCAGTGGGAATGAATATTGCGCAGATCTTTGCGATAGATTCAGTAGAGATACGGTTGCCGTTAACAGCCTCCCAGAGCGCACTGCTTGACATACCTCTTACACCAGATCATGACGCTAAACTAGAAGTCTTATTGTCGACTAAAGCAAGTGGTGGTCAACACCTGTGGCAGGGCAATATTTCGCGCACGGATGCCAGCATTGATCCTTTGAGTCGGGTAATTTACGGCATTGTAGATGTGGAAAAACCGCTTGAAAGTGATCCACCCTTAATGGTGGGCTCATTTGTTAATGCAGACATATTGGGTCGGGTGTTTGAGGATCTTGTGACCATTCCACGTACGTCCCTTTATGAAAAAGAGAACGTGCTGGTTGTGGACGCTGATCATCGATTGAAGATTCAGCCGGTGAGTGTGTTGCAATACCTTGGGGAAAACGTCCTCGTTCGTGGCGTTCACTCTGGGGACATTATTTTGGTGGCTCGGCCGAGCTATGTGGTGAGAGGGATGAAAATAGAGCCTGTGGTTGTCAGTGCCGATGAAATGGCGGCTCAATCGCCATGAAGATTGCCGATACGGGGATTATCGCGTGGTTTGTTCATAACCCCATAGCGGCCAACTTGCTGATGATGATGATTTTGGTGGGTGGCCTTACCGGTCTGTCGGGTCTTGATAAGGAGATGTTTCCACAGATTCCGAGAGATGTAGTGCAGGTGGTGGTCGCTTATCCTGGCGCTGGACCTAAAGAGGTTGAGGAGCAGATAAGTGCTCGGGTGGAAGAAGAGATTCACGACCTCGATGGCATCGAAGAGCTGCGTTCTTTTTCGTACCAAGGGGGCGGGCGGATAGAGGTTGAGGTGGCCGATGGCTACGATACTCAGAAGCTACTCAATGACGTTAAAACACGTGTAGATGCAATCAATACGTTTCCAGTTAATTCCGAGAGGCCTCAAATCAGGGATATCCTTGCGAGGACCCAAATTCTTAGTATCGCGGTAGCAGGTCCGCTTAATGAATGGGATCTCAAGCGCTTAGCAGAAGAGATTCGAGATGAAGTGACCGAGCTGCCGGGCGTGACACTGGCAGAAATTGGTGGAACTCGACCAGAGGAGGTTTCTGTAGAGGTTTCGGAAGTAACGCTACGTCAGTATCAATTACACTTTAATGATGTTGTCGAAGCGATTCGTCGCTCATCTATCAATCTGCCTGCCGGTGAGATTCGTGAGGAAACAGGCGATATTGTCCTGCAAACACGAGGACAAGCTTATGACCGCCAGGATTTTGAAAACATTGTTGTGTTGCGAAATACTGATGGTACACAAGTGTACCTCGGTGACATTGCCCATATTAATGATGGCTTCGCTGAGCAGGATGTGGTGTCCAAGTTCAATGGCAAGCCGGCAGTATTTATCAATCTATTTAATACTCGTAATCCCGACGTGATTACAACTTCCGATGCTACGCGAGAGTATATAGAGAGGAAAACGCCCACCCTGCAACAGGGTGTTGAGTTGGTGGTATGGCGAGACATGTCGGTTTATCTCAGCAGTCGGATTGATCTGTTATTGCGAAATGCGTTGGGTGGACTGGTTTTGGTGTTTGTATTGCTGGTGTTTTTTTTGCGCCCGGCTTTGGCATTTTGGGTGGCTGCTGGTATTGGAATTTCCTATTTGGGGGCGTTATGGCTGATGCCCTATTTGGGTATTAGCGTTAACGTGGTGTCGATGTTTGCCTTTCTGTTGATTCTCGGCATTGTGGTAGATGATGCTATTGTTGTGGGTGAGAGTATTCATTCTCATTATGAGCGAGGATTAAACGGTCCTGATAGTGCTGCAGTGGGTGCTTTGTCAGTTTCAAAGCCGGTGACCTTTGCGGTCATTACCACCATAATTGTATTTATACCTATGCTACTTTTGCCTGGTGATTCCATCAAGCTGATGGTTGTGATGCCAAAGGTGGCTATAATTGCGCTGGCATTTTCATTGTTAGAGTCTTTTTTGATTTTGCCGGCACACTTGCGCCACATGAAGCCTGAAAAAGAACCACGATGGCTAGTGGCTCAATGGGTACACCATGCTAGACAACATACCTCCTCTGGTTTAAAACGTTTTGCAGACAACCAGTACCGACCTTGTCTTGAGCGGGCATTACGGCATAGCGCTGTCACTATTGCTGTATTCATTGCACTATTAATTGTTGTATTGGGTGTTTTTTTTACGGGCTGGTTGCGTGTGTCATTCTTTCCCGTTGTTGAGGGAGAATATTTGCGTGCTTCTGCTGAACTGCGTGAGGGTTCGGGTTTTAATCGCTCTCTGGAAGTTATGGCTCAACTGGAGCAGGCGGTGGTATCTTTAAAAAAGGAGCCGCTGCTAAAGAGTGAAAGTGGCCAATCTGTACTAAAAAACCACTTTGCTGAGAGCAACGAGAACAATGTTTCTATTGTGCTTGAGCTGTCGAGCAATGAGAGTCGGTCAGTCTCTTCACGAGATGTTGCAGAGCTATGGCGCAAGCACATTGGCACTGTAGAAAATGTGGAAGAATTTGAGGTTGAATATACCCTAATGGGCAAACCGAAAGATATCAATTTGGTGTTGAAAGGTAGGGATATTAAAGCACTGCGAGCGGCTACCGAAGAAATTGAATCAGCACTGTTAAGTTACTCGGGTGTTTATAATGTTTCAGATTCTATGCGTTCGGCCGGGAAGGAAATAGAAATTAGTTTGACTGAACATGCGGACACACTGGGTATCGGTCTCAGTGATATCGCAAATCAATTGCGAAGTGCATTTTATGGGGCTGAAGCACAGCGTATTCCCCGTGAGCGTGAAGATGTGAAGGTCATGGTGCGCTACCCCGCAGACGAGCGTGCCACCGTGGCCTCATTGGAGGAGATGCGGATTCGTACCAGCGATGGTCGTGAATTACCCTTTAATACAGTTGCCGATGCTGAATTTGTCTCTGGTTATACGGAAATTAAACGCAGAGATAGAATGCGGATGGTGGAAATTAAAGGTGAGTTGGCTAGGGGGGCAGCAACGGCCAATGAGATTGTTTTTACCTTCAAAAAACAATACTGGCCAATGTTGAAAGCAAAGTACCCAGGAATCTCGCTACAAATTGATGGTGCTCAAAAGGATCAGTCGGAATTTGAGTCAGGGTTCCTGCAAATGATGGCATTGGCGTTATTGGCTATCTATGCGCTCTTAGCCATTGAGTTTCGGTCCTATTGGCAGCCTATTATTATCCTTAGCGCCGTGCCCTTTGGTATAGCGGGGGCTATTCTTGGGCACATGTTATTTGGCAAAGAGATCAGCATGCCCTCGATGATGGGGGTGTTGGCAGCAGCAGGTGTGGTGGTCAATGATAACTTGGTTTTAATTGATCGTATTAACCAGTTAGCAAAGGAAGGGTGGCCCCCTTATAAAGCAGTTATACAGGGAGCACGAGATCGTTTCCGGCCCATTGTATTAACCTCGCTCACCACTTTTTTTGGATTAATGCCAATTTTGTTTGAAAAAAGTGCCCAAGCTCAATTTTTGATACCTATGGTAATCTCGTTGGCTTTCGGCGTGTTGCTGGCCACGTTTGTTACTTTGTTACTGGTGCCGTCTATCTACGTTTCTGGCGAAAGGGTGAGGGTGGCAATCAAACGTTGGCGTACAGGAGAGGTTTCGCCAGAAGGTATTTCCTGAGGTTGCAGAATTAACGGGTTTCAGGCTTAGGTCTGAATGGCTATGTTGTATTAACTTTAATGTGTTAGTTGGAAAAAGATGAACCCAATCATTACAGCAACAGATGTGGCGATGATCATTCAGTTGTCCGTTGCCCCGGTTTTTTTACTCGCAGGTATTGCGGGTTTTCTTAATGTTATGTCCGGTCGCTTGGGGCGGATTGTTGATCGGGCGCGGGTAGTCGAAGTGAGAGAGTCACGGCTGAATGATCCCAGGTCACGTGCTGTCGCACATCGGGAGCTAGTGACATTGTGGCGCCGAATTGATATTACTCACTGGTCAATTGGGTTATGTACGGGATCAGGCTTATTGGTCTGTACGCTTATTGTCAGTCTTTTTGTAGGGGGTTTCTGGCGCCTGAATATCGGTATCTTAATTGTGGGGTTGTTTGTCTTGGCCCTCGTGTTACTGATTGTTGCCTTGATGTTTTTTTTAAAAGAAGTTCAGCTAGCGACGCGTACATTGCGTATTGATAGGGAGGTGCCTCAAGAGGATCAGTATTCGGAAATGGAAGACTAGGTTTAACTCGTTTGCCAGCTATGGGCGATTGGGTCGGGGGTGATGAAAGTAGGGCTAGGGCCGCTGTATACCGTACTTTTTCAGCTTAATGTACAGGGTACTTTTGGCGATATTGAGTTGTTTGGCAACTTTAGTCAAATTGCCGCCTTGCTCTCTAATGGCTCGACTAATAACGTCTTTTTCTGCCAGATCCAAAGGGTTTTCTGTCTCACCGTTAGCCATTTCAGTGCTGGCCATAAGGAAGTCCTGAGGTAGATCTTTTGGTCCTAATTCATCTTTATCAGAAAGAAAGAAGGCTGCAGTAATTAAATTGCTCAGCTCTCGAATATTACCGGGCCATGAGTGTTTTTCTAATAGATCAAGCAAAGGTTTGCTGAGTCGCTTTTCGCTTACCTCATGTTGCTGGGCAAGGTTGTCGAAAATATTTTTAGCGAGAATGGATACATCACCTTTACGCTCTCGCAGGGGTGGTACGGTCAGAGTCATGGAAGAAATACGGTAGTATAAGTCCATTCTGAAGCGGCCTTCTGCTACTTCCTGGGTTAAATCTCTGTTGGTGGCAGCAATCAGCCGGAAGTTAACTTTGCGAGGCATTGTTTCGCCCACCCGGCATATTTCAGATTCTTGTAATACTCGTAAAAACATGGGCTGGAGGTCCAGTGGCATCTCACCAATTTCATCCAAAAATAGTGTGCCACCATTAGCGGCTTCTATTTTGCCTGTCATCCCGCCACGACGTGCACCGGTAAAAGCACCTTCCACGTGACCAAAAAGTTCGCTGGCCAGTAGGTCGCGGGATAAGCCGCCGCAGTTAAGCGCAACAAATTCACCGCCTTGCCCCGCACCTTCTTCATGCATGGCTCTTGCAAATAGCTCTTTACCCACACCCGTCTCACCTTGTAATAGGACAGGAATAGGTGCTTTGGCCAGTCGTTTAGCTTGTTGCACAGCCATGGTGTAGGGTGGGCTTTTGCCAACAAGGCGAGAGAAATCCGTCACTTCAGATTGTGTTGGGGGTTTGTTGACTGGGTTGTCTGACCTTTTTTGCGGGTGTCGAGATGGCAGGGGTATCACCGCCAAGTAGCCAATCGCTTCGCCCTGATGCATAACAGGTTCGATCCAGCGTTTCTCAATCTGATCCAACACTGGAGCCGACTCAGCATGATAGTTACCTTCATCGTTGAGGGTCAGTATAGGATTGTAGGGCGTCAGATTGATTTTGATACCTCGCGCTGCGAGAACTCTATCAGCCTGTGGGTTGGCGCGTATTAGTTTCCCTTCTAGGTCAAACAAGAGGACGCCGTCATTGCACGATGATGCGAAGTTGTTGATGGTAACGCCGAGAAGGGAGTCTCTTTTCGCAAGCTTCATCTGGGCAAACTGGCCTTCAATCCTGCGGGCACCGGAAAGGGCAAGGGCGAGGCAGTAATCGTGAAGCGTATTTTCTAGCCCTGAAATGTTCACCGCGCCCAGTAGACGTTTTTCGAATGGGTCGCGTATTACTGCCGCAGAGCAGGTCCAACGACTGATATTTTCGCAATAGTGTTCAAAGGCATGGACTTGTACTGGGGCGGCAATATTAAGCGCAGTGCCGATGGCATTGGTACCTGCAGCTTGTTCTGCCCAGTTGGCTCCAGGGGTCAGTCTATAATTGTTTGCCAGTTCAAGAGTGGCCGGATCACCTTCATAATCAAGAATGGCTCCTGTGGGTGAAACCACATGCATGATGGTGCCTGATTCTGCCAGTAGCTCCTTTGCCTCACGTAAAATAACATTGGAGGCCGAAAGTAATTCATGGTGCTCCTGTCTGAGATCTTGAAGCTGAGCGGGACTGAGTTCCAGGCTGCGTTTGGACAGATAAGGGTCAACATGACTTGTCATGCATCGCTGCCAAGAGTCTTTTATCACTGGGCGCACAGTGTCATCCGTTATATTTCCGCTGGATTGAAGCTTTTCTCTAGCGGAAGCAATACGCGTCGGATGTGAGACGGCAGTTGAACCCTTAAGGGTGGAATCGTTATTCATGGCACCTTTCACATTTAGATAGTACTTAAAACTAAGTATAAAGCAGAACGATATCGCTTGTCCTTTATATAGAAAACGCCCTATTTTAAAGGCACTCAAAGCTTTTAACTGAATTATATTGGACAGTGTTCATAAGCCGTGCTTTAATTTAGTTCGATTAACGCTCAGACGACGACTGATTATCATACGGTTTTGAGGTGTTTGGTGGTAGTGTTATTTCGTAAGTTGTTATAACCCAACAATATTAAATGATAGATTCCCATTGGCACGGCTGTTGCAATAGTCAGTACCGAGGGTACTCCCGTCCCCGGTCGCAGCGCTAAAAACTGTCGATCAGTTAGTTGGTGGCAGGGGGTAGAAGTTAACAACTCATAATTAGAGGATATAAACTTGAATGAATTAACTAATCCCGTCGAGGTCCTAGGGATCGATGCTGGCGGCACAATGACTGACACATTCTTTGTGCGTAAAGATGGCACATTTGTTGTCGGTAAAGCTCAGAGTGATGCGGACGAAGCAAATGCAGTACTGGAATCCAGTAAAGATGCATTGGCTCACTGGGGTCGTGAAGTACACGACGTATACCCAGAAATGGTTACCTGCGTATTCTCTGGTACAGCCATGCTTAACCGTGTTGTTGGTCGTAAAGGCCTTCGCACTGGCTTGATCGTAAGTAAAGGTTTTGAAGATTTTCACCGTATGGGTCGTGCGATTCAGTGCTACTTGGGTTATGCGTTTGAAGATCGTCTTCACCTTAACACCCACCGTTATGACGAGTCTTTGGTTCACATTCACGATACACGTGGTGTAACTGAGCGTATTGATGCGAAAGGTCAAGTTGTAATTCCTATTCGTCTTCACGAAGCACGCGAAGCGGCTCGTGAGCTGATTGAACAAGGCGTTCAAGCAATTGCTATCAGCCTGATCAGTTCTTACCTGAATGGCCAGCACGAACGTGCTGTTCGTGATGTTGTTAAAGAAGTAGCAAAAGAAATGGGTGTTGATCTCCCAGTTTTTGCTTCCGTTGATTACTACCCAGTACGCAAAGAAAGCCACCGTACTAACACAACTATCCTTGAAGCTTATGCGGCAGAGCCTTCGCGCAAAATTCTTGGCCAGTTGAGCGATCGCATGAAGGCTGAAGGTGCTACTTTCGACTTGCGTGTAATGGCGACACATGGCGGCACAATTGGTTGGAAAGCAAAAGAACTAGCTCGTTCGCTGGTATCAGGTCCAATCGGTGGTGTAATCGGTGCTAAGTACTTGGGCGAGCAGCTCGGCTACGAAAACATCGCATGTTCCGACATTGGTGGTACTAGCTTTGATATGGCTTTGATCACTCAAGGCAACTACTCGATCCATAAAGATAGTGATATGGCCCGTTTGGTTCTGTCTTTGCCAATGGTTGCCATGGATAGTATCGGTGCTGGTGCAGGTAGTTTTGTGCGTATCGATCCTTACTCTTTGTCTCTGAAATTGGGTCCTGATAGTGCTGGTTACCGTGTAGGTACTTGCTGGCCAGAAGGTGGTCTGGATACAGTTTCTGTAACTGACTGTCACATCATCCTTGGTTACCTGAACCCAGATAACTTCCTTGGTGGTATTCTGGATCTGGACGTGCCTCGTGCTCGTCAGTGCATCCAAGACCAAATCGCTACGCCACTTGGCCTGTCTGTAGAAGACGCGGCTGCTGGTGTAATCGAACTGCTTGACCTTTCTTTGCGTCAGCATCTTCGTGCGATGATTACTGGTAAGGGTTACAGTCCACGTGACTTCGTGTGCTTCTCCTACGGTGGTGGTGGTCCAGTTCACGCCTACGGTTACACTAAAGGTTTGGGCTTTAAAGAAACTATCGTTCCTGCTTGGGCGGCTGGTTTCTCTGCATTTGGTTGTGCTACTGCAGACTTCGAGTATCGCTACGATAAGAGTGTTGACGTTGGTATTAACGACGAATCATCTGATGACGATATCGATGCAGCTTGTAAGAAATTGCAGAAAGCTTGGGACGAACTCAAAGTTAAAGTACTGGAAGAGTTCGCGATTAACGGATTTGATGAATCAGCGGTTACTCTGAAGCCTGGCTATAGCATGCAGTACATGGGTCAGCTGAACGATCTGGAAATTGATTCACCTGTAAGCAAAGTTTCTGGTAAAGAAGATTGGCCTGCGCTGATTCAAGCATTTGACGAAACTTACGCCCGTGTATACGCCGATGCGGCTCGTTCTCCTGAGCTGGGTTTTGGTATTACTGGTGCGATTCTTCGTGGTTCAGTTCAAACTAGTAAACCGGCCATTCCTTCAGAGCCAGATGCTGGTCCTACTCCTCCAGAAAATGCAGTTCTGGGCAAGCGTAAGTTCTATGATAATCGCGTATGGGTTGAAGCAGATCTGTTCCACATGGAATCTTTGCTCCCAGGTAACAACATTGTCGGTCCAGCCGTTATCGAATCTGATGCGACTACCTATGTAGTACCGACTGGTTTCTCAACCTTCTTGGATAAGCACCGTCTGTTCCATTTGGTTGAAGAAGCCTAAGATCACGCATCTAAAAGATTGCTTACGTCAATTACATAGACGAAAAGATACAGAGGATAACAAATGACAAGTTTACATAGCCCCTTTGGGGAAAAACTAGGCAAGCTGTTAAGAAATGGTTTGTCACTAGATGAAAATCGTAATGGTATTCTGGCTCGTTCAGCAGAAACCGGTCACTATAACGGTATTAAAACTCTAGAATTTAAAGAAAGAGATCCAATCGGTTACGAGCGTATTTTCTCAAAAGTTCGTGCTGGCTTGGTGAACTCTCGTGAAGTTGCTAAGAAGATTGCAGCGTCTCCAATTGTTGAGCAGGAAGGTGAGTTGTGTTTCACCCTGTACAACGTAGCTGGTGACTGTGTTGCTACTTCTACTGGTATTATCATTCACGTTGGTACCATGGGTGCTGCGATCAAATATATGATCCAGAACAACTGGGAAATCAACCCAGGCATCAATGATGGTGACATGTTCACTAACAATGACTGTCAAACGGGTAACGTTCACCCTTGCGATATTGCAACAATTGTTCCTATCTTCTTTGAAGGATATTTGCAAGCATGGGTAGGTGGTGTAACTCACGTAATTGATACTGGTGCTGTAGGTCCTGGCTCCATGTCAAACGGTCAGATCCAACGCTTCGGTGATGGTCTGCAAATTACTTGTCGTAAGACGGGCGTGAATGACACTCCTTTGCGCGACTGGTTGCACGAAAGCCAACGTAACGTTCGTACTGTTAAATACTGGATTCTCGATGAGAAAACACGTATTGCAGGTACTCACATGATTCGTGAAATGGTTCAAGAAACCATTGCTGAAGAAGGTGTTGAGGCTTGGGAACAGTTCGCTCTAGAAGTTATTGAAGATGGTCGTCGTGGTTTGGTTAGCCGTATTAAGGCAATGACCATTCCAGGTACTATCAAAACTGTTGCATTCGTAGACGTTCCTTACACTCACCCAGACGTGAATGTACCTTCTCCGTTTGCTAAAATTGACACTATCATGCATGCACCTTGCGAAATCACCATCAAGCCTGACGCTACCTGGCGTTTAGACTTTGAAGGTTGTAGCCGTTGGGGCTGGCATACGTATAACGCTAACCCCACAGCGTTTACTTCTGGTATCTGGGTAATGATGACTCAAAGTCTAGTGCCTACAGAGCGTATTAATGATGGTGCACGTTACGCCACTCAATTCCGTCTACCTAAAGGTACTTGGACTAACCCGGATGACCGTCGTACAGCTCACGCTGATGCATGGCACTTCTTGGTTTCTTCTTGGAGTTCTTTGTGGCGCGGTCTGAGCCGTGCTTACTTCGGTCGTGGTTATCTGGAAGAAGTTAACTCTGGTAACTCTAACCCTTGTAACTGGCTGCAAGGTGGCGGTATCAACCAAGACGGCGATATTCACGCTGTAAATAGCTTCGAAACAGCTGCTTGTGGTACTGGCGCTTGTGCCATGAAAGATGGCTTGAACAACGCTGCTGCGATCTGGAACCCTGAAGGTGATATGGGTGATATCGAGATTTGGGAGCTGGCTGAGCCACTTCTATACTTGGGTCGTACTCAAAAAACCAACTCTGGCGGTTACGGTAAGTACCGTGGTGGTTTAGGTTTTGAAACCCTGCGTATGGTATGGGGTTCTTGTGACTGGACTATGTTCTTCATGGGTAACGGCTACATGAACAGTGACTGGGGTCTGATGGGTGGTTATCCTTCAGCAACTGGTTATCGTTTTGAAGCTCACAACACTGGCCTTCTAGGTGAAGACGGTAGAATTGCGCAAGGCAAAACAATTCCACTGGGAGAAGATTTGAACCCAGATGATCGTGAGTGGGAAAAACACCTTGGCCCAGACGCTGTAGTTAAGCGTGATAAGCAGTGTATTACTACTGAAGCAATCTTCGAAAATGGTGATTTGTACCTGAACTACCTCCGTGGTGGTCCTGGTTTCGGTGATCCTTTAGATCGTCTACATACAGGTCGTCAAAGTATTGAAGAAGATCTGAATGAAAACTACGTCCTTCCTGAGTTTGCTAAGAAAATCTACGGTGTGGTATACACTCAAGATGCGGAAGGTGTTTACACGGTTGATTCAGCCAAAACATCAGCTCGTCAAGCTGAAATGAAAGAAGAGCGTAAAGCACGCAGTGTTCCTGTTACTGAGTGGATGGAAACTGAGCGTGCCAAGATCCTTGATCTCGACGCTTCTCCGCAAGTTAAGCAAATGTTTGCCTCCAGCTTCGCGTTGTCTGAGCCCTTCCTGAATGAATTTAAAACATTCTGGGATCTTGCACCCGACTGGAATCTTTTGGAATCAAGCTTGGGTATCCCCATGTTTGGCTCTACTAAGACTATGGATATCAGTGAAATGCCGGACTGTAAGCCCGTCATTATGACTGAAGAATAAGCGCTTACTTGGCCTTTGAGCGGGGTGGCCGCAGTGTTCTGTGCCACCCCATCACTGACGAATTGAACGAATAAAAGAGAATTTAGATATGTCTACATATACTAAGAAACAGGTTCATGACCTGGTAGAGGGTACCCTGGATTGGGATTCCGTCCACAAAATGCTGTCTATGCCTAAAGATCAAGAGCGTTACGCTCTTTATATGGAAGTGCTGCAGGATGCAGTTAGTTACGATGACAAAGTCCTTTTGGCAGTAGGTCCACACTTGAATATCGTGGAATCTGCTACTGATGGTGAAATCATTGTTAAGTGTGACTGCGGTCATGATTTCGGTGATTACCGTAACAACTGGAAGCTGGGTGCTAACATTTATGTTCGCGATACTGCGGAAAAAATGGACGAAGTTTATCCTCGCTTGATGTCACCTGACACTACTTGGCAGGTTTATCGTGAGTACTCTTGCCCAAGCTGTGGAACAATGCTTGATATTGAAGCACCAACTCCTTGGTATCCAGTAATGCACGATTTCAAACCAGACTTGAAGACTTTCTTCGAATGGATGGAAATGCCTGCTCCTGCTAAGATCTAAGATGTTGTAAAGTAGTACTGGGTCCCGGCCATCGGCCGGGACCTTACTATTTTAGGTTTGTAAAAATTTCTAAACTTATTTCAGTTTAAAATCTACCTTATTTATTTTCTTAACACTTCTAAGTCAATATTTAATACTCAGATGGGCTGGTCTAGTCTTATCTGCCAACAGTTCTAGTTAGAAATATTTGTCTATTCTTTCATTGAAATATTGCGAGTCACCCCAACATAATGGGTTAGGTTGGTTGACCGTACTTTATTAAGTATTGAGGAGAAAGCTATGTCACAAGATAAGAATGAACCGCATTTTTCAATGCAGAAAATATACGTAAAGAAACAGATTTTTGAATCACCTAACTCTGCGAGTGTTTTTGGTACAGATTGGAAACCAGTAACAACGTTAGACCTCAATATTCTACATAACGTGATAGATGACGATCGCCACGAAGTGACGTTGACGGTTGAGGTCACAGCAAAAAACGAAGAGATTGCAGCGTTTAACTTGATCGTTGATCAAGCGGCGATGTTTATCATTTCAGGCTTCCCGGAAGATCGTTTGGACGAAGCGTTGAATTCAGCATGTCCCGCCATCATGTTCCCCTATCTTCGTGAAACTGTGGATCACATCCTTCTTAAAGCAGGGTACCCTCCTCTGATGTTGGCGCCAATTAACTTTGATGCAATGTATAAAGATAAGAAGGCAAGAGCTCACTAATAAAGGGCTGGTCTGCATGATTTATAAAGTAATGCCGAGATCTTATTCTCGGCATTACTCATTTAACCCGTCCCACTTTGATTTTCACGCCATGTTTTTATGGTTAATTACATAATGTATAACCGGTTATCTTTAACAGCGCTTTACACAATAGGGGCGTTAACAATCGAGCAATGGTTAACAGGATGTAGGTAAGTTTAGGTTGCTCTTGCCTAAAGGAAGTCCCCCCAGATTGATTGAAGTACACTGATGGCAACTACCGGTGCTGTTTCTGTTCGTAATACTCGTGGTCCAAGGGCCCATGGTGCATAGCCAGCCTCCTCTGCAGTTTGAATTTCTTGGGTATTTAACCCGCCTTCTGGTCCAATCAAAAGGGCTACACTGCTGGCCTGTTGCTTCCCAAGGACAGAGAGGCTGTGTTGACTACGGTGATGAAGAACCAATTTTTTGTCTGTATCTACGGCGCTGACCCATTGATGAAGAGTCATTGGTGGGTGAATGGCCGGGACTCTATTGCGGTAAGACTGTTCACAAGCACTGATACAAATTTGTTGCCAGTGCCGCATTTTTTTTTCCGCTCGATCACCTTTCAGCTTAACTTCAGTCCGCTCGGTATACAGCGGTGTGATTTCTGTCACGCCAACCTCGGTAGCTTTCTGTATGACCCAGTCCATACGGTCACCCCGCGACATTCCAATACCTAAATGGATATGCAGGGGTGATTCTCGCTTGGTGTCTGTAAAACTGATAATAGAGGCGGTAACTCGTTTGTTATTGCATTCCTTAAGTGTGGCGAGAAATTCGCCGCCTTGTCCGTTGAACAGCGAAATCGGTTCACCTGATTTTAGTCGTAATACGGTGGCTAAGTGGCGAGAGGACAGGGCATCCAGTGTTACCTCTTTACCAGCGGCCAGGGATTGATGAGTAAAAACCCGAATTTCGCGCATTAGTTTTCAGAAAAACCCAGATTTTTACATAGGGCAGCATTCGCATCGACTTGGTTCATGGTGTAGAAATGTAGCCCAGGCGCGCCATTGGCCAATAATTTTTCGCAGAGGTTGGTGACAACTTCTAGACCAAAGGCCTTAATGCTTTCTGTGTCATTCCCGTATTGTTGAAGTCTCTGGCGAATCCAGCGTGGAATATCTGCACCACAGCTATCGGAAAATCGAATTAGATTTTGATAGTTAATGATTGGCATAATGCCTGGAATAATGGGCTGGTCGATCCCCGCTTTTTGGCATTGATCCAGAAAATAGAAATAGCTGTCAGGATTGTAAAAATACTGGGTGATGGCACGGTTCGCCCCAGCTTCAAATTTTTTACCCAGCCAGTAAATATCCTTTTCATAGCTTTCTGCCTCTGGGTGAATTTCCGGATATGCAGCAACTAGCAGCTCAAAGAAATTGCCAAAATGCTCACGAATAAAAGCCACTAGCTCATTGGCGTAAACAAGTTGACTAGCACCGCCCGTACCAGAGGGAAGGTCACCACGTAGGGCAACAATACGATTAATACCCTCATCTTTATAATTTTGTAGCAGCTCCAAAATTGATTCGCGACTATCACCACCAATGGATAGGTGGGGTGTAGCTCTGGAGCCGGCGCCCTGAATTTCGAGCACAATGTCACGTGTAAATTCACGAGTGGAACCGCCGGCACCATAGGTGACAGAGAAAAATTCCGGTTGGAATTTTGCCAACTGTTGATGGGTATCGTGGAGCTTTTTTCTGCCTTCCGGGGTTTTTGGCGGAAAAAACTCAAAGCTTAGGTGGTGATGAGTCATAACATTTTCTTTTTTGTTACTTATACCTTGTTAATCGGACGTGATAACTGAAGTTAAAAAATTAATATCTGTAGCTATCAGCCTTAAAGGGTCCTTCCACGGGAACGTTGATGTATTTGGCCTGTTCCGGTTTTAACTGGGTAATGACACCGCTAAAACCTTTTACCATATGAGCGGCTACCTCTTCATCTAGTTTTTTAGGCAGTACTTCCACCCGTAATAATTGTGCTTGGGTTGACTTGTCTTGGTCGGCATACTTTTGTTTGAATAGATGAATTTGTGCCAAAACCTGATTAGCAAATGAACCATCCATGACGCGACTCGGGTGTCCGGTGGCATTACCCAAATTGACCAATCTACCTTCGGATAGCAATAGTAGGTGGTCGTTTGTCTCTTTGTTGCGGAATACTTTATGTACTTGTGGTTTGATCTCTTCCCACTGCCAAGTTTTACGCATAAAGGCCGTGTCAATTTCATTATCGAAATGACCGATATTACTCACTACACACCCAGATTTTAACGCTGCGAGAATATCAGCGTCACAAACATTGTAGTTGCCTGTACAAGTAACGACTAAGTCTATGGTCGCCAGCAATTGAGTATTAACACCTTTTGTAGCGTCGCCATCTTGATAGGTGGAAACCACTTCAAAACCATCCATGCAGGCTTGCATGGCACAAATGGGGTCGACTTCCGTTACCTTTACTATCATACCTTCTTGGTTTAAGGATTGAGCGGAGCCTTTTCCCACATCACCATAACCGATAACCAATGCTTTTTTACCTGCAAGAAGGTGGTCGGTGGCGCGTTTGATGGCATCATTGAGGCTATGACGACAGCCGTATTTGTTGTCGTTTTTTGATTTGGTGACCGAATCGTTGACGTTGATGGCGGGTACTTTTAATTCGCCTTTGCTTAGCATGTCATACAGGCGGTGAACGCCGGTTGTCGTTTCTTCGGTGATACCGTGAACATTTTCCAATACCTGTGGGTATTTTTCGTGAAGGAGTGCCGTTAAATCACCTCCATCATCCAGAACCATATTGGCATCCCAGGGTTGTCCATCTTTTAGAACTTGTTGCTCAAGGCACCATTCGTATTCCTCTTCGGTTTCACCTTTCCAGGCAAAAACAGGCGTCCCATTCGCAGCGATAGCGGCTGCAGCATGATCCTGAGTAGAGAAAATATTACAGGAGGTCCAGCGAACCTCGGCGCCCAGCGCTTCCAGTGTTTCGATCAACACAGCCGTTTGGATGGTCATATGAATACAACCCAAAATTTTTGTTCCTGCCAGAGGCTGTTCTGCACGGTAGCTATCACGCAGAGCCATCAACGCAGGCATTTCTGTTTCGGCGATAGATATTTCTTTGCGACCCCACTCAGCGAGGTTTATGTCAGCTACTTTATAGTCGTTCGTTGTGGTCATTTTTATTCCTTAACATCGATATTCTGGTAAGAATTACTCTGGGGTTGTTCTAACGGTATAAGAAGTCTTCTTAAAGAGCGGCCTTGAGGGCCTCGACTTTGTCAGTTTTTTCCCAAGTAAAGTTATCTTCTTCTCGGCCAAAGTGCCCGTAAGCAGCGGTTGCTCGGTAAATGGGTCGTTTGAGGTCAAGCATTTCAATTAATCCCTGTGGGCGAAGATCAAAATTGGCGCGTACTAAAGCAACGATATCATCGTCATTAAGCTTCCCTGTCCCAAAAGTATTCACACTGATAGAGGTCGGTTCTGCGACACCAATGGCATAGGATATTTGTATTTCGCAGCGGTCAGCTAGACCTGCAGCAACGATATTTTTTGCTACATAGCGTCCGGCATAAGCTGCGGAGCGGTCAACCTTGGATGGGTCTTTTCCTGAGAAGGCGCCACCACCGTGGTGGGCCATGCCGCCGTAGGTATCAACAATAATTTTTCGACCGGTTAGCCCGCAGTCACCCATGGGTCCACCGATAATGAATTGTCCGGTGGGGTTAATGTGGTATTTGGTACCGGCATGTAACCACTCTTGTGGTAGTACGGGTTTGATAATTTCTTCAAGGACGGCCTCTTGTAGCTCGGCCAAAGAAATATCAGGTGAGTGCTGTGTGGAGAGTACCACAGCCTCCACTGCAACGGGTTTACCTTCAGCGTAGCGAAGGGTCACCTGACTTTTGGCATCAGGACGGAGCCAGGGTAGTGCACCACATTTTCGCAGTTGTGCTTGGCGCTCTACTAACCGGTGTGAGTAGTAAATGGGTGCAGGCATTAGCACATCGGTTTCGTTGGTGGCATAACCAAACATCAGGCCCTGATCGCCTGCGCCGAGTTCTTTTGCCTCACCTTCATCTACCCCGACAGCAATATCTTGCGACTGCTTGCCAATGGCATTGAGAACGGCACAGGACGCGCCATCAAAACCGACATCAGAACTGGTGTAGCCGATGTCCATAATGACACCGCGGACAATATCTTCTAAATCTACATAGGTGTCTGTTCTTACTTCGCCGGCAATAATCGCCATGCCCGTTTTTACCATGGTTTCTACGGCCACTCGGGAATGGGGGTCATCTTTAAGGATAGCGTCAAGCACCGCATCGGATATCTGATCGGCCATTTTATCGGGATGGCCCTCTGAAACAGACTCGGAGGTAAACAGGCTATAACTAGACATAAATACTGTTCCTATAATTGTAAGTTAGCGCTTACTTTTCTTAAAAAACTGACGTAGCTGTATCTGAAAGCCATTCCGTTGGGCAAGATAGAGGCTTTCACCTTCTTCAAGACCTGCGGAAACAGCCCAATTACTAAGATCATTGGGTTCAAATCCCAGCCATAAATCACCGCAGGATTCACGTGCCCAGCTTTGATCGTGATGGCATAGTTCGGTCACTAATAGAGCACCATTTTGTGTCAGTAGTAGGGCCAGATCTTTGAAAATATTTGCTGGATCGGGGGTATGGTGTAGCACCATATTAAGAGTGATGCAGTCTACCAGTAGCTGTTGTTGCACAGCCAAAGCGGTGTCGCCATGAATAAACTCCACATTGGTTAGCCGTTGTTCACGAGCTGTTTTTCGTGACAGGTTGAGCATCTCTTCTGAGGTGTCTAGGGCAATCACTTGTTTAAATCGGCGGGAAAGATTCGGGAGAAAGCCACCCTGTCCTGGGCCTACTTCAAGAACTTTATTCTTTGTGAGTGGCGTCGTATCCAAAAACTCAGTGACAATTTCTCCATACTGAGCGTAGCTCGCAATCAAATCTTGGTTGGCATGAAACAGGTCGGTGTTTTGTGCAAAAAATTCCCGTGATGCTTGGGTGCGTTCCAAGTTTATTTGCTGGATACGTTGCACTAGCTCAGCGGAGAGTTCGAGTTGATCAATGGTGACAAAAAGGCTGTGATGTAGCTCTTGCAGGGGTGTTTTTACCGGCAGTGGTGAGCGGCGATAAAAGATTGTATTTCCTTCACGACGCGTGACGACAAGCCCTGCATTAGCGAGGACCTTCAAATGGTGACTCATTCCAGACTGCTTGACTTCAAAGAGCTCGCTCAACTCGAGCACACCATAGGCGTTTTGTTGCAGTACACGAAGAATCTCAAGGCGCAATGAATCACCAGCAGCCTTGCAAAAGGCAGATAGTGTTTCGGTTTGCAGCGCAGCCTGGATTACATGAGGCGCTTCAATCTGGCGGGCAACGTTTGTCATGGAGTAGAACTTTATCACAACTCAAAATCTATATCAAAATATATTGATATAGCATAAAATATCTGTGTTGACTGTTTACTGGGCAGCGTGAGTGCGAGAAAATGGCGTCCCTTTTTTAACCCCTCTCAATGTTTTCCAGCAGGAGCTTTCCTCAATGCCTTCAAGACGTGATCTTGCCAATGCAATTCGTGCGCTCAGTATGGATGCCGTTCAACAAGCCAATAGTGGCCACCCAGGTGCGCCGATGGGTATGGCAGATATAGCAGAAGTGCTGTGGAATGATTATTTAGTCCACAATCCAGCGGATCCCAGCTGGACTAACCGTGATCGTTTTGTCTTGTCGAATGGTCATGGCTCTATGTTGCTGTATTCGCTGCTGCATTTAAGTGGTTATGATTTGCCCATTGAAGAGCTAAAAAACTTCCGCCAGCTACATTCAAAAACACCGGGGCATCCAGAATATGGTTATGCGCCAGGCGTTGAAACAACTACGGGTCCATTGGGTCAAGGGCTTAGTAACGCAGTAGGTATGGCGCTGGCCGAAAAAGTGTTGGCGGCGCAATTTAACCGCCCCAGCCACGATGTAGTCGATCATTACACCTATTGTTTTCTGGGCGATGGATGCCTGATGGAGGGTATCTCCCATGAAGTTTCTTCTTTTGCGGGCACCCAAAAGTTAGGTAAGTTGATCGCCTTCTATGATGACAATGGCATATCGATTGATGGTGAGGTTGAAGGCTGGTTTACCGATAATACCCCAGCCCGTTTTGAGGCCTATGGCTGGCAGGTGGTCCCTAATGTTGATGGACATGACTCTGATGCGATCAAAGCGGCTATTGAAATAGCGCGCTTGGAAACAGACAAGCCAACACTGATTTGTTGCAAAACTATCATTGGCTTTGGTTCTCCCAGTAAACAGGGTAAGGAAGATTGCCATGGTGCACCATTGGGTGCGGATGAAATCAGACTGGTTCGCGAACAGTTGGGTTGGAAGCACAGACCCTTTGATGTGCCCTCTGAGATTTATGATGGCTGGAATGGCGTCAAAAAAGGTTCGGCTGCGCAGGCAGCTTGGGATAAAAAATTAGCGAGCTATCGTACAGCCCATCCAGAATTAGCGGCAGAATTTGAGCGCCGAGTTAAGGGCGAATTACCTTCCGATTTCAGCGAAAAAGCTGACGCTTATATTAGCCAGTGTCAGCAAACTATGGAGAAAGTAGCTTCGCGCAAGGCTTCCCAGAATTGCCTTAACGCCTATGGTCCATTGTTGCCAGAGCTATTGGGTGGTTCCGCTGATTTAGCAGGATCCAATCTTACTCTTTGGTCTGGTTCTAAAGGTGTCAGCGCAGATGACGCTTCCGGCAATTATATTTTCTATGGTGTTCGAGAGTTTGGTATGAGTGCCATGATGAATGGCATCACGCTACATGGTGGGTTTGTGACTTACGGTGCAACCTTCCTGATGTTTATGGAGTATGCCCGCAATGCGGTACGTATGGCGGCCTTGATGAAACAAAAAAGTATTTTTGTTTACACTCATGACTCAATTGGCCTAGGAGAAGACGGCCCCACGCACCAACCTGTTGAGCAACTGACTTCGCTGCGCTCTACGCCTAATCTGCATACTTGGCGCCCCTGTGATACGGTGGAATCCTCAGTGTGTTGGAAGAGTGCTATTGAGCGCAGAGATGGCCCTAGTGCCTTGATATTTAGTCGTCAGAGTTTAGCTCCTCAGCATAGAAATAGTGAACAATTGGGTAACGTTGCCCGCGGCGGTTATGTGTTGCGTGATGTTTCCAGTGAGCTGGACGCCATTATTATTGCCACTGGATCAGAGGTCGAGTTGGCAATGGATGCAGCTAATGAATTATCTGCTCAGGGTGTCAAAGTTCGTGTTGTTTCCATGCCTTGCGCTGAAATTTTTGCCGCACAAGAATCAACGTATCGTGATGCCGTACTGCCCCCGAGTGTTCGTACGCGTGTTGCGGTAGAAGCGGGCCATGCAGATTACTGGTACAAGTATGTAGGTCTTGACGGTCGTGTGGTTGGAATGACTACTTTTGGCGAGTCTGCACCCGGTGATCAGCTGATGAAGCTTTTTGGTTTTACTGTGGAAAATGTTGTTAAGGCTGTTAGGTCACAACTTTAATAAAGACAGGAACGGGTAATGGGTCTAGAGCAAGGGCGGGATCATTGATTCGTGCAGCGATTAACGGCTATGGCCGTATCGGGCGTTCCGTGCTGCGCGCGCTTTATGAGTCTAATCGTTGTGAGCAGATTCAAGTGGTGGCGATCAATGAGCCGGCTGATGGCAAAACCATAGCGCATTTAACGAAATATGATTCCACCCATGGCCGTTTTCCTGGCACTGTAGACATTTCTGGTGATGTGTTGACCATCAATGGCGATGCTATTTCGGTATTCCACCACGAAGATATTCAACAGTTACCCTGGGCGGAGCTGAAGATTGATGTGGTTTTGGAGTGCAGCGGTACTTTTACCGATCGTAAAACGGCTGAGTTACATCTGTTAGCAGGAGCAAAGAAGGTCGTGTTCTCTCAACCGGCCGAGCCTACGGTTGATGCCACTATTGTGATGGGCGTGAACGAAAGCACATTAACGGGTCATGAAACCATTATTTCCAATGCATCCTGTTCCACCAACTGTGTAGTTCCGGTGATTAAGACGCTGAATGAAGTGTTTGATGTTGACGGTGGTGTCATTACTACGATCCATTCGGCTATGAACGATCAGCCGGTTATTGATGCTTATCATGACACCGATTTAAGAAAAACCCGTGCGGCTATTCAGTCTATTATTCCTGTAGATACGGAGTTGGCTCGTGGCATTGATCGAATGCTGCCAAATTTGTCAGGGTGTTTTGAAGCACAAGCCATGCGTGTACCGACTATTAATGTATCTGTGATTGACCTGTCGGTATTACTCAAAACCGATGTGGATACAGCTACCGTTAATCGGGTGTTACAACAGGCGGCCAATGGGTCTTTAGCTGGAATTTTGGGATATACCGAAGAGCCGCTAGCTTCTTGTGATTTTAATCATGATCCACGTAGTGGCATTGTTGACGCCAGCCAGACTCGTGTTAGCCGTCAACGGCTGGTGAAGGTTTTAATCTGGTTTGACAACGAATGGGGGTATGCCAACCGAATGGTAGAGCTAGTACATCACTGGCTGGTAGACCCAGAGAAGCAAAGGTAATAAAAGCATGACATTGAATGTAATCAATATGGCAAATTTGGATTTGTCAGGTAAGCGGGTACTCATTCGAGAAGACCTCAATGTGCCAATAAAAGATGGCGTAGTGACCTCAGATGCGCGTATACGAGCAGCATTGCCCACGATCAAAATGGCAATGGACGCCGGTGCAAAAGTTATTCTGATGTCACACCTAGGTCGTCCGACGGAAGGTGAATTTGATCAGCAATTTTCTATGAAACCCGTAGCCCATCATCTTGGTCAACTACTGGGCACTGACGTGAAAATCATTTCCGATTGGAAGACTGGCTTTGAGTTACAGGGGGGAGAACTGGCGTTGCTGGAAAATGTACGCTTTAACCCCGGGGAAAAGCAAGACGATGAAACCCTTGCTAAAGCCTACGCTTCCCTATGTGATATTTTTGTCATGGATGCTTTCGGTACGGCCCACCGTGCCCAAGCATCCACACATGGTGTCGCAAAATATGCCCCTGTAGCCTGTGCGGGACCGTTATTAGTCGGTGAACTGAATGCCTTGGAAAAAGCTTTGGCTAATCCTGCACGTCCTTTGGTGGCCATTGTGGGTGGCTCCAAAGTTTCGACTAAATTAACCGTGCTAGAAACACTTTCAGATAAAGTGGATCAACTCATTGTTGGCGGTGGCATTGCCAATACATTTTTGGCGGCCAATGGATTGCCCGTTGGTCGCTCACTCTGTGAGCATGACCTGATTCCAGAAGCACAAAAACTCATGGCTAAAACCAGTATTCCTTTGCCCAGTGATGTTGTGGTGGGTAAAGCATTTTCAGAATCTGCCGAGGCGACGCTGAAATTGTCAGCAGATGTTGCCGATGATGATATGATTTTTGATATTGGTCCTGATACAGCAAAACAACTGGCAGCGATCTTGAAAAGTGCAGGAACTATTATCTGGAATGGCCCGGTGGGCGTGTTCGAGTTTGATCAGTTTGGTGAAGGAACCCGCATTATTGCTGAAGCCATTGCAGCGAGTGAAGGTTTTTCCATTGCGGGTGGAGGAGATACGCTGGCGGCAGTAGATAAATATGGTATCGCGGATAAAGTCTCCTATATTTCCACTGGTGGTGGGGCCTTTTTGGAATATGTAGAAGGCAAGGTGTTGCCAGCAGTTGCCGTACTGGAAGCCCGGGCTAACGGTTAAGCTAGTTGCGACAACGAGGCATGACAATTACAACGTAAAACAAAATTCGCGGCACGACTGCCGCAATGGTTTGGTAACAACCCACTGCTACCATACCAGTAACCAATGATGAAAAAGGAGCAGAATAATGGCACTCATTTCAATGCGCCAACTCTTGGACCATGCGGCTGAGAATAATTACGGTGTTCCAGCATTTAATGTGAATAATTTGGAACAAATGCGCGCTATTATGGAAGCCGCAGACCAAACCAACTCACCCGTCATTGTTCAAGCATCAGCAGGCGCCAGAAAATATGCGGGTGCACCTTTTCTACGTCACCTGATTCTGGCTGCTATCGAGGAATTTCCCCATATTCCAGTATGTATGCATCAGGATCACGGTACCAGTCCTGCTATTTGTCAGCGTTCTATCCAGTTGAGTTTTAGTTCGGTAATGATGGATGGTTCACTGGAAGAAGACGGAAAAACACCGGCATCTTATGAATACAATGTTGAAGTAACACGCCGGGTAGTTGAAATGGCCCACGCCTGTGGTGTTTCTGTAGAAGGTGAATTGGGTTGCCTTGGGTCATTAGAAACTGGCCAGGCCGGTGAAGAAGATGGTGTCGGTGCTGAAGGCATACTATCCCACGATCAAATGCTGACAGATCCAGAAGAAGCAGCAGACTTTGTAGCAAAAACGGGAGTAGATGCACTGGCCATTGCCATTGGTACCTCACATGGAGCGTATAAATTTTCTCGCCCGCCAACCGGTGATATTCTGGCCATTGATCGCATCAAGGCAATTCATGCTCGTATCCCAAGCACCCACTTGGTGATGCACGGTTCTTCTTCCGTTCCCCAAGAATGGTTGGCAGTGATTAATGAGTTTGGTGGTGATATTCCTGAAACCTATGGTGTGCCAGTAGAAGAAATTGTTGAAGGCATTAAGCACGGCGTGCGAAAAATTAATATCGATACCGACCTGCGATTAGCTTCTACGGGCGCTGTACGCCAATTCATGGCGAACAATAAAGCTGAGTTTGATCCACGCAAATATCTAGCGGCAACTACTGAGGCAATGAAAGATATTTGTATCGCCCGATACGAAGCGTTTGGTACGGCGGGTAATGCCAGTAAAATTACTCCGGTTAGTCTGGAGAAAATGTTCCAGAACTATTTAAATGGTGAGTTGTTGTAGCTAGGATTTAGTCGAGAGGATTTGATCCAAATATAATAAAAAAGGGCGGCTAAAATCACCGCCCTTTTTTTGCACTAAGGTTTTTGATATTCTTTTACCGCATCCACTAAGGCAGAAATTTCTGCGATAAATAAGTACGCTGAATAGCTTCGACCTCTTTTAGGTGACAATCGATAGCGCCATTTATTTTGTGAGTCTTCTGTATAGCTGTTGGCCATGTTTTCTATCAGTGTTGAGTCGACAGTAAAGGCAACATGTTCTTTATGTATGCATCCACTATAGGCGCTGCCCTGGCAGGAGATGCTGTGATTTAAAATCGTGGCTTCTTTTGATTTCTGGCTAGTAGCTGTGTTGTAAACAACTTCTTTATATAAACGCTTATCATGAGCCTTGTATTCTATAAGGCTGTTAATTTGATAGGTGATCTCACCTGTTTTTTTGGTTGCCACTGCCGTTATGTAGTTGTTTGCCCATGCGTTAGATACGTTGCGGGGTTTTTTCTGAAATCCATTGATGGTAGAAAAGGTAATAGCATCACCTGAAAGGCTATTTTTTGAAACAAGCTGTGTTTTAAAATGTAACTTGTTGAGAGTAATGGTTTCAGACGTTTTGGTTTCTTGCGCTTGCGCAAAATTCTGCATCAATAATGTAATGAATGCAGACAAAAAAATAGCCGGAATTATTTTCATGAGGGTAGCCTTTGATCATTACTTTCTTTATAAAGGTTTGAGGCGTTTTTCTCTACGAAAGTTTATTCAGTGCGATTTGATATTTTCTACTGTATTAAAGCTAACAGTAGATTTTATATTTTTAATGACAATCTTTTGTGACGCTAGTTTTTCTTGAATAAGGTCTATTAATATTCTGTCTTCTCCCGATTTATTTGCCGTTACCAAGCTTTCAGTGTCTTCAAATACGCAGATGATAGACAAAGAGCCGGGGAAGTTATTATAGCTAACGTAATGAGTTATCCATTTAAAACCATCAATTTCTTCAAGGGCGATTTCACAGGCATCAGTTAGTGCGACTCTGATGGAGTTTTCAGTTTTTTTGTCGGACTTCTTCATATAAATATTAGCCAAGTTTTAGGGTAGTATTATTTGCATTCTCTTAGTTTCTTCTTTGAGAATTAACAGTATTTTATCGCTAAATTTACTTGTGGTGACAAGATGTTGGAATCAGTACGTTAAACTAAAATACTTGCCATTTAGGTGTGGTTTGCGATTATAGATGAACTGAACTTAACTTTACCTTAACGTCGTGGATACTATAACTCAATGTCTCTGAGCTCTGAGCAATTAACAAAGGTACGTGACGGCCTACAAACATTGGTTTTTGATGTGTCGCTCGATCGTACAGATAAAACGGTAGATGAATCCAGTTACGTGGATCACTACAACTTGTCGATGTCTTCAGAGTTAATGCCTGTTCGCCATTGTTTGGGCACTTTTTTTTCTTCAGGTTTTCAGCTGGCTACGCAGTATTGGGTTCCTGAAAACCCGAGGGGCACTTATTTTGTTGTGCATGGATATTTTGACCATGTTGGTCTTTATGGACATTTGATTCGCCACCTTTTAACGCTTGGTTATGCCGTCGTCGCTTTTGATTTACCCGGTCACGGCTTATCTAGTGGTGAGCGGGTAACCATTGAGAGCTTTGATCATTATGTCGATATTTTTTCTGATTTATTACAGGGTTGTGAAACACATTTCCCCAAACCCTGGAGGGCGGTTGGTCAGAGTACTGGGGGTGCTATTTTAATTAAATACATTATGGCGGCTAAACCCCATCACTATCAGAACGATCTTGAGCATGTGGTCGTACTTGCCCCGTTAATTCATCCTCGGAGTTGGAAAAAAAGCCTCTATCTTTATAAATTGTTACATCGGTTTTTAAATAAAATAAAAAGAAAGTTATACCCCAATACAGCAAATGAAGAGTTCAATCAGTTTTTAGCTAACGATGATCCCCTGCAAACGCTATACATTCCCCTTGAATGGGTGGGTTCGATGAAGCGTTGGACGGAAGAGTTTGCTGCGCTTCCACCCAATGATTATCCATTAAAGGTTGTACAGGGAGACTGTGATAGAACAGTGGCATGGGAATATAATATAAAAGAATTAGAGAGAAAGTTTTGTAATATTGATATAGAGATTGTTCGAGGGGCGCAACACCATATGGTGAATGAAGGGATTTGGTTGAGAGATAAAGTTTTTAAAAAAATAAATTAACAGTATTTATTTCAGAATAAAAAAGGGGCTTTATTAGCCCCTTTTTTATATAAAATAAATATTTGTTTAAAACAACACACGGCAACGCATCGTGCCGTCAATGCGTTTCAGCGCTTTTAGTGCTATATCACTGTATTCGGCATCCACGTCTAACACTACGTAACCTATTTTTTCAGTGGTTTGCAGGTGTTGCCCACAGATATTGATGTTGTTGTCAGAGAACACCTGATTTATTGATGTCATGATGCCCGGTACATTGTGATGAACATGCAACAGTCGGTGTGTTCCTGAGTGTGGTGGTAGTGAAACCTGGGGAAAATTAACGGCACTAATCGTTGTGCCGCTGTCGCTGTATCGAGCTATTTTTTCAGCAACTTCTAAACCAATATTTTCCTGTGCTTCCTGTGTAGAACCACCAATATGTGGCGTCAGAATCACATTGTCGAATTTCCTCAGGGGTGAAATAAACTCTTCCTGATTGGATTTTGGCTCTGAAGGAAATACATCAATAGCCGCGCCGGCTAGGTGTTTACTTTCTAGTAGAGCGCTCAACGCATCGATATCAACAACTTGCCCGCGGGCGGCGTTGATTAGTATGCCGCCTTTTTTTATGGCGCCGAGTTCATCCGGGCCCATCATATAGCGAGTGGCTTCAGTGTCCGGTACATGCAGAGAGACCACATCTGAACTGCCTAATAGTACCTTGAGATCGGCTACTTGTTCGGCATTACCCAGTGGTAACTTGGTGACGACATCATAAAATTTGACTCGCATTCCCATGGATTCAGCCATCACGCTGATTTGGCTGCCGATATTGCCATAGCCAATAATGCCAAGGGTTTTGCCGCGGACTTCATAAGAATCTGTGGCAGACTTCAGCCAAGTGCCTCGGTGGGCCGCAGCACTTTTCTCTGGAATGCCGCGCATCAACATAATGGTTTCGGCAATAACCAACTCCGCAACGCTTCGGGTGTTGGAGTAGGGGGCATTAAAGACGACGACGCCATGTTCTGTTGCAGCCTGAAGGTCAACTTGGTTTGTACCAATACAGAAACAGCCAACACCGATAAGCTTTTTGCCGGCTTCAAACACCCTTCGGGTGAGTTGAGAGCGTGAGCGAATACCCACAAAGTGAAAATCTTTAATTTTCGCTACCAACTCATCTTCAGGTAACGCAGATTTTATATATTCCACACTGGTATAACCCGCAGCTTCTAGGGTTTCTACAGCTGAGGGGTGAACACCTTCAAGTAACAGTATTTTGATTTTGGCTTTGTCTAACGAAAAGCTGAGGGCAGTATTGGCCATATTATTCTCTTGGGCTATTTCTTGTATCGTCCGTGTCAACATTATGAAGCGATGACAATAAGTAACGCTTCAGCTATCTAAAAAAAAGGGTGGCTATGATAACATGCACGCCCCTTGATAACTGCCCTTTTTGGAGATGTTTACAATGGCCATTACAGCCTCCACTATTGAAAAGTTACGCGACATTGTCGGTGAGCAACGGGTACTGACGGACGAGGTGTCCTTCCAACAATATGGCGTAGATCGAACCACTGTCTGGCAGCCAGCTCCCGGTGTGGTGGTGCTACCGGGAACGACTGAAGAAGTGCAGGCAATTGTGCAGTTGGCCAATGCTGAAAACCTTGCAGTGGTGCCCTCGGGTGGTCGAACTGGCCTGAGTGGCGGAGCGGTTGCCGTCAATGGCGAAATCGTGATTGCTCTGGATCGCATGAAGAAGGTGGTGGCATTTAATGAGGTGGACCGCATCGTAACGGTCGAGGCCGGCATGGTCACCTATCAGCTCCAAGACTTTGCTGAGGAAAAAGGACTATTTTATCCTGTAGATTTTGCATCTGCTGGATCAAGCCAAATTGGCGGCAATATTGCGACCAATGCCGGTGGTATTAAGGTTATTCGTTATGGCATGACCCGTGATTGGGTGATGGGCCTGAAAGTGGTGGATGGTAGCGGCAATATATTAGAGTTAAACCACGGCTTAGTAAAAAATAATACTGGGCTGGATTTTCGTCATTTGTTTATTGGCTCCGAGGGTATGTTAGGTATTATTACGGAGGCTTCTATGCGGTTAACACGCAAGGCTCAGGCGTTGAGTGTAATGGTGTTGGGTGTCGTGGATTTTCCCAGCATTATGGGCGTGCTAAAAACCTTTAATGAAGGAATGGATCTCACCGCGTTTGAATTTTTTACCCATAACGGCATGGAAAAGGTGATAGCACACAGTGAAGTGCCGGCACCTTTTGAAACTGCGTCACCTTTTTATGCATTGATCGAATTTGAGCAGTCTTCTGAGGCAGAGCTGGAATGTGCCATGGCGTTGTTTGAAACTTGTATGGAAGAGGGTTGGGTGGAAGATGGTGTGATCAGCCAAAGCTTGTCTCAGGCAGAAAACCTATGGAGATTACGTGAGGATATGTCTGAAACCCTGTCTCAGTGGAAGCCTTACAAAAATGATATCAGTGTCAGTGTGTCCCAAATGTCGGGCTTTATTGAAAAGGTCGATGTCCTAGTGGCTGAGCAGTATCCAGATTTTGAAATCGTCTGGTTTGGTCATATTGGTGATGGCAATCTGCACCTGAACATTTTGAAGCCGGATGACCTTTCTGTCGAAGATTTCACTAAGCTATGTGGTGGTGTCAGCAAACAGGTGGCGGCATTGATTAAGGCGTTTAATGGCAGTGTGTCGGCTGAACATGGTGTCGGTCTTTTGAAGAAAGAATACCTAGGCTACACTCGCACGGAGACGGAACTACAGTTGATGCGCCAGATTAAACAAGTGTTTGATCCCAAGGGCATAATGAATCCCGGTAAAGTGGTGGATGTACTGAGTTCATAACGAGCAATTTATCAGGGTCCATTTTTTAAGGGCCCATTCATAAGGCCCAACCATGACAGATAATTCAAGTCAGGATGACAATAAGCAGGAAATTAATCAGGTGATGTCTCAACCTGAAAAGACTATGGGAGTTAATGGGGCTACTGAGTGGGTCAGTACAGCGGCAGAAGTTGACGACAATCTAAAAAATCTGACGCAACTAGTCTATATTCTTCAGGCTATCAGTTTGGTGGTAGGTGTAACGGCTATCGTCGGATTAATTCTTAATTATCTCAAACGCGATGAAGTAAAGGGCACATACCTTGAAGCCCACTTTACCTGGCAGATTAAAACCTTCTGGTATGCGCTGCTGGGTATGATCCTCGGTTGGTTGTTAGCCATAGTACTTGTCGGCTTTTTAATCTGGGCTGTGGTGGGTCTTTGGTATATCTACCGAGTCGTCAAAGGCTGGTTGGCCTTCAATGATGGCAAGGAACCCATATGAAGCGCTATTTTGACCACTGTGTTCATTTTGTCGATGGCGGTTCGCAGCAAATTCCTGTGGGAAAAGTGATTTGTGTGGGCCTTAATTATAGCGATCATGTTGCTGAAATGGGCAGTCAGCGTGCCGATGAGCCCGTGATTTTTCTTAAGCCGGCCAGCGCCTTAGTGCCTTTAGAAGAACCTGTAGCTATTCCCTTGGCATTTGGTGCTTGTCACTACGAGGCAGAGATGTCCGTTTTAATTGGCGAGCAACTGACAGACTGTAATGAAGAACAAGCTGCAGGCGCCATTATTGGTGTTGGTGTAGCTTTGGATCTGACTCTCCGTGATTTGCAGTCCCAGTTTAAACAAAAGGGACACCCATGGGATAAAGCCAAAGGCTTTGATGGTGCTTGTCCGGCCTCGGCTTTTGTGGATCGATCTCAGGTGGCTGACTTGCAAAGTTTGGAGCTGCGCTTAACGATCAATGGTAAGGTCAAGCAGGCGTCAAACACTCGCCAGATGATCACCCCAGTATTACCGTTAATCACCTATATTTCCCAATACTTTACATTAATGCCTGGAGATATTGTGCTGACGGGTACCCCTGCGGGCGTTGGGCCGCTATGCTCGGGTGATACTCTCACCGTCGAGTTAGTTGATGTGATTTCAGTGAATACTTGCGTCGTTGCCAGGTAATGGTGACTGCAAGGTCAGTGTAGTGACAGGGTAGACGTTAGGTCTTGCGTTTACCTACCATCACAATAATAAAACTGATCGCCTCATCACCGTTCTGATTAAAACCTCTGTACTGAATTTTCATGATGCCTCTGTCGGGTTTAGAGTGAGAGGGTTTGATTGACAGTATTTCTGCTTCAGGGTAAATCGTATCGCCAGGGCGTACGGGCAATAAAAATTTCACCTCTTCAATACCTGGGCCGCCCATACTGACAGTATTAAAAACGCCGGATTGCACCATTCGGCAAAAGCATAGGGTTAAGGTTTGAAAGCCGCTACTAATAAGTCCGCCATAGGGGCCACTTTTTGCGGCCTCTATCTCTGTATGAAAAGGTTGTGGATCATACCGCAGAGCAAAATCCACTATTTCTGTTTCATTCAGGGTGAAACTCTCGGCTTTAAATAATTCCCCGAGATTAAAATCATCTAGATAGCGGCTCATATGGATATTCCTGTTATTCTCCTGAACATCAACCACGATGGTATCAAAACTAAAAGAGGCGTTAACGATTAATGATCAAAAAAGGAATTTATAAACACTTCAAGGGCGATTTATATGAGGTGTCTGATATTGCTCGCCATAGCGAAACAGAAGAAGAGTATGTGGTTTACCGTACTCTCTATGGTGATCGCAGCCTTTGGGTTCGGCCACTTTTGATGTTTGATGAAACTATTGAGCGTGATGGTAAAACCTTTAAACGCTTCGAGTTTGTATCTGCTGACTGAATGCCAGCTGGGAAGGAGCAGGCGGGTAGGGCTCATGGTAGCGATAGCGGGGTTTTTGGGCAGGTTATTGCATTCTCAGCACGGGGCTACGACCGCAATCCTGGCGATTGATAAGCTCGTTAGTAATCGCATCGGTAAACGCTAAGTCCATATATCGATCGGATGCTTCACATTGGCGGAGAATGCTCCATAGTTTACTGCTGGAGAGCATATCTACACGGGTATCAATCCAGTGGTATACCTGCTCACCCGAGTCATCCATTTCGACATAAAAATTATTGGCTTGTTGTTCCATCAGCACGTTAACAAAGGTGTTATTTTTTATTGCTTCATTTTCTTGTGTCATAACTTGTCTCTTTTTTCGTCTTTTTTTGTCATGTGGTTACGATACTGTGGAAATATTTCATCCCGATGGTGGTTTTATGACAAAACAATGACATTTGGTTGCCATGACATCAGCCGGAAGCTGACGAGCCGGCATCACCATCTGGACATTTGACTTGTCAGCCATCAAAGTACGCATCGCTTTTAAGAACAATCAATTTTTAACAATGGGAATTTAGGGTTAGTCGATGTCTTCAATTCTGTTCGAAAAAAAACATGCCGATGTAAACAGCTTTAGAGTGCGTCTGGCCGCCATATTAATCTGCGTCTGTTCCATGATGTATTTCATCAACATGCCATTGATGTTGGGTCTAGCAGTAAAAGATCTCGGTCTTGTGCAGTCACAGGTTTGGCTGCTTGGCGGAGTTTTTTTGGGTGGCGTAGGTTTGGCGACAGCACTTTCTATTTTATTTATTCGTATTGCCCATTGGCAGCGACTGATCTTTATTAGTGGGTTTATGAGCCTGTTGGCTTTTTTGCTGCCTGTTTTTGTTTCGGGTTTTACTGTCCTATTGATCTGCCAGGCCTTGGCGGGTTTCTTCGTTGGGCTTGGTTATGCCGTAGCCATTGCCTGCTTGGGTGACACCAGAAATCTCACACGGAACTATGCACTGGCACTTACTGCTCAAACTGCTACCGTTGGCATTGTGAGCTACCTGTTACCTCAGCTGATTGTCAGGGGGACGACCTTTCATGAAGCATTAATGGCCGTGTCAGCATTGTCGTTTATTACTCTCTTGCTCGGTACGATGATGCCGAGAAATGGTAAACGTGCCAGTCTGAAAAATGCTATGACGGAGCAAAACCCTACCGCTGTTTTTATCATACTGTTAATACTGCTATTGGTGTTTGTGGGAGGTAGTACCGTACGTAATGCTATAGAACCGATAGCTTCCCGCCTTGATTTTGCCGCGACAGAAGGCGGTGGCGTGATGATAATTTTGATATTTGCCAGTGGGCTGGGTTCTTTGCTTGCGGCATTGATGGCCACTCGTTCCAGTTATACCAAACCTATAGTGATCTCCTTGGGCATTGCCGTGACAGTATTGGTGATGGGCGTTTTCCAGCTTTGGCCAGAGCAAATAAGCCTGATCTTTGCCTTTTGTCTTGTGGGGGGTGCCTGGAACTTTGCTGCTGCCTACGGCATGGGGTTAACCGCCAAATTGGATAGCGGTAGTGGTAAGTACACGCCATTAATCGCCACCATGCAGATTCTCGGTAACGTTGCCGGTATTGCTGCTGTGGGATCACTGGTGGTGGGAGGCAGTTATGTCTTACCTTACATACTGACCTGTATTGTCTGGATTCTGGCATTAGTGATTGTTATTCCAGTGGTAAAACGCAACCAGAAGCTCATCACGGCAAACAATGATTAAACGAGTAAGTAAATAACGATCAATAGAAAAAGGATTAACTTCTGTGAGCGGTGGGAATATGGACGAGCCAGATGGGAATAGAGCGATTGATGATGCCTCTTCGGCTAAAGATCCCGCGGCGATAGATCCAATCACGCATCCCTTTGATACCCTTACGCCAGATTTTATTCTGGATGCAATGGAGAGTCAGGGGCATATCAGCGATGGGCGGCTCTTCCCCCTAAACAGCTACGAAAATCGGGTCTACCAAATTGGTATCGAAGATCAAACGCCGATTATCGGTAAGTTCTATCGGCCTAATCGCTGGAGTACCGAGCAAATTCTTGAAGAACACAAGTTTTGTTTTGAGCTGGCAGAACAAGAGTTGCCGGTGGTAGCCCCCATGGTGAATGAGGCGGGTCAGAGCCTGTTTGAATACAAAGGCTTTCAGTATGCACTATTCCCTCGCAAGGGTGGACACGGCCCAGAGCTGGATAACCTCGATAATCTGTATCTGCTGGGCAAGCTGTTAGGGAGAATACATGCCGTCGGTGCGGTAAACCCTTTCAAATATCGCCCTACACTGGACAGTCAGACCTTTGGGCACGAAGCCTCTACGCTGATTAGTGAACAATTTATTCCGCAAGAATTAAAAGCTTCCTACGACTCTCTAGTACATGATGTCATGCAGGCCGTGGATGAAAATATTGCCAATACCGGCGCAGTTGAACATATTCGTGTCCACGGTGATTGCCACTCCGGCAATATTTTGTGGCGGGACGACAATGCGCATTTTGTGGATTTGGATGATGCCCGTATGGCACCTGCAGTGCAGGATATTTGGATGCTGCTCTCGGGGCAAAGAGACCGCCAAACAGCGCAGCTGTCGGAAATTGTTGATGGTTATAACGAATTCTTTGATTTTAATCCGCGAGAGCTTCGCTTGATTGAAGCTCTGCGCACATTAAGAATGATTCACTACGCCGCATGGATAGCCAAACGCTGGCAAGACCCCGCATTTCCCATGGCCTTTCCTTGGTTCAACACCGTTCGCTATTGGAGCGAACATATCCTTGAGCTGCGCGAGCAGTTTGCCGCATTGAATGAGCCGCCATTGGCGGTGATGTGACCGTGTCATTTTTAGTGAAGTTGTTTCGTGAAGTAAAATTAGGGTCAAAGTAAAACTAAAATTTTGACCCTATTTAAAGAAATAAAAAAAGGAATTTTTTTCGTTCGTTATTTCTCTGGATAAATCGTCTTAACCCCATCTTTCGTGCCGAGCATTAAAACATCCGCCGGTCTTAAGGCAAACAATCCGTTTGTCACCACACCGGTAATATTATTTATTTTCTCTTCTAACTCTCGTGCTGGGCTAATAGGGTGCAGGTGATGAACATCAATAATCACGTTGCCGTTATCGGTGATCACACCTTCGCGATAAACTGGGTCGCCACCGAGTTTGACTAACTCTCTTGCCACGTGGCTGCGGGCCATAGGGATCACTTCAACAGGTAAGGGAAATTCCCCCAAGTGATCGACCCATTTAGAGCCATCGGCAATACATAAAAATTCTTTGGCAACGGCTGCGGTAATTTTTTCCCGCGTCAGTGCGGCACCGCCCCCTTTAATTAATTCCAGGTGTGGGTTTGTTTCGTCGGCACCGTCCACATAAATGGTGACTTCATTGACGGCGTTTAAATCGTAGACGGGAAGACCATGTTGCTTTAATCGGTCTGCTGAGGCCTCTGAGCTGGCAACGGTTCCAGCAATTTTCGCTTTGTGCTCGGCGAGCAGGTCGATAAAAAAGTTGGCCGTTGAGCCTGTGCCGATACCGATGATGCTGGTGTCATCTATTTTGCTCAGGGTGTAATCCACCGCAGCTTGGGCGACCGCTTTTTTTAGGGCATCTTGGGGGTTTAGTTTCGTATTTGATGTCATGGCAAGTCGCTGCTATTCAAATAGTGGTGGATTCAGTGGATGATTATACGGATCAGTGCCTGAAAGGACAGATAATGTGGATCAGTACAGGCTTTGCCTTTACTATTGGTTTTTATAGCCTTTAAAAAAGGCGTCTAACAAGAAGTGCACTAGACCTATGCCCGAAAGCTACGTAAAACGCATCCTCAACGCTCGCATCTATGATTTGGTGGTGGAAACTCCCATTGATGAGGCAGCACAACTTTCTTCGCGCATTGGCAATCAGGTATTGCTGAAGCGGGAGGATTTACAGCCCGTATTTTCATTCAAACTGCGTGGTGCTTACAACAAGATGTTGTCGCTTAGTAATGAACAATTGGCCAAGGGTGTGGTGGCAGCTTCTGCGGGAAATCATGCACAGGGCTTGGCCATGTCGGCAAAAAAAATGGGCGTAAAAGCGACCATTGTGATGCCCAGTACGACACCTCAGATTAAAGTGAATGCTGTAAAAGCCCATGGTGCCAAAGTGGTATTGCGTGGTGATACCTATGATGAAGCTTCAGATTATGCTCAGAAGTTGGTAGTTGAAAAGGGTATGACGTATATCCACCCTTTTGATGATCCGGATGTTATCGCCGGACAAGGCACCATCGCCATGGAAATTTTACGGCAGGTTTCTGGTCCATTGGATGCGGTATTTATTCCTGTTGGCGGCGGTGGTTTGTGTGCCGGTATGGCGGCCTATATCAAATACGTTCGCCCCGAGGTGAAGGTTATTGCTGTGGAGCCAGATGATGCGGCTTGTTTGGCTGCAGCCATGGAAGCTGGACGTCGGGTACGTTTGAAGCAAGTGGGTATTTTTGCGGATGGCACGGCGGTGGCTCAAATTGGTAAGGAGCCATTTAGGGTGCTGAAACATACCGTGGACGAAGTGGTAACGGTTTCGGCGGATGAAATCAGCGCTGCCATTAAAGATATTTTTGATGACACTCGTTCTATCTGTGAGCCATCGGGTGCACTGGGTGTGGCTGGGTTGAAAAAATACGTAGAGCGTTCTGGCGTAAAGGGGCAGGTGTTATTGGCGGTGGATAGTGGTGCCAATATCAACTTTGATCGACTTCGTTATATTTCTGAGCGTACCGAAATTGGTGAGCGGCGTGAAGCAATTCTGGCTGTTACAATTCCTGAACAGCCCGGCAGCTTTAAAAAATTCTGTGCCGCCTTGAGTAAGCGTAATATCACCGAATTTAATTACCGCATGGGAGACCCTTCCCAGGCGCATATTTTTGTGGGCGTTCAAGTAATGTCCGATGAAGATCGTTTTGCGTTGGTCTCTGACCTTCAGGGTAAGGGGTATCCCTTGGTGGATATGACCGATAATGAAATTGCCAAGCTGCATATTCGCCATATGGTGGGCGGGCGTGCCGAGGAAGCAACCGATGAAGTGGTTTACCGGTTCGAGTTCCCCGAACGTCCGGGCGCATTAATGCAGTTCTTGAACAAGCTGGGTGGCCGCTGGAATATCTCCATGTTCCATTACCGTAACCATGGTTCTGCCTATGGCCGAGTTCTGGCTGGTTTACAGGTACCGGTTAGTGAGCACAAAAAGGTGGCGGAGTTTCTCGATGACCTAGGTTATAGCTGGGTTGAGGAAACGGACAATCCTGCCTATCAGGTTTTTTTAAACTGATGTTCTGAGAAGCGGTTTGCGAGAAATATCAGGGGTTTTCTTGAAGGGGTCTCTCTAGCTTCAAATGTCGTCGCATAAGGCCATGGATATAGCGTTGGTCGATAGTAATTGGTACATCGTCTAATCCTGGGCCTTCCATAAAAGCCGGAACATTGGTGCCTGTGTGCATTTCCCAAAGACCTTGTGGTGATGCATTGGTGGCGTAACTGATGCCCATCAATTCTCCCGACAAGGTTTTCAGCACGGCATAGTAACCTGTTGGATATTGGGGCATGTGCATGGCTTCGCTCGCTATTTGATAGCTTTCTGGCAGTGGAATTATCTGCCCCGCTTGGCCATGGTCTGCTGTCACGATCACCAGGGTGTTTGGATGTTTCGCGGCAAACTCTCTTCCTTTCGCGACGGCTTGATCAAATGCGCGAAGCTCGCCTATCTGGCCACAGGGATTTCTTGCATGTGATTGTTTGTCGATGGAGGCGCCTTCGACCATTAGAAAAAACCCCTTGGTATTATTTTTTGATAATACACTCAACGCTTTTTTGGTCATCTGGGTTAAAGAGGGGGTTTGCTGTTCAGCATGGAGAGGGTTTGGTTGGCATCCAAATGGTGTGGGGAAAACCGCACCACCTTCGTCATTTGTCGTGATGAGCTCGGCATGGCGATTATCATCACCCACCCATTCTACTGGGAGGTTTTTTGAAGAAAATAACCCCAGTAATAATTTATCGCTACCAGATTCTGCCAGTAAATCTGCTGTGTTTTCCAGTAAGGTGTAACCTTGGCTTCGAGTTGTTTTCAGTAGTGCTTTTCCCCCTACACGTTGATCAAAAAAATGTCTTCCACCCCCCAGCAACACATCGACATTGGCTGTGGCCAGTTGCTCGGCAATGGAGCCAACACCACCCTGCGCTTTTTGATTGTGGGTACATTGCTGGGTTGGCGGTATGAACGGGTATTCGGTCTTCATATTCTTGGGGCTTTTACAGCCGCGATGAGGTGAATGAGAGGCAAAGGCTGCGGGTGTAGCATCTGTGAGGCTGGCAGTGGAGACTAGCCCAGTTCTATAGCCATTCTGTTGTGCTTCTTCAAGGATAGTTTTGTGTGCCTTGTTTGATACCGCTGCAGTAGCAATACGTCCCTTGCTGGTGAGCATCCCGGTAGCCAGTGTGCTGGCCGTGTTGGCACTATCTGCTACATGTAGATACTGTTTTGGGTTGTCTTCACGGAGAGTTTGTATCCGGACTGAACTGAGAACAGGCATTTTTTCCATGGCAAATGATTCTGTGGGACCGTAGAGGTAATTCCTAGCCATAGTAATTTGATGTTCATCCATGCCATCGCCAATAAATAAAATGACATTGGCGATGGATTGACGATCAGTGAGCGGCGGCCCCGGCCTAGCTTGGCTAGGCAGCGGTGAAATTAATAAGACGAGAGTAGAGAGAGCTGCAAGGGAAGCCAATAAAGGGGTAAATATCTGGTGGGCAGCAAGCAGGTTATCGGTAATGCTTTTATAAATAACCTTACTCATGTCTCGTTGCCCACGTCCCAGTGTTATTCAGTGTCTACTTTTAACAGATCACCGAGTAGTCGAATCTGGATAGCGTCAATACCGGAACCTGCCAAAGCATCAGAGATAACAACTAAACGGTCTTCTGGAGAAAACTCTGATCGTTCGATCATAATTTTGGCTGCAGTGGCGAGCGTTTTTTCCGGATCTTCACTAAAGTTGATGCGGAAGCTCAATACATTGCGGTTGAGCACCAGCTGGCGACGGGTTCGGCTGTCATTAGTGAAGGCGCAAATAATCGGTGCTTGGGGGTGACAGTTGGTGACGTAGTTGGCCATTCGGCCACGTCGGGTCGGAACAATAATGGCTTTGGCATTAATTGATTCAGCCAGCTTTACTGCAGCGGCAGCAATTTCTTCCTTATCATTTTTCAGTATCAAGTCCTTGGTAAATTGCAGGCCGGGGCTGTGCTCGATAGAGCCGGCAATACGGGACAGTATCTCTACGCACTTGACGGGATATTTGCCAATGGTAGTTTCACCCGACAACATAATGGCATCGGCTTCTTCATAAACAGCATTGGCTACGTCGGTTACTTCTGCTCGAGTGGGAATCGGGTTTTCAATCATGGATTCCAGCATGTGAGTGGCAACAATGACCCGCTTCCCTTGCTGAGCGCAAAGGCGAATAATTCGGCGTTGAACTCGGGGTAGTTTTTCGATGGCAATTTCTACGCCGAGATCACCCCGTGCCACCATGACGCCATCGGAGGCATCAACAATCGCACTGAGATTTTTAACGCCTTCCTGGTCTTCAATTTTAGAAATGATTTTGATTTTGTCGACTTTATCGCCCAACAGCTCACGTAGTTGATGGATATCTTCAGCATCCCGCACAAAGGAGAGGGCGATAAAGTCGACCTCTTGCTCTATGGAGAATAAGATGTCGCGACGGTCTTTTTCGGTGATGGCGGGCAGGTTGACACGAATGCCTGGCAGGTTGACGTGGCGTTTGCTTTTGAGTACGCCTCCATCAATTACCTTACATTGCATGATGCGCTCTTCTTTGCTTAGCACCTCTAGGTTGATCAGACCATTGTCCACGGTGATCATGTCGCCTATATTCACATCATTAATGAGGTCTTCGTAATTAATGCGAATTGAGCTGGATTCAACATCGTCCTCACCTCGGGCAACTACTGAGATGATGTCGCCTTCTTTTAAATTCAGATCATGTTTAATGTCACCCGTACGAATTTCTGGTCCTTGGGTGTCCATCATAATTGCGATGGGGTGAGCTTGCTTTTTGTTCAGTGTTCTTACTGCTTTGATCACCTTGGCGTGTGAATCATGGTCACCATGTGACATGTTCAGGCGCACAACATTCATTCCAGCATTGGCCAGTTTTTCTAGCATCTCAAATGATTCTGTAGCGGGGCCAATGGTACAGATAATCTTGGTTTTTCTCATGGCGGTGCTTCTTATGTAATAACGTGGATTATGTAAGTGGAGCTGTTTATGTTTAACAATCTAGGGTGTTTTACCGCGTAAACTGGACAGATTTAACGAGGATAAATAACATTTTTCTCTGTCACAATGGCCTGTAGCACGACATCCCATGGCTGGTGGGCAATATTATCAGTTTCCTGACAACTTTGGGCTAATCCAATGAGTCGAGTGAAGTGCTTTTGTGTTGCCAGCGTTCGATCATAGAAGCCTCCGCCCATGCCGAGTCTATTACCACGACAATCAAAAGCGACTAAGGGTAATAGTATGAGGTCGAGGCCAAGGGGCGGGACAACTTTTGCTCCGCGAAGGTAGGGTTCTTCAATACCAAATCGGTTGACGGACAGCGCGTCGTCGCTGCGGTATTGGGCAAAATACAACCGTTTTTGTTTTAGTGGATGGAGTACAGGTAGGTAGCATTCCTTTCCCGCAGCCTCTGCTATGCCCATAGCAAACTGTGGATCTATCTCTCCATCGTTAGCGAGGTAAAAAGCAATACGTTTACTGTTGTAAAAGGCGGGTAGTCTAGAGAGCTGTTGAGCAAGACCTCTACTGGCGGCGGTCTGTTGCGCTGAGGGCAGCGAGCGGCGGCGTTCACGCATTAATTGACGAATAGCGTTGCTGTCCATGGTGATCCAGCTTGTGTTCTTGTCTTTAGAATTATGTCCCCGGGAGTACCGCTGTCAACTTGGCCTTGAACCCAATGGTCCAAGGTGGGGGGTCCAGCGATACATTAGGCTTTCCGTCGTGCGGACATGCACACCATATCGGCTTGAACCCTCCGGGTTACAAATTATCGGCTCGAGGACTTGTCGGCTGGCAAATACCCCAGGGCATCAGAACATTATACCCTGTCTGAGAGTTAAAAAGTTGTGGATTGTTCCAGCGTTTCGAGTGCAGCAGAAACTTTCTTGTCGAGAGCGGTGAGTGCTTCGTTAGATGCACCTTGAGAGGCAGACTTAACTTCCATCTTGGATAGTTCGTAAGTCAGGTTTAGTGCTGCCATAACAGCGATGCGCTCTAATCCAATAACGCTACCACTATTTCGGATGGTGCGCATTTTTTCGTCCAGTGCTTTGGCGGACTGCAACAGAGCATTGCGTTCTTCCGGCGGGCAGCTGACTTGATACTCTTTGTCGAGAATACGAATGTTGACGGTTTGCTGGCTCATGGGTTCAGCCCTCACTATTGAGGTTTTTGAGCCTCACGATCATATGTTCTACACGACTGCGGGCCATTTCACTTTTTTCCAGAAGTTTACTGCGTTCCTTCAATAGGCTGGCTTCCCGTTCACGAAGGGAGGTGTTCTCTTTTTGTAGGCGAGCGCATAGATGGATCAGGCGATCAATTTTTTGCTCGAAACTTTGCAAATCATCTGACATTAGGTTGGCCGGTGGTAACTCTTAACGACAACTATAATTGTGTGGTCATAGATTGGTCAACAATCTTGATGTTATTTCGAGAAGTATTAGCTAGCTTCTTGCTCAAAATGGCTTTTTTTATTGGTTGTTTGATCCGGGGTGCTTGGTGGTGTGAAGGGTGATAGGATGCCCTTTTGGTCAACAATGGAAACCGTTATAACCATGGATTTTAATGATATTGCTGATGCTTTTATCCGTGCCAATTTGATGGGAAGCCCGGCGGAGCTACATGGCGTTTTGTGTGGTGGCATCAGTGGTGGCAAGCATTTGTCTGAAGATGAGCTGGTGGTCGCAGTGTCCGAATTTCTCGATGTGGAGCAAGAGCGGGTAGAAGATCTGGGCGATATGTTACCTATGCTTTATCGATTTTCTGTAGGCCAGATACGCAGTAGTGGCTTTGAATTTTTACCCCTGCTTCCCGATGATGACTTTGCTTTAAACGAGAGGCTGGCCTCATTGGGTGAATGGTGTCAGGGATTTCTATTTGGGTTGGGAAATTCCGGATTATCCGTAGAAACTGAGCTTACGGGTGATATTGCCGATGCCTTAGGCGATCTGGCTTCCATTTCCCATGTGGGAGCATTGGAGGATGAGCATGCTGAAGAAGAAGACGAGGTGAGCTATTCCGAGTTGGTTGAGTATGTGAGAGTTGCGGTACTACTGATATATGCAGAATTAAATGTCTCTACAGCTAATGACTCTCCTACGATACATTAGCTTTCCCGACTTATTTTTAGATTAAAGCCTTTTAACGTGATGACCTTTCGAGAGTTCAAAAAAAAGAATGATTAGCAAGCAGGAATTTTCCCGTCGTAGACGCAAGCTGATGGATATGATGGCGAGCAATAGTATCGCGATCCTTACCGCAGCACCTGAACGCACACGCAATCGGGATATTAACTATCCCTATCGTCAGGATAGTGATTTTTTCTACCTCACGGGCTTTATTGAACCCGAAGCGGTATTGGTTCTAATGCCGGGCCGGAAGCATGGCGAATGTTTGATGTTCTGCCGGGATAAAAACATTGAGCGCGAAATTTGGGATGGCTATCGAGCGGGTCCAGAAGGTGTTTGCGAAAAATATGGTGCTGATGATGCTTTCCCCATCGATGACGTCGATGACATTTTGCCCGGGCTATTGGAAGGCAGAGATCGTGTTTATTACGGTATGGGCAAAGACCCCGTCTTTGATCGCCACTTGATGGACTGGGTAAATACGATTCGTGGGCGTTCTCGTGCCGGTGCTATTCCTCCCGGGGAGTTTGTCGACCTCGATCACCTGCTTCATGAATTGCGCTTATTCAAAAGTGCGGCAGAGCAAAAAATTATGCGTGAAGCGGGTAAAATTTCTACTCGCGCACATTGTCGAGCCATGCAAATTTGTACCCCGGGTATGTACGAGTACCAGTTACAGGCAGAAATCGAACACGAATTTGCCATGGCTGGCGCACGTTTTCCCGCCTATGGAAGCATTGTGGGTGGGGGTGCAAATGGCTGTATTCTTCACTACGTAGAAAACAGCGCAAAACTTAAAGACGGCGACTTGGTGTTAATTGATGCCGGTTGTGAGTTGCAGCATTATGCGGCAGATATTACTCGAACTTTTCCTGTTAATGGTAAATACACCGCTGAACAGAAAGCTATTTACGACGTGGTGTTAGCGTCTCAGTTGGCGGCAATTGACGTTTGCACCAAAGGTAATCATTGGGATGAGCCTCATCAGGTGACCGTTGATGTCATTACCGAAGGGCTGCGCGATTTGGGCATTCTCGACGGTGAGCTTAACGAGTTAATCGAAACCAAAAGCTATCGTGATTTCTACATGCATCGGGCCGGCCATTGGTTGGGTATGGATGTACACGATGTGGGCGATTACAAGGTACACGATGAGTGGCGGTTGCTTGAAAAAGGCATGGTGATGACCGTGGAGCCGGGGATTTATATTTCTCCCGATAACACCAGGGTCGATAAGCGTTGGCGTGGTATTGGTATCCGTATTGAAGACGATATATTGATCACGGCCAAGGGCCCCGACGTGTTAACCAGCGACGCACTCAAGACGACGGCGGAAATTGAAGCCCTTATGTCGCAAAATACGTTGAAAAAATAGTCGGGACGAAGATCGTCAGAACAATTAGCAACAGCAGTAACCAATAGATGTCAGAGCTGTCATTAACGAAAGAACAGATCGATGTTGCCATTGTGGGTGGAGGGATGGTGGGTGCCAGTCTGGCACTGTTACTTTCATCACTAAAACTCGGTTGGCGAATTCATGTGATCGAAGCTTTTCCGATGACAGCAGCGACAACTGATGAGCTTCAACCCAGTTTTGATGCCCGCTCCACAGCCTTGTCCCATAGTAGTCGTGAAATTTTTGAAATTCTGGGGTTATGGCAGAACCTGTGTCCGACATTGGCCGAAATACGCGATGTTCATGTGTCAGATCGCGGGCATATTGGCAGTGTTCGGTTGCATGCGGCGGAACAAAAGTTACCGGCGCTGGGTTATGTGGTTGAAAACCAATGGCTTGGGGCCGTGCTCGTCGAGGCGTTGCAGCAGGCGAAGGACATTGAGATTGTCGCCCCAGCAAAAGTGACAGGGGTTCGTCCTGTTCGGGGTGGTATGCAGCTGTCTATGTTGTCTGAAGAGGCCGAGACAAGCCAAGAGGTCAGTACAAAACTACTGGTTATTGCCGATGGTGCACAATCCCAGACCCGGGATATGTTGGGTATTGATGCCACCACCAAGGATTATGGTCAGGTGGCTGTCGTGGCTAATATTTCATTGTCGAAAGATCATGGGGGCATTGCTTACGAACGTTTTACTGATTCGGGGCCCATGGCCATGTTGCCACTACAGCCAATTGACGGTGAGCATCGCGTCGCGTTGATTTGGACGCTTCCTCCGGATCGAGCAGCTGAGATGGTGTCGGCCTCTGAAGAGATATTTCTTGCCGAGTTACAGGATCGTTTTGGCCATCGTCTGGGACAGTTTCAGCGTGTAGGTAGTCGTCATAGTTATCCTATCAGGTTGATTACAAGCAATGAACAAGTTCGCAGCCATGTCGTGGTCGTAGGTAATGCTGCCCATTCATTGCACCCCGTGGCGGGGCAGGGTTTCAATTTGGCGTTGAGGGATGTGGCCGTACTGGCCAATGAGTTGGCGCTAGCTGCCTCAGATAGTACAGCGCTGGGTAGCTTGTCGGTTTTACAATCTTATCTAGACCAGCAGCAGGCCGATCAAAAACAAACCATTTTACTCAGTGACTTGCTGCCCAAAATATTCGGCATAGGGGCGCCGCCTGTAGCGTTAGCGCGGAACCTAGGGCTGCTGGCGCTGGACACAGTGCCGCTGTTTAGACACCAATTTACTCGGCTGGGCATGGGGCTTGAGACAAAAGGAACAACATTGGCGACTCCTCTATCATTAAAGCCCCCAAGTCAAAGCACTATCGGGACAAATAATGGCTGATCATCAATACGATGTTGTTGTGACAGGTGCCGGTATGGTGGGTGCGGCCTTTGCTGCGCTATTGGCCACGAAAGAATTGGCTGCCTCGGAAAATGGCAAAAAACTTCGTATCGCCGTTTTGGAAGCACGCCCCTTTCAAATGCCTGATCTTTCAAAAACTTTTGACCCACGGGTTGTTGCGCTGACAGAACCATCACGACAGCTATTGGCGGCGGTTGGTGTCTGGGAGCATATTGCACAGCAGCGTGTCTGCCCTTATCAGCGCATGGAAGTCTGGGAAGCCGATGGCACCGGGCATATTGAATTTGATTGTGCCGAAGTACGCCAGCCCAGCCTTGGACATATTGTTGAAAATGCATTAATTGTTGAAAGCTTATTGCAACGGCTAGATGAATTGGACAATGTGGAATTGTTGTGCCCTGCGAAAGTTGTGGATCTCGACAGGAAGCCAGTAGAAGGGCGTGATGACGAAGAAGGCATCGTTATTTCACTGGACGATGGTTCTGTTATCTCAACAAAGCTTTTAGCTGCAGCCGATGGTGCCCAATCAAAAGTACGTGAGCTCTGTGGCTTACAGTTGCGAGAATGGGATTATGGTCACCATGCCATTGTTACTACGGTAACCACCGAAAAAAATCATAATTTCACAGCAAGGCAGCGGTTTTTACCCGATGGCCCCTTGGCTTTTTTGCCCTTACAAACAGAATCTGGTGATTGTCATCAGTGCTCTATTGTCTGGTCGCAGCAAGAGAGTGTGGCTGAATCGCTCATGTCTTTGGGTGACTCCGCCTTTTGTGCCGCATTGGAGCAGGCTGGCAGTAGTAGCTTGGGGAAAATAATTTCCGTTGATAAGCGCTACAAAATTCCTTTGAAACAACGTCATGCCGTAGATTATGTGGTTCCTGGGGTGGCATTAATGGGTGATGCGGCTCATACCATTCATCCCCTGGCGGGGCAGGGTGTCAATCTTGGTTTTCAAGATGCGATTACTTTGGTAGAAGAAGTTGAGCGCGCAGTAAATCGAGGGTTATCTCCCGGTGATATGTCGGCATTGCAACGTTACCAGCGTCGCCGAAAACCACATAATTTGGGTACTATGGCAGTGATGGAGGGCTTCAAGCGATTATTTGAAGACCAATCCCTTCCTGTTCGATTGCTGCGCAACGATGGCATGAGTGCAGTGAATCGGCTCAGCCCTATAAAAAACTTAGTTATTCGTCAAGCTATGGGCCTGCTTTAGAGCTTGGCGTTAGGGTAGATATTTCAATAGATTTAACGTGAAGTCATCATCCGCCCCTTTAGTTTCAGGGCAATCAGGTTTAGAATCGCGGCTGTTTTAGGCGGTGTTGTTTTAATGTAAGCACACGGCTTTAAGTGCTAACGGTGAGGACACAACAATGAGCGCAACTCCATCCAATTTGAAATATGCTGCAAGCCACGAGTGGGCGTGCGATGAAGGTGATGGCATAGTATCTGTAGGTATCAGCGACCATGCACAAGATAGTCTGGGTGATGTGGTTTATGTGGAGCTGCCAGAAGTCGGTACGACAGTTAATGCTGGAGAAGAAGCGGGTGTTGTCGAGTCTGTAAAAGCGGCCTCCGATATTTATTCTCCTGTTTCCGGTGAAGTGGTTGCCATCAATGAATTGCTGGAAGAAGCACCAGAAACTATTAATAGCTCACCTTATGATGACGGTTGGTTTTTTAAAGTAAAAATGTCTGATCCTTCTGAGTTGGAAGGTTTGCTGGATGCGACAGGTTACGAAGCAGTCTCTGAAGACGACTAACCCTCGACACACCGGTTTTGTTTTTGTTAATGAAGGCTGCCAAAAAGGCAGCCTTTTTATTTTGGCCTTCTAAACGTTTGTTTCTATATCTTTGGAGAAAGTATGTCCACTTCATCCTCACCAGTCTTATCGTTACGCCTAAAAAAAGGTGCCGGCAGACGTTTGCGGGCTGGGCATTTGTGGGTTTACAGCAATGAGGTAGATACAGCTGTGACACCTCTCAAGACGATGCCTGCTGGCAGTGAAGTTGTTGTGGAAGATGCCAGCGGTAAGTTTGTGGCTATGGCCGTAGCGAATCCGGGTAGCCTTATTTGTGCCAGGCTCTATAGCCAAGAACAAGGCAGAGGTCTCGATCAGCCACTGATCGTTCATCGACTACAGCAAGCACTACAGTTTCGCGAAGCCTGTTTTTCTAAGCCCTTTTATCGCGCAATATTTGGTGATTCAGATTTATTGCCGGGGTTGGTGGTCGATCGTTTTGGTGACTACTTGTCGGTTCAGTTAACGACCACGGGTATGGACCAGCGCCGGGACGAAGTTGTTGCCGCATTGGATGAAGTGTTTTCTCCCAAAGGTATCCTATTTAGAAACCAGGGGCCATTTCGCAAAATGGAAGGCTTGGCTGAAGCTGTTGAAGTGGCAGCGGGAGAGGTACCCGATCTGGTCGAGTTGGAAGAAAACGGTACACGTTTTCTGGCACCCGTGATGACGGGCCAAAAAACGGGCTGGTTTTACGACCACCGAATAAATCGCCAGCAGCTACAGCAATTGTCCAAAGACAAAACAGTGTTAGACGTTTATAGCTACGTCGGTGGTTGGGGGGTTCAGGCGGCGGTGGCGGGAGCGAAATCTGTCACTTGTATTGATGCCTCAGGTGATGCCTTAGACCTAGCGCAACAGAATGCTGAACTAAATAATTACCGCGGCCCATTTTCTTGTCTGCAGGGCAAAGCTAACGACATTATGAAAGCCTTAGTTGATGCAGGGCAAATGTTTGATGTCGTAGTGTTAGACCCCCCGGCCTTTATTAAACGTAAAAAAGATCAACGTCAGGGAGAAAAAGCCTACCACCAGGCTAATCAGCTGGCATTGAGGTTGTTGTCACCCGGCGGAATTCTGGTATCGGCATCTTGCTCGATGCATTTGTCCCAGCCAATGTTGATGGAGGTGGTCAAAACGGCAGCGGCTCATCGCCATCGTCAGCTGCAGGTATTTTCTCTGGGTGGACAGGGGCCAGATCACCCCATTCATCCGGCGATACCCGAGACAAATTACTTAAAAGCCATTTTCGCCAGAGACTTAGAAAGCTAATATGTTTAGCTAAACAAGGGCTTTATCTACAAGCTATTTTTCTTTGGGCCATCACCAATGGGTAATCCAATAAGTGTTTTTCTCTATGGTAAGAAAGTTGATGGTTAAGGCGAGTTTTGAGTGTTGAGATTTTTAAAAAATAAGCAGGTAAAAAAATCTGACAAGTTGTTTGGTTAATGGTTTACTGCATTTTAGATGAAAGATAAAAGATTCTGAGTGCCGGAACTGAAAAGGCAGACTGAAAATTAAAGCCTGAGGTTTTACCAAAAATAATAACAAAACATCGATAATAAAAAAATAAACTTGGTGCTTCCAACGAAGAGGACATAATTTTGAATACAAATGACAGAATAGAAGAAATTAAATTATTAAATCAATTCAACCTTGAGTCGGTAGCCAGTGGTATTAAAGTCCATGCTCATGAAGCCACGCCAGAAGCGGTAGACGCGGCGGAAAGGCTCTTCAAAAAAGGTTTAACAGATCATGTGGATGGCGGTTATCTAACAGACCTCGGTATCGAAGCGGCAAACCATGCACAAATATTGATGAGACTATTATCTGATTAAGGGTAAGCCCCCGGCTAAAGGACTCACCTCAGTATTCAAACACTCGCCCAGCAATACTGGTTTTACAAGACTGCTTCAAATAACTCTAATTTAGGGTGGCCGGCATAGATACCTTCGGACGTTTTTCCTGCACCAGCATGGGCTTTGCGAAAAGCTTCCGAATGGGTCCAGTCTTCAAAAGCAACCTTGCTGTCCCAAATTGAGTGTGAGCAAAATAGAGTGATGCCATCCTCTGTTTTTCCACGCAATAGATTGAATGATTTAAAGCCAGGAACCTCATTCAAAAAAGAATCACGGCTGCGCCACACCTCAATAAAGTCATCTTCTCGTCCTTTATTGACCTGAAAGCGATTCATTGCCAAATACATAATTTTACCTTGTGGGTTAAAGTCTTATGGGGCGGTGATTATCGAACAGTGGTATTTAATAGCAAGGGTAGTTTTAATGGTCGTAAGATTTTTTGTGGGGTGACAGTTTGGCTGTCTTGAGCGGTAACGATGAAAGACTGTAATCAATGCGGAAAATGCTGTGTAAAATATAGCAATGGCGGTCTGTCAGTTTCAAAAAGTGAAATCGCGTTGTGGGAAGTTTTTAATCCCGATATTTACCAGTTTGTCAGTGATGGAAAAATCTGGATAGACCCTAAAACGGGAAAGCAAATAGAGCAGTGCCCTTGGTTGAGAAAAATACCGAATCAAAAAAAATATACCTGTGATATTTATTACGATCGCCCGGATGACTGTAAGTTTTATCCAGTAACCATTGAGCAAATGGAAAAAGATGAATGCGAGATGCTCGATGTTCAGGATTTGGAAAAACCAAAACAAGCACAAATAAAATTGGATAAATTAATGGAGGACAGTCGCCCCCCTTGCGAGAATTAATTCAAAATTTATTAGCGTTTGCAGTCTCTTCTAGGACATTTTTTATGCCTGGGGTTTTTTTATAACCACTTCGCCATCAATATGAATATCACGTTGGGGAAAGGCAATAACAATGTTATTTTCATGAAATAAATCATCAATTTTGTAGCGAAGATCACTGCGTATTTTTCGTAAACTGCGTTCTGCAGAAGCATTTACCCAGATATGAAGATCAAAAATTAATGCACTATCACCAAAATCTTCAAATAAAACAGATGTCGCGGGATCTTTTAATACATCAGGGTGCTCCTTTGCAGCAAGTTCAATTAATTCAGCGGCTTTTCGTACCGGCGAGCCATAAGCAATGCCAACCCTAACGGTTGTTCGAGTTAGCTTGTCTACTAACGTCCAATTGACCAATATATTCTCAAGTAAGTAACTATTGGGGATCAGCATGTGCACGCCATCGACACGCCTAAATTGAGTCGAGCGAGTGTTAATAGATTCTACCGTTCCCGTCGTATCACCAATTTCAAGAAAATCGCCAATTCGAATGGGACGCTCCCACATTAATATCCAGCCGCTGATAAAATTATTAATAATATTCTGTGCACCAAAACCAAAACCAATAGCAACGGCGCCGGAAATAAAGGCGAATGCAGTCAAGGGCACATTCATAAGATCCAGGGCGCTAATCACCAAAACTGAAAGAGCAATGATCAAATATGCCCTTGATATAACTTGGATTAAATTGGGATTAATCCCTTGCTTGGTCATCATGCTACGAATCAATTTTGCGCTCCAGCGAATAAACAGAATGCCGGCCAACAGTAATATCGGTGCATAAATTAAATCGGCTAGACTTACAGACGTATCACCAAACTGAACAATGGTGGTCTGAAAAAATTCTTTGTTTATCTTCATATAGTTAACCGTCGCTAAACTGTTAGAATCTGTTTTGTAAGCTGTGATTAACAGAGGTTACCACTCTCTTCCATACGACTAAACCTCTATTATTTCCCGAAATGGTGGACAAAAAATGATCCGTGCTCAACTGTTATCAAAAGATTCAATCGTCACCGTTGGAGATCAACTACTCGTTGATCAATGGAAGCAAGATAAGACGAGTTATTTATGGCTGGATATAGAAGGTGACCTTCAGGGAAATGAGGTTGAGCTTTTGTTGTCCATGGGTTGTCACAAGCTGGCTATTAAAGATGCTCAGCGTAAACGCCATCCACCAAAAATTGAGGAATTCGAAAATGATACCTTTGTGTTGTTTCGCGGATTAACCCATATCAGTGATGACATGAGTCTCGACCCCCAGCAAATAGGTTTTTTTGTCGGGGTTAATTTGTTGGTTACTGTGCATCGTGGAGCTTCGCTCAGTATTAATCAATATTGGACTGATTCTGATATTGCGTCCTTGCTTAAAAAACCCTCGCTGCTTTTAACCAAAATAATTCATTATTCTGCGGGGCGTTATCTGGAGGCTGTGCTGGGTTTTGAAACGGTACTAAACGATGCGGAGGAAGACCTTCTAGGACATAACCCTGATCTTGCGATGCGAGCATTGGTAGGTTATCGGTCAAGGCTTCTAAATCTGAGGCGTGTATTTAATTACCACGAAAAATTATTTCACACGATTGTTCAAAATGAGATCAAGCTTCACAGTCAAGACTACGACTCAGAACTCCGCCATGCCTTGAGAGATGTTTATGATCGTTGCGAGCGATTATTGAGTTTGTCCTCTATGTATTATGAAACGTGTGGAGATTTAATCGACGGTTATATCTCTATTAGCTCACATCGATTAAATGACACGATGCGTATTCTCACTGTTATTACCGCTATATTTGTTCCATTAAGTTTTATGGTGGGCCTCTACGGAATGAACTTTGATCATATGCCCGAACTTCATTGGAAATATTCCTATTTCGTTCTGCTCGGTGTCATGGGGTCAACAGTAACGTGCTTATTCCTTTTCTTCAGACATAGGAAATGGCTCTAAGTCACATGATTTAGCTGGCATGACAAGTGAAGGTTGTGGATGCAGCTTCTTATCCTTCACCTCTTTAGCCAGCCTTTACCGATAACGTTGCTTGATCACCGTTGCCGCTATTAACATAACTAGAGCGATCACCCACACAAGTACTAAATTATCTCCGGTATTCGCCAAAGCAGTTTTTCCACCGAGAAGCGAATCAAACAGAAAGGACTCTTTTAAACCGCTATAGTTGAAAGTAAACAAACCGGTGCCGACCAAACCGCCCAGTACAAATACCCATGCATCTTTACGGCCAGCACCGGAGGCAACAATACCTGTTCCCGGGCAATATCCTGAAACAGCCCAACCGATACCAAGTAGTCCTCCGCCAATCATCACGCCGGTGTACATGGGTTTAATATCAATGTGGCCGGGGTCTATCCACCCCAGAGACAAGCCAGTAAATAATAGGCCAGAAGATAGCCCTACGGCCATGAGGATGGCTTTCATCAGGTGAAGATCGGTAAGCGTAAGCATGCCGATAATCTTTTGTGGATCTGCGGCACCCACACGTTGTAGAACAAAACCAAACAGTCCGCCCAATAAAATAGCCAGGATAATACTCATTGGTCATTGCCTCCCTTGCGGTAGAGCAAGATAGCTGTAGGTACGGCCAGAGCAAAGGCTGCTGCGGCAAACACATAGCCACTAACTGCAGTTTGCATCATGCCACTCATCATGTGGCCGCTAGTGCAGCCTCCAGCCAAACGTGCGCCATAAAGCACGAGCACACCACCGGCAAAGGTTAGGACGTAGCGAAGAGCGTTGTTATCACTAAATCGACTGCGGTGAAAAGCAGGAAGCTGGTCAGCTTTTCTGACTTGTGTTTTTGCGGCAAGCCAGCCTCCCGCGATCATGCTTAATACAAAAATAAAGCCATAGTTAATGGGGTTGGCCACCGCTTTGGCATACTTTCCCCCAGATTTATTCAGGTAAGCGTTGGTGCTGCTGTAACCACTTTTGGCGGTTTCATCCGTTGTGATCAGCTCGGGGTTTACTGCACTAGCGAGAATGCCATCAAAAATAACAAACTGGGTTGAAACCCCAATGGGTTTTACTAGAACGATAGCCAACAAAAAACTGGCCGCTAATGCCAAGCCGCTGTAATACCAGTTCCAATAAAGTGAGCTTTGGTTATTTGGGTTTACATCGGTTGCCTTGGCGCTGTTCATGGTATATCTCTTTCAGTTTTAGTTAATGACTCTTTTTTAATGGGCAGGTGTTTAACCCCAGTATTTTATACAGCGGGCAAAAACCCAGTAGTCCGGTGAGTAATGGTACAAGCCCTACTAAGCCCCATAGGCTTTGTGGTCCGACAACACATAAACTGAGTATAGCTAACCCAATGATGACTCGTAGAATACGGTCCACTTTTCCTTCATTTTTCATTACAGTCTCCTGATTAAATTTTTTCAACTAAAAGCCAAATTAGGCAGAAATAAATTCAAGGCTAGTAGTCAGTTGTTAAAAAAAGTTTAGACATATTGCTACAAACTCTCAGTGACTAAGTCACCGAGAGTGCTCAGTTTTTGGTAAAAAAGGGAATAACCGAAGTATTTCTGATTTAAATCAAATGGTGCAGTGCTGTTCTATTAAGTAATTCAATGCTGCCGCGGTCAAGTTTAAGCCAACCCTGTGCCTCTAAGCGTTTTAAATGCCGACTGACTACCTCCCGGGCAGAGCCAATTTCAGAGGCAATGTCTTGATGTGTTACTTCTATCGGATTAGATGGTTGAAGTAGCAGATATTTGACTAGTCGTTGTTCTAGGGTTTCCAGTGCTAGTTTTTCAATAGTTTCTATCAGGCTGCCAATGCGTTGGCTGAAATTATCAAAAATCTGCCGACGAAATTGTGCCGAGTTCTCCATTAATTCATCAAAGCGGTGTTTGGGCATTATCCGTACGGATAATGCCGATTCAGCGACGGCTTCCGCAGGAAAGCGCTTGCCACCCAACAGGCAGGTCGTCGTTAACACACAAATTTTTCCTGGTGCAACGTGGTAAAGCACCACTTCGCGACCATTCGCCGAGCGTGCAAAGATTTTGACTGACCCCGCAACCAGCAAGAAGTAATTTTGGCACTCACCCCCTTGATGAAGGATTTGTGTTCCCGCAGGAACCTGTTGCACAGGGTAATCGCTAAAATAATGTTCCAGTGACACGGCAACTCCAAAAGCAAAGTGGTTGGCTGCGGTATATCGATAGTAACTGCGCAGCTTCTTTGGTGAAGAATGTCAGTATGCCATTGGTCTTCATAGCTATAAAAGGACGCTTGTGGCTTAAACGTCGCCCCTTAACTAACGGGTAAAGGTAAAAAATCACAAGCCATCAGGCTCTGTATCAAAGGAAGTTGTCGGCTAAGACATTGTTTTTTTTAGACTATGGATTATGATCAATAGCCTAAGGATTTAATAAAAACATTGCACAGAGGCTTGTTTTGTCAATGCTCACAATCTTTGAGATGTTTTATAACCCATTGACTATAAAGAAAAAACTAATGAATTTTAGAGTCAATCTTTCTCTGATACAAAGCCTGCTAGTTATAATGCCTTCGGGCCTATTAACTAGCAGTTATGTGTAAATAGCATGGATTTCACTAAAGTAGATAATTCATTTAATGCATGGGCTAGCTCATCAGATATATTCATTCAGCGAGAATATAAAGGTGAGGATGTTAGGTCGGCAGATATCTTAGATATTAACGAGAAAAAGTGGCAGCTTTGGCTTGTGCCCGTAAACGATGAAAATGCGTGCGTAATCCACTACTGGGATTATAAGAAGGTAAGTAGGCACGCTAAGGTGGCGACATCGGAACTACTTTCAGAACTGTCTAAAATTGAGGCGATAATCCGTGCAGGTGAACTCACATAACAAGGCCAGCCACACGACTGGTTTTTCTCGCTTCGCTCAAAAAACCAGCGTGTGCTGGCAACGTTAGCAAGTAATGTTTAAGCCAGTTTTTAACTCAATCGATGATGAATGGGTCATCATGGTCGGCCGCTATATCCTTAATATGGGAGCTATAGAAATGGCAACTCGATTGTTAATTAACAAAATTGAAGGTACAGACAAAGTACCAATATTTAATGATGATCTTGCGGCACGTATTGCCTTCATTCGGAAAAGGTTTCCACAACAAAATAAAGATAAGCATAAATCGGCCATGAATACATTAGGCGTTGCCAATAAACATACCAAATTTAGAAACATCGTTGCACATAGTCCTATATCAATGACTAGCTTAGAAGATGGTAATTATCATATAAATGGGATTTTGGATGTAACACCTAAAAGTTATGACACTATTGCACAACTAATATCTATTGATGAGCTTAAGTGCCGTGTTAATGAATCAGCACTCGTTGCAAAAAAGCTTCTTGAAATGCAGGGTGATATTAATGAGTGAAATTGCTAACAAGCATAATCACAAAGAAAAATATTCCGCTGCGCTTCATATTTTCCCGTGTTACAGGCGTTAGCCTCTTTTAAAATTTTGTATTTTATTTCAAGAAAAGGAGAAAATTATGAGTAATAACGTACCAAATGTTACATTTAAAACCCGTGTTCGTGATGAAAGTATTGGTGGGGATAATCCCTTTCGCTGGCAGGACGTTTCAACGGACGACATATTCTCGGGGAAAAGCGTCATTATATTTTCGCTACCGGGTGCGTTTACTCCAACATGTTCTAGTACGCATTTGCCTGGCTATGAAACCAAATACGATGAATTGAAATCTTTAGGTATTGATGAAGTGTACTGCGTGAGTGTTAATGATGCCTTTACCATGTTTCAGTGGGCTAAAAACTTAGGTGTTCAGAATGTAAAAATGTTGCCGGATGGCAATGCAGAGTTTACTGAATTGATGGGAATGCTGGTTAAAAAGGAAAACCTTGGATTCGGTAAAAGGTCATGGCGTTATTCTGCCCATGTAGTTAACGGGGAAATAAAGAAAATATTTTCTGAAGCGGGGAAAATAGATAATTGTCCAGATGACCCGTTTGAGTGTAGTGATGTTGACACAATGATTTCTTATCTGAAGAAATAGGAAATCATTTATAGGTTATTGTCTAAAATATTTTTAAGTGAATAGACTGGTAAGAAAGTTCAGTTGGCCCATTTTTGCGGTGTTTCATTTGTGGCTAATGCTATAAATGTCACGCCGCTAAATGGACGATTGGTTTGGGGCGTTATGCAAATAAGGGAAGTTATGAGTTACAACCTTGAATTTGATGAAGAGTCTAAAATTGTAACTGTAAAATATATTGGTACAGTATCTTTAGATTCAAGGTTGCATGCTGTCAACGATGTCTGTGCCTCCTATTCATATTTAAACCCTCTTAGAATATTGATCGATGTTATCGATTTAGACATGCAACTTTCATTTGAAGAGCAGAAGTCTTTTGGTGCACAACTGGCGGCTAATAAAGATCTTATGAATGCAAAAGTTGCCGTACTTCATAATAAAAATAACAACCCTAATTTAATTGTAGACACAATAGCTTTTATTAATGGCTACCAGCTTGTTCAGTTTGATAATAAAAAAGAGGCGCAGTCATGGCTCGAGAATACATCGCAACGTAATTAAACGGATCCAGCAAAGCTAGGCTTTTATTGATATGTTATCGATTTAATAGCTCCGCTGCTTCCTTCGCAAAATAGGTCAAAACACCGTCCGCTCCCGCACGCTTAAAACACAACAATGATTCCATAATGACTTGTTCACGATTCAGCCAGCCATTTTGGAAGGCTGCCACATGCATGGCGTATTCGCCACTGACCTGATACACAAAGGTGGGGGCTTTGAGTTCTTCTTTGACGCGGCGAACTACATCCAAGTAGGGCATACCCGGTTTTACCATAATCATGTCGGCACCTTCTTCTAAATCCAGTGCGCATTCATGGAGTGCTTCGTCGGTGTTAGCCGGGTCGATTTGGTAGGTTTTCTTGTCGCCACCTTGGATGTTAGCGGCTGAGCCTACGGCATCCCGAAAAGGTCCGTAGTAGCTGGAGGCGTATTTGGCAGAGTAGGCCATGATCTTGGTGTTCACATGGTTGGCTTCTTCCAGTTCTTCGCGGATGGCCCAGATGCGTCCGTCCATCATGTCGGAAGGTGCAACAATATCAGCCCCTGCTTCGGCATGGGACAACGCTTGTTTCATCAGTGTGTCTACGGTGATGTCGTTCAGTACATAGCCGGTGTCATTATCGATAATGCCGTCTTGCCCATGGGTAGTGAAGGGGTCCAGCGCCACGTCGGTGATAATGCCCAATTCAGGTACTGCATCTTTTAAAGCTTTTACTGCACGCTGTGCCAGACCGTCAGGATTGTAGGCTTCTTCTGCCAGCAGCGTTTTGCAGCTCTGTGGCGTAACCGGGAACAGCGCAATGGCAGGTATGCCAAGGCTGGCAAGTACCCGTGCTTCTTTTACCAGCAAGTCGATGGAGAGCCGTGCCACTCCGGGCATGGAGGGTACTTCTTCGCGCAGGTTGCTACCCTCCAGTACAAACATGGGGTAGATCAGGTCGTCGGGTGTCAGTACTGTTTCCCTGACCATGCGGCGGGAAAAGTCATTGGCCCGGTTGCGACGCAAGCGAGTGTAGGGGAAGGCGCCGCGGGTGTGTGTAAAGCTCATGGCTGCTCCAGCTCAAGGTGAGTACTGATCAATGTAGTCAGTTTATAGCCTGCCAGCATAATACGAACATTAGTGTAGAGGCCATACTTACGGTCGTCTGCACAGGTCGTACTTGTTGGCTATAGTGTTTTGAATACCTGTTCTGCCGCATTCAAGGTAAATTGAATATCTTCATCCGTATGTGCTGCGGACATAAAACCTGCTTCGTAGGCGGCGGGTGCCAGGTAAACGCCGGCATCTAACATGCCGTGAAAAAATTTGTTAAAGCGTTCTGTATCACAGGCCATCACTTGCTGGTAATTGGTGACGGAGGTTTCTTCGGTAAAGAAGACGCCGAACATGCTGCCCACATGGTTGGTGGTCATGGGAATGTTTGCCGCGTCTGCACGTTGTTGAAGGCCTTCAACTAACTGGGTGGTTTTGGTAAACAGCGCATCGTGGAAACCGGGTTGGGTGATTAGATTTAACGTGGTGAGTCCAGCGGTCATGGCTACGGGGTTGCCCGATAGTGTGCCCGCTTGGTAGACCGGCCCCAGTGGTGCTATTTGCTCCATAATTTCCCGCTTGCCGCCGAAGGCGCCAACGGGCATACCGCCACCGATCACTTTGCCGAGGGTAATTAAATCCGCATCTATATTAAAATGGCCCACGGCACATTGGGGGTGAACTCGAAATCCTGTCATTACTTCGTCGATAACCAGCAGGGCTCCATGATTGTTGCACTCTGCTCTTAACGTTTCCAGGAAGCCTTCGACGGGAGGTATACAGCTCATATTGCCGGCGACGGGTTCTAAAATAACGCAGGCGACTTCCGAGCCAATTTCTGCAAAGGCTTTTTTGACGCTGTCGATATCATTGTAAGTTAGCGTTACGGTGTGATCTGCCAGTGAGGCGGGAACACCAGGCGAGCTGGGTACGCCCAAGGTTAATGCGCCTGATCCTGCTTTGATCAGTAGCGAGTCTGAATGGCCGTGGTAGCAGCCTTCAAACTTGATAATTTTGTCGCGGCCAGTGAAGCCGCGAGCTAGCCGAATCGCGCTCATGGTGGCTTCAGTACCCGAGCTGACCATGCGGACCATCTCCATGCCTGGGACTAACTCACACAGTTTGTCGGCCAGTTTAATTTCTAGTTCAGTGGGTGCACCAAAGGTCATCCCTTTCTCAAGTTGTGTCTTAACGGCAGCAATAACCTCTGGGTGGTTATGACCTAAAATCATTGGCCCCCAGGATTGCACGTAATCCACATAGCGTTTGCCGTCGACATCAAACAGGTGAGCTTTTTCAGCGCGTTCAAAAAATATCGGAGTACCCCCGACAGCTTTAAAGGCTCTAACGGGGGAGTTTACTCCTCCGGGGATATGTTTCTGTGCGGCTTCAAACAGTTGCTGGGATCGTTGCATGATTTTAGTCTGGCTTTATACTTGGAAAATTAGTGCGCTATTATCCTCGATTGCCGAGGGGCTGCCAATGAATACGGGCATGAATACGGAAAGACGTAGAGACTATAGATGAGAAGTGATAGTGAGGTACTATGAATAACGGACAACCCGCTTGGCAACCAGTGCTCGACTATTGGTTTGGTGATGCCCAGAATGATGTCAATTGTGCCAATGAAAAGTCGGCCTTGTGGTGGGGAAAAGCGACTGAGGTCGATACAGAGATAGGCCTGCGGTTTGAACCAATTTTACAATTGTTGATTAACGGCGGTAATCGTTATTGGCTGCAATTCCCTGAAAGTCGCTTGGCGGCCATTATTGCTCTAGACCAATTTTCACGAAATATTTACCGGGATACTCCTACGGCATTTTCAGCAGACCAGTTGGCATTAAATTGGTGTTTGTCGGGTATTGAGGCTGGGTTGGATAAGCAGCTGCGACCAATTGAACGAGTATTTTTCTACCTACCAATGGAACATGCTGAAGACTTGAATACTCAGCATCGTTGTCTTTGGCACTTCCAGCAGCTGATGGAAGTTGTGCCTGCCAACCATCGAGAAACATTCTCCGACTTTCTGGCTTTTGCTGAGAGCCATGCGGCGGTCATAGAAAAATTTGGTCGCTTTCCCCACCGCAATGTTATTTTAGGGCGGGAATCTACTCCAGAAGAATTGGAGTATCTTGCGCAGCCGGGTAGCGGTTTTTAAACCATACCTATCAGTTCCTGATGGTCATAAACGGTGTTTATTTGAATGTCTTGTTAATAATCAGAAGGGCTTGACGACGACCATCACAACAATACCGATGAGCATAAAGACGGGGACTTCGTTAAACCAGCGATAGAACACGTGGCTATGGGTATTTTTGTCATCCCGAAACTGTTTCATCAAATAGAGGCAGGCGTAGTGGTAGATGATCAGCAGAATGACCAATGCCATTTTCACATGAAACCAGGTAGCACTTTTAAAATAATCGGGATAAATATTAAACAAGACAATGCCGAGGGCAATGGTGGCGATCATCGATGGATTGGCAATACCACGGTAAAGTTTTCGCTCCATGATTTTGAAACGTTCTTTGCTAATCTCGTCATCGGACATAGCGTGGTAGACAAACAACCTGGGTAGGTAGAACAGTGCGGCAAACCAGCACACTACGGCAATAATATGGAATGCAGTAATCCAGCTTTGCCCGCTGATGAGAAACTCTTTTATCCAGCCCATGTTTTTTTACCCCTATTTGCACGACTACATTTTTAACGGTATTTTTTATGATTGCCAGTTATTACTGTTCGTGACTACTGATAAAAGTTATCGATATCTTGCTTGGTAATGATTCCCGCCACTTCGCTCATGAGTGGTGTTGCGGGCTGGCTGATAAATACCGCTCGCCCATTATTTTGTTGCATGGTGAGCAGTGCTTCCTGAAGTGTTGCCCTAGCATGTATGGGAAATAGCTCCCATCGTTCGCCAGGAATTTTTCGCAGGTCGATAGTGTGGTCTTCTTCTGGCAGCGCTTCTTTTAGTTGTTCTATATGAAGAGCGAGGTCGGCAGATTTCAGAATATATTTTGACTCGCCAGTATCTTCAATCACAACCCAGCGGGGTTTATTTTCCAATAGTGGCTCTGCCATTTTTAAGGGCAGGTAACGTGAATGGCGGGTGAAATTATGTTTCATCAGGCTGGTGACGCCGGAGCGACTCAGCATTTGGAATACCGGGGAGCTATAGCGGCTGAGGTCTTGGTCGATAGAAAAGATTCCGGCCTGTTTGGTTAGCATCCGGCAGGTGATGGAGGATATAACAATCACTAGCATGCTCGGCAATAGAATATTGGGATTGTAGGTGAGCTCTAGTACGGCAATCAGTGCGGCCAATGGTGCATTTAATACGGCACTCATCATTGCCCCCATGCCGAGAATGGCATAAAAGCCGGAAGATGAAGCTTGGTCGGGGCTGAGTAAACCGCCAATCATGCCAAGCGCACCGCCGAGGCAGGCGCCAATCACAAAGTTGGGGCCAATAATTCCTCCGGGGACACCGAGACCAATGGAAATGGTGGTGACGATAATCTTGGCAATCACTATGGCGGCTAACAATGTCAGCCCGAGCTCACCGAGCATGGCTTGTTCGACGGTGTCATAACCTACTCCTTGAATTTGGGGGATTACCGTGGCAACAGCTCCGCATAAAACACCGGCAAATAACATGCGTAGTAATACGGGGCGATGCTTAAACACCCTAGTATGGCGGTAAAGCAATAACATGGCAGATGCTGCCAAGCCAATAACTACCCCACAGAGAACCAAAAAGGGTAATTCCCACAGGCTGCCCATTTCAATGAGTGGAATCGCAAATGCGGGTTCGTTACCAAAAAAAATGCGGGACATAACGCCACCGGTAACAGCGGCAATAATTACTGGGATAAACCCTGTGATCGTGTATTCCATTAACACAGCCTCCATGGCAAATATGACGCCTGCCAAGGGTGTGTTGAAGGAGGCTGCGATGGCTGCGGCGACGCCACAGGCTGTCAGTGTTCGCAAACTGTTGTTGGGTAGTTTCAGTTGTTGCCCCATGAGGCTGGAGCTCACAGCACCTAAATGTACTGCCGGGCCTTCTCGTCCCACTGAATGTCCGCTTATTAAGGCGATAGCGCCGCCCACAAATTGCATCAAACCGTTGGCCGCGGGAAGTTGCGCCTGATGGTGTTGCATGCGCTCAAGGATATGGGAAACACTAACCGAGTGATGCTCGGGTTTGGTGAAGTGCATGATCAAGCCAAGTATTAGTCCGCCAATGACGGGCAGTAGAAACCTGATATGTATGGGGAGTTGTTCAAAGGATTCGCTGTCTCCTGGTAGAAAAAAGTCCAGTGGTAGTTCGAATGAGAGTCTGAAAGTGATGGCGATCAGCGCGGTTAAAAATCCGCTGATACAACCTAGAATTGCTAACTGAGGCAGTGCGTCGGCATGGGCAAGGCGTGTACGGAAAGCATTTGTATGTCCTCGTAGCCAGCCAGTGTGTGGCGTTTTTCGTTGTTGCTCCACGGTCATGCAGTGCTCTCGGGTTTTAAGTTCTTTTATCTGGATTCTGGCGGGCGTGTTACTTGTGCCTGTATTTTTAAATCCCAATATTTTCAAAACCCTGTGTTTTCAAATGTATGGGATCTAGGGCGCGTTTCATCCCCGGATGTTTGCGCTATTATAAGCAGCTTATGAAACCCATAACAGGAACAACAGTATTGTGATTAAAGTAGGCATTGTAGGTGGTACAGGATACACCGGCGTCGAATTGTTAAGGCTGTTGGCTGTGCATCCCCATGTTGAGGTGGTGGCAATTACTTCGCGTGGTGAGGCAGGTAGGGCTGTGGATGATTTGTTTCCCAATTTGAGGGGCCATTACAACCTGCGCTTCACCGATCCTTCCGCAGGTGAATTGGATCATTGTGATGTAGTGTTTTTTGCCACACCTCATGGTGTTGCACAAAGCACCGTGCCTGGGTTGTTGGAGAGGGGCATAAAGGTGATTGATTTATCCGCTGATTTTCGGATACGAGATGTTGCCTTATGGGAAAAATGGTACAACCAGCCCCATGCTTGTCCAGAGCTCATTGATCAAGCTGTGTACGGATTACCTGAAGTCAACCGTGAAGAGATTAAAAAAGCCAGTCTGATTGCTTGCCCGGGATGTTATCCAACCAGTGTTCAGCTTGGGTTTAAGCCGTTGCTTGAAAAGGGGCTGGTCGACCTTGATGACCTGATTGCTAATGCCGCATCGGGTGCTAGTGGTGCTGGACGTCAGGCGAATGTGGCCAACTTGCTGACGGAGGTGAGCGACAGTTTTAAAGCTTATGGTGTTTCCGGGCACAGACACTTGCCAGAAATTGAGCAGGGTTTGGTGGAGATTGCCGGAGCGCCAGTTAGACTGACATTTGTGCCTCATTTACTGCCCATGATTCGGGGAATTCATTCGACGTTGTATGCAACGTTGAAAGTTAAAGAGGTTGATCTTCAGCAACTCTATGAAGACTGTTTTCGGGATGAGCCGTTCGTGGATGTAATGCCCGCGGGTAGCCACCCACAAACACGTTCTGTCAAAGGTTCAAATACTTGCCGGATCAGTGTTTTTCGTCCACAGGGTGGTGATAAAGTCGTGGTACTTGTGGTTGAAGATAATCTTGTGAAAGGTGCTTCAGGGCAGGCCATTCAGAATATGAATATCCTGTTTGGGTTCCCGGAAAGTGCTGGTTTAAATGCCCCAGCACTACTACCTTAAATGTCCAATCATAAGCAGCAACTTGTTGTTAGACCTCATCGCCCAGGCCACCGTAAGGTAGAAATTATTTTATGGGTATCACTGTCGGTGTTTCTTTTTGCGGCGGGCTTTATGTTGGGGTTTAGGTTTTTTGATGCGGCTATGGTGGAAAAGAGGCAACAAAAACTAGAATTGAGTGGCCTGAGAGATAACTCTGCTGGCTTGGAACAACAGCTTGCCAATGCTGAATTAACGGCAAGAATTGATAGGGTCGCTTTGGAGCAGGTGCGGCAGGTAATGACATCTTTACAGGCTGAATTGGCTGTGGATAAGGAAGAGTTAAGCCTGTATCGCAATCTGTTGCAGGGTGGTGGGACTGAAAATGGTTTATTGATTGGTGAGCTGACGTTAAAGCCTATACTTGAGTTGCAAGATATTGCCTATCGTTTGGTGGTACAGCAAAAAGAAAACAAGCTCAAGCGGATCAACGTCAGGATTAAGATGACGATCAACGGTCTCAGCGATGGTAAAGCTGTCGCCATGGGGCTTGAGTCGCTTGATAGCCAATTTGAGACGTCGCCTATTCAGACAGAATTTAAGTATTTTCATATTGTTGAGGGGGTGTTAACGATTCCCTCCGAATTTAAACCGCAGAGCATTACGGTTGAGATGTGGAAAAAAGGTGTCAATAGCAGCCGGGTAGAGCGAGAGTTCGACTGGCGCATTGATGAGAGTTGATTGGCTTTTGGCTAAATCATGGGATACGTGAGCTGGAGAGATGAGATATATGCGTAAAAAAACCAAAACAGTGCCCTTTGCGGCAGGAAATACTACGTTGATTGCTGGTGGCACTCATGTCATGGGAGATATCCACTTTTCTGGAAATCTGGAAATAGAAGGACAGGTGACCGGTAATATTGTGGCTGAAGAAGACAGTGGTGCACGCGTGAGAGTATTGCCGGAAGGCCGTGTTATTGGCGATGTCCGCGTGCCGGTTGTTATTATTAATGGACATATAGAAGGCAATATCTATTCCTCTAATCAGGTAGAACTAGCGGATAAGGCTGTGGTCGAAGGTAATCTTCACTATGTGTTAATTGAGATTGAAAAAGGTGCTCAGATGAATGGCAACTTTGTTCATCAAAAGACACCTGGGGAGTCCAGTAAGGTAGTGGTGTTAGAAAATATTGCAGAAGCTAGCCATGAATCGACAGGTTCATGATAGAATACTTGACTGTAATGCTAGGGTATTGTCCCGTTTGTGCATTTTGAAGAGTGTTTAGGAGTATTCATGTCCGGTATCGAAACATTTACACCCATGCCACTGTATGTGTCAGAAGGTGCAGTGGCTAAGGTAAAAAGCTTGGTTGAAGAGGAGGGGAACCCCGACCTCAAGCTGCGAGTATTTGTCACTGGTGGTGGCTGTTCAGGCTTTCAATATGGCTTCAGTTTTGATGAGTTGGTGGCTGAGGATGATACGATTGTGGAAAAAGAGGGCGTTACTGTGTTGGCGGACCCGTTGAGCATTCAGTATTTGATGGGCTCCACTGTAGATTATGAAGAGGGCCTTCAGGGGTCTCGCTTCTCTATCTCGAATCCAAACGCCACTACTACCTGTGGTTGTGGATCCTCCTTCTCAGTGTAAGTGATGAAACCTCACTCGATGTTCAAGTTGATCTTGGTGCTGATAGCTTTTAGTTGGTACGCAGTGACGATGGCAGATGGGGCAGCACTACATTCCAATGGTTTGATTCAGTCAGAGCGGCAGGAGGTCTCTGCTGGTTATCTTGGACGAATTGAGCTGGGAGATCCGGAAGCGGTAGAGGGTGCTTTAAAGCGAGCAGAAAGTTTTTATTTTAAGGAAAGCGCTAACCAGGAGGTCTATTCTCCGGTGGTGTTGGTTATTCATGGGGCAGAAGTGGGTATTTTCTTTAAGGAAAATTACTCGATGTATAAACCCATCGTCGATTTGGCCGCCAGATTGTCTGCTTTTAAGGTAGTAGATATTCGAGTGTGTGAGACCTCAGCGCGTTGGGAGGGACTTGATTTAAAAACCTTATTTCCTTTTGTGGATACTGTGGTCTATGGCCCCGCAGAAGTAACTCGGTTAATCGATGTTGAGAAGTATACGTACTTCTAGCGTCCGACAAATAATGGCCTCATTTTTCCGTCCCCCTTTTCTCCTCCCCTTCATTTTTAACGTACGGTCTTATTTTTTTGTGTCTACCCTCGTTCCGAGCGAGGCGTTGATACCGGATGACTTATTTTGGGTAGATAGCACCGAGTACTGAGGCTTGAATGGCCCCGGTTACTGCCGGGGCATTGCCTGGCTTGCCTTCCAACGTCTGCTTGGCTAACCATGCAAAGGCCACCGCTTCTACCCATTCCGGCGCAATGCCCAGTTGAGCAGTGCTGGCAATTAAGCTTGGATACAGCAATGCTTCCATACGTTGAATCAGTGCGGTGTTATAGGCTCCACCACCACAGAGAAAAACTTCGACAGGTTTTGGCGAGTGGGACATCAGTGCTTGGGTGATCGTTTGTGCGGTAAATTCTAATAATGTGGCTTGTACATCTACGGGTTCAGCTTTTGGTAGCTGGGTTAAGTGATCGTTCAGCCAATGGCTGTTAAATAACTCGGGGCCAGTGCTTTTGGGTGCGGGTTGAGACAGGTAGGCTGTGCTCATCAGGCGTTCAAGTAGTGCGCCAATAACTTGGCCTTGGGAAGCCCAGCGCCCACTCTCATCATAATTCTGGTGGAGGTGTATCTTGGTCCATTTATCCATTAGCCCATTGCCTGGCCCCGTATCGTAGCCTAGTAGCGATGAGGTTGAGCCATCACCCGGTAACAGGGTGATGTTGGCAACTCCGCCAATGTTGATAATAGCTCTGGGGCACCCTTTTTTTTCAAAAACTGCCTGATGAAACGCGGGAACAAGTGGTGCGCCCTGGCCGCCAAGAATTATGTCGCGACGGCGAAAGTCGGCTACGGTGGTGATGCCCGTCAGTTGAGCAATGGTATTGGGATCTGCTACTTGGATACTGTAGGCATATTCGTTGTGGTTGGTATTGGTGGGAGGGTAATGGCGGATAGTTTGTCCGTGACTCCCGATGGCAGCTATATCGCTAGCATTTCGTTGCTGTTTAGCAAGCAGCTCATTAGTCGCTTGTGCGAAGAGTAATCCTAAAGCTCTGTCTAGCTGGTTCATGCGGTGTATTTCATCGCTGCCTGATGAGGCGAGGGCATGAATGTCTTTTCTGAGGTTTTCTGTCAATTCAACAGCGTGTGTGGCCAACAAATGAGGCTGTGTTGAGCTTAGGTCTACCAGCACAGCGTCTATGCTGTCTGCGCTGGTGCCAGACATGAGTCCTATATAAAGATTGCTGTGGCTCATGGATGATTAAGTCTAATGGGTTGAGGTCTGTGTTTCTTTTGTTGTTGCCATGGCTAGTTGCGATATTTGTTGATAATTTGTGAGCTGGGCAATTAATGGTCTTGTGTGTTGATCAAACTTGGCGCGCTCTTGTTCCTTGATGGGTGTTGCTTGCGGGAGTGTTACGGTGCGAGGGTTGCGGTGAACGCCATTGACCAAGAATTCGTAGTGCAAATGTGGCCCAGTGGCATAGCCTGTAGAGCCCAGTGTACCGATAACCTGACGCTGCTTAACTGTTTGACCTTTTTTTACCGTACGCTTCGTAAGATGCAGGTATTTTGTGGTAAAACGTTGACCGTGTTGAATAAAGACATAGTTGCCGTTGGCTTTACTGTAGCCGCTGCCGATAACTTTACCATCACCTGCGGCAAAGATTGGTGTACCTCGGGGGGCGGCATAATCTACACCGCGGTGAGCCCGGATTTTTTTGTGGATAGGATGCTTGCGTCGCAAGTTAAAACCTGAACTGATGCGGGTAAAATCAAGGGGTGCACGAAGGAATGCTTTACGCATACTGAATCCCTCAGGCGTGTAGTAGTTGGCGTTGCCGTTGCCGTCTTCATAACGTACAGCCTTAAAGGACTTGCCCTGATTGGTAAATTCAGCTGCTAGGATGTTGCCGTTACCAATTTTTTCACCATCTAAAAACTTTTCTTCGTAGGTTAGAGAGAAGCGATCGCCCTTGCGAATATCTAGTGCAAAATCGATATCCCAACCGAAAATATTGGACAGCTCCATAATCAAGCCATGGGGTAGTTGGGCGCGCTCACCCGAGAGGAATAATGAGTCCTCAATAGTGGATTCTCTGTAGGTGGTCATGAGCTCAGGTTCTAAAACAATATGCTTGCCGCTATACCCTGCACCTGTTTCCTGCTCTGTACTGGTATAAACGTAAGATTCTAATTTGGTTTTTATGTACTTGAGCTGGGACAACTTTCCTTCAGTGTTGAAACCAAATTGAATTTCTTGGCCTGGCCGCATGTCGAGTAGGGGTTTAGTTAGTGGGGAGGACGACATCAATTTGTGGACATCCCTAGCACCAAGGGATGCGCGTTGAAAAATAGTGCTGAGATTGTCACCGCTTCTTACCGGCTGATTTTTCCAGGTTAAACTGGTGTCAGTATTTGTGGGGAGTACGGCTGGGTTGACTTCAGTTTTGATGGGCGTGGAAGCTTTGATGTCACTAAAAGGATTGTTCTCTGGGGTTTGTACGTCTGCATTTTGGAAGCGAAGCGTAATTTGTTCTTCGCTACGCTTTGCGGACACTTCTTTACTTGGAATCGTCAAGGCTAGTATTAGGGTGATTGCGAGTGCAGACATCACCAAAATAGGGGTTTTCGGCCGCGGAGCGGAAAGCAGGCGCTGCCATATTCTTGGGGTCTTGCTGGGACGAGAGTAGCTGGCTTGGGACATAATTGCTCAAACGTTGTTTAGGTTGTGTTCTTAACCTACCAATATATAACAGAAATCGTATTAATCCCACTGTGAGGCTTTATAGTTGAGCTGGGCAATACTTGTTTTTGCAAGGGGATAATGTATCGTTTGCGTCCCTTTTTGTTTGGTGAAAAATAGAGATTAACCATGGTCACAAGTGGTACAAAGTTGATAGAGGAGCTACAGGCTAGAGGTTTGGTTGCCCAGATGACGGGCGATGGTGGGCTGGCCGAGCATTTATCGACAGGGTGTCGCACCCTCTATTGTGGCTTTGATCCCACTGCGGACAGCCTTCATATTGGTAGTTTAGTCCCCTTGCTGGCTTTGAAGCGTTTTCAGGAGGCGGGACACAAACCGGTTGCTTTAGTGGGCGGTGCAACAGGGTTGATTGGTGATCCCAGTTTTAAAGCGCAAGAGCGGAAGCTCAATACCCCTGATGTCGTGGCAAGCTGGGTTGAGTCGATTCGACATCAAGTATCCCGCTTTGTAGACTTTGATGCGGGGGATTGCTCGGCAGAAGTGGTCAATAATCTGGATTGGATTGGCAAAATGGATTTGCTTAGCTTCCTGCGGGATGTGGGTAAGCATTTCTCTATTAATAATATGGTCAACAAAGAATCCGTGAAGCAGCGGCTTGATCGGGAGGGGGCAGGTATTTCCTATACCGAGTTCACCTATATGTTGCTTCAGTCTTATGATTTTGCCGAACTAAATCGCTTGCATGGCTGCACGTTGCAAATTGGCGGGTCGGATCAGTGGGGTAATATTACCGGGGGGATAGATTTAACGCGGCGGCTCAATAGTCATCAGGTTTTTGGTATGACCCTGCCGTTGGTGACGAAATCAGACGGCACTAAATTCGGTAAAACGGAAACCGGTACTATATGGCTCGACCCTGCCAAGACCTCTCCTTATTCTTTTTATCAATTTTGGTTGAATACATCAGATGCAGATGTGTACAAATTCCTTCGTTATTTTACTTTCTTGCCAATAGGTGAAATTGAGGCAATTGAGCGGGCCGATGCGGACATTCAAGGTAGAAAGTCTGCTCAGGGAGTCCTTGCTAGGGAAGTGACGGAGCTTGTACATGGAAATTCTGGTCTGGAAGCGGCAGAAAGGATTACCGAAGCGCTGTTTTCGGGAGGACTTGATTCCTTGACCGAAAATGATCTGAAGCAGCTCAAGCAGGATGGTATGCCAGCTAGTGATTTAAATGCTGCCGAGTTAGAGGGGCAAATGCTGACGGGTGTTTTTGCTGACTGCGGCCTCGTTCAGGCGGGACGAGAAGTTAAAGATGCGTTGGGGCGTAATGCTGTATTAATTAATGGTGTTGCAAAGGGTTCAGCGGATAATATGAATGTAGTTGAATGTTTTGCAGCAGAGCATGCGCTTTTTGGGCGTTTCTTTATGGTCAAGCTGGGAAAGAAAAAGCATCATTTGTTTGAACTGACCTTGTAGTGTGTAATTAGAAACAAAACCCCAGCCTTTGTGTTGGGGTTTTGTTTTTGTGGGCAGTTAAAAACTGTCTATTTCGTACCCGGAAAGTGGAATAAAAAATAAAAAATAAAAGTGTTAGCGGCTGAAAGCTAGTTGATAAAAGGTACTCCTTGAATTAGGTCTATGTACCTTTGCCTAGTAATTGAGAAAAGCGCCGTAAAAGATTAATAGTTTTGATAGAAATCGTTTGACAGCAGTATGTAAAACGCTAGAATGCGCGTCCGCTTCGAGGTTAACGAGAGGCGGGAGATTGGCGGCGTTAAATGGTGAAGTTTTTAATACGAAATATCATCAAACGCAGTTGACATTAAGGCGGCAATCGGTAGAATGCGCAGCCCGCTCCTAGAGAG
>JASJGJ010000013.1:0-3037 GCA_033791605.1 Porticoccus sp.
GCGAGAGAATGCCGTGGCTTCGATTGGAACAGGTGGAGTACGGCTAGATTAACTACTTGGTTTGACAGCGCTGCCAGTGTGATAGGTCTCATAACCCTTGAGATGAAGTTAACAGTGAAAGCCTAGTGCGGGACATCCGCACGCTGGGTTTGTCGAGGGGGGGGGGATTGAAACGGGCTCTTTAGTACCGCGCCAGCCCTCGACCCTACCTGTGGGGGGAGCGTCAGGTAACTGGTGCTTCTACCCGGAAGAATCTTTGGCAGGATAGATCCCGTTTGTTCAACCTTACGGCATAGGCCGTGAGTTTCAATTTATGGGAGCAATATGGACTATTGCAAAATCGACATCTAAAGATATTTCACATATGAGTTGAGTTAAACAAAGAGACCATGACTCCTATAATCAACTGGCGCCCTGCCAGATAACGGTGAGTTGCATTTCGTACCATTGCTTTGCCAGGGGGCCGTAAGTGGCTTCCATAACTTGTCGCTTGATCTTCAGAGTTGGGGTCAAGAAGCCGTTTTCCGCACTCCAGACATCTTCGACTATTGCCAAAAATGCTAGTTGCTCAAATGGAGGTAACAACTTATTGACGCTGTTGAGCAGTTTTGTCAAACTCGCATCCAACGACTGCCTGCCGCCTTCGGAAATCGTTTGGCGTGCCTCCTCACTGATTATCATCACACCATGGGGCTTGTGATAACCGGCGCCGGTTACGTAGCAGGTCTCTACCTGGGGATGGTTTAACAGCATGTTTTCGATGGGCGCCGGCGCTACATAATTGCATTTAGAGGTCTTAAATAATTCTTTCGATCGTCCGATGACCTTCAGGCGCCCTGCCTCGTCGATTTCCCCTAAATCCCCTGTGTGTAAAAAACCGTCCTTGGTATAGACCTTTTCATTTTCACTCATCATCTTGAAATAACCTTTCATGTTACCAGGACTTTTTATCAGTATTTCACCACTTTTGCTAATTTGGTGTTCCACACCAGGGAGGGGGTTACCCACGTAGCCGGGACGGACCGTGCCGGATCTATTGATATGGGAATAGGCAAAGTTTTCTGTCATACCGTACGCCTCAAGCAGTTCAAGCCCGAGACGGCGGTACCACATCAAAACCTCTTTGGGAATGGGTGCCGATCCAGAGCAGGCAAACCTCACTTTGTCCATACCCAATTGTTTCAATATTTTCCTTTTAACGAAGCCTTTGATGATTGGGATTTTAAACAGCAGGTCTAGTTTTTCAGGTGGAACTTTCTGGAAGACCCCGTGTTGGAATTTCAGCCACAACCTGGGCACGGAGGCAAACATGGTGGGGCGTGCTCGTCGCAAATCGTGGAGAAACGAGTCCAGGGTCTCGGCAAAAAACAGCGGGAATCCGGCGTACAGTGAATGGGCTTGTATCGCTAATCGTTCGTACACATGAGCCAGGGGAAGATAGGAGAGTGAGCGATCATCGGGTTGGGTGCAGAAATATTCACTGAGACCTCTACCACTTTGATACATTGCCTCGAATGAAATCATGACACCCTTAGGCGTGCCGGTGCTGCCCGAGGTATAGATAATGGTAGCCGTCTCATCTGCCGGACACGCTGCTGTTTTCATCAGAGGTGGATAATTAACGACGATGTCATCCCACTGGTTGTGATCATTTTCCGGTGCCAGCGGGAAGGCCACGGTTTTCATGTCGGCAGGCAGGCCCTGTTTCATGTCGTTCCATACCGGGTCGAGTTTTCCAACAAAGAGCAGTTTGGCTTCGGAATGGCCTATAATGTATTTTACAATGTCCTTGGTAAGTATAGGAAAGATTGGGACACTGACATGGCCGGCCATCCAGATAGCCAAATCAGCCATCAGCCAGTAGGCACAGTTTTTCGAACATAGGGCAATGCTGCTTCGCTCCGGCAGATCAAGGCTTTTCAGATAGGAGGCCATGTTGCGGGCCTCGCCAATAGCTTCTGCCCAATTCCAGGTTTTAATGTTGGCGTCGCCGGCGCCCATGGGCTGGGTAAAACACATATGGTCAGCCCTGCACGTTTCCCAGTAGATTGCGCATTCTAACAGGTTTTTACACTCTGAGATGGGATTCATGATAGTTGCCACCTTTTCTTGAAAGAACTGGGTTCACATTACCTGCATAAAATCGCCAAAATCAGTTTTCAGACAGTAATTTTCTTGCAAGTCTGAAATTTAGTGATGTATCCAGACAATGTTGGAAATGGTTTGGAACAATCTTGGATTTGAGATTATTTTTTCCTGTCAGGGAAATTTGCCTTTCAAAAGGTCAAGAAGACCTTCTTCTGTTGCTAAGTTTTTGAGAAAACTTATTGATTACATTTACAGTAGTCAAGTAAAGTAGGAGCGTTAGAAGAATGGTCATATCTTCAGTGTGGCAATATTAACGTTCTGCTTCACCTGATGGCGGCGGTGATTTAGAGCTTGGTGAAAAGCGCATAATTTTACATAGAAAAAAAATATTAAAGTTGCACCATACCGCTGGTCAGTATACAAGCAGTTGTTAGGCTGCCAATAGCCTAATGCCGCGAACCAAGATTGATTAGCGGAATCACATTAACCTTACTTCTTGCGCTACTAACCAATTTCCTATTGACCCGGACGTATGGGTTCCGGAGCAATCGGTGATGGTCCCCAAAGCTCCACACTCATGTTGATCATATAGGTATACCCTTCATCAAAGACTTTCTGAATATCTTCGTTATACCGCCAAGAAGCCCAGGCTTGCATGTCGGCAAACTCATACGTCGCCACCACTTGATGGCAGCCCGTGGCTGGTCAGTATGCTCGAAACTCAACCACACCAGGAATAGCCAGCAGACGACTAATTGCCGATTTGGCCCACATTGGGTAAGCTTCCGCCTTTTCCGGACGGATGTCCCATTTCATTACTTGGATAACCATAGTAATTCACCTCCTTTTTCGGTATTCTTTTTACGTGATGCGTCGATAGGCAGCCGAACAGTAATATAAGATGGACAATTCTCCATCTATGCCGATATTATGATTTAAGTAAATTCGT
>JASJGJ010000014.1:0-3111 GCA_033791605.1 Porticoccus sp.
CGCACCTCGGAAGGTTTGCGCAATGATGATGCCATCAAACTTATGGAACAATCTTCTGTTGATTTCCATTACGACACGGTCAACCCCTTCGCCTTCGAACCTTATATCGCGCCGCACATAGCCGCGAATGAAACAAATACACAAATCGATTTTGATGTTATCAAAAAAGCCTATTTGGCAATATCAGATGCCGTAGATATTGTCATCATTGAAGGGGCGGGCGGCTGGATGGTACCCGTTAACGAAGGTCAAACGATGGCGGACCTTGCTGTGTTTCTTGGCCAGCCCGTTATCAACGTGGTGGGAATTCGCCTCGGCTGTTTGAGCCACGCACTATTAACCACTCAAGCCATTGAAGCCAGCTCATTGCCTCTGGCCGGTTGGATTGCTAACCATTTATCCAGCGAGACCATGCGCGGCCAGGAAAACATTGCAACCCTAGAAAATAAAATCACTGCACCTTGTTTGGGAAAAATTTCGCATATGAAAGATTTAAACCCAAGCACAGCCTCGAGCTACTTAAACATATCAACTTTACTCAGCTAAAGGTTTCGAATTCTAAAACAAGGCAGAAAATCGAACGCCCGTAATAAACGTTTCACTTTCTGGCTCAGTGGCCAGCTTCCCTACGTCAGGCCCTGTTCCCGTAATTGGCTTCGTATTACTTCTACCGATATGCCATGTTTGCAGGTATAGCTCCATTTCTAAATTAAGCGCTTCGCTATGTTGATAGTTCACAATCGATGAAATTCGAAAATTGTTTTTCACAGACAAATCTAAATTCACATCGTTATAAGCCCCACCTAAATCAATCTTAATTTTAGGATCAATTTGTCGAAACCAACGACCTTCCACACTTATCGTCCAATATTTGTTTGTGCTCAATTCTGCAGCCAGGCCTACCATTCCATATTTCCAACGATATACCTCGTATAAATTGTCACCACCGCTGATATTAATATCACGCTTCCAAATTCGCTCACCCAGACCCATTAACAAGATTGGCGAAGTGTTATTGATTTTTTTTAGCCTGTATTTTGCTTCAATCGCAACATTGGAAAAATCTTCGTCCGTCTGTGTCGTAAAAAAGTCTCCATTGCTAAATTGACCAGCATACACAATAGAACCTGAAGACTGCTCAAGCATTAAACTAGCTTCTACTTCAGATATTTTCTTTCCGACAGATAAACGAAAGCCATTAACAAACCCAAACTCGCCATCAAGATATCTGTTTTGCTCATCAAATTCTTGATAATTAAAATACTCTCGTGTCGCACTTAAACCAATATGCGCAAATGGGGCGCTGTCCGCCATGCTAGCTACAGGCAGATAAAGGCTAATCAAAGCCAGAAACATTGTTAGAGAACGTTTTATAAAAATGTAAACCACCATTATAAAAAAGGCGCGGATTCCCGCGCCTTTTTTATTTAAAGACTTAACTACAACCAACTATCACTAAACATACCACTTGATACCCCGTCATACCATGTGCCACTGTAATTGTTACAACCCGTGAATGTAATCGTTGCCGACGAACCGCTGGCACCCGTCAAGCTAATTGTTCCAGCATCTGGCTTACCATTGGTACAATTAAATGTCAGCGCAGTCGTGGTTGTTATATCAAACCGTCCATAAGTCGGATGATAAAATGCCGCTTGAAGTTGATAGCCCGCGCTATTATTACCTGAAACTGAGTAATCTTCTATTTTATAAACTGCACCATCCGATCCCTCATACAAGGCAAAGGCAGTGCATGTCACCACCCCTGTTGTATCACATGCGACCGAGCTATTTACTGTTACTGACTCTCCAGCACTATTAGTAACATTTAGATTCCTAAACTCTATCGTAGTACTTGTTGATGCTTGTGCAATTACCATAGTGCCATTTAGCACCAGCGGCATTAATGGGTCCGAACCATCATCAAAACAAAGATTCGTAAACGTCATCGATGCGTTGATCAAGCCAATAGGATTAAAATCATTCGGTACTGTAACCGTGCCGCCACAAAAATTAGGATCCCCAATCTGACCGGACGAAATTACCAGACCAATAGGAAGACCGCTTACCACTGTCTCACTTTGAACAATATTCGCAATTCTGATCATCTGCTCCGCTAAAACATTTGCAGACACCGTTCCCCCACCGCTGATAGATACAGCAAACGGATTTGCGCTATCCGCGCTATTGGCACTGACACCTTCAACTGCACCCTCTGCTGTTGCAGCTGCAAGGCTCTCTGCGTTCGTCACATTAATCGCTACGGGACTGCTAGAACCTGAATACGTCAATCCACTTGTCGCGCCATCGCTACTTCCACCACCACCACCACAACCAGACAAACCTGTAACCGCCAACAATAGACCAAAGACTGAAATTCGTTTTAATAAACAATTCATTTTTACATCTCCATTTTAGGTGTTGCTAGCCTTACATTCCCTCACGACAACACGCCACTAAATACCAAGCTTAATACAAATCTTCCCATTACTATCTGCACACGCTTCTCTAGACTTTAGGTTCCATTATCTTTTACAGGGTTTTTTGTTATGTGATGCCGTTCACACTTTCTCCAGAAGTTTCAAGCAGGCACAAAAAAGGCCGCAAAAGCGGCCTTTTTCTTCGCGCAATCAACTTGCCAGCTTAAGCAAGCATCGCACCTTTCATCTTCTTCATCGCATTGGCTTCAAGCTGACGGATGCGCTCCGCAGACACGCCGTATTTACCGGCCAAATCATGCAAGGTTGCCTTTTTCTCGGATAACCAACGGCTCTTCAAAATATCCTGGCTGCGATCATCGAGGTCACCCATTGCATTGGCGAGCAAGGCATTGTTGTGTGATTCCCAGTTTTCCGCTTCCAATTGCGTGGCAGGTTCCATGCTCATGTCTTGCAGATAGCCGGCAGGCGCGGGTTTGAAGTCGCTGTCGTCATCGGCATCGTAACCGTCGAAGGCGGTGTCTTGGCCGCTCATGCGCTCTTCCATCTGGCGAACGGTGGCTTCGGGCACATCCAGCATCTCGGCAACGTGTTCCACTTCTGCTTGGGTAAACCAGCCGAGGCGTTTTTTGTTTTTACGCAGATTGAAAAACAATTTGCGCTGCGCTTTGGT
>JASJGJ010000015.1:0-14146 GCA_033791605.1 Porticoccus sp.
TCTGTATCAACATCAACAAGATATTTGAATTTCTAATACAGGGAAAGTACGCAAGAAGGATTTATCTAGATAATCACACTAAGAAAATGTGAAAACTACTGAATGGATTATGCTCTCTTTTCGCCCGAAAAAGTCGCGTACCCGGGACACATAATATTGAAGAATGAGCGAAGGCTTAAAGCATTGCTCGAAATAAAATAGAAACTACGAAGACTAACGCCAAAATTTTTTTCACTACAGCAATAACTAAAGCGTATCAATTTTTTGATAAGACCGTCGACTATGCCGGCCTATCAAGAGAATGCCAGAATTAAATCCAGCATCCCCTTTTACAAACTAACATCTAGGCAAAAGTTCTGGTCATCAACCCTAAAAAGGGGCTTATTTAGGCGCTCGCTTACGCTCGTTTTCAGTGAGCAGCTTTTTACGAAGGCGAATGCTCTCTGGCGTAACCTCTACCAGCTCATCCTCTTCAATAAACTCCAATGCTTGCTCCAAAGTATGAGTGATTGGCGGAGACAGTGTTAATGCCTCATCAGTACCAGAGGCTCGCACATTGGTCAGCTGCTTACCTTTAGTGGGATTAACCGGCAAATCATTACTGCGTGAATGCAAGCCGACAATTTGACCCTCGTACACCTCGTTACCGGCACCTAGGAACAAACGGCCACGATCTTGTAGATTAAACAGGCCAAAGGCCAGCGTTTTACCTTTCGTCATTGAAACCAGCACGCCGTTTTGGCGTTTGGCAACTTCGCCCAGCTTAACGGGACCATAATGATCAAAAATACTGGTCATAATGCCTGAACCACTGGTCATGGTCAGGAAATGAGAGCGAAAGCCGATTAAACCACGGGAAGGCGCCATAAACTCCAACCGAACACGGCCTTTGCCATCTGGCTCCATATTTGTCAGCTCAGCTTTACGCAGGCCCAGCTCTTCCATGACTGACCCCTGATGCTGATCCTCAACATCAATCACCACTTGCTCAAAAGGCTCGTGACGCACACCATCCACTTCTTTTTGAATAACTTCAGGACGGGAAACGCCCAGCTCGAAACCTTCTCGACGCATACTTTCAATCAATACCGACAGGTGTAATTCACCACGACCAGAAACAATAAACTTATCGGGACCATCGCCTTGCTGTACTCGCAAAGCAACATTGTGGATCAGCTCTTGATCGAGGCGATCCTTGATATTACGTGAGGTCACAAACTTGCCTTCCAATCCAGCAAATGGAGAGTTGTTCACTTGAAAAGTCATACTGACTGTTGGCTCATCAACACTCAAAGCAGGCAATGCTTCTGGGGTATCAGGGTGGCAAATAGTGTCAGAAATACCCAGCTTATCGACACCGGTAATACAAACGATATCGCCAGCTTCCGCATTTTCAACTGCCACACGCTCAAGACCGTCATAGCCCATTACCTGCAGAATTTTACCTTTACGCGTTTTACCCTCACGATCAACCACAACTACCTGCTCGTTGGGCTTCATTCTTCCGCGCGCAATACGGCCAACCCCAATAACACCCACATAGCTACTGTAGTCCAATGCACTGATTTGCATTTGCAGCGGGCCTTCTGGATCCACATCTGGGGCTTTTACCTTATCCACAATCAACTGGAACAATGGAGTCATATCATCAGCCATTTCATCCGGCTCCATACCGGCAATACCATTCAAGGCTGAGGTATAAATAACAGGGAAGTCCAATTGCTCATCGGTAGCTCCTAAGCTATCAAACAAATCAAACACCTGGTCCATTACCCAGTGAGGGCGGGCTCCGGGACGATCAATCTTGTTGACAACCAAAATGGGATTCAAGCCCTGCTCAAAAGCCTTTTGCGTCACAAACCGTGTTTGCGGCATGGGGCCATCAACAGCATCGACCAGCAACAGCACGCAATCCACCATAGAAAGTACCCGCTCAACTTCGCCACCAAAATCTGCGTGTCCAGGGGTATCCACAATATTGATCCGGTAGTCATGCCACACAATCGCCGTGTTTTTGGCTAGAATGGTAATGCCACGCTCACGCTCCTGATCACTGGAGTCCATCACGCGCTCCGAACCCATACTTTTGCGGTCAAGAGTGCCGGATTGTTCTAGCAATTTATCGACTAGGGTTGTTTTACCATGGTCAACGTGGGCGATGATGGCGATATTACGAAGGTTTTCGATCACAGGATTAGTCCGGAGTTGGTCAAAAGGCGGGCATTATACTGACCCAGCCTTCTAGGAGATAGCAAAATTATCGAAAATACAGGTGGTTAACGATTAATTTCAGGGCCGATAGACCGCAACGTTATTAAAACCTTGGTCTACCAAGAGCTCAGCATGCAAACGACTCATCACCCCTTTGTCGCAATACAATAAATAGCGTGTATCTAAGTTTAATTCCTTAAAGCGATTTTGGAGCGTAAAGAAGGGTATTTCCTGTACCTGACTACCACTAAGCTTCAGCGGCCTTACAAACACCTCGTCCGGGTGACGAATATCCAGAACAATGGCGTGAGGTTGTGGTATAGAAAATATCTCAACATCAGCTAGCGGCGTATCATCATCCATGACCTCATCAATAGTCTGAACCCGCTTATCGGCTAAAGCTCTTTCGAGCACCGCAAAATCGAAATTTCCTTCCTCTCTCGCCACCCGCTCTTCTTTCGCTCGAGTCGTCGGTTTCTTTGAAATAACACCACAATATTCAGGCATATTGGCGGCAAACTGCTCTGTACCAATTTTTCGTGCGACGTCAATGATATCATTTTTATCAAATGTGATCAGGGGTCGCAGCACCAAAGTACTGGTTACTGAATCAATCACCGACAAATTAGCCAGTGTTTGACTCGATACCTGAGCAACACTTTCACCCGTCACCAACGCCTGCACTTCCATTTCTTCTGCTATCTGTGTACCCGCACGAAGCATCATACGTTTTAGCACAACACCCATTTGGGAATTTTGAACATTACTAAGTATTTCGCCGATAACCTCATCAAAAGGAACGGTAATAAACCTAACCTTATGCGAGCCGCTATACTTATTCCAGAGATAAAACGCCACCTCCTTCACACCGACTTCATGAGCTCTGCCGCCAAGATTAAAAAACAGAAAATGGGTACGCAACCCTCGCTTCATGGTGAGATAACTGGACACAGTGGAATCAAATCCACCCGAGATCAGAGATATAACGGAATCCTGGGTTCCCAGAGGAAAACCACCCAACCCTTGTGTCGTCTCTTCAATCACATAAAGCTGCTCTTGCCGTATTTCCAGCCTTACCGTCAGGTCAGGATTCTTAAGTTTTACCCCCGACGCCAGAGATTGATGCAGCAAACCGCCCCCAACTTGACGCTCAACATCATGGGAGCTGAAGTCATGCTTCCCACTCCGTTTTACACGAAGCACAAATGTTTTACCTTCAAGCTTATCTCGCCAAACGGACAGTGTCTTTTCTAAAATATGATCAAAGTCGCCCATGGCAAAATGCTGCACCTTGGAAAAATTCGCAATCCCCGGCGTACGACCCAAAATATCCGCAACTTGGTTCGTAAGATCAACATCATCGGGACCTTTAACTTCAATTTTATCCCAGTCACGATCAACAATAATCGGCTCATTCAAGGCGCGAAAAAGTCGTCGTAAATTATCGCGCAATTGACGGGTCATACGCTGTCGAACAGGTGCGCTTTTAATGGTAATTTCAGGGAATAGTTTAATAACAAAATGCATGAAAACAGTCGCTTTTTAACAGGAAGGTGAAAAGCCGCCGATTATATTACAAATCGTGCAGCATTCCGCGTATTATAGGTTCCGCAAAAGTCGCACCATAAAGAAGCAGTGCTTAGATGCACCATTTTAGGGCTTCAAGGCACCAGATTGGTGCGACATGGTTATTAAAAGTATCTTTACACAGCCGCAACCTGTTGAATTTACTCAATCGACAGTCTGGCATAGCTTTTGCTTTAAGTTTGCTATTAAAAGCTGGCCACTAGTTTGTTAAGACTCAGATAAGTCTTAACAAACTAGTGGCATGTAGAGTTTTATATCTCTCCCTACAAACCAGCCGACTTAACTTTAACTTCGATACTACAAATATTCGACATCCCTAATTGGAGGAGCCAATGTCTAAGACCCTAACACTGCTCAAAGAAAGCGAAGCCCGCTGGGTTGATCTACGTTTTACCGATACAAGAGGCAAGGAACAACACGTTTCTATACCCATCGGCGAAGTTGGCGACGACTTCTTTGAAGAGGGAAAAATGTTTGATGGTTCTTCTATAGAAGGCTGGAAAGGCATTAATGAATCAGACATGATTTTATTGCCTGATGACAGCACAGCTGTCCTTGACCCATTCACAGACGAACCCACAGTTATCGTTCGTTGCGATATTATCGAACCTGCCACCATGCAAGGTTATGAGCGTGATCCACGCTCAGTTGCAAAGCGTGCTGAAGAATTTCTCAAAACCACAGGCCTTGGTGATACGGCATTTTTTGGCCCAGAGCCAGAATTTTTCGTATTTGATGACATAAAATGGGGCGCCGACATGAGCGGAGCCTTCTATAAAATTAATTCTGAAGAAGCCGCCTGGTCCTCTGGTGGCGACTATGCTGACGGCAACATGGGGCATCGCCCTGGGGTTAAAGGCGGCTACTTTCCAGTACCACCTGTCGACAGCTTACATGATCTCCGCGCTGCCATGTGTTCTGCCATGGAACAAATGGGCTTGGAAATCGAAGTACATCACCACGAAGTGGGCACTGCAGGTCAATGTGAAATCGGGGTGAAATTCAATACCCTAGTAAACAAAGCCGACGAAGTTCAAATTCTCAAGTATTGTGTTCACAATGTTGCCCATGCTTATGGCAAAACCGCGACCTTCATGCCCAAGCCTATCGTTGGTGACAACGGTTCCGGCATGCACTGCCACCAATCTTTCTGGAAGGACGGCGAAAACACTTTCGCTGGTGACGGCTATGCAGGCCTGAGCGACACCGCTCTCTACTACATCGGCGGCATCATCAAGCACGCAAAAGCACTGAATGCTTTTGCTAATGCCTCGACTAACTCCTACAAGCGTCTGATCCCTGGCTTTGAGGCACCAGTAATGCTGGCTTACTCTGCACGCAATCGCTCAGCATCCCTGCGGATTCCTTATGTAGCATCACCCAAAGGAAAACGTGTTGAAATACGCTTCGGCGATCCCACGGCAAACCCTTACCTGATGTTTGCTGCCATGCTGATGGCCGGTATCGATGGCGTCCAGAACAAGATTCATCCTGGTGACCCTGCAGATAAAGATCTATACGACTTACCTGCTGAAGAAGCCGCAGCTATTCCGCAAGTTGCTGGCAGCTTACGTGAAGCGCTGGAATGCTTGGATGGAGATCGTGAATTCCTGACAGCTGGCGGCGTTTTCTCTGATGACATGATCGATGCATATATTGAGCTGAAAATGCAAGAAGTTTACCGTGTTGAGCACACCACTCACCCCGTCGAGTTCGATATGTACTACTCTGTATAAGAGTTAACTTTTTCGAACAAAAAAGGCTGTGAAAGTAATTTCACAGCCTTTTTTTTACCCCCTATGCCTAGAGCTATACCTTGAAATAAACAAGCCTAATAAAAAAACCCGTTTGCCATATGGAATAACAAGCTTTTTCTTTGGTCTAATTAAAGCTAATCTTAAGCTAGTAACACTAAAACAGACACCTTGGAGAACATGGCCGTGATTAAAAGAACCCAGCTACTTTGCGCCCTGCTCAGTGTAAGCATAGCCTGTTATGCCACAGCGGAGGTTTACCGGGTGATCAATGAGAACGGCACTGTCACCTATACCGACAACCCACCTGCCGGGGATCCCTCAGTTGAATCGGTAGATTTACCCACTATCAACACCCAACCCGCACCGACTATTTCAACAGCGGCAAAAAAAACAACGACCGGAGAAGAGCAAACAGGCTATCAAAAAATTGCCATTCTAACCCCCTCTCAAGGCGCCACAATCCCCCCTGGGCATCAAGAGGTCACCGTGCAAATAGCTCTAACACCAGCATTGCAAACTGGCCACTTTGTTCAACTTTTGTTTAACGGGCAAGACTACGGCCCTCCATCGCTCTCAACCACCTTTCATGTAGGTTCGCTGGTTCGTGGAGAACACAGTATCAAGGCCCATATTTTGGACAGTAAAAACAATCTTATTGGACAATCTAACAGCATCACCATTTACGTTAAACGCCACTCAATCAAGCACAATGCAAACTAACCCTCCCCCATCAGCACCATATTGGTGCAACCTAGAAATACTTCTACTAAACTCATAGGCAAAGCTCCCTAAAGACGGGGCTTTTCATCCCCAAAAAAACTGGCCTATAAATTGCTTGCACTAAAATATAGGTTAATTGCAGGTAAACTTAGTAACACAGAACCATAACGGGGCATAACCTGAACAGGGCTGGCTAACAACTCCATGACAGAAGATCAGCTACATCATTTATTACTGGATAGCCTAAATACCGCCGTTATTTTGCTAAATAACGAGCTAGAAATATGCTATATCAATCCAGCAGCCGAAAGCCTGCTGGCTATTAGTGCAATTCGACTCTACGGCACGCCGATATCCCTTTTATTTGACGCCTCTGACAGTAACCTTAAATCCCTAGGCGAAGAGGCCATTAAAACCAATCGACCTTTTACCCAGAGGCAAGCGACCTTAACCCTAACTGATCACACCAGTATCACTGTTGACCTAACAGCCACCCCCCTTCAAACCGGGGTCATTAAGATGTTGTTAGTAGAAATGCAGCCTATGGACAGACTGATGAGAATCAACCGGGAAGAAGCCCTCATTTCAACTCATGACACCACACGAAACTTGGTTCGCGGGTTGGCTCATGAGATTAAAAACCCCCTAGGCGGTATCCGGGGCGCAGCCCAATTGCTTTCCGAAGACCTAAACAACCAACCAGAATTACGTGAATTTACAGACATTATTTCTGCTGAAACTGATCGCCTATGCAAACTGGTTGATCGCTTGCTCGGACCGAACACCCTTCCACAATTCGCGCCTGTAAATATCCACGAAGTTTTAGAACATGTAGCCGCATTAGCCGAAACAGAAACACGAGGCAGCATTCATGTTGAACGGAGTTATGACCCTAGTATTCCGGAAATAAACGGTGACAGAGGACAGCTTATCCAAGCATTATTGAATATTGTTCGCAACGCCATTCAAGCTCTAAAGAACAGCTCTCAGCCAAAACCCACCATTTGGCTCAAAACCCGAATTAAACGGCACTTTACTATCGGAAAAATACACCACAAGGTCGTTTGCCGAATCGATATCGTGGATAACGGCGCGGGCATCCCCGAAGACCTTATTGATCGAATTTTCTTTCCCATGGTCAGTGGCCGTGTGGACGGCAGCGGACTGGGCTTACCTATTGCCCAATCCGCCATTCACCTTCATCACGGATTGATCGAATGTGACAATCGCACCGGGGAAACCCGGTTTTCATTGTACTTACCCCTTGATAGACAACCTGGATAGATAGATGGATAAACGAACAGTTTGGATTGTTGACGATGACCGCTCTATCCGCTGGGTCATGGAAAAGGCGTTAGCTCGTGCTGAACTTAAAGTCACCAGTTTTGAGAACGCAAGCGACCTTCTTATCCAGCTCGACAAAACATTGCCTGACACTATCATCAGTGATATTCGGATGCCTGGGATTGATGGCCTACAATTATTAAAAAAAATCCATACCTCCAAGCCATCACTTCCGGTAATTATCACCACGGCACACTCAGACCTCGACAGCGCAGTAGCAGCCTATCAAGGTGGTGCTTTCGAATACCTACCCAAACCTTTTGATATTGATGAACTAATCGCAGTAACACAACGAGCCATCAATTTCGCCCAAGAACAAAAAACGGAATACATAAAAGAAAGTGACATCGCCGACATCAGCGACGAAATCATTGGTGAAGCGCCAGCAATGCAGGAAGTCTTCCGTGCCATAGGTCGCCTTTCCCATTCAAACATTACTGTTTTAATTAATGGCGAATCTGGCACAGGAAAAGAGCTGGTGGCCAAAGCACTACATGACAACAGCCCAAGAAAAAATAACCGATTTATTGCTCTCAACATGGCGGCAATCCCCCATGATCTAATTGAGTCCGAGCTATTTGGCCATGAGAAAGGCGCCTTCACCGGAGCAACCCAGCGCCGCGAGGGCCGCTTTCAACAAGCGGATGGAGGTACGCTGTTTCTCGATGAAATCGGAGATATGCCACCAGAGGCTCAAACCCGTTTACTGCGCGTCCTGGCAAATGGTGAATTCTATCTTGTAGGTGGCCATACCCCCTCCAAAGTGGATGTTCGAATCATTGCGGCAACCCACCAAAATCTTGAACAATTGGTAGCAGAAAATCGTTTTCGGGAGGATCTTTTTCATCGCCTAAATGTTATTCGTATTCATTTGCCGACGCTTGCGGATCGCAGGGAAGATATTCCAAGACTTATGCAGTACTTCCTCCAGAGAGCCGCTAAAGAGTTGGAAACAGAAACAAAAACCCTGTCACCAGAGGCTAAAAAGCACCTGACCATGCTTCCTTGGGAAGGCAATGTCCGTCAACTGGAAAATGCCTGCCGCTGGCTCACTGTCATGGCCTCGGGCCGGGAAATTCACATTGATGATCTGCCGCCAGAGTTTATGGAGCACTCCGCTGAAAAGCCTGCCATTGCCAGCTCATGGGAACAACAATTGCGAAATTGGGCAGACAATGAACTCGCTAACGGTAAACATGACATTCTCACTACGGCAGTACCAACTTTTGAACGCGCCCTCATTGAAACTGCACTCTCTCACACCAATGGGCGAAAAAAAGATGCTGCAGAACTCCTTGGCTGGGGTAGAAACACGCTCACCCGAAAATTGAAAGAATTGGGCATGGAAGGGGGCGAAGAGTAAATAAGAGAAGCAAGGACCCCAAGTAGTTTGGGGCCGAACAGGTGCCGATTTAAATCAATGACTCTAATAGAAGTGCAGGAGAACTCACATAAAAACCTGTGGCTACAACGGCAGCCACAGGAATAAACACTTAGTGGGTTATCGCTTCTGGCATTTTACCCTTTAGCTTTCCTTCTTCTACCGCCTTGGCAAACAATAGATCAAAGTTAACCGGCGGAATCATCAGTGCAGGGAAGCTACCTTTAAGAACAACACTGTCAACAGCCTCTCTCACGTAAGGAAACAACGTTGATGGGCACAGCGTGTTGAGCAATTGTGCCAACTGCTGCCCTTCGACACCCTGTACTGCAAAAATTCCCGCCTGATGAACTTCGATAAGGTAAATCGTATCATCGCCATCCTTAACGGTCACAGTGAGAGTTAATTCAACCTCGTAGTTATCACCACCAAGTTTTGTCGTAGACAGTGCTATATCCTGACTAATTTCCGGCTTCACATTTTTTTGAAAAGCAGCAGGCCCCATAGGGGTTTCAAAGGATAAGTCCTTCAGATAAATACGCTGTACCGCAAACTTTGGCGAACTTTTTTGCTCTTGCTGCCCGTCTTGCTTATTGCCAGCTTCCGGTTGGTTTTTTTCTTCTGTCATATCCCTGCTATTCCTCAAAATTATTCTATCAAGTTCCACTCTTATGACCCGGTTTCAACCCCGAGTCCACCCGAAAAATTCTCTAGCTTTTTACTACTGGGAGTTTCTGGTTTTGCCATTCCATCATGCCACCTGTCAGTCGCAACACACTAAACTCTTTTTGTTGTAGCTTACGCCCAATAGCCCCGGACTGCTGCCCTACTTTATCAGCCACAATAATCGCTTTATCTCGATAAGACTCTAGCTCGGCAAGGCGATCCATTAACTTTAGATGGGGGATATTTATAGCACCAGCAATATGTCCCGCCTTAAATTCCTTGGTATCTCGAATATCGACCAACACCGCTTCATCAGCATTTATCATTCGAGTCACGACATGAGGAGAAATCTGCTTGCCGCTTTTTATACGCTCATTTATCGCAAACAAATAGATAAGCACCATAAAGACACTAACAAGCACCCATTGCTCACTGATAAAATCAAAGAATTCCACGATTTAAAACCCCGTTTGCTATTTTTGGCCCCAATTGGACCGGCAGTAAAAACGGCCAAAGTATACACACCGCGCTCTAGTATAGGAAACCATCAATGGCACTGAATCCCCTTTGTCGGTAAGATTCTTACTTAATTTTTCCCCGACCCACGAGGCCAGCCCAGTCAAAGCTATGAGTGAACCGAAAAAACCACTACTTCTTCTAATATTAGACGGCTACGGATATAGCGACAGCCAAAAGTACAATGCCATTCATAGTGCCAGCACTCCCACGATAGACCAGCTCTGGGAAACCTGCCCCCATACCCTTATCGGCACGTCAGGGCTTGCTGTGGGCCTTCCTGAGGGACAAATGGGTAACAGCGAAGTCGGCCACATCACCTTGGGTGCTGGCCGGGTGGTTTATCAAAACTTTACCCGCATTAACAAAGCCATTACCGATGGAGACTTTTTCTCAAACCCAACCTATACCAACGCCATCGATAAAGCCATTGCGGGCAATAAAGCCGTACATATACTCGGCCTGCTTTCACCGGGAGGTGTCCACAGCCACGAAGAACATATTAATGCCATGATTAAACTGGCCGCTCAACGAGGCGCAAAAAAAGTCTACCTCCACGCCTTCTTAGATGGCAGAGATACCCCGCCGAGAAGCGCCGAAGCCTCACTAAAAACAACAGAAACCCTTTTTTCGACCTTAGGTGTAGGGAGAATTGCTTCTATTTGTGGTCGATTCTATGCCATGGACCGCGATCAACGATGGGACAGACTCCAAGCCGCCTACGATATGCTGACACAGGGTCGAACCGAACATCAGGCATTCAGCCCAATTGAAGGGTTACACGCGGGCTATGATCGCGATGAAAATGATGAATTCATCCTACCCACCATCATTTGTGGTGACGGTGAAACTCCTATCAGCATTGAAGATGGCGATACGGTTATTTTTATGAACTTCCGTCCAGATCGAGCCAGACAAATCACCAACGCTTTTGTAGACGAAAACTTTGATGGCTTTAATCGAGCAGTAAAACCTAGGCTGGCAGATTTTGTTATGACCACAGAATATTCTGCGGACATCAAGGCAAACTGTGCCTTCCCTCCTAAAAACCTAGATGACTCCCTAGGAGAGTATCTGAGCAACCAGGGCAAGACCCAATTACGGATTGCTGAAACAGAAAAATATGCCCATGTCACCTTCTTTTTCAGTGGGGGCCAAGAAACACTTTACGAAGGAGAAGACCGAATTTTAATCCCCTCCCCTAAAGTGGCGACCTATGATCTTAAACCAGAAATGAGCGCCTACGAACTGACGGACAAGCTTATAGAAGCTATTAACAGCCAAAAGTATGATGCTATTATCTGCAACTATGCCAACTGCGACCAAGTTGGCCACAGTGGTGTCTTTGAGGCGGCTGTTCAAGCCGTAGAAGTCGTAGATGCCTGTCTTGAAAAAGTGGTGTCGGCTATTAGACACGCTGGAGGACAGTGTTTGATTACGGCCGACCATGGCAATGTAGAACAAATGTTCGATGAACAATCAGGGCAAGTCCACACCCAGCACACCACCCTACCGGTCCCCCTAATTTATGTGGGCAACAAAGATCTGACATTGTCAGACAATGGCTCTCTGGCAGACGTAGCGCCCACCATATTGACACTTATGGAATTGCCCCAGCCCACAGCAATGACCGGTCATTCATTAGCCAACAACATTTAACCTGTTACGGCCCGCCGCGATGCCCATAACCCAACTGGTGATATCAATATTATTAGCAGCCATGCTGATATCACCAGTGCTGGCCAGTGAAAAAAGTGACCGCAGTAAACTCGACAAAATTCAACGTGACATCCTTGATCTACAAAAGACTATAAAAGGAACCGGTGCTCAACAAGGAACCCTCAACAACGAGCTGAAAGATAGCGAGGTTATGTCCGCTGAAATCAATCTCAACATCATTACACTAGAGAAGCAGCTTACAGCACTCCACATCGAACTAAAGTCTCTACACAAAAATCAAGTGAATCTTGAGACCTCACGAATAAATCAACAGACTTTAATTCTCAGTCAAATCAAGTCGGCTTATCGACTGGGCAATGACGAGCCCATTAAACTATTACTCAATCAAGAAGATCCCGAAACCATTAGCCGCACACTAAAATACTATGGTTACTTTCTCCGTGCTCGATCCGAAAAACTTAACGACTATCGAAAAACATTACAGGCGCTCAAAGACGTCGAGACAGCCATCACCGACCGACACACACAACTCTTGGCAAAGCGGTCCATACTTGAAGAACAGAAACAACGACTCAGCATGCGCCAACAACAGCGTCGAAAAGTCCTAGCCCAACTTAATCAAACAATTAACACATCACAGCAACGCTTAAACAAACTTAAAAGAGAACAAATTAAACTGGAATCTGTGCTAAAAGCACTAAGAGAAGGTATTGAACATTTATCCCTTCCTGCCACCAACAAACCCTTTGTTGACCGCAAGGGTAAATTAGCCTGGCCAGTGTCCGGGCGTTTGACTCAATATTACGGCGCCCCAAGAAATACCGATATCCGCTGGAATGGCTGGCTCCTAAACGCCAAAGAGGGCTCACCCGTCAAGGCCATTCACCACGGTCGAGTAATTTTTTCTGATTACCTCAGAGGCCACGGGTTGCTGATGATTATTGACCATGGTGACGGATACATGAGCCTCTACGCTCACAACCAAGTCCTTCTTAAAGAAATTGGCGAATGGGTACTCACAGGGGAAAGCATTGCAAAGGTCGGCAATAGTGGAGGACAAAAGGATCACGCACTGTATTTTGAAATTCGTCACAATGGCAAGCCCACCAATCCAAAACCTTGGTTACAAAAAAGAGGTTGAAGACTTTAAGCTGACAAAAAATGGAGAAAAACTACTGCCACAACCAGAAGTTAGCTAATATTTCCCCTAGAAATTGTTAGGCTTTGCGACAACATGTCCAAATCACTACCAATTAGGGCACCTTTCCCAACAATACTGTCCAACCTACACCGGCAGTAACAGATATCAGGAATAAACCATGCCTTCACTCAGGTCTTTTCTCTTCTCATCGGCTTTCGCGTTTTCGGCCATCATGTTTTTTAGCTCTAGCCAAGCACAAGAGATGGAGGATAAAGCACGCCTACCCCTTGATGAGCTACGTCATTTCACACAGGTTTTCGACCAAATACGTCAAGCTTACGTAGAAGAAATAGATGATAAGAAATTATTAGAAATGTCCATAAAGGGACTTCTCAGCAGCTTGGACCCACATTCCGTCTATCTAGACAAAAGCTCTTTCTCCTCTCTACAGGAGCATACCTCAGGCGAATTTGGTGGGCTGGGCATTGAGATAAGCATGGAAGGTGCATTTATTAAAGTCATATCTCCCATTGATGACACACCTGCCCAGCGCGCAGGTATTCTGGCTGGCGACCTAATTATCAAACTCGGGGACCAAGCCGTACAAAGCCTGTCTCTAGGAGAAGCTATCGACGTCATGCGGGGCCCCAAAGGCTCGCCACTCACGCTAACTATTGTGCGTGAGCAGGTGGACAGCCCTTTTGAAATCGTTGTTGTTCGTGACATCATTAAAATACACAGCGTTCGCAGCAAAACACTGGAACCCGGTTTCGGTTACGTTCGGATTGCTCAATTTCAGGAAAATACCGGGCAACAATTCAAACAAGCACTAGAAGCCTTGCTAAAGAAAGACCGCGACCTTAAAGGGATAGTTCTGGATTTACGCAACAATCCCGGAGGGCTACTGTACGCATCGATTGAAGTAACAGATGCCATACTAGACGGTGGCATGGTCGTTTACACCGAAGGACGCTTACCCAGCGCCAACTCAACTTATCATGCCAATGCCGGAGACATTCTCAAGGGGTTACCCATTGTTGTTCTTATTAACGAAGGCTCTGCTTCTGCTGCGGAAATTGTTGCCGGAGCACTCCAAGATCACCGCCGCGCTGTATTACTTGGCACAAATAGCTTTGGCAAGGG
>JASJGJ010000016.1:0-5370 GCA_033791605.1 Porticoccus sp.
GGTAATTGTGAATTTCCCCAAAAACCTAAAAGTGTTACAAACTAATTTCGACCTTTGTAGGTAAAAGATTCTCCAGAATAGCCTGACAGGAAAAGTTTACCTTCAAAGGGAAGATGGCTCCAGAAAATCTTTGAGAGAAGGTGGCGTCGTTTCTGAAATTCTCCGCCCACTCTGATCTCAAATTTCATATAGTTATGTTGAAGATTGACCGAGTAGAAAGTAAAGATATCTCCTGATATGGTTGACACACGTAAATGATTGATATCATTACACCTCGGAAATTGTGTTAACCGTAAGATTTTGTGGGTGACAGACTCTAAAAATCTTACGTGTGTGTCAACCATACAATCTATCGATTTTGACTGGTTAGTTCAGTAAAATATTCTTCTAGAGTATCTTGCAAAGGAACAACAAACGAAAATTATCATGCACTATCTTGTTGTGGCAGACAGGATAAAATCAAACAAAACAGAGAATAGGGTGTGAAATCATGTTTAACACTCACAACACATACATGGCAGTTGGAGGCGGGCTAATTATAGCTTCTATACTTATCATGAGCTACAGCCTATTGGTAAGTGTCCCAGTATTTATAATTGGAACCTACTTTGCTTTCGTCAAAGCGCCTCGAGCGAACCTTGGTAATGTAGGTGCGATCACTAAAGTTACAAAGTCAACATCTGTTTCACGCAAATCGCCTTGTCCGTGTGGCAGTGGGAAGAAATACAAAAACTGCTGCTTGAGTAGGTGAATCCTCTCTCTTTTCAACACCCTCCTGGTCAGTTCTCATAGATCCTGACACTATGGTTGCATGTGTGATCCGTAATGCTGGAAACATCAATAAATTAGAATGCCCATTTGGGGCAATTCTTGTGGCATGATCACATATTAACTGTACAGGAAACATCTAAATTTACAGCTTTGCTTAAATCATTTAGATTGCCAATGGCATGCTCTTTCATAAAAGTCTCGGAGGTGGCCCCGCTTACTTACCCGAGATGTGCCTTATCAGCTTCATCTACAAAAGGGTGGTAATCAAGAGAGAAGCGAATGTGCGAGACTTCGAGATCCTGACCCATCTGAATGAATATAAGGAGAGGAAGAATCAGCGAGCACCTCCAAAGAGTAAAAATAAATATTCCGAGTCAGTTGAGATAGTGCCTTACGACGACGGCTGGCCCGGCTATGAAGACCCTTCTTTTATCTGTGATTGACCAGTCCATTTGGATTGAACGGGTTTTTTCGTGCCTGTGAAAACTCCACCTTGATATCTGCCGGAGATTGTCAATATTTTTTATTTCAACGGGTTGAAGGGTAAATAGGGGAAATGTTGACACAATTGTTACTGATTCTTAGTGTTAAACGATACGAAGTTTACCGGAGCAATGTAACGTTGTTGGCGGGATTGGTTGAATAACCTTGGTTTGTGGTGTTCAGGCATAAATTTCATGGTTGCAGGTGGACCACGAGCCTTTGAGAGGCGGTCTTAATTCCTGTTTTTGCCGTCCTGCTGTTTGCTCCAAAAGCGATTACTTATCACCTTCAAATCAATATTCTTTTGGTAAAGGACTTTTATTCTTCCTATACCTCTTCTGTTGTCAATCATCATGATCGCAACAATCTGATGAATAGTATTCGGTCCGCATTGATAATAATTAGACCAATTTACAAGAATTACCGAGATTACTTATTGTAGCGTCGCAGGATTCCGTACGACGACGGATTTAACATAGGGGAAGATAATGACAGTTCGGCAGACCAACGGTCGGGGACGGCTTTTCAACGATATCTTAGACACAGTTGGCGACACGCCAGCAATACGGATTAACCGGATCGGGCCAAAAAACGTGACAGTCTATGTGAAAGCCGAGGCTTTTAATCCGCTGTCCAGCATCAAGGATCGACTGGCTGTAGGCATCATCGAAGCGGCCGAACGTTCGGGCGAGTTGAAGCCGGGGCAAACGGTGATCGAAGCAACAAGCGGTAATACAGGCATTGGCCTTGCGATGGTTTGCGCGGTCAAGGGATATCCGCTAGTCGTGACGATGGCTGACAGTTTCTCGGTCGAGCGGCGTAAACTGATGCGATTTCTTGGGGCGAAGGTGATTCTGACCCCACGAGCACAGAAGGCTTTTGGAATGTACCAAAAGACTGTGCAACTGGCTGATAAGCATGGCTGGTTCTTTGCTCGTCAGTTCGAGAGCACAGCGAATGCGGAAACTCATGAAAATACCACAGCGCGGGAAATTCTGGGCGATTTCGACGGTCAGAGATTGGATTACGTAGTGACCGGCTACGGTACGGGCGGCACGGTGACCGGAATTGGCAGGGTGCTGCGGCGCGAGCGGCCGAAAACTAAGATTGTGCTGAGCGAACCGGCCAATGCCGCACTTGTTGGTTCGGGCACCCCGCAGGATAGAAACGCTGATGGGTCTCCGTCCGGCAGTCACCCAGCATGGGAGCCGCACCCGATGCAGGGTTGGACCCCGGATTTTATTCCAAACGTGCTTCAGGAAACGTTAGACAAGAAATACTATGACGATCTGATCCCCGTGCCCGGACCCGATGGACTGGCGTGGTCCAGACGGCTTGCCACAGAAGAGGGTATCTTTTGCGGGATCTCAGGAGGTGCGACATTTGCCTGCGCCATGAAAGCGGCCGAGAATGCACCAGATGGATCGGTCATGCTGGTCATGTTGCCCGATACGGGGGAGCGATATTTGTCGACGCCGCTTTTCGACGGCGTCGAGGAGGTGATGACCGAAGAAGAGCGCGAGATCATGCATTCCACACCAGACTGTATATTCGAGGATTAATACAGACACCACTGCAGTGCCCCACAGCTTGGCCGGCTAAGGGCCGTTTCAGGAATTTGTGAGTTAGCGAGATAGCTTTCTAAGGCGGAAAGGGGCACAAAGCGACTTAGATTATTTACTCTAATGTCGTGCCGTAATTTATCTCATCTGGCTCACTTCACGGGAAATTAGCGAGCGGAGATTTTTGAGAATGGTCAAATTATTCTCGGAGATCATGCCTCGCCACAGGCCCTAGTATCTTTCGTGCGTTAGGAGTAATTGCTAGTGTGGAGATTATTGTTTCGCTGTTTTTATCATCTGCGTGGAGGTCTGATTGTACGGTAGTTGTGATGGTGATGGTATAAATGATGGTGATGAAGTCGGTACAGGTTTGAATCCTGAAGAGGATGATCGGGATAGTGATGGTGTGTTAGACGGATTTGACAATCGTCTGTTTATATCTAATGCTGGGCAATTGGATAGCGACAGCGATAGTGTTGGGGATGTCTGCGACAACTGTCTGAACAGTTATAACAATAACCAGGTGGATACTGACGTTGACGGGCTGGGGGATGTTTGCGATCCATGTCCTGGTAGTGATTTTTTCCATCAACGGATACGGCTGTGGTGCTGAGACATGGTTCCAGCTAGGTGATATATCCTGTCTGCCAGCTACTGGGGGAACAATTGAGTGTAGTCTCAATCCGATTCAGATGGGGCAAAGCATGAGTTACTCAATCAGTGTCAATAATCAGTACTCTCTTAAAAAAGTGGATGTTAGTTTACTGGGATGCATGTCATTGCAATGGCAGAGACTATTATTGGCAATGTTAACCATTTAAGCAAGCCTGCAAGTTAGGACTATTCCTGTGAAGGTAGGATTATAGATGAGATTAGCCTTTTGTTCTCAGAAAATCAGCGATTTACAGGAACAAGTTACACTTGAAGCTGACTTTAGTCGGCTAAAGCTTCAAGCTGCCAATCTATAATTGTCAATCTTAGAAAATGGTTAAATGCATTTTAAGTGTATTGACATATTTCCTTACTGGCATATTTTCGTTTTTATGTATGTTCGAGTTCCCTAACATGTGCCTCGGATTTTCCGATTACTTCCAAGGAGAGATTAATGCCAGTTGAACATGCTGAGAATGGTAATCTACAGACCTTATTGTCACAGATTGGTGCTGGATTGGATCAATTTTTAAAATTCGATCATCCAGATGCGTTGCATCCCAGTGCTAGCTGGCGAGAAGTTCTCGACACACCTCTACCTCAGCAGGGCGTTGGCATTGAAGAAGTAGCACAAGAACTGATTACTCAGGTAATCCCAAATGGTTCTCCTGTGCCAAAACCAGGCTTTACCTCGTTTATTACCACTGGGTCAACCACGGTATCAACTCTAGCCAGTACCGCAGCTAGCATTGCGTCTCCTCAGCGGTACATGCATACGGCCTTTAATTTTCTGGAAGAACTTTCTTTGCAGTGGTTGGCTGAAATGTGTGGTCTTGGGAATATGCGAGGCGTGTATAGTAGTGGCGGTTCAGTGGCTAACCTTATTGCTTTGGGTGGCGCCAGGCAGTCAGCTTTTGAGAAAATTGGTCATGACCCAGCAGCCGACGGTGTTAATAGACCGGTAAGCGTTTACGCTAGCCAAGAATGCCATCATACCATTCAACGTTCTGGTGGCGTACTAGGAATTGGTCGACGAGCAATAAAGATAATTGATTGCGACAATAAAGGCAGGATGCGTGTAGACCTTTTACAAAACGCAATTTTGGAAGATAAAGCTGCTGGTATACTACCTATGGCAATCGTTGCCAATGCTGGCACAACTAACACAGGTGCAATTGACCCGCTGCAGAGAATTGGCGAAATTGCAAAGGAGTACTCTATTTGGTTTCACATTGATGGAGCATATGGATTACCTGGCATTTTAGATCCACAGGTTAGTCATCTATATCGGGGGTTAGAGTTAGCGGATTCTGTGATCATAGATCCTCACAAATGGCTTGGTGCATCGGTTGGTGTTGCTGCAACATTTGTGCGTGATAGGCAGTTGCTATACCGATCATTTACACAAGAACCTGCAGACTATCTGGAAGGCTCCGTAGAGCAAGAAGATAATTCCAGAACAGTCATTGAACACTCACTGGATGACTTCGGTATCCCCTATTACGACTTCAGCGTAGAATTGAGCTCACCATGTAGAGGAGTGATAGTATGGGCACTGCTTAAAGAGATAGGTGTTGAAGGTATGAGAAAAAGAGTGGGACGTCACAATGACATGGCTCGCTATATTTCAAAATTTGCTAATGAGCACCCAAATCTCGAAGTTTTGAGCGAGCCAACTCTTTCTATTTGTTGTTTTCGTTATGTCACTTCTAATTCCGTAGATCTCGATCATTTTAATCAAACCTTACACCGACGTCTTGTTAGAGAAAATCAGTATATGCCAAGTACTACCAGGGTCAATGGGAACTTGGCACTACGCCCGTGTTTTATAGGAGCACGGACAAATCAAGCCCAGGTAACTGGTCTACTAAATTCGGTTTTAAGAATTGGAAGGGAACTAGAA
>JASJGJ010000017.1:0-14586 GCA_033791605.1 Porticoccus sp.
GGTTGCTCAATTTCAGGAAAATACCGGGCAACAATTCACACAAACACTAGAAACTTTGCTAAAAAACGACCCTGATCTTAAAGGGATAGTTCTGGATTTACGCAACAATCCAGGGGGACTACTGTATGCATCAATTGAAGTAACAGATGCCATACTAGACGGCGGCATGGTTGTATACACCGAAGGGCGCTTGCCCAGCGCCAACTCAACCTATCATGCCAGTGCTGGGGATATCCTCAATGGATTACCCATTGTTGCTCTTATTAACGAAGGCTCTGCTTCTGCTGCGGAAATTGTTGCCGGAGCACTCCAAGATCACCGCCGCGCTGTATTACTTGGCACAAATAGCTTTGGCAAGGGGTCTGTACAAACCGTGATACCTCTGGGTGAAGATCGAGGCATTAAGCTAACCACGGCCCGTTACTTTACCCCAAACAAACGATCCATCCAGGCGGAAGGTATCAAGCCAGATATTATTGTAGAGCCAGCAGAAATTAAGCTTCTTAAGCGCCAAAATAATATAAAAGAGGCCAATTTATCAGGACACCTGAGCAACAATACCGATTATCAAGCTGCAACCTCGAGCAATATCGCAATGGATGACAACCAGCTTCACGATGCGCTTAATATACTGAAAGGTTTAACTTTATTAAATCAGAACGAAAAATCAGATATACGTCACAGCAAAAAGGAGAACTAGTTGACTTTACATCAAAATTTGTGCTGAATTCATACAGTCTTTGATTTTTACAGTTTATTGACAAGTTACCAGACAAACTTAAAGCTATTTATACGACATGAGTACAAATGCTTTTTGTCTGGATCAATACGAAAAATAATAAATCAGTGGTAGGGCAAGTATATTATGGTCAGTTCTAGAAATGGTGAAAACGAAGAGCGTCAACTTCCCATCAGAAGTCAGCGTTTTTTTAAGCTGCATAACTTCTGGTTTTTTGCTACACGAGAGGGTGCTGCAGTGGGTCCATTTGACGCTCAAGAAGGTGCGGCAAACGCCGTCAATGATTATATTGAGTTTATGCAAAAGGCTGATGATAGCGCTCGGGACTTTTTCACTCCCGGAGCCAAATTTGTTGGTTAATTGACAAGACGTTGTTGTCAAACACCGCGTATAAACTAAGACCGCACCTCAACCCCTTTTTCCGCCATGTACGCCTTGGCTTGGGGGATGGTGTACTCTCCGAAATGAAAAATACTCGCCGCCAATACTGCGTCAGCTTTTCCTTCGACAACACCATCTACCAAATGCTGTAAATTGCCAACACCACCAGAAGCGATCACAGGTATATCTACCGCCTCACTGATGGCTCTCGTTAGGAGTAAATTAAAACCGCTTTTGGTACCATCCTTATCCATACTGGTTAACAAAATTTCTCCTGCACCATATTCAGCCATTTTTTCAGCCCAACCAACGGCATCTATACCCGTGGAATGACGTCCGCCGTGAGTAAACACCTCCCAGCGCAATGGTTCTCCTTCAACACTCACTTGCTTCGCATCAATTGCCACAACGATACATTGAGAACCAAATCTCTCGGCAGCCGCTCTAACAAACTCAGGATTCTTTACCGCCGCAGAATTGATGCCCACTTTATCTGCACCCGCATTCAATAATGCCCTGATATCTTCTAGGGTGCGCACCCCACCGCCAACCGTAAGGGGAATAAACACCTCACTGGCCATACGCTCCACCATATGAATCATCGTATCCCGCTCTTCATGGCTAGCGGTAATATCAAGAAAGGTTATTTCATCTGCACCTTGCTCGTTATAACGCTTGGCAACCTCAACGGGATCACCTGCATCTCGAATGTCTACAAACTGTACGCCCTTTACCACGCGCCCTTTATCCACATCGAGACAGGGAATAATTCGTTTTGCCAATGTCATAGAAAACTCTTTTTTAAGAAGACTTGTTTAATACACTTGCAGAGAGCACACAGTCTTGAAAAAATCTTTCGTAAAAACTATGTAGAATAAATATGCATTAGACGTTAACTGCTCTCCGGCCCATCAAACAAATGCCCCATTTTTCCAGCCTTTGTGGCCAAATAGTGCTTGTTATGTGGGTTATGCCCGGTTTGCAATGCAATGCGTTCGGAAACGGTTATACCCAGGCCTTCTAATGCCTGAACCTTGCGAGGATTATTGGTCAACAGTTTAACCTTTCCCACATTAAGGTGTTTCAACATGGGTTTACAGATACTGTAATCACGCATATCTGCACCAAAGCCAAGCTGTTCATTCGCCTCCACAGTATCCGCACCTTGATCCTGAAGATGGTAAGCCTTAATTTTGTTCAGCAAACCAATACCTCGGCCCTCCTGTCGCAAGTACAAGATTGCACCTCTTCCTTCCTTGGCAATAAGGCGCATGGCCTCTTCTAATTGAGCACCGCAGTCACAACGCACACTAAACAGTGCATCGCCTGTGAGGCATTCAGAGTGGATCCTCAGCAACACAGGCTCATCATTGGAGACATCACCCATCGATATAGCGATATGCTCCTTATTACTCTCCGGATCCTCAAAGCCATGGAGATCAAAAACCCCCCATTGAGTTGGTAGCCTAGAGCTTTGAACAAAACGTAGGGGCACTGATGACTCCAAAAATAATGACTAAAAAAACAAACCGTCATAACAAAAAATTAGGTGGGCGGCTATTTTAGCTGGGATATGCCCTGAGTAAAGCGCTTTAGCCCTGTTTCACTCCAGTCTATCGATGACTTAATGCCTGTATTTCGATAACGGTGCTGTTGTTTTCTGAACAGAAGCCAAACCACCATTTCAAGAAAACCTAAAACTTCTTCTTCAACAACAAAACACCTTCGGACTCAGTCATTTGGACTTTACTGAGAAAGCTGTTTCCTAATAGGGCAATGGTTGGATGAGAACCAATGTTTACGATACATCTAATGTTATACAGCGTTATATTCCCAATCGCCAACTTGCTCAAAACAACATCACGAGCATCAGCCATTCCGTTAGCCGTATTAATTTTGATACTGTCTCCATTACGATAATCAATCCCAAGCGCTTTGGCCTGATTAAGATTTAAAACAACGGCAGAAGCGCCAGTATCTACCATAAAGTCAGTGGAATGACCGTTAATATAACCTGTCACAAAATAATGGCCATTATGGCCGCGAGGAATTCTTATTTCCGCCATTTCAGCAGCTTGAAAACTTGAGGATATATGTTGTGACAACCCCAAAGTAAAGCGCTGGCCATCAACGTCTAAAGTAACCTGCTGGCCATCACTGGCGACAAGCATCACACCTTCAGGGCTCGTTTGCCCCTGCTTTAGCAACCGCTGCTTCCCGTTAATAACTAAAACGGCGTTTTTACCAAACAAACCATGAACACTGATATCAGGCATAGCCCAGCTTATATGTGCACTCAGCAAGCAAATAAACCCTAGCAAAAATCCTGATATGTGACGAATCATCCTTGTACCCTCAATATCATTCACCATTAAATGTTATAGAACCCGCATGGCCGCAAACAACAAGACCCAGGTGAACGCCCCAGCAATCAAATCATCCAGCATAATCCCTAGACCGCCGCCAACTTGCCGGTCAAACCAACCTATGGGCCAAGGCTTCCAGATATCAAACAGTCGAAACAGTACAAAGCCTGCCAACATCCAAGGCCACGTCAATGGCACGGCTGTCATGGCCAACCAAAAGCCGGCAATTTCATCCCAAACTATACCCTGATGGTCATGAACACCTAAGTCGCTCGCAGTTTTACCGCAAAGGTAAAACCCAGCCACGGCCGCCAATACTACGATGGACACATAGAGCATCAAGGGCAGTGTTGCCAAGAACGGCCACAACAACAGGGCTACCAATGTGCCAGCAGTACCCGGCGCCTTGGGAGACAAACCACTACCAAAACCAAACGCCAAAAAATGTACGGGGTTTCGTATTAATTGTTGAAAACTGGGTGTTGCTTGAACCATTCCTTCACCTTTTGAAAGCTACGCCTTTGTTGAAGGCCGCCTGACAAATAACGAACAACAAACGCGTTAAAAAAAACAGACCTTACAAATCTTTATCTATCTCTTAAAAACAGCCTCAGCCATTTTTAAAAGTGCTGGTAACCCGCCGTGCCAACATTAACCAAATGACCAAACCTATCAACACACCGAACACCCAGCTCTCTGGACATTTGGCCAATACAACAAGCAGATAATTCACCACGAGATATCAACGACTCAACAGCAACTTGATGTTCTTCGGACACAGTAAAACATAGTTCATAATCATCGCCACCAGAAAGTGCCCACTCTGTGACACATGAGGGGGCTGCCAATGCCATCAACCAGGGTGCAATGGGCAACTGATCAAGCTCTACCTCTGCCCCCAAACCTGAAGCCTCAGCAATATGACCAAGGTCCGCCATTAAACCATCTGAGATATCAAGAGCCGCCGATGCCAAATCACGCACCCTCAGCCCTTCCAGCAATCTAGGCTTAGGTCGATAAAAACGATGCAATAAACGCTCACGTTCATCCTCAACCACCACCGAATTATCCTGACGACCAAATAAAAAAAGTGCCGCTGCGCCCTCACCCAGGGATCCCGTTACATAAATGTGATCACCCGCCTTAGCACCACTGCGAGTGAGCGCCTTCCCTTTAGGAACCGTACCAAATAATTGAATAGTAATAGATAAGGGTCCGGCTGTGGTGTCACCACCAACCAATGCACAACCAAAAATTGAAGCATCTTCCGACAAAGCTTGAGAGAATTCTTGCAACCAAGACTCCCGGGCCTCAGGTAGAGTCAAAGCCAAGGTAAACCAGCGCGGCTCAGCTCCCATGGCAGCAATATCACTGAGGTTAACTCGAAGAGAGCGATGAGCGATATCACCGGGAGAAGCATTGGCAGGGAAATGTACACCTGCCACCAAGGTATCTACGGTAACGACGAGTTGCTCACCTTCAGGGACATCTAGAACAGCGCAATCATCACCAACACCCAAAGCAATACCAGAAGCCGTCCCTAGTGACGAAAAGTACTGTTGTATCAATGCGAATTCATTCAGTGCTACTTTATTAGAACCCATAGCAGTCAGCCCCAGATAATGTCGTTCCTAGTATCACCGCATCTCGCCTAGAGGTTGACTAACGACGTTTTTCGGCCTTCACCTCAACAGCACGTTTAGCAACTGCTACCTTGTCGAGAATACCGTTGATGTATTTGTACGCATCCGTCGGGCCAAATTTTTTGGCTAAATTCACCGCCTCATTAATCGCCACTTTGTAGGGCACATCAATGCGATAACATAGCTCATAGGAACCCATTCTAAGCAAGGCTCTAGAAATAGGATCAAGGTCCTTGGAACCTCGATCGAGGTACAATTCATAAGCACCATCGACATCATCCAGTTTACCGGGAATACCATGAAGCAATTCCTTAAAAAACTGAGTATCCACCTTGGCCATGTTGTTATCGGTAAAAAACTCCGCTTCAATACTACTGATATCTGATCCGGACACCTGCCATTGGTACAAAGCTTGAACCAACAACTGCCGCGCTTTTTTTCTGGTTGAGGGCAATATCATGTTATCTCCTACAACTGACGAAACAGGGAGATCATTTCCAACGCGGTCAGTGCGGCTTCTTCTCCTTTGTTATCATTGCTGTCATTATCAAAGGCATCACCAGAACGCTCTTCAGCCTGCTCTAGGGTGTCCGTCGTCAGCAAACCAAATGCTACCGGCAAGTTTTCCTTAAGCGCAACATCGCCAATCCCTCTTGCTGTCTCACTACAGACATATTCAAAATGGGGCGTACCACCGCGAATCACACAGCCAAGGGCAATAAGCGCATCATAGGTGCCTTTCTTTGCCACTTGTTGACAAGCCAAAGGTAGCTCAAAAGCACCGGGCACTCGAAACAAGTCAATATCAGATACAGCAATACCATGGCGAACTAATGCCTGCTGTGCGCCATTTAATAAATTCTCTGTAATATTGCCATTCCAACGCGCAACGATTATGGCAATACGCGCTCCAACCACATTAAAACTGCCCTCATCAGGCCTGTATTCACTCATTTATCTCTTCCAAGTAATTGGTCTTAAAATACTATTTCGCACTGATTATTGGACTTACTCGCAACTGATATATTCAACAACTTCCAAATCAAACCCAGAAATACCCGTAAATCTAAACGGCGCACTGAGTAACCGCATTTTGTGCACACCTAAGTCCATCAAAATCTGGGAACCGGTGCCTACTTGCTGGTAAACCATATCAGCTGCTTGCTGGGGTTTGGCGGGAACAGGGCTTAACGCCTGCTCAATACTGTCATCAATATCATCGGCAGTTTCCGGGTAGTAAAGGAACACCACCACACCTCGCCCTTCTTCTGCCACTTTTTCCATAGCACGGGAAAGACTCCAACTTTTAAAACCATCGGGCGTCTCAAGACCAAAAAGGTCACGGGAAGATTTATTGATATGCACCCGAACCAATGGCGGCCCGCCCTCAACGACATCACCCATGACGAGGGCAAAATGTTTTTCGTTGCGCGCTCTATCCAGATAGGTTTTTAGTACAAACTCTCCATACTGAGTCGTAATAGCACGCTCATTAACACAGCTTATGGTTTTTTCCGTGACCAACCGATAGTGAATAAGATCAGCGATGGTGCCAATTTTGAGGTCATGCTTTTTTGCAAAAAGTTTCAAGTCCTCACGACGCGCCATCGTCCCGTCGTCATTCATAATTTCGACAATTACCGCCGCTGGCTCAAACCCAGCAATTTGCGCTAAGTCACAACCCGCTTCAGTGTGCCCGGCACGACTTAAAACGCCACCTGGTTCTGCCTGTAAGGGAAAAATATGCCCTGGCTGAACAATGTCTTGGGGGCGAGCACTACTCGCTACCGCCGCTTGAACCGTACGTGCACGGTCTGCCGCCGAAATCCCAGTGGTCACACCTTCTGCCGCTTCAATGGACAGAGTGAAGTTAGTGCCATGACTGGCTTTATTGGCATCCACCATCAGTGGCAAGTTTAACTGCCGACAACGATCTTCTGTCAGCGTCAGACAAATCAGTCCTCTCCCATGGGTAGCCATAAAGTTGATATCTTCAGGACGCACCATTGTTGCGGCCATCAGTAGATCGCCCTCGTTTTCACGATCTTCGTCATCCATCAAGATAACCATCTTGCCCTGGCGAATATCTTCGACCAGCTCTTCCAAACTATTCAGCGCCATATCCCGTTCTCTAAATCAGAAAAAACTACAACAAGCTTATAAATTCACTCAACTTACGCCAACCAAGCTCCTACCCACTATGCCTCTGCTGCCTTATCACCCAACAGCAATCGTTCCAAATAGCGGGCAATAACATCGACTTCCAGGTTCACACGGGTTCCAGGCTGATAAGTCCCCATCACTGTTTTCTCCAGTGTATGAGGCACAATATTCAATTCAAACTCAGCCCCTTCTACTTTATTCACAGTAAGACTAGTGCCATCCACAGTAATCGAGCCTTTATGGGCAATATATTTGGCCAACGCTTTCGGTGCACGAATGCGGAAACGCTCCGACCGGGCATCAGGATAACGGCTAACCACCTCACCCACATCATCGACATGACCGGAAACCAAATGCCCGCCTAATCGAGAGTCGGGAGTCAAAGCTCGCTCCAAATTTACCGGGGTTCCTGTGGACCAATCTCCGATAGATGTCATCGCTAGGGATTCAGATGAGATATCAGCCACATAGCCATCACCGGGCAGCTCTACAACTGTCAGGCAAACACCATTCGTGGAAATACTGTCACCCAACTGCACACCAGTTAAGTCCAAATCATTGGTTTTTACTCGCAGCCGCACATCGCCGCCGCGAGGCTCACACACCACAATTTCACCGATTGCTTCAATAATTCCAGTAAACATAACAACCACTATTCAATGACAGAGTATTTGCCCTAACAGCCCGATCAACACCTGACGGGGCTCGCCGTTATACGAATATCACATCCCACCTGCCGAATATCGATAATATCCAAAGCTACCTGCTGATCCATACGATCGAAGGGCAGAGACAATAACGGACGCGCTGAACTACCCAGTAACTTGGGTGCCATGTAGATCACAAATTCATCCACCAAGCCCGCCTGCAAGAAAGCTCCGGCCAGCTCCGCTCCGGCTTCCACCAACACGTTATTACATTCTTTTTCTGCCAACAGGCTTAACAATGCCGACAAATCAACCTGGCCATCGTTACCCGCCATACAAATAATTTCATCATTATTTCGGCCTGAACCTTCGCAGGACGTCACAATAAGAGTAGCACCTTGAACAGAAAGCACTTTTGCATCAGCCGGCGTTTTCAACTTGCTATCAACGACGACACGCAATGGCTGCCGGGCCGCAACTTCATCAGCATTTTCCAACCCCAGCTCATCCGCCCTTACTGTTAGGGACGGATCATCGTGCAATATAGTGCCGATACCCGTCACTATGGCGCAATGTCTCGCTCGAAGCCGCTGCACATCCTGTCGGGCTGCAGCGCCAGTAATCCACTGACTCTCACCGCTCTCCATTGCCGTACGCCCATCCAGGCTCATGGCTAACTTAACGGTCACCCAAGGCAACCCATACTGCTGGCGCTTAATAAAACCACGGTTTAGCTGTTGTGCTTCAGTTTCAAGCAGGGGGCCATCTACGATGACGCCCGCTTGCTGAAGTAACGTCAGCCCACTTCCAGAAACTTTCGGGTTTGGATCGGTCATGCCGTAAACCACCCGAGCCACTCCTGCTGCGATCAATGCATCTGCGCAAGGTGGCGTGCGGCCATAATGGCTACAAGGCTCCAACGTGACGTAGACAGTAGCCCCTTTTGCTAGACCACCGGCCTGCTGCAAAGCATTCACCTCGGCATGGGCCTCTCCCGCCCTTTGGTGCCAACCTTCGCCCACGACCGAGCCATCTTGGGTTATCACACAACCCACCGCAGGGTTAGGCATACAAGTATATTGCCCTCTGGCGGCCAACTTCAGCGCCCTGGCCATCATGACAAGGTCACCGCAATTTGGTGACATCAGACTCAGCCCTTTTCCTGTTCGGGAAGATTGTTTTCCAAGCGATCCAGCTCGGCACGAAATTCACTGAGATCTTGAAAGCTTCGATACACTGAAGCAAAGCGCACATAGGCTACCTCGTCCAATTCCCTCAACTCTGTCATGACTCTTTCGCCGATCATTCTTGAGGTTATTTCACGCTCTCCGGCAGCTCGCAACTGGTGTTGAATATGGGATATAGCCCCTTCAATTTGTTCGATACCTACCGGACGCTTTTCCAACGCCCTCAACAATCCCGCCCTAAGCTTATCTTCATCAAAGGGCTCGCGAGTATCATCGCTTTTGATCACCCGGGGCATCAGCAGCTCAGCAAGCTCATAAGTGGTAAAGCGCTCATGGCAGGATAGACATTCACGCCGACGACGCACCTGACCACCTTCGGCGACCAAACGAGAGTCAATAACTTTGGTATCCTCTGCACTGCAGAAAGGACAATACATGGCAACGACTTCATTCAGTTAAAATAGGCGAGCATGGTACCACATTTTACCGACATCTCAGCCGCGGCAAGGGCCGCACAAATCAGACGAAGCAGACAAGTAAAAGCCCCGCACAGGCAGGGCTTTTTTCAAGCAACAAACAGCTTATCCGTACGATTTAGCCATAAACGGGGAATCGCCCACAAACTTCCAACACCCGTGCTTTCACCTCTGGAATGACTTGTTCTGACGTACCATTTTCCAAGCTATCCAACACATCACAAATCCAGTTGGCAAGATCAACGGATTCCGTTTCAGCAAAACCACGGGTAGTAATTGCTGGGGTACCAATACGAAGGCCAGACGTCACGAATGGCGAACGCGGGTCATTGGGCACCGCGTTTTTGTTCACGGTAATATAGGCTTCACCCAAGGCTGCATCTGCATCTTTACCGGTGTACTCCTTACCGATCAAGTCGACCAGCATCAGGTGATTCTCAGTACCGCTGGATACAATCTTAATGCCGCGCGCCATAAAGGTAGCCGCCATCGCCTTAGCGTTTTTTACCACTTGCTGTTGATAGACTTTAAACTCATCCGTCATAGCTTCTTTAAACGATATCGCCTTCGCTGCAATCACGTGACACAAAGGGCCACCTTGACCACCGGGGAATACCGCTGAATTTATTTTCTTGGCCAACTCTTCACTGTTTGTGAGAATAATGCCACCGCGAGGACCTCGCAGGGTTTTATGGGTCGTAGACGTCACCACATCGGCGAAAGGCATTGGGTTGGGATAAACACCCGCAGCAATCAAACCGGCAACATGGGCCATATCGACCATCAGATAAGCGCCCACTTTATCGGCAATCTCACGGAAGCGTTCCCAATCCAGAATTCCGGAGTACGCGGAGAAACCGGCAATAATCATTGTTGGTTGATGCTCAACAGCCAGCGCTTCGACCTGCTCATAATCCACCAAACCCGTTTCAGGGTTCAGTCCATACTGCACTGCGTTATAGATTTTTCCAGAAAAGCTCGGCTTGGCACCGTGTGTCAGGTGACCACCGGCATCCAAGCTCATACCCAATACCGTATCACCCGGCAGGCAAAGTGCCTGATAAACAGCACTGTTCGCTTGTGATCCTGAATGTGGCTGTACATTAGCGAACGCCGCACCAAATAACTGGGTGACGCGCTGAATAGCCAGCTCTTCCGTCTGATCGACAAATTCACAACCACCGTAATAACGCTTATGAGGGTATCCTTCTGCGTATTTATTGGTGAGCTTAGTGCCCTGAGCGGCCATTACCGCTGGGCTGGTATAGTTTTCAGAGGCAATCAGTTCAATATGCTCTTCTTGACGCTGCCCTTCATGCTGAATGGCAGCCCATACTTCTGGGTCAAAACTGGCAATGGTTTGGTCTTTATCAAACATGAGGCTCACACTGGTAGTTGGTATACGGAAAATGGTGTAAAAAAGAGCGCGAATTGTACACAAAACAACCGCGAAATCCCATATTTGTTGTCATCGCGCTCAAGAACCAAGTAATACCATTACTCATTCTAATCAGGTATAACAGGACAAGCTTCGTACAGGATAGTATTGGAATTATCAGATTCAACGGAATGAATCAGTTCAGAAAGACCTAGCTAGCCGTTGCGCATCATTCTCAAAATTCCTAAAGGGGTTTTTTCTCCGCCCCTAAATATCCAAATTCATTTTTCTAAGTTTTATAGGTTACTGGATGAAAATCTCAATCAACTAGGAGTGTGTACCACCTTGCTGGATATACACCATCATTGCAGCTTGGATTATTTTTTTATCTTTAAAATATTTCCTTATGTAGAGGGAGAAAGCCTTATTTTGCTGTTACTGGATGCGGGTGCGCAATTTGTTTTATTTATTTTGTTTTTTGAGAGTGTGAGAGATTTATATCTAAATAAGAGAGAGATGAGGCTAGGAAAAAAATATTGATGGGTTCTTTTTTTTCTTAACACTATCATTTTCTGTGACGGCCTACTTCGTAATCGAGAGGCGTTGGGTTATGGCGAAACCTAGCTCCAAAAAATAGGAGATAAAAGGGGCCGATGAAATTTGAGAGAAGCTATCACTTCTATTTGTCTCCGCCCCTTTGTTTTTCGGCATTCAACTGCCCCATAAAGTCTGAAGGTGACAAATAGCATTTGTCGTTTAAAATATAATAAATAAAATTTAAAGTGAGCTTTGGACAATGACAGTCGAGTTGGTAATAGCTTTAGGTGCTCTCGTCGTATCTTTTTTGGGTTCGGCTCTTAATTATTACAAATTGAAAGATGCTAGAAAAGCTTGGGAACACGAGCAAAAAATTTCGTTAGAAAAAGAAATTTTCTTTAAAAGATTAGAAAAAAGATATTCTCTTTATGAAAAAACATTTTCACTTCTTGGATCTGTTCGGGATATCGAATACCCAACAGAACATCATGTAGATCTGAAAAAAAATAGGAAAAATCTAATAGAAACGGCCGACTCGCTTCTCGAAGAATTGTATGGTGAAGCCGGCTTGTTTATGGAGTATGAAACCCGCTCATGTATCCTTAAAACTTATCAAACCTCATACCGGTATTCTAAAGGGGAAGCCTCTTTGTCAGAACTTATTGATAGCTATTACAAAGCCAGAAGATACCTTAGAAAGGACTTGTCATTCGACGATAGCGAAGGAACAAAGACAACACAAGATATTCTGAAAGATAAAAAGACAGAAATGATAGAGAAAAAACATCGTACTGAAAAATCAATGTGGGTAGAAAAAGGCATGCTAGCGCGTTCTTCACGGCCAGGCTATCCGGACAAAAATGTATCGTTGAATACATTGAATGAAACGGTTGCGATGTGGAAAACCCAAGGTATTAAGTCGATTGTATGCCTGTTAAGTGATAATGAAATTAGAATGTATTACAAAAGTATAAATTCTAATTTAATTGAATTTTATAAAGCAAAAGGATTCGAGGTTTTTCATCAAAGTATTGAGGATTACCTTAATCCTCCTGTAAGTAACGATGAATTAATCGAAATAAAATCTGAATATAAACTGATGACACAGCCTGTGATGGTTCATTGTGGCGCCGGACAAGATCGAACAGGACAAGTTGTTGAATATATAACAAATTAAAGGGGCCAGCTCCTTTACCTTCCACTCACAATCAAAAACCTTTAAAATCAATTTCTTAATACAGGAAAAGTCAATCCTGCTCTTACATATTTCTGCGATACAAACCACCAATGCTATACAGCGCTGAACTCATCTGACCCAAGGAGTTGGTTTTGGCTGCCTCCATTAGGCTTTCAAAAATATTGCCCTGATTAAGGGCCGCTGATTTCAGCTCACTCAGTGCTGCTGACGAGTTATCGTGATGAAGCGAGCAATATGCCTGTAGGTTATCCACCTGCATTTGTTTCTCCGTGTCATCTGATCGCGCCAGCTCACGCCCCTCCAACGATTCTTCAGCACCCGCTTCAGGAAGAAATGTATTGACTCCGATCAAGGGCAAACTGCCATCATGTTTTTTGATTTCATAACTCATACTTTCTTCCTGAATCTTGCCACGTTGATACATGGTATCCATGGCACCCAAAACGCCACCACGTTCAGAAATTCGCTCGAATTCAGCATAGACAGCCTCTTCCACTAAATCTGTCAGCTGCTCAATCACAAAGGATCCCTGCCATGGGTTCTCGCAGAAATTTAGGCCGAACTCCTTGTTGATGATCAACTGAATGGCCATCGCTCTTCGCACAGATTCTGTAGTGGGTGTGGTAATAGCTTCGTCGTAGGCATTGGTGTGCAAGCTGTTGGTGTTATCAAAAATGGCATAGAGCGCCTGCAAGGTGGTGCGAATATCATTAAAGCTCATTTCCTGCGCATGCAAGCTGCGGCCCGATGTTTGAATATGGTATTTGAGCATTTGGCTACGCGGACTGGCACCATAGCGCTCCTTCATGGCTCTGGCCCAGATACGTCGAGCAACCCGTCCCATTACGGCATACTCCGGGTCCATTCCATTGGAAAAAAAGAAACTGAAATTGGGCACAAAGTCATCCACATTCATGCCACGAGACAAGTAATACTCGACCAGGGTAAAACCGTTAGATAGGGTAAATGCCAACTGCGAAATGGGGTTAGCCCCCGCTTCGGCAATATGATACCCACTCACCGACACGCTGTAATAATTGCGCACTTTGTTAGCAATAAAATATTCCTGAACGTCGCCCATCATGCGCATAGCGAAATTGGTGGAGAAGATACAGGTATTCTGGGCTTGATCTTCTTTTAAAATATCAGCCTGTACCGTACCTCGCACGGCGGAGAGTGTTTCCTTTTTGATTCTTGCATAGGTCTCTGCATCGACTAACTTATCGCCAGTGATACCGAGTAAAGCTAAACCCAAGCCATTGTGCCCCTCAGGCAGAACACCCTCATAAGTTGGCTTTGTTTTACCTAAAAAGGTTTTTTCGATTTTATCTTCTGCGTCTCGCCACAAATCGTTTTCTTTCAGGTAAATCTCTACCTGCTGATCAATCGCCACATTCATAAAGAACGCAAGAATCATCGGTGCGGGGCCATTGATCGTCATGGATACCGACGTTGTGGGAGAGCACAGATCAAATCCTGAATAGAGTTTTTTCATATCGTCCAGTGTCGCAATCGACACCCCAGAATTACCGACTTTCCCCCAAATATCTGGACGAGGATCCGGGTCCGCACCATAGAGGGTCACCGAATCAAAGGCGGTAGACAGTCGTGTCGCAGGCTGCCCACTGGACACGTAATGGAAGCGCCGATTTGTACGCTCTGGCGTACCCTCCCCAGCAAACATTCGTGCAGGGTCTTCACCTGAGCGACGATAGGGGAATACACCAGCAACATAGGGGTAACTACCGGGTAAATTTTCCGCTAACAGGAATGTTAATATCTCACCCCAATCCTGATATCGGGGCGCTGCCACCTTGGGCACCTTAAGATGGCTTAAGGATTCAACGTAATTGTCCCCAGTAATTTGCTCG
>JASJGJ010000018.1:0-6112 GCA_033791605.1 Porticoccus sp.
TGTCGATGTTATCGATATTGAAAACGACGACGGTAAAATTACCGTGTTCGCGCCTAATAATGAATATTTTAAAGCTAAACAGGCATTGCTAGAAGCCTTTGACGAGATTGATTTTGAAGTAGATGAAATTCAGTTCCTGCCAAAAAGCAGCTCGCCAGTTACCGGTGACGACGTAGAGATGTTTGATAAGTTTTTAGAAATGTTAAATGATCTGGACGACGTACAGAATGTTTATCATAACGCCGAATTTTAAAAAATATATTTATGTGGTCTAACATGTAGTAAAAAAACATAACCGAACGATTTGAGCAGACAGCCAAAACTTTAAAAGCAATAGTCCACAGATGAACGCAGATGAACACAGATGAACACAGATAAAAGACATTAGTTATTTGATGTCATCCTGAACGGTAGTGAAGGATCTTGAGACGGTTACACCATAATAGCGTAGAGAGTAAGATCCTTCCATTTCGCTACGCTCCAGTCAGGAAGACAAAAATAAACATTTCTTGTTATTATCTGTGTCCATCTGCGTTCATCTGTGGAAAAAACTTTTTGTTTGTGCGTCTATTCATGGCCGGTCAGCGACCGTTGGATTAGTTCGGTGTTAAGGACTTGCTCAAGGGGCGGTAACCGACCCACAGCGGACACCCGTAGCATAGAAGTGAGAGACAATCTTCGGCGGTGAATTCAAGGAGGTGGATGCAACATACTTATCTTGGTTTAAATAGAAGGTGCCATTCCTCGAAAGGGATTTTCGATTTTTGTCGCATAGGCTCCCCAACGCCGGCCCTTTAGATTCTCCTCCCCATATCGGCGTCGAGTCCGTTTTGATGGCCGTCGCGAATTCCGGTTTGTTTTCTTGGAACTATGAAGCATAAAATGGCAAGATAGGGCAATGAAATTGCCTATAGCGAGAACAATCCCAGGCCGCGAATCGGAACGGACCATATTCACAGAAGCGCGAGGCGAACTCCGATGAATGCCGATGCCTTCCCCATCATACGGGCATCTCAGGTCCGCCCATTTCTCGCCTACATGGACCGCATCGGTGCACCGCGCGGGACGCTATCTGCGCCAGGCGAAGCTGCCACTGCTGGTGTACGACGATGCCGAGGCGGTAGTACCGGAACTCTTCTTATGGGGATTACTAGACAAGCTTGCGCACCAGGAGGGCATCGAGGACGTCGGCCTGCTCGCGGCGACGTACACCCCGCTGTGGCAGTCGGAGCCCAAGCTCATCGGTTTGCTTCAGTCTTTGCCGACTCTCTGGATTGCGCTGACGACATTTTGCCGCGTGACCAGACAATTCAGCACCGCGGATCAGTTTGGGATTGTTCGTGAGGGGAATTATGCACTGCTGCAACGCAGCCAACGCCCGGATATTGCCGGTGAGGATCAGGCCGAACTCTACGACCTAAAATTAATGATCCAGCTCGTGCAACTCGCAGGCGGCCGGGATTGGGTGCCTCCCGAAGTGCTCGTGAGCGAAGTGAATGCCCGGCGTCTGTCCCTGAGCAAAGAATTCGAGCGTGTGCGGATTCTGCGCAGTGACACCCTTACCTGTGTAGTGTTACCAACCGACATGCTGGCTTTGTCGATGAATGCGCTGGCACGTCCATGCGGACTGCAATTACCTAATCCGCTCGCAGACAACTTTCTCGAATCACTCAGCGCGGTAATCGGCACTTACCTTCAAGACGGCAATATGAATATCCAGCTCGCCGCCGAGATGGCTGGCCTTTCCAAACGAACCTTTCAACGCCGTCTGGGCGATTTGCAGCTCGACTACAATACACTGATCGACCAGGTGCGACTGAAGCAGGCACTGTCGTTGTTGATCAAGCCGGATGTAACCGTAACCGAAATCGCCTATCACCTCGGTTACAGTGCCCCCGCTCATTTCACCCGCGCTTTCCGTCGCTGGACCGCGCTTTCTCCGCGGGAGTATCGGCGTCAGCATCAGCTCGTCTGACGAACCCATGTGGCACCAGATGGTAAGCGCGTCCTCTTGCTCCGCCTTTTGCTCTGCCTTATAATTTTAAATCAGCATGCTCGCTAGAGAGGCATGTTATTCTCATGACGTGTAGTTCGTACCGAATGCGCCGGCAGGCAAAGAAGGCAACTGGTTACAAACTATTCCTGGGAAAAGTTGGTGAACTGTTTTCAGATTATATGGTTCACTTGAACCTTGGTTAAACAAAACATTGGAGACCAAGTGAAGTTATAGAAGTTAAATAAAATGTTTAAAAAGCGAGAAAACTATGAAAAGAACAACAAAACAATTGAATTATTCATTCAGCACTGTACTGAGAAAGCTGTTGCTTGCAGTCGGCTTTCTGTTTTTTGGAGTAAGTGCTATGGCCCAGGTCGAAACGACCGGTACCCCGGGAACACCGCAATCAACAACAACAATTGATCAAAAGGTCATACCAAATCCGGCTCCTCCTTTTAAGGGTACAATCAATCCAAATGCGAAAGATTCTAAGCCTTATTGGAATCCGCAAATTGCACCACCAGAAGGTGCACCAAACGTACTCCTCATTATGACTGATGATGCCGGCTACGGCGTTTCAGGTACTTTTGGTGGAGTTATTCCAACGCCAGCATTAGACAGAATAGCTAACAATGGTATTCGCTATACGCAGTTTCACTCTACTGCGCTATGTTCGCCTACGCGTGGGGCAATACTTACCGGACGAAACCACCACTCCGTTGGGTTTGTGTAATTGCAGAATTGTCTACTGGTTACCCTGGTTATGATGCAGAAATTGGTTTAAATAATGCGTCTGTTGGTGAAATCCTTAAACAGAACGGCTATGCCACTTCATGGTTTGGAAAAAACCACAACACGCCTGATTTTACTTATAGCGTATCAGGACCGTTTGACCAATGGCCAAGTGGTATGGGCTTCGAGTACTTTTATGGATTTATGGGTGGAGAGACTAACCAATGGACGCCATGGCTTTTTCGGGATCACATACAAATTTTCCCTTTTGAAGATGATCCGGACTTTAACCTGGTCACTGCAGAGGCAGATGAAGCGATTGGTCATATCAACAAACTAAATGCAATTACTCCTGAGAAACCTTTCTTTGTTTACTATGCGCCCGGAGCAACTCACGCACCGCACCATCCAACAAAAGAATGGGTTGACAAATTCAAAGGCAAGTTCGACATGGGTTGGAATGAAATGAGAGATATGATTTTCGCCAATCAGAAAAAAAAGGGTGTAATTCCAGCCAGCACCAGGCTAACTCCTTGGCCGGATGATTTGCCAAAATGGAATTCACTTTCTGCTCAGGATAAAAAAATGTTTGCACGCCAGGCAGAGGTTTTTGCAGCCTATGTTGCCTACGGTGATTACGAAATTGGAAGAGTTGTTCAAGCGATAGAAGATATGGGCAAACTGGATAATACATTAATCATCTACATCGAAGGAGACAACGGTACAAGTGCTGAAGGGTCTGCCATCGGAACACCATTCGACATGGCAGCTATTCAGGGTGTAAATGTTCCGGTACCGGATCAAATGGCGTACTATGACGTATGGGGTTCTGACGTAACTACTCCACACATGTCTGTTGCATGGTCCTGGGCTTTTGATACTCCTTTTAAATGGACCAAGCAAGTTGCCTCTCACTTTGGTGGTACACGTCAAGGTATGGCGATGTCATGGCCTGCTAAGATTAAAGATGTAGGTACAGTCCGTTCACAATTTCACCACGTGATTGATATCGTGCCTACTATATTAGAAGCCACAGCAATTCAGGCGCCTAATATGGTAAACGGAATTGCTCAAAAGCCTATCGAAGGTGTGAGCATGGCCTATACCTGGGACAAAGCCAATACAGATGTGCCATCTACACGCACAACACAATATTTTGAAATGTTTGGAAACCGAGCCATCTATCATGAAGGTTGGATAGCCAACACTACCCCAGTTGAAGCACCTTGGTTATTAGGTTTGGGAGCACAAACACAAGATGTAATGAACGGATACAATTGGGAATTGTACAATCTGAATGAAGATTTTTCACAGAACAATGACTTAGCCAAAAAGAATCCTAAAAAATTAGAAGAGATGAAAGAATTGTTCACGATGGAAGCAGCCACTTATGGCGTATTTCCTCTAGACAACTCTTCTATTGCAAGGGCTATTCTTCCTCGTCCAAGTGCAACCGCTGGTAAAGATGTCTTCGTTTATAACAATGCGATGATTGGAATACCGAGTGGAAGTGCTCCTAATGTTGTAGGGAAATCATTTAAAATTACCGCAGAAGTACATCTTAACAAGGATGCTGAAGGTGTCGTTGTTACTGAAGGTGGTCGTTTTGGTGGTTATGGATTGTATTTCTTAAAAGGAAAACCTGTTTTCACTTATAATTTCTTTGGCATAGAGAAGTTCAAAAGTGAAGGGAAAGAGGCGCTAAAAGAAGGCAAGCATACGCTTGTATTTGATTTCAAATACGATGGACCAGGTGCTGGAAAAGGTGGTACAGGAACGCTATCGGTAGATGGAACAGTGGTTGCAACAACCAAATACACCCATACCATTCCTTTTATCTTTACTATAGATGAATCGTTTGATATTGGTAATGATACACGAACAGCTGTAGATCCAGATGACTACAGCATACCCTTTAAGTTTACGGGAGATATTACCAAAGTCACCGTTAATTTAGTGAAGTAGAACCGGTTCAATATATCTCAAAAAATATTGAGATACAGGCAAATTAAAATGGCACTCAGGGTAACTTTCTGGGTGCCATTACTATCTCGGCCAGGTACATGCCAGGCAAAAAACAAAAAACACAGAAATCTCGAAAATAAACCCAGGAATGTAACTTATGAAAATGAAAAGCATATTCAAGCTATTGGCGATTGTTGGCACTTTTGCCATGCCGTCGCTTTTGCAAGCCCAAGAAGTAACGCCCGCTGAAGCACGTGCCATCGCCAAAGAAGCTTACACCTACGGTTATCCCCTGGTAGACAACTACCGCGTTCAGCATGCTTACTATATAGACAAGAATAATTCTGGGTATAAAGCACCCTGGAACCAGATCACGAACATTCACAATGTCTATACACCGGCCGATACCACGGTGCAGACGCCCAATTCAGACACGCCTTATTCCTGGGCTGGCCTCGACTTGCGCGCCGAACCAATCGTACTCTCTGTACCTAAGATCGAGCCAAATCGTTACTATTCTATTTAGTTGACCGACGCTTACACGTTCAACTTTGATTACGCCGGCACCAGAACCACCGGTAATGACGCTGGCAACTTTATGGTTGTCGGACCAGGCTGGAAGGGCGAGACCCCAAAAGGAATTAAGAAAGTATTCCGTTCGGAGACTGATTTCATCTCAGCCATCTATCGCACGCAGCTCTTTAATCCGGCTGACATCGACAACGTTATAAAGGTACAGGACGGCCACAAGGTGCAGACCTTGTCCAAATTCCTCGGAACGGACGTACCAAAGCCCTCGCCAGCCATCTCTAAGCCCACGCTTTAATTTAGCTGGCTGTGACGTCTCTTATTGGCCCAGACTGTGTGAAAACTCAAAAAATTGTTATTAATGGTTAGTATTGCCAATCTGATGACATCAAGAGACGCTTCATAGATTTAAATTTAGCAATTCACATTTTTGTGTGAAGAGTCGTTTTTTTTATAAACTTGCCTGGGTGGCATGTGGAGCGCTGAAGTGCGTCTGCCTCGCTCAGTAAATACAGGCATCATGCCTGTATCGCTTTGATTAAACCGTTAACACCAAAGATATTCAGCATACGCTTCATATTATAAGCGAGCACATGCAAACTCATCTCTGTACTGACACGTTCAAGCGTTCTTGTTTGGAAGTGTGTATATCCCATCCATAACTTTAATGTACCGAATGGATGTTCAACGGTATTTCTTCTTGCTGCCATTCGTTCGGGCTCTTGATGAATTCGATCTTCGACAGCGTCCAGTACACCTTCATGCTCCCAACGACTGATACGACGATTTACACCGGTTGTACATCGGGACTTCATTGAGCATGCAGGACAGGCAGATGACCAGTAGCGTCTGATCGTTTTACCTTTTTCTGTCGTAGTAAACCGGTATATG
>JASJGJ010000019.1:0-13601 GCA_033791605.1 Porticoccus sp.
AAATGAGGCTGCTGTCTACGGGATAAGTGACATTAAGTATTTGAGTTTAAAGGGGGCTGATTTATTATCAATGGGAAGTGATTGGGGAGGAAAGGGGGTAGGCTTTTGAATACGCTATTAGGGTCCGAGAAGGGATCGCGGTGAAAATTGAACTTATACAATGTGAGTCACGCTTAGATGCTAAAACTCATAAATTTCCAATGCAAATCGCTTTTCAAACAATGGAATTTATGCAGGGAACCATATTCCATCAAATTCTTTCTGATACTGCATCTGGCCAACGTGTCAGGCAGCGCAATGCTATGAACGAGATAGAGCAAGCATTACTTGAGGAAGGAATGGAAAAATCAAACTGTGAAGATGGGTGGAGATATTTACAAAAATATCAGGGGGTTTTCATACAGAACGTACAGCAATCTGTCTTAATTACCTTAAGAAGCCACTGGGATTGGTATATATCACATCTGGGGAGCTTCATAAAAGTCAGCTATCCACACATCTTTGGTAAAGAACTAAGTAATAAGAAACAAAAAGATCTTAACCAGCTTGGTTTTAAAGAAATTACTAAGCAAATTGATATTCTTGGAAAAATTCTGGGAGAGGATATAGAAATAGATGTTCACACTAGAGAACAACTAAGTGAAATATCTTTGGTCCGTAACCTAGGGTTGCATAATCGTTGGGAGGTTGACAGCTTTTATCTGAATAAAACGAATACATCAGGCTGGGTTTTAAGAGAAATAAGAACATTTGAAATAAGTGAACTTGAGGGTTGGCATTCAGCTCTAGTGAAGTTAATCCAAAATACCTGGAAACCTGCGGCTATTAAATTCAATGGTGCACCAGAGTATGTAATATGAGCCCTAACAAACACATCAAAAATCGCTTCACTTCGTTTCGAGCCTCCTTGCGCTACGTTCCAGTAAGACTTTTATTTGGGTGTTATTTGCCACACTCTCAAAGGTAAGGCCCTATGATCTCTTGTGAACAGCATGACTATATAGAGATAGTTTGTATGTATCGCTATCGCGTGAGATTGACGCTGGATTCTGGTGCGGAACTAGAGGGCGCGGCTCTTGATACCGGGCGCAATAGAAATAGTGAAGAATGTATAAAAATTAGGGATGGTAGCGCTGATAATTTAGTGGTCTTGGATTCCATTATAAAAATGGAGGCCTTGGTGGAGAATCCACATTTTAAAATAGTAAACTTTAAGTAAGTTTTCAGCGTGAACTTAACGCGCTGTAACGATTAAGTCGTGACCTTAAAATGGTTATCCTCTGTCTATATTAGAACCAACCACTGACGGAGTCATCCAGTGCCTTGCTGCATGCTTTTAACTGGGCATTGTAGGTTTCTGCCTGTCTTTTTACTTTGGAGGCCACGCGAAGTAGGCTGGGTTTTTTGTTGAAACTGCCTCGCGCATAGCCGCCCCAGCCCTCGTGATAGGCGAGGTATTGCTTATAGGGGTCCCATTTTGAAATGCCGAGTTTTGTCTGAGATGTGTTGGTATACCAGCCGACGAAGTTGATGGCATCGCCGAAATCATCCCTGTCATGGCTCCAGTTGCCCGTTGCTTTTTGGTAGTCCTGCCATGCCGGGTTTTGAGCTTGAGCATAGCCGTAAGCAGAGGATCTTCTGGGCAGTGGGATAAATAAAAATGTGGGTCTTGGTGGCTTTACATCATGCCGAAATGTAGATTCTTGCTTAATGATGGCCATCATTAAGCCAATTGGGGTACCCCAGCGCTTATTTGCAGCTTGTGCATCTTCGTACCAGTCGGTTTCTCCATGGAAGATGCTACAAATATCGTCAACCTGATTGGGTTGGTAAGTAGCGCAGCTACTTAGCGACAATACTATGATCATATTGATGAGATACATTTTTGGCATTTGTTTGGTTACAAAAAATTCTTTAATAAATAGCTCTTCAGTCAATAGTAAGAAGTTAGCTCAGGTGTTGTTGGTAAGCAGTATGAAGACTGTAACGGAAGGTTGGGTTTGATCCTACCCTGCAGACCACAAATTGTGGAATGTTTCCTATAGGTTGCTAATCAGATAGTTAGTTTACTGGTTTAAATGGTCTACTGTTTTGTGTGAAGGCCATTTTTTAAGCTGATTGTTTTGGCTCGGTTATTTAGAGCCAATGAGTTTGCGGGTTAATGCGCGAGCTAGGTAGCGAGCTTTCGTGGTTCTGTTGGCACGGCGATACTTTGTTTTTAACGCACCGTCCATGAAGGCTGAGTGTTTACTGTAGTCAATGTAGACATCGACGAGCACAGGTTTATCTTGTAGCGTCAGTCTAAAGGCGGAATCCAATCCTGGTTGTAGTTGGCTGTCATCCTCTATGGCAACGTACTCACAACCCATGGCTTGGGAGAACGAAATCCAGTCGGCTTCACCCTGTTTGGTGCCTGTCATGCGCTTGTTAGGTATTTCTTCAGGCGGGGCAATCTTACCTAGCTCTTCATCGTTAAACAGAAAATAAATAACCCCGAGACCGTATTTGTTTGCTGTTATGGTTTCCATTCCGGACATTAGCATGGCGCCGTTCCCTACAATCCCAACAACAGTGTGGCTTGGGTGGGAGAGCTTTAATGCGTTTGCTGCGGGAATACAATAACCCATGGCATTGAAGCCTGTAGGACAAATAAATCCACCGGTTTGGTAGATGGGTAGTAATTCTGCGGCAAGCATCGTGTGATTACCGTCATCACAGGCGACTAATGTTTTTTCGGGCAACCTTTTTCTTAGGGCATCGAAAAAGTTGGCTGGATTTACTCGGTCAGTTTTATGTTTGCGCCATAGTGACTGGTAGCTCTGTTTGTCGGCGGCGATTTGTTGGGCGAGTTCTTTGCTTTCTTTAGGCGTTGCCTGCAACTCTAGGACTTTTTTAAGAAGAGTGACCAGTAAGTTGGTCGCATCACCTTGCAGAGATAGTGCCGCCGGGAAATGTGCATTAAATACATTTGAGTCGATATCTAAATGAATCAGGTTTTCTGGTGGCGTGACACTCAAGTTACCTGTGGATGTTTCAGAAAAACATGTTGCTACTGCAAGCAGGCAATCACAATTTTCAAAGGCATGCTGTACCGCGGGCACCGCTGATTGGCCAAATCCCATACCGGTATGTAATGGGTGGTTGGCAGGAAAGACGCTTAATCCTTGCAAGGTCGTCGCCACCGGTGCGCCCAAGTGTGATGCTAATGACTGGATGATGTCTGTAGCCTCTTTTGCGCCCCAGCCAACAAAGATGCCAGGATGTTCGGCTTGAATAAGCATTTGTGCAGCTTGAGCTATGGCAGCGTCATCAATCACTGGTTTGATTGGCGTTGGTTTAAACGTCGGCAGTTCCCCTGTTTCTTCGTGAGACAGTTGCAGGTTAATAGGGATTTCTATAAATACTGGCCCTGGCACACCGTCTAAGGCTGTGCGGTAAGCTTCAAATATCGTCGAGACAAGATCATCTAGGCTCTTAACCCGGAAGGATGCTTTGGTTATGGGTGCGACAAGGGTAGGGAGATCGATAGCTTGGTGTTGATAATGATGGCCGTATTCATTGTCCACACAACCGGTGATGATCAGCATTGGAATACCATCAAGAAAGGCTTCAGCTATTCCGCTGGCCGCGTGGGTGACGCCTGATGCAGGGACAATGATCAGTGTGCCTATTGTGTCGGTCGTGCGGCTTACAGCATCAGCCATAAATGCTGCAGAGGCCTCATGGGTTACGATGTAGGGAGTAATTTGTTCAGACTGGTCTAACTCATGATAAATTTCTGTATTGTGCTCACCGGGAATACCAAAGGTATGGGTGACACCAATCGTTTCTAATGCATACCGGGTAAGCCATGCCCCACTTCTTTTCACTTGGTTATCTCCATTAATTCAACCGTTCCGTGTTTTTACGGCAGGCCAGTGACTTTATAACAGATGCTCATGCTATTGAGTGAGTTTGGTTGCGTCAATGTATCTAAAAAATACTCACTCAGTTTAAAAATATTGGAGAAATTGTCAGTGGTGGTTGAATAATAAAAAATGACAAAACCGGTTCGCTTCAATAAATATTAAGACTTGTTGAAGCGAGCTTTGTGAATGATTTTTCGGCAACTGTGCGAGGGGGAAATTTTAAGAAACCGTCCCTGTAGTACGAACTCGCTTGGCACCTTTTACAGTGGGCGCGCGGCGCGCAGCATTTCGGCGTTCTATTTTGTCATCAATGATATTTTTTAAGGCAATGAGCATTCCTGCGACAATAAATGCGCCGGGTGGCAATATTAGTACTAAAAATCCATAGCCTTCGCTAAAGAGTTGTAGCGTCCAATTTTCGGCAATGGGTCCAAACAACAGATGCATATTGGCAAACAGCGTGCCGCTGCCAAGAATCTCCCGAATCGTTCCAATGACTAGCAATACTGCGCCAAATCCTGCCCCCATCATAAGTCCATCTAAGGCGGCGGCCCCGACATGATTTTTACTGGCAAAGGCTTCGGCTCTACCCAGTATGGTGCAGTTGGTCACAATGAGAGGGATAAAGATGCCCAGTATTAGATACAGCTCATAGGTATAGGCTTTCATGATCAATTCAGTACAGGTGGTAAATGTTGCAATGATCATCACAAAAGCTGGAATTTTCACAGCATCGGACACGCGTTTTCGAATCAACGAAACGGCAATATTGGAACCCGTCAGAACTAGCATAGTCGCCAGCCCGAGCCCCAATGCATTGACGACGGAGCCAGTAACTGCCAGAAGTGGGCATAGGCCTAATAGCTGTACCAAAGCTGGATTATTTTTCCAAAGCCCATTGGCTGTAATTTCTCGATAGGATGTATCAGCCATGACTTGCTGCCTCTGGAGGAGTTGCTTCCGTGGGTTCGACCTGTTGTGCTGCTTTCAGAAGTCTTTCCTTGTCTTCTTTGTAGTATTGAAGGGTTTTTAATACCTGTTTTACCACGGCACGCGGTGTGATGGTCGCGCCGGTAAATTGATCAAAGCTGCCTTTATCCTTTTTCACTTTCCAGTCTTTGGGTTTGGGGTTTGTCAGGGATTTTCCATTAAAGCCCAAAATCCAGTTGTTTTTCTTAATGTCGACTTTATCGCCAAGCCCCGGTGTTTCATTGTGGGATATGACTCTTACACCTGCAATAGTCCCGTCCACGTTGATACCGATGATCATCTGAATATCGCCGCTGTAACCGTCGGGTGCTATGGCGGGCACAATAACCGCTACCAGTTTATTGCCATCACGAGCAATATTAATGTCGCCGCTTTTAATGCCCAGTACTGGAAAATATTCAGAAGGAATTTCAAGTGTATCTATGAGCACATCGTTGTTGTGACGCTCAAGGGGGACAATTTCTAGTAAGGCTCGTTTTGCCACTTCACGTTTAGCGTCGGCAATACGTTCTTTTGTACCCTCATGTGTCACTGCAAGAAGCGCGGCAGTGATCAAGGCAAAAAGGCCCAATATCAGACTATTAAAACGGATGGATTTGCCTAGCATCATCTAGTCCTTTTTCTCCGTCGCGCGGCGTGGTTTTTTATGACCATAGGTGCGAGGCAGGGTGTAATTGTCGATCAAGGGTGCGGCAAAGTTCATCAGTAGTACAGCAAAAGCGATAGCATCTGGGTAGCTACCCCAGCTACGGATAATAAACACCAATGCGCCAACCAGTGCGCCATAGATAAGACGCCCTCGGTTGCTGGTAGCGGAGGTAACTGGGTCGGTAACAATGAAGAATGCGCCTAACATCGTTGCACCGCTAAGCAGGTGCAGTAGGGGTGACCCATGACTTGAAGAACTTCCCCCGTCATAGAATAACGTTGAGCAAACGGTCAGTGCGACCAGCATCGCTACAGGCGCGTGCCAGGTGAATATTCTGCGATACAGTAAGAAACAGCCACCGACAAGAAAACCGAAATTGGCCCATTCCCAGCCGAGTCCAGCCCAATGGCCCTGACTGAATAAAGGGTCTTGTTTATACAGTTGATCGACTAGCAGCCCGGTATTGTGTTTAAACGTATCCAGTGGCGTGGCTGCAGTGAAGGCATCTATCCCTCCTGAAGCAGTACTCTTGACGACCTCTGGGCTTAAAAATGGGAATACTATTTGCAGTGATTGCCAGATACCAGGCACATCTATATCGGCTGGGTACAGTGGGGCAGGTGCCGGCCAGGAGGTCATTTGTACGGGGAAAGAAATCAGTACAACTACATAGCCTATCATTGCCGGATTAAAGGGGTTGTAGCCCAGTCCACCATAGAGGTGTTTGGCTACCACAATGGCAAAAGCGGTGCCGACCACGGCGATCCACCAAGGCGCCAGAGGTGGCAGCGCCAGCCCCAGTAGTACTGCGGTCACAAGGGCGCTGTAGTCTCGCAAGTAAAACATTACGGGTCGTTTTCGCAGGTACATGATGCCCGCTTCACAGCCTAGGGCAACGATGCTGGTTATGAGGATATTGATCAGGGTGCCCCAGCCAAAGAAGACGGTGAGTGCAAGCAGCCCTGGGATGGTTGCGAGTAGCACCAGTTGCATCACATTCGCTGTAGTTTGAGCGGTGTGGGCATGGGGTGATGTCAGTTTCAGCAGAGCCATGGTCAGTGTCCGTTAATGTGTTTGCTCTGACAGTTCTGCTTTAGCAGATGTCAGTTTGGCTTGCAATTTGTCTGCGCCGGAACGAAGTGCCTCTATGTGGTCAGAACCCTCAGACTCCGCGGCTGTTAACCGCTCTTGTGCTTTTTCTAGGCGCGATTTGAGAGACTCGATAGTGGCACGTAATTTATCTTCATCTGACATGTCAGCCTGTGCCGCAGCTTTAGCCTGAGCTTTGGCAATAGCTAAGGATGCGGCATCACTTATTTCTGATGCGGTAGTTTCAAGTGTTGGCGCTTTAGCCTCCGTTGATGTTTCCGCTAGTTGCTGCTCGGCATCATTCAATTTGGTTTGCTGCTTTTCTAAACCGTTTTGTAAGGCAGACTTAATTGTTTCGTCTTCAGTAGCAGAAATCTTTTCTTCAGTCGTGGAGATGCGTGCTTTCAGTAGGGCAATTTTCTTTTCCAAGGCCTCTTTGGGACTGGCCTGGATTTTTTCCATTAATGCTGTTGTTTGGGCATTTGATTTTTCATCAGGCTTGGTCTTGGTGGTGCCAAGTTTAGTTTGAGCATCGGTAAGCCGGACTTTGGCATCTTCTATGGCAGCCAGAACTTGTTCCCGTTGTTTTTCAGGGGCATTCTTCTCCAGCAATTTCAGCCGTTGCTGTACGGTTTCCAAATGACTGGTGGCTCGGGCTACTCCGCGCTCCAGTTTGGCTTGTTGTTCTTCTGGTGAGGCTTTTTTGGCCTCGGCGCGAGCCATCGCTGCTTTGATAATATCGTCAGTACCTGAAGCCTGAGTACTGGAGGACGAAGACGCTGTAGCAGGTGTCGGTTCGGAAGCGGTTTTAGCCCTAGCTTGTTCAGCGGCTTTTTTACGCGCTTCTCGTTTGGCAGTTTTCGCCGCTTCTTCTTTTTCTTTGCGGGATTTTTGGAATTCAAAGCGTTGCCTGGCCCTATCGGCATGCACTTTCTCTTCCGCCATTTTTTTCATTTCGCCTTTGCTTGCTCGGTAGTATTGAACCAGAGGAATGTTACTGGGGCAGACATAAGAACAGGCACCACACTCAATGCAGTCGAACAGGTTTTGGGCTTCAAGCTTTTCGTAGTTTTGTGACTGAGCGTACCAAAGGAGTTGTTGGGGTAGAAGGCTGGCAGGGCAAGCCTCTGCACACATGCCACATCGAATACAGGCTTGAGCTGGTGGCGGTGCAGGTAGCTCTGTTTCGTCGGGCGCCAGAATGCAGTTGGTGGTTTTTATCACCGGAATATCTGGGTTTTCCAAGGTGAACCCCATCATTGGGCCACCCATGATCAAACGTGAACATTTGCTTTGGTCAAAACCATTATGTGTCAGCAAGTGGCTAATGGGCGTGCCGATTAATGTGTGGTAATTTCTGTTGGTCTTACAGGCTTTGCCGGTCACGGTAGTGACGCGGGAAATTAATGGTTCGCCATGAACAACAGCCCGTTGTACCGCATAGGTAGTGCCTATATTTTGGCACACGATACCTATATTTGCAGGTAATCCTCCATGTGGGACTTCTTTCCCCGTCAGGATCTGGATTAACTGTTTCTCGCCACCAGAAGGGTAGCGAGTAGCAAATCTTACTAGCTTAATATTGGTGTCTTTCAGGAAAGGCTCAAGTGCTTCATAGGCTTCCGGCTTGTTGTCCTCAATGCCTATCAGTATTTCGTCGGGCTCGCCGAGAGTGAACGACATTATTTTAATGCCTTCAACGATCTCTTCCGGGTATTCTCTCATCAGCATGTCATCTGCTGTGATGAAGGGTTCGCACTCAGTTCCATTAATAATCAGCGTTGAAATAGGTTGTAGGGGGTTGAGTTTAACGGCCGTGGGGAAGCCTGCTCCTCCCATGCCAGTGATTCCTGACGATCGAATGATTTCTAGTAATATTTCTGGGCTTTGCTCGTGAAAATTATCAATTCCTCGATATTCGATGCCGAGGTCTTCGCCATCGGGTATCAGGGTAATACATCGAGCCGCCATGCCTGATGGGTGAGGAATCGGGTAGTCGCTGATATCGCTGATCAATCCGGATGTGGGAGCATGAATGCCTACGCTCACCATACCTTTGGGTTCGGCCAGCGGTTGCCCTTTAAGTACTTTATCCCCAATACTTACAAAGAGTTTGGGTGGTGCACCAATATGCTGATTCAGCGGGATAACCAGTTTTTCAGGCAGGGGTAGGGTGCCAATGCTGTCCTGAACAGACTGATGTTTATTTTCGGGGGGGTGAACCCCACCGATTAAATCCCAGACTTTCCTCATGCGGTCTTTTCTCTGCTGTCGTCTGAGTCTTTACTGTTATTGCCTTCAACCTGTTGATGGTCAGAAGCAATAATATCTTTGGGGTTTATGGTTAGAATTTGTTCTTCCACAGTTGGTGGTAATCCCCATTTCCAATCAGACAGCCCTTTCTCCACGGGAAGCATATCAATACAGTCCACAGGGCAGGGCTCTACACATAAGTCGCAACCAGTACATTCGCTGGCAATTACGGTGTGCATGAGTTTGGCAGCACCGAGAATGGCATCTACGGGACAGGCCTGAATGCATTTAGTGCAGCCGATACATTCATTTTCACGAATATAGGCAACGGTCCTCACTTCACTCTCTTCGCCGTGTTCAGCATCGAGAGTCGGTGCCTCCACATCGAGTAGATCGGCAATGGCGTTAATGGTTGTTTGGCCACCAGGGGGGCATTTGTTGATGGCGTCACCATCAGCAATAGCTTGTGCGTAGGGTTTACAGCCGGGATAACCACATTGCCCACATTGGGTTTGCGGCAACAATTTATCGAGTTGCTCAACAATGGGGTCGCCTTCGACTTTAAATTTAACGGCGGCGTAGCCAAGTATGGCTCCAAAAATAATGGAGAGACTGACTAATGCAACCAGTGCAGCCGAGAACGGGTTCTGGACAATGATGTCGTACACGCTATGCCCCTATACCAGTCCGCTGAAGCCCATAAAGGCTAATGACATTAGTCCAGCAGTAATCATACCAATAGCGGCACCTTTGAAGGGTGTAGGTACATCAGCGACAGCAAGACGTTCACGCATGGCGGAAAATAGTATCAAGACCAGAGAAAATCCTATCGCTGCACCAAAACCATAGAGGGTCGATTCTGAAAAAGTGTGAGCTTTTGTGGTGTTTTGTAATGCGACCCCTAATACCGCGCAATTGGTGGTAATCAAGGGAAGAAAGACACCAAGAACTCGATAAAGTAGGGGGCTACTTTTTTCGATAAACATTTTGGTGAACTGTACAACAACGGCAATCACCAAAATGAAAGAAATCGTTTTAAGGTACTCAAGGTTTAGGGGGATCAGAATCCAGCTGTTGACCATATAGCTGGACATTGCAGCCAATGTCAGTACAAAAGTGGTCGCCCCAGCCATGCCGATGGCAGTTTCCAGTTTGCTGGAGACACCCATAAATGGGCACAGGCCCAGAAACTGGACCAGTACAAAGTTGTTCACCAAGATGGTGCTAATCAGAATAACGGCAAATTCTTGCATTTAGTCTTATCTCAATAGGCCCAACATTATAGCGGTATGCCGATTCTGCTAATAAGCATAAAACGTCAAATGTTTAGTATATTTCGCCATAAGGTATAGCCATAAACCATATCGTCTTGGCTGACATTAGTCCCTAGGTGATTCTCTGTCCGGGTTGTGCGCCACTATCAGGTGACAAAAGATAAATTCCCTTTTTGTCGCCAGCCGCTAAAACCATACCTTCAGAGAGACCAAAACGCATTTTACGTGGAGCTAAATTAGCAACGAGGACGGTTAGTCGACCTTTAAGGTCTTCAGGTTGATAGGATGACCTAATGCCAGAAAATACATTTCGGGTTTCACCACCGATATCCAGTGTCAGTTGTAGCAGTTTGTCTGCGCCGTCCACGTAGGCGGCTTTAGTGATGAGGGCAACCCTCAGGTCAACTTTAATAAAATCATCAAAGTTGATTTCGTCAGCCAAGGGTTCTATCGGCATGGCGTCAGCACTTGTTGGCACGTCCTTAACCTGTAATGTTGAGTCAGGTGTAGGGGTACCTTGGTTGCTAGCTGCTAACATGGCGTCTACGTTAGCTTGTTCAACCCGCTGCATCAGGGGTTTGAACTTATTAATTTGATGGTTGAGAAGTGGTTGAGGTGCTGCGTCCCAACGAAGTTCATCGTTGAGGAAGACTTCTGCTTCCTCCGTCATGGCCGGTAGCACAGGTTTAAGATAGATCATTAATGCTCTAAACAGATTGATTCCCAATGAGCAGATATCCAGTACTTCCTGTTCGCGGCCAGGTTCCTTGGATAACTTCCAGGGTTCTTTAGCTGCAATATATTCATTGGCGGCATCTGCTTGAGCCATGATCTCCCGAATGGCTTTACCAAATTCTCGGTTTTCATAATGGGCAGCAATGCTATCAGCTGCACCGGCTACTTGTTGCCACAGAGTTTCGTCAGCAATGTTGCTGGATAAAACCCCGTCATTTCCCTTGGTGATAAATTTGGCACAACGGCTGGCGATATTGACGACTTTGCCAACTAGGTCACTGTTCACTCGTTGTGAAAAGTCATCCAGATTTAAATCAAGATCATCTACGCCAGAGGACAGTTTTGCCGCAAAATAGTAGCGTAAATATTCTGGGTTCAAATTATCCAGGTAGCTGCGGGCATTGATAAATGTGCCACGAGACTTCGACATCTTCTTGCCGTTAACCGTCAGGAAGCCATGAACGCAAACTTTGGTAGGGGTGCGGAAGCTGGCGCTGGTCAGCATGGCGGGCCAGAACAAAGCATGAAAGTTGACGATGTCCTTACCAATAAAATGGTAAAGCTCAGCATCAGAATCTTGCTTCCAGAAGTCATTAAATTCCAGACCTTCTCTCTCGCACAAATTTTTAAAGCTGGCCATATAGCCAATGGGCGCATCCAGCCAAACGTAAAAATACTTACCGGGTGCACCGGGAATTTCAAAACCAAAATAGGGCGCGTCTCGGCTGATGTCCCACTCGTGTAACCCGGCATCAAGCCATTCACCAAGCTTGTTGGCGACTTCTTCCTGTACATGCCCTGCACGGGTCCAGGCTTTCAAAAAGTCTGAAAATTCAGGCAGTTTAAAGAAGTAATGAGTGGAGGCTTGCTCAACAGGTGTTGCGCCAGAAATAGCAGAGACAGGGTTGATTAGGTCAGTAGGTGCATACGTGGCACCACAGGCTTCACAGTTGTCGCCATACTGATCGTCGGCCTTACATTTTGGGCAGGTGCCTTTGATGTAGCGGTCTGCAAGGAACAAATTCTTTTCAGGGTCAAATGCCTGGGTGATTTCCCGAGAGGCAATATGATCATTCTCGCGTAAGCGGTTATAGATCAGTGCAGATAGCTCCCTGTTCTCTTCAGAATGGGTGGAATGAAAGTTATCAAAGCGGATCAGAAAGTCGCTAAAATCCTTCTCGTGTTCGGCCTTAACTTCGGCAATTTGCTCTTCTGGTGAAATACCACGTTGTTCTGCTTTCAACATAATTGCCGTGCCGTGAGCATCATCGGCACAGACGTAGTAACATTCGTGACCACGCATTTTTTGGAAGCGCACCCAAATATCTGTTTGGATATATTCCACTAAATGTCCCAGATGGATTGACCCGTTGGCATAGGGTAGGGCACTGGTCACAAGAATTTTTCGGCGTTCGGTCAGGCATTCGGTCATGTTGGTAGACTGCTATAATTTGGTGTTCGTGTTTTAGTGTATGGATAGGCCCGTTATCACGGTGCGTGCAATTATCAAAAAGTGCGCCACTATAACGGTTTTCCCTTGGATTTTCATTAGTTGGTATGAGGTTGGATGATGGCAGAAGCACCAGTTCAGGCAGGTTTGGCGGGCATAAAGCATATTATTGCGGTAGCTTCGGGAAAAGGAGGCGTGGGAAAATCAACGACATCCGTAAACTTAGCATTGGCGCTGGCTCAACAGGGTAACAAAGTCGGTATTGTTGATGCGGATATCTACGGTCCCAGTCTGCAAATGATGTTGGGTGTTGCTGAAGGAACACGACCTGACATTGTGGAGCAAAAATTCTTTGTGCCTGTGGAGGCTTTGGGCGTGAAATCCATGTCCATGGGTTACCTAGTAACTGAACAGACTCCTGTGGTTTGGCGTGGTCCAATGGCTACGGGTGCTCTGATGCAGCTGCTTAATCAAACCCTGTGGGGGGAGTTGGATTATCTTGTGGTAGATATGCCGCCAGGAACCGGTGATATCCAACTGACATTGGCGCAACAAGCGAAGTTATCAGGGGCTGTAATTGTCACCACTCCTCAGGATATCGCATTGTTGGATGCTCGGAAGGCCATTGAAATGTTTCACAAGGTCAACATTCCGGTACTGGGTGTTGTGGAAAATATGGCGGTGCACAGCTGTAGTCAATGTGGTCATCAGGAACACATCTTTGGCGAAGGAGGAGGGCAGAAAGTAGCGTTGGAATACAAAACCGAAGTGTTGGGTGCTTTGCCGTTGTCTCTTGATATTCGCCAGCAGGCTGATGCGGGCAAACCATCTGTCATCTCTCACCCTGAGGGGGCCGCTGCAAAGGCGTATGGTGAGATTGCCTCTAAAGTGGCTGCATTACTGGCAGGGCAATCCTCTCCAGGTGGCCCGGAAATTATTATTGAATAAAGTCGGGTTCTTAGTTGGGCGTTGAGATGTTGGGGTTATAAATACCTTGTAAAATAACTGGTTATATGTCAGTAAAAGCGCAGTTGAAACTGCGCTTTTTTTTTTGGCCGGTTATTTTGAAAACCTTATTGCGGCTGCCGTCACAAATCCCCAGACCCCGTTAAAAAATACAACCAATGCTGGCGTGAAGAGCCTCAGTTCAAGGTCACCTATACCTTTGTGTGCCGTCATAGGAAAAATAACAAATAACTGAATAGCCGTTGGGAAAAGGCTCAATATGGCCCCCTTCAGTAACAATCGTGATG
>JASJGJ010000020.1:0-6912 GCA_033791605.1 Porticoccus sp.
GTATCAAAGGTGCTGTTGATCTGGATGGTGGAATGAAAGCCGTCTATAAATACGAAATGTCCACAGATTACTCTACTGAGTCTTTGCGTGGCAATCGTAACGCCTACCTGGGTCTGAAGGGTGGTTTTGGTCAGGTAATCGCTGGTCGTCACGACATGCCTTTCAAGACGGTCGGTCGTAAGTTTGACCTGTTCGGCGACACCATTGGTGATAACCGTACAGTCGCCCGTGGCAAGGTTGATGGTGATGACTATGCGGATCGTCGCGACAATGTCCTGATGTACACCAACAAGTTTGGCGCGGTTAGCGTTAAAGCGGCTTATGCCCCAGAAGAAGCCAAGGATGATTCTGAGGACATGGGTCTTGGTCTGGGCTACAAAGAAGGTGCAATCAAAGTGATGTTTGCCTATGAATCTCATGGCAAGGCCAATCTGACTGGTGGTACTCCTGTTGGTGACCAAGAGTCTGTTGGTGTGACCATTGCGGGTTCATACAAGATGAACAACATGACCTTCTTAGCGGGTTATTCTGACGTCACTGATTTGGGTGGTGATGAAGGTGATGCTGGTCAAGCAACTTCCTACACAGTGGGTGGCAAGTTGAAGGCAGGCATGAACACCTTCAAACTGCAGTACACTGCGTCAGAGACTGATGTTGATAAATCTGAAGCCGCTATCGTCGCTGTAGGTGTTGATCACGCCTTCTCCAAGAAGACCAAGGTCTATGCCGTGTATGCAGGCATCGCCAATGACGACAATAGAGATGCTGGTTTCACAAACAGCGGTCATGACGCTACTGTAGCAGCTGCTGCAGGTGAAGATGCCACTGGTTTCTCACTGGGTATGATCCACAAGTTCTAAGCAACTCGTTTGCCTAGTAATTTGTTTTAATAATAATAAAATGCAGTAACCCTAACGGGGCCTTCGGGCCCCGTTTTTTATGCCCGCTATTTAATTTCCCTCCTGGTTTTTCCGCTTGCGCTGCTGGCGCCTTTCTATCAACATGTTTGGCCTATTTTCATGTGGTGTGCCTGATTAATGACTTTATTGAAATCGATCCAATTATTGTTTTGTTTGCTGATGGCGGTGCTTGCCGGTTGTGCCTCAACCACAGAGAAACCGGTCAATGAGCCTATCTATTGGCCCAAGGCGCCTGTGGCTCCCCGTTATATGTACGTCACTACACTTCGTTCTGAAAAAAATGTTCGTCCTGTGACGACGGAGGAGCTTTTTCGCAATGCTTTGACGGGGAATACTGAGCGAAATCGCGTTTTTGGCAAACCCTTTGATGTAGCGGCGAAAGAGGGGTTGGTCGTGGTGTCGGATACGATACTGCGTCGGGCCTTTATCTTTAATCTGCAGCGTCAAAAAATGTATCAGTTTGGTCATTTGGGCAAAAAAGAAGGTGTGATGACTAAGCCAATGGGGGTAGCGATTGGTGCTGGCAGTCAAATTTTTGTTGCGGACGTAAGTGCGAAAAAGGTGTTTGTTTATGATGCATTCGGTTTGTTCAAGCTAAGCATGGGTGGTGTGGGTGAATTCGATCGTCCGGTTGATGTGGCGGTGTCACCCGATGGCAAGCAGGTTTATGTAGTGGATGCGGGGGGTATCGATAGTGTTCGTCATCGGGTCGTCGTTTATGACGACAAAGGCGTGAAGCAAGGTGAGTTCGGCAAGCGCGGAGAGGCTGCGGGTGAATTTAATCTACCAACGCAAGTGGCTGTTGCGCAAGACGGCTCGGTTTACGTGTTAGATGCGGGGAACTTTCGTGTGCAAGTCTTTTCGGCTACCGGTAAGTTTTTGCGCGCCTGGGGTAAGGTGGGGCGTGGCTTTGGGGATTTCGCGCGGCCGCGAGGTTTGGCAGTGGGTGGTGATGGTAATGTTTATGTCACGGATGCGACCTTTAGGAATATCCAGGTATTTAATCCAAAGGGGCAGTTATTACTGGCAATTGGTGATGAGTCGATTGCAGATCAGCCAGGACAATACGCGATGCCTGCCGGAATAGCGTTGGATGAGTTGGGGTATGTGTACATCGTAGATCAGGCTTTTGCCAAAGTGGATGTATTAAAGCGTTTGAGCGAGAAAGAAATGGACTCGATTGTCGAGCGGCGACGGTCTGCAAAATGATGATGGGTGGCGAGGTATAAGCATCCTTATAATTTAGGCTGAATATAAATCATATTTTAATGTAAATGTGAGATTATAAAGTCTTCGATAGTCAACTAAATATTTTGTGACCTAGGCCACACTTTGCAATGTTTATTTTTTCGATTTGACGTCTTTATTATGATTGTTTTTGGGGTGGCTGGACGATTAAGCTGCTGTTTTATGGGGGGTTTATTGTTATTTTTGGCCTGCTTTATGTGTTGATGGCTTGATTGACCTTAATAGGATCGAGTTAGGTATAAAATTGACATTCGTTTGCTTTGCATGATAAAAAGTAAGCTCAAAGAAGGAGAAGTTCTGAAGGAGTAGTTTGGTAACCGTAACATGACAAAATACAGATGCGCCGATTTCAAATGGTGGCATCGAAAACGATGTCACTAGAACGGCAAATTTTTAAATTTTAAATGCACGAGACCATAGGGGGTTTCAAATGAATCATTTCGTGAAAGCATCGGTAGCAACGGCAGTAATCCTGGGTACATCCTTGGTAGCTGGCAGCGCATTCGCCGGTATTGCAAATACTCGCCATAATTTAGGCGCGCCAACGGGCCCGAATAGTACAGACGGTACCGGTGAAATCTGTATTTTCTGTCATACGCCTCATGGTGGCTCTACAGAGGTTGGTGGCGTTAAAGTTGCGGTTCCATTGTGGAATAAGGCGCTGACTACCGCTGTCTTTACCACCTACGATCAATTGGGCACTTCCACTTTAGATGCTGGTGTGGGTCCTGTGGGTTCTGTGTCTTTGGCTTGCTTGACTTGCCATGATGGTACACAGGCCATTGATAACATCATCAATGCTCCGGGTTCTGGTGGTTATGACCGTACGGGCGGTGGTGTTGGTGGCTTGGACTGGACATGGGCCACAGATGGTACGTTGGACACTACAGGTCGTTTCACAGGTTCTGTTGATGATGGCGGCACAAATGCCAATATCTGGGAGATCGGTACCGATCTGACCAATGATCACCCTGTAAGTATGCAGTATGCTGGTGGCGGTTATTCCTTTACCAACCAAGTCTTGGCTCAAGGCGCGACGCTTGATGAAGACTTTGCGGCAGCCTCCCGTATTGGTACGGCAGGTCGCTGGTATGTTGATAATACAATAGAGGGTACACCAGGTTCATTTGATAAGTGGGATTTCAAACTCTACACGCGTGATACCACGGGCTTTGCTGATAATCCAAATAACGGTGCAGTGTTTGCTGGGGAGAAAGAGCCTTTCGTAGAATGTGGTTCTTGTCATGATCCTCACTTCGAAACCACAACCTTCCTGCGTATGTCAGGTCAGGTCAATTTGGTTACTGACCTTAATGGCGGCGTTGCCCCAGCAGGTGCTCAGTCCAACACGGGAAGTCGAGTTTGTTTGACCTGTCATACCAAGTAAGCTGAGTTAGTTACCTGGTTGATAAGTAGAGAAGCTGGCAGCCTGGCGGAAACGTCTGGGCTGCCAGTTTTTTTTATGAGCGGTTGAATTTTTGGTTGTGGCTTGTGAGAGATAAGTTAAAGGGTAAGGGTAGATGCGTATATTACAGATTGTTGTATTGATGTTATGTATTTTGCTCGGTGTGGGTGGAGTGTCGGCGGCTCCGTCTGCCGGTGAGGGTGAGACAAAAAAAATAAAGGCGACCGACGATAAGTCGGAGGCGTTGGATTATATTGCTATCGTAAATGGTGAACGCGTTTCGATGGGGGCTTATGTCTCAGCTCTACGTCGTGGTTTACAAAAACGGTTTTACCATGGAAAGATCCCTGAAGAAGAAGGGAAAAAATTTCGTAAAGAGGTTGCAGAAGATTTGGTTGAGAAGGCCTTGTTAGTGCAGGAGGCGAAGCGCCGTAAATTACAGCCGGATACTGATTCAGTTGATTTGAGTTTAAAGGCTTATGATGCGAAGTATCAGAAAAACCCTGACTGGGCGAAGGCTCGTGACACAGTGTTGCCGCAGGTGCGCGAGAAGTTGAATGACGATAGCTTGGTTAAAGTGTTAGAAGAAGCTGTCCATAAAGTGAAGGCGCCTACAGCGGGCGAATTGAAACGTTTTTATGAAAAAAATAATGATCTCTTCACTACGCCTGAACGTGTGAGAGTGTCATTGATATTGTTGCGCGTGGACCCTTCGTCGGGCTCGGAAGTATGGAAGCAGGCGAGTGAGGAAGGGGCATCTATTGTTAAGCGTATTGCTGAAGGTGCTAATTTTGCGGAGTTGGCGCGAATCCACTCCAGCGATAAATCCGCTCAAAATGGCGGCGATATGGGCTTTGCGCATTCGGGCATGTTAGGTGAAAACGCACAAAAGGTGCTGGACATAATGGAGCCGGGAGAGGTGTCGTCACCAGTAGTATTGCTGGAGGGTGTTTCTATATTTCGCCTGGAAGAGCGTGAAAAGGCGAAATTGAACAGTTTTGATACGGTAAAAGATCGCGCAGAAAAATTATACATGCGGGAGAAGGGTGAGGAGCTATGGAAAAAGCTTTTAGAGGATTTGCGCAAGGCTGCTACGATCAAGATGAATGATGCTCCTTGGCGCTAGCAAGGGTGGGCTTTGATGTTTGCGCTGGTTACTTGGCTAACATACACTGGCGACTGTTTGTGCCGCGAAAAAGCCAGGCACCTCGATGCCATGTGAAGCGCAGTTGTGGTTACTTTTCTAGCTTGATTTTTCTGAGCCAGGTCAGCAGTTTAGACTGAGCGGCTGTATAAATTGGGGGGTGTTTCGTGCGATGTGGCAATGGTTTTTTAAAGCCATGGTCGATGTCTTTGAGTGCGATTTTAATCACTATGTTTTCTTGCAGTTTAATTCAACGATGGCGATTGTTGTTTGTGGTTGGCGCGCTTTGCTTGGTGAGCGCTAACACTTTTGCAGCATTTGGCGGGCTGGTGCCACTGAGCTGGTCGGGGCAGGTCTCATATGGCTATGGTTATTCTGATAGTGGGGGAAATCAATCCGAGTCAACGAGTCTGACGCTAGGTGTAGGTGGAACCGGGTACATTTGGCGACCTTGGTTTGCGACGACGTCAATGGCCCTGAATGTTAGCTTGTCGAATTCAGAGACTTCATCAAGTAGTTCAGATGCAACAAGCGCCGGTGGCTCTTTTTCGTTGGGCGTGTTCCCCGGGAGTCGATTCCCATTTTCATTAGATTATTCGTTAACAGATAGCCGGTCCGAGTCATTTCAAGATGTGTCTGGGTCGTCGGGTGAATCCACTTTTCAGGTGACGCGCTGGTCTTTGCGGCAAAGCTACCGTCCTCGATCATATGGGCAGCTATATAATGCGTGGTATTACCTGACGAACTATGACGGGGAATCTTTTGATTCTGAAAATATAGGTTACGGGCTGGATTATTCACTACATGTGTCACATCAGACGGTGAAGGTGGTTGCCACGCACTCTGAAACAAAAGTAAAGGATGTTTCTACTGATCCGACCATCGATATACTCACCATTAATCATGTATATACTCCCAGCAACGAATTGGGTGTGAACAGTATGGCGTCAGTGCTGGAAGTCGATCCTGGTGATGGTTCGAGTTCAAAAGATTCTCAGGCATTTAGTTCCTTTTATTGGCGTCCTGAACATCGTGCCGTTAATGTGAGTGGTGGGGTGCGCCTTTCTGAAAGTGAGTTCGGGCGGGCGAGTTCGTCGGTAACCCGGAGCTTAAGCACGAATTTGTCGCTGGGGTATCGTGTGACGAGAGCATTGAATGTGAATGCAAACGCCGCTGTGGGTACATCCGATAGTGATGGTTCACAGACGTTGTCGACAGCGCAGGCAGTAAATGCTTCATACAATGGTGGTCGACATCAAATTGCAGGGCTTGCTTATACTTGGCAAGGAGGTGGTGGTGTATCTAATTCAACAACGCGAACAGAGGTGGGTAGCATTGAGAATTCAGAAGATGTTCAGGCGCTGACAGCTGGCGTAGGACATAATATCAGCGGGTCATGGCCTATGGGTCCGGCTTCATCGATCAGCACCGGCGTTTCGCAAGCAGGTGCTGGGAACAAAAACTCGGAAACAGATTTGGTATCGAAGACGCTGAGTCATAGTGCAAACCTTAGTTGGAATAATCGCAGCGGTCGGAGCTCAGCTTTTGTGAGTGGCAGAATAAGCGATTCGAGGAATTTCGGCGAAAATGAATCGGTGTTTAATGATTTGAGTGTCAGCGCATCGGGTGACTATAAATTTAGTCGTTTGAGTGGAATGCAAGGCAATATGATTTATTCAGCTAGTAGGAATGATTCAGACAGTGAGTTGGAAGGAAAGCTTATCAATAACTCGCGGTCGTTAGGTGGAGGTATGGGCTATCAACATAGTCGGCCATTCGGAGTTTACAATTTGCAATTTACCTCCAGCTTAACAGGTAGCAAGCAGATCAATAGCCCGCAGCCGACCACGATAATGCGGTGGGAAGGGCTGTTTCGATATAGTTTGGGGCAGTTGACAACATCTTTGACCTTCCGAGCATCTGAGACTGCGGGCAGTAATTTGACTAAATCAATGAATTTTCAGGCTACCCGAAGTTTTTAATGTGGGGTAAGATGTGCGCTGCGCTGACATAATAAAATCACAGTCGGTGCGTGAATTTTAGTTTATACGTGAATGGAGGGAGGCTCTATGTTCAAGTCAGCGATGATTGGCTTGTTGAGTATGTTAGCGGTTCTGGTGCTGCCACAAACGGCCCAGGCAGAATATGCTGACGTGGTAATCAACAATTATGCCGATGCGGCGGGTATGCGACCT
>JASJGJ010000021.1:0-53950 GCA_033791605.1 Porticoccus sp.
TTTAAATCAAAAACCGATCCAGATTACCTTCCTTCAGATTCGACTTGGCTTGATAATGATGTCGTAGGCACATATCGCCGTGATGCAGGTCGGTCTAGACATGTCATTGATGCACTATCAAATTTGGAATGGAATAAAAAATGTGCAAGTACAGCGCGTATTGAGCCAGCAGTGATCGAGTCACTAATGACAAACGGAATTAAGTTGCGGCAAGGAATTAAAATTCGTTTGAGTAAAATACAAGTCGCTGCAACATCTGGTAATTCATTTTCATGCAAGGCTGGGAAGGTTGATGTACTAAATTAACCCTAAAATGGATTAGTTCAGATAAAAGCGCCTAACAAATAGCTTCAGCGGATACGCCAAAGGCGCGTGCCGCTGATTAAGTCGTTATAAATCGAGGAGAGATTAATGTCAGAACCGAAGCGAATTGCTCTTCTGATTGATTGTGACAATGTTAGTCATAACTCTATTGAAGGCGTATTAGAAGAGCTGGCTAAATACGGCATGGTTAATGTTCGCCACGCCCATGGGGATTGGAATAACCCGTCATTGTCGGGCTGGATTGAGCGGTTGCATCCCAATGCGATAAGGCCAATGCAACAATTTGCCTATACTAAAGGTAAAAATGCGACAGATTCTGCAATGATTATTGATGCTATGGATCTTTTATATAGCAACAATGTTGATGCCTTTGCCTTAATGACCAGTGACAGTGATTTTACGCCTTTAGTTCTTAGAATTCTTGAAAGCGGGCTGCCTGTTTATGGGTTTGGAGAAAAGAAAACACCGAAGCCATTTGTAGATGCTTGCTCTCCATTTATTTTTACAGAAAACCTTGTTCCAGAGGAAGAGGCCAAGCCTAACTCTGTCGAAAGTCGGGGGAGTAAAGGCAGAAATAAATTAAGAGGAGATACCTCGCTCATTCGGTTGATTAGAACGGCTGTTGAGCAAACATCTGAAGACGATGGTTGGGCGCATATGAGCAAAGTGGGCCACTATATCTCAAATAACAGCTCGTTTTCAGCTGTGAATTATGGCTACAAAAAACTGGGTGACTTGATTCGTGCTACTGAATTGTTCGATGTCGAAATGCGACATGACGGTAAAGCAATGTACATCAAAGATACACGCAACTAACTTTATAATAGATTGTAGTTGTCGCCAGCTACATGGCTGGGCGGCCTATAGGTAGCTTTTCTTTTTTCGGCTGCCATTTAGTATGATGTCAGGTTTGAAAGAGGCCAGCATGACAGAAGTGAGACCGGGGCTAAAAGCTGTTGCTACTCTAGAAGCTTTTAAAGGGTTGATGTCTCTTTTGGTTGGTTTTGGTCTTCATGCCTTAGCGGGTCAAAATTTGCGACAACTGGCTGAAGAGATAGTCACTAATGCACATCTAAATCCGGCGAGTCATTTTCCAAGTATTTTCATTGCAGTAGCGAGCTCTATCCCGGACAGTAAAATGAGTTTGTTAGCCATTGGCGCTTTAATTTATTCGTTGGTTCGGCTAATTGAAGCGTATGGTTTATGGCGAGGTTTAGTTTGGGTAGAATGGTTTGCTTTAGTCAGTGGTGCCATTTATTTACCGTTTGAAATATATGAAATAATTTTTCATATAAGTCTTGTGGGTTTCGGCATTTTTTTAATAAATATTTTGGTTGTTTGGTATATGGCGTATGTTCTGTTCAGTAAGAAAAAACTAGAAAGTTGTTTTGTCTAACATTTTAGACAATTATATTTTTTGTCTAAGTTATGTTTTTTATTTATTTTTGTTTTTGCCTAGAAAGTAAATGATAGATTTTATAGCTATTTTCATCATTCTGTCCTAGTTTTAGTTTACATCTTAATGTTGCTTTCTAGCTTCATTTTCCGAGTCATTGAAGCTGATGCTTTCATCTAATACCACAACTAAAATACCGACCAAACTTACTGAGTACTATCAGTTTCTATAACTACAGAGAACATAATTAATCTAAGTTTCTGCACTTAAAATATACTCCAAGGGTGGTTTGCCAAGTGCCTTTCGAAAGGCGGCAATAAATGCACTGGGGGTACTGTACCCCAAATTTAAAGCGATGGTTGTTACCGTATCTCCTTGATGCAGTTGTTCTAATGCATAGAACAGCCGTACTTGCATACGCCATTCTGAGAAAGTCATATTGACCTCTTTTTTGAAAAGCCTCGCGAGTGTCCTTGTGGTGGTATGAGAAAAATTGGCCCACTGCTCGATATTTTTATTGTTCGTGGGGTTTTCAAATATGGCTGACATGATTCTTTGAAGTTGGTTATGTTCTGTCCATGGCAGTGCAAGCGGCGATGCTTTTAATGAACTCATCTCATCCATGATGACTTCCATCAAACGATGCTCTTTAGTGTTCGGGCTATATTCAGTTCCAACTTGAATTGCCTTGAGTATCAGTTCTTTTAGCAGCGGTGTGACATCAAAAACTTGCTGCTTTGGTGGTAAGGATTTTGCCCACTCTGGGTCAATGAACAAATTTGAAATCTCAACAGAGCCTGGAAAAATCAACATATGTTCGTGATTGGGTGGACACCAAAAAGCTTGTGATGATGGCACAAGATATACGCCTTGCTTGGTAATGACTCGGGTAATACCGTTGTTGGAAAAGATGAATTGTCCTCTGGGATGGGCGTGTGATTCAGAACACATGGCATCAGTTACGTACTTCCAATATGGAAGCACAGGTCTATTTGAGTCAATTATGTTTCCTAGGGGTATGGGGGGTATGGTTGTCATAAATTCAGTATACTTTGTCAATATATCGAAAGTAAGCCATTATTGTTTGCCAGCATAATGACCAGAATCTATTAATTCAAGGTGATTATGATGAATCAACAAACGAGACATAATAACGAAATTATTTCACAGTTTACTCAACAAGCTATTCCCTTTAGTGAGCTTCCTGGGCATTTGGACGCTATGGATTTGTTGGTAACAATCTCGAAAGTAAACGCTTATAGCCAGGTTTTAGATGTGGCGTCTGGCCCGGGTTTGGTTGCAACTGCTTTTGCAAAAATTGCCCGTGAGGTCGAGTGCTTTGACTTGACACCTGCCATGCTTGAACAAGCCAGTCAGCGCGCTACTGCTGAAGGCTTATTTAATATTTCTTTTCGGAAGGGGGATGCTCTGGCACTCCCTTATTCGAATAACAGCTTTGATGTGGTGGTCTCGCGCTATAGTTTTCACCATTTTTTGCATCCTGAACGTGTGCTGGCTGAAATGATTCGTGTTTGTAAGCCGCTAGGTTGCGTTGTTGTAGCCGATGTTGCGATTGATCCAGAGTGTTCAGCTCGGTATAACTATCTAGAGAAATTAAGGGACTCATCTCATGTTAGAGCATTATCCTCATATGAGTTCGTACGTCTTTTTACACAAGAAGCTTTTTTGAATTGTACCCAATCTGAATACACCATTGATGTTAAGCTGGAAGACCAGTTATCTGTCTCATTTCCCGATGGCGATGATGTTAATCAAATAAGAAAGTTGATTGCAGCAGATATAGGTAATAATAAAACAGGCTTAAACCCTCGGGAACTGGCGGGGGTTATTTATTATTCATATCCTATTTCAGTGTATGCGGCGACTAAAAAAGCTTAACAAATGACGATGGCTTTCCCCGGTCAAGGTTATAAGCCATAGCGTTATCCCTAGTAATAAGCTCGCGCTTATGGGGGGCTGTCGCTACGGCGTTAGTTGTTCGTGTTATCCAAGAAAAGTAGGCATCTAATTTGTACAGCGTTTCACATTCTGAAACGTTTGCGACAGAGCGGTGCATAAAGAAACAGGCCTATTGGCGAAGTTGTCATTCGTTCAGGAAGTCACACTTATTTGTATTTTTAATAACAAGGACATGACGGCATGAACTGTAATCCCTCCAAAAAATTATCAGTGGGAGTCATTGGGACTTCAAAAAAAGAAGATGAGCGACGTTTTCCAATCCACCCAGAGCATTTGCTGCGTATTCCTGAAGAGCTTCGTCACCAGCTTATTTTTGAGGAGGGTTATGGCTTACCTTTCGGTATCTCAGACTCGGAAATTGCTTCTCTGACAGGTGGTATTGCCACACGCCATGAGTTATTGGCTGATGTTGGTACAGTTATTATTAACAAGCCTGTCTTAGCTGATTTACAGGAGCTTCGCGAAGGGGGAACCCTATGGGGTTATGTGCACTGTGTGCAGCAACAGGACATCACCCAGGCGGCTCTCGATCGTAAGCAGACCCTGATTGCCTTTGAGGATATGTTTGTTTGGTCTCCAGAGGGTCAGATTGGCCGTCACACGTTTTATAAGAATAACGAAATGGCGGGCTATTGCGCCGTCATTCATGCCTTACAACTCAAAGGTATCGATGGACACTACGGCAACCAACGCAAAGCAATCCTGTTCGGTTTTGGAGCCGTCAGCCGTGGAGCGATATATGCTCTCAAAGCACATGGGTTTAGAGACATTACAATCTGTATTCAACGCCCCGACCATGAAGTACGTGAAGAGGTGCTCGATTGTAAATATGTCAGAATCCGTGCAGGTGAAGAGGGCGAGGCGCGGATGGTAGTAGTAGAGCATGATGGGGCAATGCGTCCACTGACGGAGAAGATTGGTGAAGCGGATATTATTGTTAATGGCACTTTTCAAGACACAGAAAATCCTACTGACTTTGTTATCAAATCTGAAAGCGCATGCCTTAAGCCTAACAGCCTGATTATTGATGTCAGTTGTGATGAGGGGATGGGATTCTTTTTTGCCAAACCAACCACATTCAAGAGTCCGATGTTTAAATATGAAAATACAGATTATTACGCTGTAGATCATACGCCCAGCTATCTTTGGGAAAGTGCAACGCGCTCAATCTCAGCTGCTCTTATTGTTTATTTGCCGACTGTGCTTGCAGGCCGGGATAATTGGCAGAAGAACCAGACCATTCGGAAGGCAATCAATATTGATGGTGGCGTGATTCAGAATTCCTCTATTTTGTCGTTTCAAAATCGTGAGCCGAACTATCCCCATATGTACGTCAATCCGGCTAATGTTGCCTAACAATTAGTTTCCTCCCGCCTATGTAACTTGGGCGGGATTCTCTGGCTCACAGAATCAAATACTCCGAAACATTCCCCCGCATACAGTGGTTAGAGGCCATAGACGATGAATAGGCCCCGGCATTAATAAGTGCAATGTGTGTCTGATCCTCAAGTACTGGCAGTTCAATATTCTCATACCAAACATCTAGGGCCTCGTTGATGTTGCCAACGAGAGTCACTAGCCTGGTTTCTGTTTTGTGGATGAGCGAAACAGGCTGAAACGGCAGAGCATAGTAAGCGGGTTCCGGTACCAAATTAAAGCCAGCATTCACACCGACAAAGCAACGGTCTTTTTTGACCTCCTGAAAGGTTTTCTCCATCAGAAAAAGACCGGCATCTTTCGCGATGTAATCGCCAGGTTCCAGATCGATTCGCCAGGGCTTGTTGCCCATGACGCTTGCTAGTGTCTGCGCCCAAAGATCTAGGTTCAGATGTTGATCGTTCGCTGTATGTGGCACACCTAGTCCGCCACCTATATTGACGGATTTTACAGTGGGAATCTGCTCTATAAACCAGAGACTCTGTTGTAGAACCTTTTTCCATTGATCGAGCTGTTCATTGAGATAGCCGCAACCCGTATGAAAATGAACTCGTACCACATTCAGTTGAGACTTTTCCGCTAAAGCCAACGCTTCAGAAAATTGTTCAGCATAGATGCCAAATTTGGTGATACTGTCGCCTGCGTATTGGAGTTTTTCGTTGTCCGCTCGGCTGGTTCCCATCGCCGGATTAATGCGTATGCCGATTTCACTCCCGGGCTTTAGCTCTCCCCAGCGACGAATGGCATGCAGGCTATCAAAATTGACCACCAGTCCGTCAATACTCGCGAGGGTGGAAAAATCTTGCTCGGAGAGGCTGCAGGCCGTCAGTGAAATCTGTTCAGGTCTAAACCCGCAACCCAGGGCATGCAGAACTTCCGCCGGTGAGCAGGCATCAATACCACACAGTCCTGTGGTTTTAAGGTAGGTCAACAAAGGTGAAAAGCGATTTGCCTTCATGGCGTAATAGATGCGGTTGTTGTCCTTGAATCCATTGGTATCTAGAGCTTTTTTTATGCGTAGCAGATTATCCGCAAGACGTTTGCCTGAATAGACAAAGGCTGGGTTGGAAAACTGCTGGGCTAAGCGGGCAACTTTTACACCTGCAAAATGAAGTTCATTCTCCTCATAGTGTAGGTCTTCACGTTGCCACCATAGGGCTGTAGACATAATTTATTGACCTGCGAAAGTTTCAAAACTGAGTACTTCCATCTCAGCCAGTCCCAGTTCTTTATTGCCGGTGATCCAACCTCGGCAACGACGGGTACCACAGTTACAGGGGAACTGTTTGTAGAGGCGATCTTCCGTTTCAGAGTAATCCATATACAGAAATGTATTTGCTGGAATATTTTTGAGTGTCGTCACAGTTAAATCACGCATGTTTAACGAAATATTCGGGTCGCATGAATGGAGAAAATACCCCGAAAAATAAGTATCGTATAGGTGCGTTATTTCATCAATTTGCAAGGTATGTTGGCGTATGTCAGATACCTTCGGTCCTGCCATCTTTGCAATCACACGTCCCTTTTTAAAGGCGCGCTTACTAAATACACCTTTTCCAGAAAGGTCATCTTTTTCAACCACCTGGAAATCATTTTCTTTCGGGTACAGGGGATCGTTCCCAAATTCGAGAGGGTAAAGCATGAGGACAAAGGCTCCATAAAAATTGATAACAAATAGGACGTGACCTGAGAGTTCAGGTCCAGCGGCTCCGGCGCTATTTATACAACCAAATACAAAATTCGCAAAGTTTTTTAATTGATATTGAAAATTATTTTTTGTTAAACCAATGTAGGGTTAAAAAATTAAAATGGACCCTTAAACCGACAAAAAAGAAGAGGGTGGGTACGAGAGGCTAATCCCAAGAGCTTGGTGGGCCTGAACAACGCTTCGTAGATACCTATTAAGCTTTCACAACTAATCTTGTTTCCCTGACTGCCCATTACCAGTAAAATCGCGTTTTTTTGTAATCATTACGGAGTATTACCCCTATGGGCAGAGCGTATCAGAACCGCAAAGAATCGATGGCAAAAACCTCTGATATGAAGGCGAAGGTTTATAGCCGCTATGGCCGTGAAATCTATGTCAGTGCTAAGTCAGGGGGTGTTGATCCTTCCGGAAATCTAGCCTTACGCAGCCTGATTGATCGTGCTAAAAAAGATCAAGTGCCGGCCCATGTAATTGATAAGGCCATTGATAAAGCGAAAGGGGGCGGCGGTGAAGACTTTTCTCCCGCACGCTACGAAGGCTATGGTCCGGGTGGAAGTATGGCAATTATTGATTGCTTAACCGACAACCCTAACCGTACTTTTGGTGATGTTCGTCAGGCGTTTACCAAAACTAAGTGCAAAATTGGTACGCAAGGTAGCGTAAGCCACATGTTTGACCACTCTGCTATCTTCGTTTTTAAACACGATGATGAAGATGCTGTTCTCGACACATTGATGGAAGCCGATGTCGATGTGACAGATATCGAAAATGAGGATGGAAAACTATCAGTATTTGCACCAAATACCGATTATTTTAAGGCCAAGCAAGCATTGTTGGACAGCTTTGGTGAGATCGATTTTGAGGTGGATGAAATACAGTTTATTGCCCATAGTTATATGTCCGTCAGTGGTGACGATGTAGAACTATTTGAAAAGTTTATTGCCATGTTGGACGATTTGGATGATGTGCAACAGGTCTACCATAATGTAGAGCTAACCTAGATATTGTATGTTTTCAATAAAAAAACCCGGCAATGCCGGGTTTTTTTATTATTACCACGAAGATCATTATTTTTTTTAGGGGCCTCTATTGAAACGCCTTGTGTCAAATAATTAGCCTTCTTCTTTCAGGTAACGTTCGCGAGAAGCATTGATTTCTGCACGGGCTGCATCGGCATTATCCCAGCCTTCAACTTTTACCCACTTGCCAGCTTCCAGTGCTTTGTAGTTTTCAAAGTAGTGCTTGATTTGATTAAGTAAAAGTTCTGGCAGGTCGCCAATTTCCTGAACGTGATCGTACAATTTGGACAATTTGGTGTGAGGTACGGCAAGTAGTTTAGCATCGACACCGGACTCGTCACTCATGTTGAGTACGCCCACGGCACGGCTACGAATCACTGCGCCAGGCATCACTGGGTAAGGGGTTACAACCAATACATCCAAGGGGTCGCCATCTTCAGATAAAGTCTGAGGAATGTAGCCGTAGTTCGCTGGATAGAACATCGGCGTTGCCACAAAACGGTCAACGAAGATTGCATCGCTGTCTTTGTCGATTTCGTATTTGATCGGGTCGTGGTTGGCAGGAATTTCAATGACCACGTTGATGTCGTTTGGCAGATCGTTGCCAGCAGGGATTTTGTTGTAACTCATGTTTTCTTTTATCTCGCTATTGGGGATGGCAGTGGAAATGCACACCCGTATGTCTTTAAAGAAAGTATGCTCTAAAGACAGGGTCCGGTCGGCGGTTTCCAAGAGAGGCGGAATTATACTGTCGGGTACGTTTGAATGCTAGTTGCACTTTGGTCCAATAGACTGTTCTAAGTAGGCTGAAACTGGCTGGTAGCCTGACGAACTGTTTACTTGATGGGTATCAATAGAGTATTTTTTGGCTACGTTACAATAACAGCCTGTCTTTATTGCCTTCCAGGATTTAAAAATAATGACTTCTTTGAATGCCAGTGTTGGGTCAAATTCCGTCGTTTGGGATCGTAGCCTGATTGATCGTTATGATTTGTCTGGGCCACGCTACACCTCTTATCCCACAGCGCCCCAATTTCATGAGGCATTTTCTGAGGCAGAGCTTTGTGCTGCTATTGAGAGAAGCAATAGTGCTGGTAGACCACTGTCACTGTATTTCCATATCCCATTTTGTATCACCGTTTGTTATTACTGCGCCTGTAACAAAATTATCACTGCGAACCGTAAACGGGCGATGCCTTATATTGATCGATTAATTAAAGAAATTGCCATGCAGGGCAAGCTTTTCGACCGTTCCCGGCCGGTCCATCAACTGCACTGGGGTGGCGGTACGCCTACTTATATCAGTGATGATGAAAAACGCCTGTTGATGGCAGCTATCCGTGAACACTTTAATTTGCTGGATGACGATACCGGTGAATATTCCATCGAAATCCATCCGGGGGAAATGGACGTCAGTACTATCGCCTGTTTAAGGGAGTTGGGTTTTAATCGATTGAGTATGGGCATTCAGGATTTTGATCCGGTGGTGCAAAAGGCCGTTAACCGCTTTAACTCAGTAGATGAAGTTCGTGAATTGGTCGAAGCTGCCAGAGTTGAAGGTTTTCATTCTATCAGTATGGATTTAATTTATGGTTTGCCCCATCAGTCATGGAAGACTTTTTCGAGTACTCTGGACAGTATTATTGAGCTTAACCCCGATCGTCTGTCGGTATTCAATTACGCCCATATGCCGCATTTGTTTAAGGTGCAGAAACAACTTGATGAAACGGCGTTGCCCAGTGCTGAGGAAAAGTTGTTGATGATGGAGCGGATGACAGCAAAGTTGCTTGATGCCGGTTATGTCTACATTGGTATGGATCATTTCGCCAAACCTGATGATGAGCTGGCAGTGGCCCAGAGGGCCGGAGTGTTACAGCGCAACTTTCAGGGTTATTCCACCCATGGTGGCTGTGATTTGGTCGCTTTTGGGGTTTCTTCCATCAGTGCTATTGATAATGTTTTTGCCCAGAACCATAAGCAGATAGATGATTATCAGTCGGCTGTCGATACGGGCAAGTTACCTATAGCTCGTGGTTTTGAGCTAAGTTTTGATGATTTACTACGGCAAGAAGTGATCAAACAACTGATCTGTCATTTTGAGCTGAATTTTGCGGAAATCGATGAGCAATTTTCTATCATTTTCAAAGACTATTTTGTTGAAGAATTGGAGCAGTTACAGCCTATGATTGCAGACGGTCTGGTGGAAGTGACAGTGGCTGGTATTCAAATCAGTTTGGCTGGGCGGTTATTAATTCGTCGTATTTGTATGATATTTGATGCCTATATGAAAAAGCCTTCAACAGAAATTCGCTATTCAAAAATTATCTAAACAAGATGGTTGAGTTAGTAAGCCATTTAAGTAGAATGGCGCCCTCACGCTGCACTTGGTAGTTACTGTCTATTAGGCGGGGCGCGATTTTTCCTAAGGGGAGGCGAAAGCCTGAGACATCGTTAGATGGACCCTTTGAACCTGATCCGGATAGTACCGGCGTAGGGATAGGACGCAACAGTATGTGTTTGTTTAGTATTGTTGATTAAGTTTCGTTCCATCTTTCCCATATCCGGGTCTCTTTAACCTACGTTAATGAGGCTCAACCAATGAATGCAAGCGTAAAATCCAGTCTTTTGACTGCGATGCTTTTAATTTCCCCTAGTGGTTTTTCTGCAGATAATAGCTTTGCTGCAGATGTGATCGCCCCAGCTCTAATTGTACCTGAAACAGCTGCTACCGAATCAGCCACAACCAAACCTGTCATTCTAGAAGAGGTCATCGTCACCGCTGAGTTTCGGGATGTTTCGGTGCTGGATACTGGCAACAGTATCAGTGTGATAAGTAGTGACACCATTGATCGCCGTGAAGCCCGACACTTGGAGCAGGTGTTAAACCTTGTGCCCAACGTCAATTATTCCAGCGGTGCCTCTCGCGGTCGTTTTATTCAAATTCGTGGCATTGGTGAGCGCAGTCAGTTTATTGAGCCGGTGAACCCCTCTGTTGGTCTTCTAGTCGATGGCATTGACTTCAGTGGTATTGGTGGCGCAGCAACTACCCTGGATGTACAACAAATAGAAATTTTTAGAGGGCCCCAAGGCACACTCTTTGGCGCGAATGCCTTGGCGGGTTTGATTGATATGAAATCAAACGATCCTTCTGAACATTTTGAAGGAAGTCTGGAAACGTCGTTTGCCGAATATGACACTCGTACCGTCAGTGGTGTTATTAGTGGCCCCGTAACGGACAATTTGGGTTATCGACTTGCGGTACAGCAGCATAAAAGCGATGGCTATGTGGAAAACGACTTTCTCAATCGTGACGATACTAACAATATTGATGAGCAGACTGTTCGAGGAAAATTGCATTGGCAGGTTAACGATGAGTTAGAGATGAACTTTACCGGTTTCTATGTGAATGCTGATAATGGTTATGACAGTTTCACTCTGGATAATACTCGCCATACTTTATCGGATCAGCCCGGCTATGATCGCCAGGAATCTACCGCATTTTCTGTGGAATCTACTTGGAAGGGCATCGAACAATTTGATGTAATTTCCCAGATAAGCTATGCCGAGAGCAATCTTGAATACGGCTTTGACGAAGATTGGACGTTTACCGATATTTGTTCTGGTGAGCCCTGTGATGGTTGGGCATGGACATCCTTTGATAACTATCTTCGTGACCGAGAAACTAAAACCGTTGATTTACGTTTGGTGTCTAGTGAACAAGGGTTGCTATTTAATGATTCAACAGATTGGGTGATGGGTATTTATTACCGAGACCAAGAAGAATCATTATTACGGAAAAATACAGGTAATCCTGATTTTATCAGTGATTTTGATACTAAAAATTATGCGGTTTATGGCCAATTGGGCAGCCAACTCTCTGACAATTTGAGGCTGACGACGGGGTTGCGTTTGGAGTACCGAAATGCGGACTATTGGGACAATGATGGGGTTAATAATGATAAAGGCGAGCGTCTTTGGGGTGGTCGGTTAGGGCTGGAATATCAGGTGACAGACAATGCCATGATTTACGGTCTGGTTGCCCGTGGTTATAAAGCGGGTGGGGTTAACAGTGATACCTCCCTAGCAGAGTCTTCTCGTGCATTTGGTACTGAGTACATGTGGAACTTTGAAACAGGAATTAAAAGTGACTGGCTGGAGGGGACGTTACAAGCTCAACTTGCTTTGTTCTATCAAAAGCGCAGAAAGATGCAGGTTAAACAGTCTCTTGTTGAGCCTATATCTGGTAACGATTGCCCTTGCAGCTTTACCGACTTTATCGATAATGCTGAAAAAGGTGCTAACTATGGAGCTGAGCTGGAATTCACGTGGTTAGCATCGGATGTGGTGCAATTTTACGGCAGTCTAGGGTTGTTACGGGCAACCTTTAAAGATTTTGAAAGTTTTAGCCATGTGGATGCAGACCCAGCCAATGGCATTGCCAAGGATCTTAGCGGCCACGAACAAGCCCATTCGCCTTCCTATCAATTTGCCTTGGGTGTTGAGCTAGCCCTGACTCATAACCTGACAGCCGGATTGGAGTTGGAAGGTAAAGAATCGTTCTACCTGTCACCACGACATAATGCTAAAACTAATCGTTATGAGTTGATCAATACCCGCTTAAATTATCGGTTAGCAGATTGGGAGGTATCACTTTGGGGCCGCAATTTGGCTGATCGTGATGTGATTGTTCGGGGCTTTGGTAGTTTTAATAATGACCCTAGGGATTTTTATACAGGTATAGAACCTTATTACCAATACGGTGAGCCCAGAATATTTGGTGCTTCGGCTAAATATCACTTTTAATGGTACGACTAAAGGCTAGTTCAGTGACATTGGGCTGGCCATGATTTCCTGAAAGGAGTAGGAACAATGCAATTAACGATTGATGTCAGTATGTATCCTAACCGGGAGGATTTTATTCCCCCTATTGATGGATTTATCGAAAAAATTAATCAGTACGATAATCTGAAAATTACTACATTTCCTACCAGTACTGTGGTGCAAGGGGAATATGAACACGCCATGAAAGCGGTTCAGGAAACCATTGCCGCTTGCTATAAAGAGTTCGGTATGGCGGTGTATGTGGTGAAATACATTCCTGGTTATGAGGCGCTTTAATCTATGTTTGAATGGGCTTCATTTGATTGGGTAAGTTTTCACTGGGTGACGCTTGAAACCCTGGCGGTGGTTTTTTCCATCGCCTACTTACTTTTTGCTCTTAAAGAAAACAGTCTGTGTTGGTATTGTGCTTTTTTTAGTACGGCAATTTATACCTGGATATTTGGTGATGTCCGCCTGTATATGGAGTCATTGCTGAATGTCTATTATCTGGTGATGGCTGTCTATGGTTGGCACCAATGGCGACGAGGAGGGGAGAACCATCAGGGTCTTGAGATTTCTGTCTGGTCTTTCCGGCAACATGGCTTGGCTGTCGTAGCTGTTATTTTTATCTCTGTTATCACCGGTTATTTGTTGACCCAAAACACGGATGCACGATTACCCTATTTAGACTCCTTTACCACTTGGGGTGCAGTGTTAACAACGGTCATGGTGGCACGGAAAATTCTGGAAAATTGGCTTTACTGGATAGTTATTGATATGGCTTCTATCTATTTGTATTTAGATCGTGAACTGTACCAAACCGTTGTTTTATTTTCCCTTTATGTCATTTTAGCCATGGTAGGTTACGCCATTTGGCGGCGACGTTATTTAGGTCAGCAGAGTGTGTATCGCGAAGCGTTTGAATAAGGGTTCACTACAAAAAATGCCATTAAATAGAGAGGAGGGTCTGTTACAGAAAACCCTGTCTGGTTGGCAGGACTGGTCTACGGCCTCTTCAATAAAACCCGTTGTTGTGGAGGAACTTAAAGGCGGAAGAACTAACCGGTCTTTTCTGGTGGAAGCTGGCGATTTTCAAGCGGTCGTTAGGGTTAATGCAATCAATGGTCGTAACCTTGGCATCGACCGTCGACGTGAAGCTGAAATACTTTCACGGTTAGAGGACATTGGTTGTGTACCAAAAATATTTTTTATCTCTGATCAGGTCTTAGTGAGTGAGTATATTTCTGGTCGTTGCTGGGAGGCAGCTGATCTTAAAAAGCCAGATCAGTTGAAAAAACTTGCCAACTTGTTGGATGATATACAGGAAATTTCTTTATCAGAAAATATCATCCAACGAAATTATGTCGCGTACTGCCTACATTATATTCAGCAGTTGTCAGTGGTAATGCGGCGGTCTGAGAGTGAGTTTATTGAACAATTGAATGAAGCGGCTAAGGCTATCGATGATGCTCATTGGCAACCTGTAATAAACCATCATGACCTTGTGCCAGAAAATATTATTGAATCAGAGCAGGGGGTGTTTCTCTTGGACTGGGAATATGCGGCCTACGGTCATCCTGCGATTGATTTTGTTAGGTTGTATGGTGATGATATTTCATCTCCAGTCCATGGTTCACCCTTAATCACAAAGCTAATTACACTTCAGCAGGGAATAGATAAGCTTTGGAACTGGGTTAATTGTTAGGTACAGGTTGAATCGGCGTTGTTAGGAGGTTTCCAGTTCAGACTTCTTTCTTTTCTCTTGAACTCACCATTCGCCCAAAGAAAATACCGACTTCAAATAATAGCCACATAGGCACTGCCAGCAAAATTTGGGAAATAATATCCGGTGGCGTTAGCAGCATGCCAAAGACAAAGCACAGGACAAAAACATAAGGACGTTTTTTGGCAAGATCATCGGGATCAACAGCACCCACCCAAGAGAGAATCACTACAGCAATAGGGATTTCGAAACTTAGGCCAAAGGCAAAGAAGAGCTTTAGGACAAAGTCCAAATAACTTCGAATATCGGTCATTACCGCCACGCCTTCCGGGGCGATACTGGTGAAGAATAAAAATATCAGTGGAAACACCACATAATACGCAAAGGCCATGCCGCCATAAAACAGAAGAATGCTGGAAAAAAATAAGGGTAGCATAATGATCTTTTCTTTCTTGTAGAGCCCCGGTGCGGCAAAGGCCCATACCTGATAGAGAATAAAAGGCATGGCTGCAAAGAAGGACAAGACCAGTGTTAATTTAAAGGGTGTAAGAAACGGTGATGTCACATCAGTAGCAATCATCGATGATGTTTCCGGGAGGTGTAACCTCAGGGGCTCAGAGACATAAAGATACAATTCGTTACTAAAGGCAAACAAGCCAATAAAAATGAGCAATATGACGACCAGGCAGCGAATTAGACGATTCCTTAGCTCGATGAGATGTGCTGTAAAGGATTCGCTAAAGAGGAATTTATCCGTCATTTTTGGTGTCGTCAGGTGATGTGTTGTGGCTTGGTTTATCCGAGCTTGATGTTCCGTTACCAGAGGGTTGTTCTGATTCGGTAGTTTTTATCGTATTTTCGATATCAGTCTTGGTATCTCTTAGGTCTTTGAGAATGGTTTCATTGTGCAGTTGGCGGCGGACATCGTTGATCCCTATTTCATTCTCCAACTCACTGCGCACTGTTCGGTATTGTTGGCGCATTCTTCCAAACCATAGGGCAAACGTCCGTAGGGCTTGAGGAAGACGCTCTGGTCCCATGACAATCAGTGCAATCACTGCGATAACCAAAATTTCTGAGAAGCCGATATCAAACATTGGGTAGGGGGTTCACCGTTATATTGTGTATTTTCACTGGGAAATACTGTACCCGGTTTTACTCTGCAGCAGAGTCTTTTTTCTCCGCAGTCTGACTAGCGTCAGCGGTGGCACTTGTGGTGTTTTCGAGATTGTTGCCGCTATTGTCTGTTTGGTCGTCGTCGGTTTTTTTCTCGGCCTCTTTCACAGCTTCTTCGTTAGAAACTGAGTCCTTGAAGCCTTTTACTGCACCGCCGAGGTCAGAGCCTATGTTACGCAATTTTTTTGTGCCAAAAATTAAGGCAACAATGACCAAGATAATTAATAGTTCTTGCCAGCCAAATCCCATAACAGTCTCTCTTTGTATTGAAGGGTTAGTGTAGGTGAAGTTATGTTTTAGTCGTTAACTTTATTTACGACTCGCTTTTTCTTCAAGACCGGACAGGTCAAATCGACGTTCCAGTTCATTGAGCACAGACTGAGCATTTTCACCCAAATGGGACAACATCACCAATGAGTGAAACCATAAATCTGCCGTTTCATAAATAAGTTTATCCGTTTGACCACTTTGTTCAGCATCGCGAGCCGCCAGTATGGTTTCTATGCTTTCTTCTCCCACTTTTTCAAGAATTTTGTTCAATCCTTTGTGGTGAAGGCTGGAAACATAGGAATCTTCTGGTGAGGCTTGTCTGCGAGCTTCCAAAACTTCCGTTAATTTTTTTAATACATCGTTGTTCATGAATACACTTCTTGGGTTATCACTGCAAGCCTGCCAGTCATGAGTAAATATCATCGGGGTTTTTCAGTACGGGGTCTACGATTTGCCATTCACCGTCACGAAGTACCCGATAAAAACAGGATTCTCGTCCTGTATGGCAGGCAATACCACCGATCTGTTCAATTTTTAATACGATCACATCGCTGTCACAGTCCAAGCGGATTTCTTTCACAGGCTGAACATGGCCTGATTCTTCGCCTTTACGCCATAACTTTTTACGGGAGCGGGACCAATAGACTGCGCGCTGTTCTTTAGCGGTCAGGCTTAGGGCTTCACGGTTCATCCAGGCGACCATAAGTATACGGCCAGTAATGGCATCCTGCGCAACAGCGGGCAGTAAACCATCTTCGTTCCAGGTGATGTCGTCGAGAAAGTCAGTCATGGTCGCCATTATGACAGTTGTGGCTGTATCAGCAATATGGATTTTAAGGCTTTGGGCCGGAGGCCCGCTTGCAGGGTTTGGGTGGGATAAGTATTGGGGGCCTTGCCAGTTATCTAAGCAGCGATTCTAGTCGTTACCGTAGTAACAATATCATCATGCCAAAGCCTGCCAGAATAAGGCTACTCACAGGCATTTGCTGGACACTTTCGGCCCAGTGGGGGAAGGCTAAGCCTAAACCTATGCCAATGAACGCTGAGCCCATCCAGGTTTGCAGCCGGCTTTTAGAGGCTTTTGGTTCAAGGGCGGGGCGTGGTTGGTAGGCTATACGGTCGCCTGCTTGCAGCCGCTCAAGACTTTGGAAAATAAGTTGTGGCACTTGGGGGAATTGCTCCAGCCACTCAGGGCCATGTCGTTTCAGCTGTTCAACAAGTGCATTGGGTTGGAATCGTTCTTTTAGCCAGCGTTCCAAAAAGGGGTGCGCGGTTGCCCATAAATCCAGATCAGGGTAAAGCTGTCGTCCCAAGCCTTCGATATTCAGCAGGGTTTTTTGTAGTAGAACTAGGGAGGGCTGTACTTCCATATCAAAACGACGGGCGGTACGGAACAAATTGACCAATAACTGACCGAAGGAAATTTCCCGTAATGGGCGTTCAAAAATAGGTTCGCAGACGGTTCGGATAGCTGCAGTAAAGTCGCCGATATTGGTGTTTTCCGGCACCCAGCCAGATAGCACATGAAGCTCGGCTACTTGACGGTAATCACGACGGAAAATAGCCAGTAGATTACGGGCCAGATAATACTGATCGGCTTCAGCCAGTGTGCCGATGATGGCGCAGTCTACTGCCAGATATTTGGGTTGTTTAGGTTTGCTTGGGTCCACAAAAATATTGCCGGGATGCATGTCGGCATGAAAGAAGTTATGTTCGAAGACCTGAGTAAAGAAGATTTCAACGCCGCGCTCAGCCAATACTTTAAAGTCGACATTGTGTTGTTGCAGCGTTTCTACATCGGTAACAGGTGTTGCGTAAATTCGCTCCATCACCATCACTTTTTCATTGGTGTGTGACCAGTAAATTTCTGGAACGTAGAGCATCGGTGATCCATCAAAATTACGACGGAGCATGGAGGCATTGGCGGCTTCACGCTGTAAATTGAGCTCATCGAAAATGGTATTTCGGTAGTCGCTGACGATCTCCGTCAAACGCATTCTTCGACCGTCAATGGTGTTGGCTTCCAGCCATTTGGCCATTGAGTGCATCAGTTTGATGTCTTGTTCGATGGTTTTTTCAATACCGGGTCGAATAGCTTTGACCACGACTTCGTGGCCATCGTGGAGCACGGCAGCATGTACCTGCGCGACGGAGGCCGATGCCAGCGGTTCACGATCAAATTGTAGAAATAAATTATCGATACTGTCGCCAAGGGCCTCTTCAACAATGGCCACAAACTGATCTTTGTCGAAAGGAGCAACGTTGTCTTGAAGGTGATCTAGCTCTTCGCAGATATCGGGTGGGATTAAATCCGGGCGAGTGGAAAGCAGCTGACCAAACTTGATAAAGATAGGGCCCAGATCTTCCAGGGCGTGACGAAGCCTTTCTCCCCTTGGTTGGGTGGCTGTTGGCAGCAGTTTGTTGGCTCGCAACAGGAGTCGGAGGCCACGAGGAAGTTTGTCTTTGTCGAGGAAGGTATCCAGTCGGTAGCGTAGGGTAATACGAAGAATGGTCGCCAGTCGATTAATTCGTGACACGCTTATTTATCTCCGCTTTCTTGTTTATCCAGCGTTACTTTTAATTTGTTCATGCGTGCAGCCAGTCGATCCAGATCATTAGCTAGATGTTTGACTTCATTATTAAAGTGGTCTGTTTCATTGCGGCTGGGCGTTAGGCGGGCTTCTTCTTGACTAAATTCAGCAGCAGCAGCACTGGCACGCTCGGTTACGTCTTTTTTCCATTGACTGGATGTGCGGAGTGATTCACCTATTAAATGGGCAGGCACATCACCAATGAGTTGAGATAACGCGGCTTCCCAGTCTACATCTAAATTTTTAAGAATTTTTTTAATTTGACGGAGTAAGTCATGGTCACCACGAACTTCAACGCCAGTATCAAAAAAGGACACTCTGTCTTGGCCGTCTACCGCAAGGGTGGCCAATGATAGGGAGGTTCCTCGTAATGTGGTGTCGGCCTCACCCTCGTACTGTCCCATTAGGTTGATGTCTTTTTCACTATGAATGACATAAAGCTTTATAGGCGGTAGGGAGCACTCAATGGCCAATACTTTACCTGCCAATGTGCCAATGGCATTTTGGGTGGCCGGGTCGTATTCCAGTGCTTTATTGATAGCTGTTTCTATCGCCATCAGCGCTGAAGTTTGCACCGCCTTGATCGGATTGTTTGACAAGAAGTTGAAAATCAAGACTTAAAGCCTCGGTGTAAGGCGACAATTCCCCCCGTCATATTGTGGTACTCGGTGTTTACAAATCCGGCTTCGTCCATCATCCCCTTCAGCGTTTCCTGATCAGGGTGCATTCGGATGGATTCTGCCAAGTATTGATAGCTTTCCGTATCATTCGCGACCAAGCCACCAATTTTTGGCAGTAGCTTAAATGAGTAGAAGTCATAAGCTTTTTCGAGCAGGCCATTAGACGGTTTTGAAAACTCCAAAACGAGCAATCGACCACCGGGTTTTAAAATCCGGTGCATGGACCGAAGTGCCAAATCTTTATCGGTAACATTGCGCAGACCAAATGCAATGGTGATGCAATCAAAGGTATTGTCCGGAAAAGGCAAATATTGAGCATCGGCTTGGGCGTAGCGCACGTTGTTGGCATACCCTTTGTCGACAAGTTTGTCTCGACCAACTTTCAGCATAGAGTCATTGATATCGGCCAGGACAACTTCACCTGTATCACCGACCAATTTGGAAAATTTGGCGGTGAGGTCGCCGGTGCCCCCGGCGATATCCAATACCCGATGGCCGCGTCTAACACCGGAAAGTTCAATGGTGTAGCGTTTCCAAAGACGGTGAACACCTCCAGACATCAAATCGTTCATAAGGTCATATTTACCCGCGACTGAGTGGAAAACATCAGCCACGCGCGTGGCTTTCTCCTCAACGGGCACGGTTTTGAAACCGAAGTGTGTGGTTTTATTGTCTGTCATCGCCAAAAGCCAGGTTTTTAGAGGCCAACATTGTACACGCCCTTTAGTGAACTGTCCCACTGGTGGTTTGTTATAGGGGGATGGTTTCCTCTGAAAATGGATCATTAATTTGGATCGTAAATTGGAGGAATTATGTGCTGAAGTTACTAAAAATGCTTGTAAAAACAACGTAAAGATGTGCCAAGCCCTATTGTGAATGAAGGCGAGGATAGGTGAAGCTGAAAAAAGGAAGAGGTTGCTGGTTTGATTGATTTTGTTGCTGGTGCCTTTAAAGGCTAACTGTATTGTGAGGAATTTCAATAATGAAAAATGGGTATAACAAAACAGCTCTATTACCGCTGTCTGTTGCCATAATGGTATTGGCAGGGTGTGCTGGTACAGGCAATGAACAACAATTATTAACACAAAATGAACTTGTTGAGCGTGAAAAAGAGATTGAAAATCGGGAAAGGCTACTTTCGGCAAAGGAGGTCGAGGTTAATAACGCCACTTTAGCGCAACAGCAAAGTACATCGCCAACTATCGCCGATCAATCATTGTTACCACCTAAAGCAAAGGTTGGTGAGTGTTATGCGCGTGTTTGGGTAGAACCCACGTATAAACAAGAAGCAATAGAAGTAAAAGTACGTGAAGAAAGTGAAAGGATTCAATTGACCGATGCTAAATATAGCTGGGGACAGAAAGAAGTTTTAGTGAGCGAAGCATCATCTCGTCTTGAGGTGATACCTGCTGTTTATGGTACTGAAACTGAAACATTATTAGTGAAAGAAGAGCGTAATATTTGGAAAACAGATTTGGCAAACAATGCTGCGCCAGCGAGTGAAAAATTACTTGCGACGGCTAAAGCGGGTGGTATTAATCTGGAAAGTGCTACACCAGGTATGTGTTTCCACGAACACTTTAAACTCGCTGAATATCGGACCGTCAAAGAGGATGTACTTGTTAGTCAGGCGTCGAAGAAAATTATCACTGAGCCAGCTCAATATGAATGGGTAGAGGAATCTGTTCTGGTTTCAGAAGCATCAACACGTATCGAAAATATTCCTGCGGTATTTGAAACGCAGAAGGAAACGATACTGGATGTTCCGGCCCATACTATTTGGAAAAAGGGAACGGGGCCAATTCAACGTATTGATGCCTCGACGGGTGAAATTATGTGTTTGGTCGATGTGCCTGCGACGTATAAAACTGTCGCAAAAAAGGTATTGAAGTCGCCGGCAACTACTCGCACTATTGAAATCCCAGCCAAATATAAAACTGTCAAAGTTCGTAAGATGGTGGCAGGACCTAAGCAAGTTGCACAGGATATTCCTGAACAATACTCAGTAGTTTCTCGTCAGGAATTGGTCAGCGATACGAAGTTTGTCTGGCATGAAGTTCACGACATGTCCTTGTCAGCTAAAACCCGCACGGGTGCTAAAATTTGTTTGACGAATGAACCGGCTAAATATAAGACTATTACACGTAAAGTAGTCAAAACACCGGCCTCCACAAGGACAATTGAAATACCTGCAAAGTATGAGACAGTAAAAGTTAAAGAGCTTGTCTCTGCTGCAAGTGAAGAGCACATTGCGATTCCTGCAGTTTTCAAAACAGTAACCCAGAAAAAACTGGTAAAAGATGGCTTCATGGAATGGCGCTCTATTCTTTGTGAAACCAATATGACACGAGGTCGAATCAGCCAGGTTCAACAAGCTCTTGTTGACGCTGGATATAACCCTGGTCCTGTTGATGGAGATATTGGTCGTCAGACAATAACGGCGGTTAATGAATTCCAGAAAGACAAGTCATTGCCGGTAGACAGGTACCTCAATATAGAGACGCTAAAAGCTTTGGGTGTTGCCCCTAAATAGCTTAGTTTTTGTATAACCAGCTAAAGGGTGGGGAGGACAGGAAGCCCTCCGCCCATTCTATGGTTCTTTATCGTGGGGTAGAAAGAATGAGAATATTTTTGTTGGTCACAATCCTTGTGTTCTACAGCAGCCTCATATGGGCAGATAAATATACTATTCAGGTAGGGGCATTCCATCAAATTTCTGAATATACACTTTCTTCAGTAGCACGCTATGGTGCATATCAACAGGAAAAAAAGGGTCATCTAATACGATTAATGGTTGGTTCTTTTGATACTAGGCCAGATGCGGAAACACTACTTTCTGAGATAAACAAAAGCTACCCAGAAGCTTTTGTTCGTTTGGTTGATCAACATGGAGGTGATGAGAAACCTCAACACTATGATGAAGAAACTCCTCGTCATCAACACCCACACTTTAATGGGGAAGAAATAATAAAATGGCAAAGTTTGTCAGAAGATCAACGAAAACATGCTGTGTATCTGGATGGTAGGTTACATCTAAAGTATGGTGATCACTTTACACCTGTGAAATAGCTGTTAGTAATGCAGCTGTATTGGCCGTCAGGTCCTTGGAAAATAAATACTTGGATGGTTAGATGAAAGCAAAGATTTGTGTCGGGTTACTTGAAGATGACCCTCCCCAGGCAGAGCTTGTACAGGGTTGGTTGTTAGACAGTGGCTACAATACGTACTGTTGTACTACTGGTCAGGCGTTTATTGATTCTATGAGTGAAAAACAGCCTGATGTGGTGGTGCTAGATTGGCAGCTTCCAGATATAGAGGGGATTGATGTACTTAAAATACTGCGTCAGGATTTGTGCTTTGATGGCCCAGTGATCTTTGCTACAGGCAAGGGTAGTGAGGAGGATATCGTTCTTGCTCTTAACGCTGGAGCCGACGACTATCTTGTTAAACCATTAAGACGTAGTGAGTTAGATGCCCGATTGAGTGCTCTTTGGCGTAGGTATGGGCACGAAGTGAAGAGACAATTTGTGTTGGGGCCAATTTCGATAGATCTGGATGCTCGTCGGACCTTGGTTGATGGCGAAGAAGTAAAATTGACCCCTATCGAGTTTGATTTGGCCGTCTGTGTCTTGAGTAATGTAAATAAGTTGTTGTCGAGAGATTATTTACTCAAAGAGGTGTGGGGTGTCGGTGTTGAATTAGATACTCGAACAGTGGATATGCATATTAGTAAAATTCGACGTTTATTAAAGATTAATCCGGAAATGGGTTATGGTATTAAAACAGTTTACCGTCATGGTTATCGATTAGAGGCGCTGTGAGCTGTGAAAAGGACTCAAAAAAGGCGTTTTAACACGAGCTGAACAGATAGTTGACAGGTTGTGACTTATGTATAGAAAATTTATTGGTACCCTATGTTTGTTGATTGCCATGCAGGTTCAGGCTCAAGAGTCTGAATGGGTTTATTACACTTCACAGGGTGACACTATTTGGGATATATGCCTCAAATATACCAACAAGCGCGGTTGTTGGATTACGCTCACAAAATACAACCAAGTAGAAAATGATCGAGCGATTCCTGTTAATACCCCTATTCGTATCCCTTTTCGCTGGTTGAAAAATCTACCAGTAGTAGGTGAGGTTGTTTATGTGACAGGGGAAGCAAAATATAGCAAGTGGGATGACCAACAGTTTGTAACAGTGATACCGGGTCAAAAGGTGCACTTGGGTTCAAGGGTTCGAACGGAAACGGAAAGTATAGTCAAACTACTATTGCATCAGACCAATGAGGTTTTGCTTAAAGAAAGTAGTGAGCTGGTCTTGGAAAGATTTTCTTCCAGAGGCAGAGATGTTTTGGATGAGGAGATGACGTTGGAGCAGGGTTCAGTCGAGGCTGAGGTGAATTCTGGCAAGATTAAAAACCGATTCATTATTAAGACTCCCGCTGCTATTGCTGCGGTTCGTGGCACGCAATTCCGGGTAAACAGTCGTGGGAACAAGATGCGTGGCGAAGTTCTGGAAGGGCAGTTAGATGTAAGCTCGGGCAGTTCAAGACAATCGGTTCCTGCCGGATTTGGTGTGTCTGCAATAAAGGGTAAAAAAATTCAGCCACCTCGAGCTTTACCACCTCAACCACAGTTGACCCAAGCAAGTGTTAAGTCGCCATTACCTGCGAGGGTAGATTGGAATCCTGTGAATCAGGTGAGTCAATATCAGGTAAGCCTTTACAATGGTAAGCAGGAAATTCTTTCCATAGAGACGGTTAACCATAATTGGGTTGTGTACGACACTCTTGATAATGGCTGTTATCAGGTTGAGGTACATGGCATAGACGACGAGGGTTTTCACGGAATAGATAGCCATGCACCCTTGTGTGTTATTGATGCACTTGCCTCCGTGGTTTTAAATGATGAGGTGGGTATAACCGATAACGGCGATCATTTACTTTTATCCTGGAAGGCTACTCCTGAAGCTGCGAGCTACAGAGTTCAATCCTCATTGAATCAAGAGTTTTCTGATATTGTACAAGACAGTATTACTTCAAAAGCTCAAATGACATTGCCCAAAATTGAGGGGGAAAATGTGTATATGAGAGTCATCGCAATAGATGGTAGAGGGCATGAAAGCTCCCCCAGTAATGTGCTGGCATACAGTGACAGAAAATCTCAACTATTCGATATTATTGTGACATTTGTTCTTGTTGCCATTACGTTCCTCTAATTCTACTCATTTTGATCGATCCAGCTTTCCTGGACGGCTGTTGCTGATTCTTGGTGCAGCCTTACTTTCAGGCTTTCTTGCGTACTCAAAAGTCACAGACACTTTCGATTATATTTTTTATGACGGCATGTCACGGCTTATTGTCTCGGAGGTGCCGGATGATATTGTTATAGTGGCCATTGATCAGCGTAGCTTACTTGAGTTGGGGCGTTGGCCATGGCCGCGCGAGAAGCATGTCGCATTGATCGACAAGCTTCATGCAAGCGGTGCCAGAGCCATTGCTATTGATGTGATTTTTGCGGAACCTGATTTAGATTTTCCAGAAACAGACCAGCGTTTATCTGACAGTATAAAAAAATCAGGTAATGTAATTTTGCCTGTTTTTATGGGTTTGGCGGAACAAAGTGGGAGAATTCTTGAGATAAAACCGCTGGACTCGTTGGCGAGTGCTGCCGCGGGCCTAGGGCATGTGCATATTGAAATAGACAAAGATGGGGTTGCCCGTAAAATTTTTCTTAAAGAGGGTGTCGGTGGGCCACATTGGAAACATTTTGCATTAGTGCTCCATGAACTCATACAGGGCAAACAGCTTGATAACATCCCCGGTGTTACAACAGATGAGAAAATTACTAAAGGGTCAGAATTTTTAAATTTAAGAAACTATTTGAATTTAATTCCTTATATTAATAACCCCGTTTCCATTCAAACTATTTCTTACACTGATCTTCTTTCAGGCAGAATTTCCGAGTCGGAATTAAAGAATAAAATTGTTTTTGTTGGGGCGACCGCAGCAGGAATGGGAGATCAAATCACAACGCCCATTGGCCAGATATCCGGTGTTGAGATTAATGCCCATATTTACCATGCGTTGAGAGAAGGTATGTTAATTTCTCCTGTTTCTTCTGTTCTCTACAGTATCTTTTGTGCTGTTATTATTGGGAGTTTTTTATGGCTCGCCACTCGTTTACCCCCTTTGTTTTTTTTTCTGTCTATGATCTTTCTTAGTCTGGGGACTTTGCTTCTTAGCTTTATGGTTCTCAATATCTTCCGGGTATGGGTACCACCAACGCCGGTGATTGTTTCGGTGCTGGTGGCTTATCCAATATGGAATTGGTGGCGACTAGAAAACGTTGTGGGCTATTTGCGTCAAGAGCTAGCCTCAACACAGGATAACATCACTTTTAATGCATCTAGCCGTAACGAAGTTGATATTGTAAAAAATATGTGTTTTTTGAAAGACTTAAATGCAATCACAGGCTGGGTTCTTTTTGATACTGAAGGAAAAAAGCTTCATTCATATGGTTCTATTGACTTATCCTCAGATGTTTATAATTTCTCCCAAGATTGGCACCACAAAAACTTCTTATCCAGTAAGTTAATACAATCGTCAAAAGGCTATTTCAAGCTTGCTGTGATGTGGAATGAGAACAATTATATCGGTCGAGATAAAATGTCACTTTTTATTCCCGATGACCTTTCTGACGAAGAAGTATCTCCCATGCATGAAGATCAAATTGCCCAGACGATTTGGCAGCTATCCAGAACAAACCTAGTTGTGGAGGCCAATAGAAAAATTATTGATGAAAGTCTTGAACAACTTTCCGTTGGTGTGATTCTAGCTCGGTTAGATGGCGTGGCTCTGTTAATTAATCATCAGGCTAGGGTTCTATTGGACGTTGATGCTAATAAACCAACGCTATTTGAGCTTCTCTCCCATATCAACTTGACGGACAACCACTCATGGAAAGAGCTGATTAATGAGCTGGTGTTCTTTGAGAAAAGCTTTACTGTTCAGGGCGATACTATTTCAGCGGGTAGAACTATCCTTTGTCGAGGCCGTGTTATACATGCAGATGCACCACTTTTCTTAATTAATATCACAGATATTACAGAGCTTAAGAAGAGCGAACGGGACAGGCTGGAAGCCCTTAACTTCCTATCACATGATATGCGCTCGCCAATGACGTCAGTATTGGCGTTAATTGAAGGAGAAAGAACAGAAAACCCAGATTCTAAACAGAAGGTATTGTTGCAAAATATCGAACGTTATATTTACCGTAATCTATCTTATTCTGAGAACTTTATTCAACTGGCGAAATTGGATCATACCCAAGAACTAGATGTCGATCGCTGTGATGTTCATTCACTGATCTATAATGCTGTGATTGAAGTATATCCGTCAGCAAAATTACGTCATATAAAAATTAATTACCCTGAAACAAAGCCAGAGCTTTGGATTTCCTGTGATAGAAATTTGATAGAGAGAGTGATAGTCAATATTCTTGATAATGCAGTGAAATATTCTTGTGGGTCTAGCCAGATTTTTATTGATACGAGTCGCTCTGAAACTACTGTTGAAATAACAATTGTCGATGAAGGTGACGGTATCCACGAAAATGATTTGCCGATTCTATTTGATAACTTTATACAGGGTGTGAATGCGCCTTCGGGTATGAGATCTGGTGCCGGTTTGGGGCTTCGTTTTGTGGCGGCTGTTTGTGAGAAGCATAATGGGCAGGTTTCAGTTAAAAACAACCCTGATAAGGGTGCTGAATTTACTTTGTGCTTACCTTTGTCTAATTAACATTAAAGATATTACTTTCAATAGGTTGTATGTCTATTTATTGTTTTGTTGTCATGTTTGTTTATTTATTTACCATAAATGTTTTACAGGATGTTTACGATTTCCTATAGTATTTGAATGGTTAAGTTCTAATAATTACTGTCAGAGATATTTTTTGACAGGAGATAATAAATGGTGACTAAACTATCTGACATAGAAGGAATTGGGGATTTTTACGCGAAAAAACTGGTTAGCTGTGGCTTGATGACACAGGAGCAGTTGTTAGATGTGGGATCTACACCATTAGGCCGAAAAACAATCGCTGAAGAATCAGGCATCAGCCCGGAATTAATTTTGAATTGGGTGAATCGTGCTGACTTGGCTAGAGTAAAAGGTGTAGGTAGTGAATATGCCGATCTTCTCGAGCACTCTGGCATCGATACTGTTCCTGAGCTTGCTCAAAGAAATCCATCGAATTTGTATCAAAAAATGACCGAAGCGAATGAAACAAAAAAATTGGTTCGCAATGTACCCTCAGAAAATCAAATAACTGATTGGGTTGAACAAGCCAAAATGCTTGGCAGGGCAATGCATTATTAAGTTTTATTTTTTTTATGCTACAGATGGAGTTTGATATGGAATACATAGAGAAATTTTGGCAGGACTACAATCCTGCCATCTTAGGTTTTGTTACTGCGTTGGCTTTTTTGTTGGTATTCTATATCGGGGCGAGAATTCTTCGTTCTGTGACGCGAAAGCTAATGGAAAAAACCAGCATAGATAATAAATTTATTCAAGTCATAGGGCTGAAGGAAAATTTCCCTGTGGAGGCGGTTGTCTCAGGTGTAATTTTTTGGATTGTGATGACTTTCGGTTTTCTCATGTTTTTCGATAAACTTGACCTGGATACTGTTGCTCATCCAATCAATACATTTTTAACAGAAATTTTTGCTTATCTACCAAAAATTGGTGCTGCACTTGGCTTGATGATTCTGGCATGGGTGATCGCCAGTCTTGTGAAGCTAACGATTTCAAAGGTGGCGTTGTTGTTTGGTGTTGATCGTCGCCTTAATGACCTAGAAGGAGATGATGCTAAGGAGAGTACGGCTACCGTAGAAGAATCTCTTGCTAACGCTGGTTATTGGTTTGTTTTCCTACTGTTCCTGCCATTGATTCTTGGTGCTTTGGGTATGGAAAGCCTTGTCGCGCCATTGCAGGATATGTTCAGCAAGCTGTTCACATATTTACCTAATTTATTGTCTGCAGCGTTAATTTTTATCATAGGTAGTTTTGTTGCACGTATCGTTCGCAATATTATCACTAACTTACTGGCATCGGCTGGTGTTGACAATTTCGGTAAAGGTCTTGGGTTAAAGCAAGGCGTATCTGCTTTGGTTGGGACATTAACTTTTACCGTTATTTTATTGTTAGTTATTGTTCAATCTTTAGATGCTTTGAAAATTGAGGCGATATCTGGTCCATCGAAACAAATGATCACCATGATTTTCTTGGCTGTTCCCGGTATTGTTTCAGCCATATTGGTGTTATGGGTTTCATACCTCATTGGTAAAATATTATCTGGTATGGTGTCTGACTTGCTCACTACGGCGGGTTTCAATGGCGTTGCTGATAAAATTGGGCTTACGTTGACTGCCACTAAAACACCTAGTAATTATGTAGGTTTGCTCGTGCAATATGGTGTGATTCTTTTTGCCATTCTGGGCGCTACAGAGCTACTTGGCTTTGCGCCACTGAGTAACATTGTTTCTTCACTCATTCACTTTACAGTCCAGGCTCTACTAGGTGCCATGATCTTCGGCATTGGCATAATGATAGCCAAGAAGGTACGTGACGTGATTCGTGGTACGGGTTTAAATAGTCTTGCGGCTACTTTGGCATATGCCTCTATTCTGACGCTTTCTGGTGCAATGGCGCTACGCCAGATTGGTCTTGCTGAAGACATTATCAATTTGGCCTTTGGTATTGCTCTGGGATCGATTGGTATAGGTGTTGCGATTGCTATTGGTTTGGGCAGTAAAGACGCGATTGGTGAGGAAGTTAAAGGATTTATCGAGAAAGTTAAGTCAAATTAGTGGGGTTTATTGATTAGAGTAGAAAAGGGTTGCGGTGCAACCCTTTTTTATTTGATTGAGATTGTGGCTCTATTTTAGTCTGAGACTAATTGTCAGAACCCATATAACGTTCTCGCTTAGAAGTTTTAAGCCTTGCTAGGTCGACAATAATCAGACCATCTACACAGTTAGCAAAGTTGGGGTCTATATTGAACCCAGCAAATTGTACGCCACCGAATTCGCACACCTCTGTGTACTGTTTGTACAGAGTGGGAACACTTAAATCCATATGAGCTAACTCACTTTTTAATTGAGCGAACTCAGATTTTTGATCGACGCCAGGAAATTTTTCAGCTAGCTCTTGGGTGCGTTCAGGGCTAATGCTGTAGGGGATCGAGGGCTCTACTAGTGTTTGTAGGCTGGGGTAGTGGCGACTGTAGAAGTATACCAACATTTCCATAGCCCACTCGGGGTATGCATTGCTCAAGGTAACTGGCCCGAGTAAATAACGGTAGTTAGGATTCTTGCGCAAAAAGGCACCAATGCCATACCAGAGATAATCTAGGCTGCGGCGACCCCAGTACTTAGGTTGAACAAAACTTCGGCCAAGCTCCAGACCTCGTTCTAGGTAGGGTTTCATAGATTCGGTGTAGGTAAATAGTTCGCGGGAGTAGAGTTTGTTTTTGCCGAGCTCATCCACACAGGCTGTGGTGTCGCAAATACGATAGGCTCCGGCGATTTCGAGTTCGTCGTCGTCCCACAACAGCAGGTGAAAATATTGGTGGTCATAACCATCGATATCTCGACGGTTGCCAGTACCTTCGCCTACGGCTCTAAAAGCAATTTCACGCAACCTGCCCACTTCACGCATGATCAGTGAGTTAGGTTCGTAGCGATACAAAAAAATCAGCTTGCCATCACTGGTTTTACCAAGCAGCTCACAGTGTTTCACTTCATCGCGGAGTAATGCACGATTTTCTGGGTGCGCGATAGCGGTTTCTGTACTAAAGATGCCGTTTCGATTTTGTCCGATGCGGTAAAGGTGCCGCTTAAAGAGTTTGGACTTTTCCTTGATCGGGACGTTAATACGTTGGTAACTGTCATAACTGATCTGTTCACCAATGCGTATTTCAACGCAGTTGCGCGCTTGCTTAAACATTTCCCGAACAAGTAAGAGGGTAGATAAAGGTTTTGCCACTATTGATACGCTGTAAAACAGAACGGAATTTTTGCCATCCACAAACACCGGTAATATAGGTGCTTTACTGTTCACGGCCATACGTAAAAAACCACTATGCCATTTTCCATCTCTAACACCTTGGGGGCTCAAGCGGGAGACTTCTCCAGCGGGGAAGATAATCATTGCCCCTTCGTTGTCCAGGTGGTTGCGAATGGCAGTGAGATTTTGTCGACTGGTATTGCCGCCCATATTGTCAACGGGAAGCAGTAGGTTATGCAGGGGTTTAAGGGTGTAGAGTAGTTCATTGGCAACGACTTTCACGTCGGAGCGTGTCTCGCGAACTAACTTCAATAATGCCAGCCCATCCAGAGAGCCAATGGGGTGATTGGCAATAATAACTATTCGACCCTGAGTTGGGATTCTCAGTCGTTCATGATCACGCACACTATAATGAAAATCGAAGTAATCCAGTACCTGCTCAACGAAATCAAATCCCTCCAGATGGGGGTAATCAGCTTCAAATTGTTGAAAGCTTTTTTCCCGAAACAGCATTCTGAGAAGGCGTATCAGAGGGCGTACCAATCGGGGGTGGCGTTGGTAAAAGCTAGGATATTTGTCTTGAAGAAAAGTTTCTACGTTGAGCACGGGCTGGATTCCTTATGAATGTTTCCAGCCTATAGCGATCTTGTGACAAATTTATTAAGAATAGATGTCAGTAATATTTCAGTCGTGTTTACCAATATATGGCGGTTAGCTAACAATGTATTAACAAATAAAAAAAAGATTTAGAGAGCTTAGTCTAGAGATTGATTGCATTGCCATAAACCATCACATTCTGTCGCCAAAGAGAGAACCTGCAACTTTTTTAGTGCATCTTCAATTTCGAAATCTAGCCGGCATTGCCAGGTTTTTTCAAACCATTGTTCTATGGTTTTATCTAATGCTGTTGCCGAAAGAGGTTCTTTGTTGATCAGTAAGAAATAGTAGGCTAGTAGTGTTTCTTTACACTCGGATTCTTCGGCGTCATTAATTAATCGGTAAAAAACACCGGCATTGTTATCCAGTAACTTAAAGTAGAGGTTCTGGGTTAAAGCTTGGGTAAATCGAAGCTTACGGTTTTTGTAACTGGAAAACTGTTTCCATAAATAGCCCACTACTGCAACTAGGCCTGCGCCTAGAGCGATGAGAGCCGTTTTATCTAGGTTTACCTGCTGATCATGGGTCCCAAACCAATAACCCAGTAGAGAGCCCAGTAAGACCAGTGTCGCACCGAGCTTGGTGGTTAATACAATGCCTCCGCTTACCAATGCAGGAATTCCAATCAGTAACTTATCCATAAATCGCATACCCACTTGGGTATTGGGGAACAGCATTTCAACGTCTGCCTGAGGGACGTTTTGAAACAGTTTGAGCATGATGGAACCGGGGCGGAGCATTGTTGTGGGAGGCTCTGTATTCTGATGATCCTTAAATCGCAGGTAAAGTACTACTCGGTCATAGTTAATAAAACGAAGCTGTTTATTAAGTAATCCAAAGCAGGATGTAACAGTTTCTTCCCGTTCACTGATGCCTCGGCAATACAGCAATACTTCATCAAATTCATCCAAATTTACAGACAGCCTGATTTTGAACATTGATTCGCTGTCGAGTGCAGCTTGTAATGCGGTGCGATCAATCACCTCATAGTTGGCTTTATTGAGTAGTTCGGCCAAGACCTCTTTTAGTGTTGGTTTTTTCTGGTTGGAACTCTGGTTTTTCTCAGAGGCATCCAGTGTTAGCTGGCGGGTGTCAGCATCTGGATCATAGCTGGCGTAGAGGTCTTTTAGTTGCTCTTGTAACTGATGAAAGTCTGCGTGGAAGTGATCCTGTATTTTATGGGCTAGTTTTCGAAACTCGCCGTGTTGATCATCTGGCAGGCGGCCATCTGCTAGGCACATCTCTATAACATCGGCTTTACGAAAGGGGATAAACCGTAATAGGGGAACCGTCGGCATGTTTACTAACCTCTAACTCTATGGGCTACAATATTTATCTGTAGCGTGTGACTTTATGGGCTTGCTACCTCTCGTCAGGCTATGGTTGGTCCGACCAGACCGCAAATTCATTGCCACTGGGTTCGCTAAAGTGGAATCGCCTGCCACCGGGAAAAGAAAAAATTGGTTTGATGATACTACCTGAAGCTGATTCTATTTTTTCTTGTGTGCGTTCCAGGTTGTTGCTGTAGAAAACGGTTAAGGCGCTGCCTTTTTGAGTAGAGGAACATAAATTTGATTGGAAAAACCCACCATCAATACCTGCGTTATTGAAAGCTGCATAGTCGGGGCCATAGTCTACAAACGACCAATCAAAGACCTGAATAAAAAAAGCTTTTGTGGCTTCGATATTTTTAGCAGGGAATTCAAGATAATTTATTTTTTCGTGCACGTTCATTTTGTTACCTCCTTGCTGTCATCAAACAGCATAACACTATCGTCATTGTATTCTTTTCTCATCATTTTCTTGACCTGTCGGGCCTATATCAAGTCTACTTCGATTTTATATGTCTTAGTTGACGATTTTAGGCGCCATAGCGTGAAGTTGTGGCATTAAACAAGGTTTTAATGAGATTTTTGCGAGCTGTTAAAGGAGAAGAAATGCGCTTTATATTCGTTTTGTCAGTATTGTTGGTTTTGTCTGGATGCGCTCCAGTTAAGCAGTCAGATAATGTTGCACCTACTGTTGAAAAGGGTGGGTTTATGGGCCTGTCTAAAACTAATGATATTGAGGTGAATGGTGCCAATGCCGTCAAAGGTGAAAATCGTGCTGTCGTACCTTACTTTCGGGTTGCCTATTACACTGAGAATAATCCGGGTGGTTTTACTGGCAATGGAGGCGATAAGATCGTAATTCGTTCTGAATTAATGGGGGTAGAGAGCGATACGTTGCAGCGTATTACTGATGAAGCTTATAAAAACTTTGTCGATCAAATGAAGCAAAAGGGTATTGAGGTTTTACCTTTATCTTCATTGAAAAAATCGCCTACCTATCAAACATTTAAGGGTGAGTCTCAGTATAAGGATAAAGCCTTGTTTGGTCCGGATGCTATTTATGTGGCTCCTTCAGGTATGAAAATGTCTGACACCAAAATTACGCGGGGTTTGGAAATAGGGAAAATCATGAACGAAATGAATGCTTCCCTGATGGACGTCACTCTTTATGTGACATATTTGAGCCAGAGAGTTGAATCTACTCTACGCGTGGTAACAGGAATCAGTATTGGGCAAACGACTTCAGTCACGCCTGGTTCTGTGATGCAATTCTATGGTTTGGAAGCTTCCAAGTGTAAAGGGTACTGCCCTAATACCGTTGCCAGTGCTCGATTAGGGCAGCCGGTCTATAGTACGGAACAACTGGGAGAACTTCGTGAAACTACGACGGCAGGCGATAAAGCCGGTGATATTGCGGTAGCAGCTTTGACTTGGTTAACACCTAACCAAAATGCCAAATTTAATAATACCAACCGTTATGAATTACACGCAGATGCTGCCAAGTATGAAAAGGTTGTGACTGGTGTACTTAAAGAGGCTACGGATAAACTGGTGTCATCCCTAACATCTGCGCAGTAAATAAAAATCGGTAGCGACTACTTCGATTAAGCAGTTAATTGTCCGACTTTTTTTCGATACTAAATCCCCTATGGACAACTACGCGTCCATAGGGGATTCATTTTTTAAATGGTTTCTATTTTAGGTGGTACTTCAGTAACTTCCTCAGTGAATTTAATAGAAGAAACGTTTTATTTGGCTGGAAGCTCATCATGCTTAATCAGTCCGCTGGCATCCTTGTACCACTCTGCTTTAGAGTCCCAAAAAATATTTTGAAATGGTCTTATGCCTGGGTCTGAGTCTAGTGTTCCTGCCGGTACTACGATGGCTTTATGGCTCTTGCCTAACCAAGGTAGAGAGGAACCGCATTTTTTGCAGAAGGATGTAGCAAAGTGTTTTGTCTCTTTGGGTTCAAATCGCCCCACCAGAGTTTCACCGGAAGTCCATTTAAAATGTTCAAGAGCAACAATGATATTTGATGCGTGAGCACTACCAGTAAATTTCCGACACCGACTGCAATGACAGTATTGGAATATCCCTAAGTTGCCGGTAATTTCATAGGTAATTTCACCGCATAAACAGCTACCATTGGTTACTTGATGGCTCATAAATGATTACTCCTGACTTACTCTGTTTTACTGATGCCACTGTCGGGGGTCGGCTTGATAGTATAGGCGTAACTCTTCGTATAGTTCTGGGTGTTTCTTGTACAACTGTTGTGGTTGCTCAAAAAACGTTTCCGTAGCAACGGCAAAAAATTCAGCAGGATTGGTCGCGCCATAATAATCCATCACCGTTTTATGGCGACGAAAACTGGCCCCCCTCAGTTTTTCAAACTCCTCAGACAATACTTTTGCCCATGACACGTAAGTATTACGACGTAGCGGTGGAGCCCCATTAGTCGAGCCTGATTGAGCGTCTAGTTGATGAGCAAATTCATGTAATACAACATTATGTCCATCAGTGAAATCAGAAGCGCCCGAGACGACATCATCCCAAGACAAAATTACCTTGCCGTTACTCCACGATTCTCCGGAAAGATTATGGGAAGCCATAGACACCGCGCCATCTTCACCCCGTTGTTCACGCTTAGTTTTAAAGGCAGTGGGGTATACCAGAACAGAGAAGAGTTTGGGGTATACCGCAGTTTTCGGGTGGTGTAGTAATAATAAACAGGCTTCAGCAGCAATGGTTATTTTTATTTCGTCAGTTATTTCTAACCCCGCGCAGCCCACAAAACGTTTTTTAGTAGTGAAGAGATGAATGAGCTGTTGTAGCCGAGTTTTTTCATCAGTGTTTAGGGCAGAATAAATCGGTAGATTAGAAATCAAGATAGCATCCCATTGTTCAGGGAAGGGTTTATTTCGAATCCAACGGTTTCGCCATATTGGGATATAGAAAGCAAGGAAGACAAATAGAACAATAAAGATAAGGAGCAGGGTGGCAATCATAGGGGTACCATAGGACATGTATTTAGCAGATACCAGTGCGCTAGAGTTTATTTTTAGGTCCGCTTAAAAGATAACTATGCCCAAGTTTACCCTGCTATTTGAGTGCTGGATCTAGCCATCCAATTATCCCGTGAGAAGGTTTGATCTGACAGAAAGACCCTAGGCAGCTTTCAGCTCAGAAACCTGCTGCTCCAGAAAGTTAATAATATCGGAAGATTCATACATCCAGCTGACACCACCAGTACTGTCGACAATTTTAAGGCAGGGGACTTTGAGTTTGCCGCCGCCTTCTAACAATTCTTGTTTGCTGGTTTCGCAGCGTTTTGCGTCGACAGTTTGAATATTTAAACTGTTTCGTTTTATTGCACGCCGAACTTTGACGCAAAAGGGGCAGGCCGGGTATTGATACAAAGACAATCCAGCTGTTTTTTGATCTATTTTTGCTTGTAGCTCAGCGTCTCTTTTGATGCTTTTGGGGGTGAACACCCAGTTAAAGAATAAAATCATCGAACCTAAAACCCAGCGAATTACCTGCATTACAATACCTATCTAAGAAAAGAAAAAAACACCACCTGCGCTGTCAGCCGGAAACACTATGATATCTAAGAAGTTAATACGACCAACAAGTCGCTAACGCGTCCAAATATAGACTTAACGCAAGCGCCGCGCAGTATATACCTAAGTGAGAGCAGGCGACCAATCAATAACCCGTTGGCAAGTCACTCGCCAAACAACCCCAGAGATGGCCGGCAAGATGCAAATGACGTGAAAAATGGAGCGGGGTACGAGATTCGAACTCGCGACATTCAGCTTGGGAAGCTGACACTCTACCAACTGAGCTAACCCCGCACTTCGCGGCATATGATATATCACCCTTTGGCAAATGCCAGCTATACGTCGCTGTCACTAGTGAGTATCGGTTTTTTAAGGAAAAAATTCTGTGGATAATTGTGTGATTAGGCGAGGGTCATGGCATGATAATACATCACTTGTGAGCCCTTATGCTCACTGTTCTTATGTTAGAATCGCGGCCCCAGGGCAAGGGTGTAACTTATCTTTAAAGCTAGCCCTAAATCAGCCTGACGATTAACGATACCGATTCAACATGCTACGACTTAGTGACTTACAACTACCCCTCGATCATACCGATGAAGAGCTGCGAGCAGCCATTATCAATAAGTTAGGTTTGGTGGAAGGTGAGCTTCAGGGTTTCAGTCTATTCAAGCGTAGTTACGATGCCCGGAAAAAATACAAAATCCTGCTGATTTATCAGTTGGACGTGGTGTTAACGGCTGCGGCAGAAGAACGTGTGTTAGCACAGTTCACCAATCAATCATTTGTGCGGCCAAGCCCTGATACCCGCTATCAGTTTGTTGCAGAGACTGCGGAGAATTTCCCTTCAAATACCCAGCGACGACCTATTGTCATTGGCTTTGGCCCTTGCGGTATGTTGGCAGCATTGGTGTTGGCACAAATGGGACTTAAGCCCATTGTGTTAGAGCGAGGGCAGGAAGTCAGACAGCGGACTAAAGACACCTGGGGGCTGTGGCGAGAAGGCAAGCTTAATACCGAGTCCAATGTGCAATACGGTGAGGGTGGAGCAGGCACGTTTTCCGATGGAAAACTCTATAGTCAAGTGAAGGACAAACGTCACTTGGGTAGAAAGGTATTAACCGAATTTGTGAAAGCCGGTGCGCCAGAAGAAATAATGTACGTCAGCAAACCTCATATTGGTACCTTTAAGCTGGTGACAATGGTTGAAAATATCCGCAACGACATTATAGAACTGGGTGGAGAGATCCGCTTTGGCTGTAAAGTAGAGACTGTTCATCGGGCGGTCGGTGGAGACTCGCTCAATGAAGACCAGCTCAGTAAAAACCAACTCAGTAATAAGCAGCCCAGTGAAAATGAAAGTGGGCAGATTACTGGCGTTACCCTAACGTCTGGTTCAGGTGAGCGTGAAACCCTTAACAGCCGTCATGTTATTTTGGCCATTGGCCATAGTGCCCGAGACAGCTTTCAAATGTTATTGGAGCAGGGGGTTTATATCGAACCGAAACCCTTCTCGATCGGTTTCCGGATCGAACACCCACAATCGGTCATCGATAAAGCCCGGTTTGGTGAGCAAGCAGGGCATCCCATTCTTGGTGCGGCAGATTATAAGTTGGTCCACCACTGCAAAAATGGTCGTAGCGTTTACAGTTTTTGCATGTGTCCTGGAGGCACTGTCGTGGCTGCCACCTCAGAAGAGGGCAGCGTTGTGACCAATGGCATGTCGCAATATTCACGCAATGAGCGCAATGCCAACTCGGCTATAGTGGTGGGTATCGAGCCAGAGAAAGATTACCCAGAACATCCTTTAGCCGGTATCGACCTACAGCGACAGTTGGAAGCCTTGGCCTATCAGTTGGGTGGAGAAAGCTATTATGCACCGGCACAACTGGTAGGTGACTTTCTAGAAGATAGACCCTCTACAGAGCTAGGGTCAGTGGTTCCCTCATATACTCCTGGAATTACCTTGGGAGATTTGAGTAAAGCCTTGCCCGAATTTGCTATAGCGGCAATTCGTGAAGCGATACCTGAGTTTGAGAAGAAGATTAAAGGGTTCTCGATGGCGGATGCGGTTTTAACCGGAGTTGAAACTAGAACCTCCGCGCCGATTTGTATCAAACGTGGAAAAGACTTCCAAAACATAAATACCAAAGGCTTATACCCGGCAGGCGAGGGTGCAGGTTATGCTGGAGGCATATTATCGGCAGGTATTGACGGTATTAAAGTCGCTGAAGCGGTAGCACTGGATATATTGAAATAGACATAACGAATTTATTAATTGATGTATGTGACTAATGCCACTGACGGGGATCAATTTGATAATATTCTTTTAACTCTCTTAAAGCTTTGGATGCTTTTGGGAAAGTTGTTGAGGCTTCTCTAAAAATGTTTCCGTGGCAACTGCAAAGAATGCTGTTGGTTGGTCGCACCACATTCATCCATCGTTGTTTTATTATGCCGCAAACTGGCCCATTTCAGCTTTTCAAATTCGCTGGATAAAACCTTAGCCCAAGAACTGTAGCAATTACGGTGCAGTGGAGATGCACCATTGGTTGATCCTGATAGGGAGCCCAGCTGATGGGAGACTTCATGCAATACTACATTGCATCCATCGGTAAAATCAGAGGCACCAGAAGCCACATCATCCCAAAAATAGATGGTGTGTTCATCAGGTGCTAGTTGTGATTTAAATGTGTTCAGAGTTAAGGACGACTCCTTACTCTAATCGTTGAGGACTCAGCGGTTAACTTTGTGGCAGTTGAAGCAACCACCTGCAAGCCGACCAGCACGATAATAGTTAGCTGGCTCCATAGACGCAGCTATGCGGGATTTTCCCACATCGGTCACGAAATCATCCATAAAGTCTTCTACGAAAGGGTGACTCGAACCCGCCTCACCAGCTTGCAGGCTAGACCCAATCCGTTCGATATTGCGCAGTGCATCCAATACTTGCTGTTGTTGAGTAGATTGCTCGGTATTGACTTTTACTAGTGCCTGATCCAGCAGCTGTAGCTGAAATGCAAGTTGACCCATCCGTGAGCGAAACTCCTGCGCGCTGACATAGTTAAAATCCGGTGGATACGTGACTTTGCGAGCCATAGACGCGATATCGTTGCATCCGCTAATAGCTAAAACGGTTAAGAGTACTAAAATCATGCGGAAGACGGATTCAGGTTGTTGTATTTTCATCGAGATAAATTCCATAAAGTGGACGCATAGTCATTATTAGGCGTATTAAAACACACGACAGTTCATAATGTGCTGAGGGAAAATCTAAGCAAGGCCGCTGCGCTGATATTTTTTATGCTCATTCCTCTCTCCCTTGGTGTTAATTACAGCAATAAGATGCCATACAAATTGTATGAGCGTTCTAATCTTGATTTAGATAACAATTCTTACCTGACGCTCCATATGCCCACCTCCAGATACGCTAAAACCTGAACCACCATCAACTTCGGGGGCTACTGTTTTTAATGACTAAGCTGTCCCAATTTATTGTCACCACCTTTAGTTTTGACCGATTTTATACGACCTGCCCAGTACACGCAGTCATAGAAACGTTCATAAATCACTACTTCTTCGTTAGCATGGATATTGCTTGTTAGAAATAGAGAAGCAACTATCGTTATTAATAGACTTTTTTCATAATGTGGGAACCTGTCCTTTATCATTGACCGCTGGTATGTGATGCCAATCTACATTAGTTATAGTTCAGAATACTATGCCACTTAATGCTGGTTAATCTTAATTAGTCTGGGCGCATTGAATACAGGATGTAAGAGAGGCGCGTATGGCCAGTCTAGGTAGTTAACTTGCTAATTACCATAACCATCAGGGCTTCCTGTATAATGTGCGACCTTTCCTGATTTTCCGACTGTTATGTCCCAATCTTTAAAACAATATGTTCCTTTGACTGCAGCACCACTCTTCTCCCATCGTAAGTACTGGGCGGAATGCTATGGCACTGCGCCATTTTTACCCATGTCTCGGGCAGAAATGGATGAGTTGGGCTGGGATAGCTGCGATATTATTATCGTTACGGGTGATGCCTATGTAGATCACCCGAGTTTTGGCATGGCGGTGATAGGCCGTAGCCTTGAAGCTCAGGGTTTCAGAGTCGGAATTATTGCCCAGCCTGATTGGACCTCTAAAGACGCGTTTATGGCGCTGGGAGAGCCCAACCTGTTCTTTGGCGTCACTTCGGGCAATATGGACTCGATGATTAATCGTTATACGGCAGATCGTCGTGTGCGCCATGACGATGCCTATACGCCCCACAATGAAGGCGGTAAACGCCCGGATCGTGCCGTCACGGTCTATTCCCAGCGTTGTAAGGAAGCCTACAAACATGTGCCGCTGATTGTTGGCAGTATTGAGGCTAGCTTACGTCGGCTGGCCCATTATGATTACTGGTCTGATTCTGTTCGTCGTTCTGTTCTGGTGGATTCCACCGCAGATATTTTGCTCTATGGTAATGCAGAACGAGCGATCATCGATATTGCACACCGTATAGCGGGTGGAGAAAAGGTTTCCGATATTACTGATATTCGAGGCACCGCGTTTATTCGTAAAGCCGTTCCCGCTGGTTGGCGAGAAATAGACTCCACCCGTATTGATGCGCCGGGAAAAATAGACAAACTACTAAGCCCTTATCAGCGAACGGATCAAAAAGATCCGGATAGTTGCTCTTCAAATACACAAGCGGCATCGGCTGATGACGTTCAAGTAGTGACCATTCTACCCAGTTCAGATGCCAAGGTTTCTGAGACAAAGGCCTCTAAAATTGGCTCACTCGGTAGCGATCAAATCTATATTCGATTGCCATCCTACGAAAAGCTTAGAAACGACCCAATACTCTATGCGCATGCCTCTCGAGTATTTCATAAAGAGACCAATCCCGGTAATGCTCGGGTACTGGTACAGCGTCACGGTATTCACGAACTTTGGGTGAATCCCCCACCGATTCCGCTGGAAACAGACGAGATGGATTGGGTGTTCGATCATGCCTATCAGCGTGTTCCGCACCCGGTCTATGGCGATGCAAAAATTCCTGCCTATGAAATGATCCGCTTCTCCATCAATATTATGCGGGGCTGTTTTGGTGGCTGTACCTTCTGCTCTATTACCGAGCATGAAGGGCGGATTATCCAAAGTCGCTCTGAAGATTCGATTATCAGCGAGGTAGAAAAAATTAGGGATATGGTCCCCGGTTTTACCGGGACTATATCGGACCTGGGTGGCCCCACGGCTAATATGTATCACCTGACTTGTAAGAGTAAGGAAATCGAAGAAAGCTGTCGTAGGCCCTCCTGTGTATTCCCCGGCATCTGTAAAAACCTGATTACCGATCACAGCCCAACAACCCAGCTGTATCGCCGTGCCAGAGCTGTACCGGGAGTGAAGCGTGTGGCTATCGCCTCTGGTTTGCGTTATGACCTAGCAGTGGAAGACCCGGAATATGTGAAAGAACTAGTGACCCACCATGTGGGAGGCTACTTGAAAATTGCGCCGGAACATACTGAAGAACAACCATTATCGATGATGATGAAGCCGGGTATGGGCACCTATGATCGCTTCAAACAAATGTTCGACAAGTATTCGAAAGAAGCGGGTAAAGAGCAGTATTTAATTCCGTATTTTATTTCGGCACATCCTGGTACCACCGATGAAGATATGATTAATCTGGCCGTGTGGTTAAAGCAGAATGAATTTCGGGTAGATCAGGTACAGAACTTTTATCCCTCGCCCATGTGTTCCGCAACCGCCATGTACCATGCCGAGCGAAACCCGCTGAAAAAAGTAAAATATAAAAGTGACAAACTGTTCAGTGCCAAAACTAAAGCCCAGCGTACCCTGCATAAAGCCTTACTCCGCTATCATGATCCAGATAACTGGGCATTGGTTCGCGCGGCCTTAAAGAATGCGGGTTTAGCCAAACTGATTGGTAGTGGTAAACATCAGCTAGTGCCCACAGAAGAGTCGGAACTAAAAGGTAAGCAGCAGCACGCGAGGGGCGGTCGACGTGCACTGACACAGCATACGGGTTTGCCGCCTCAGGGACGGACTCCGAAGGGAAATGCTAAGGGCAAAGCACCTAAAAAAGGTCGTACAAGAACTCGTCGTTAATACTAAAAAAGAATTCAAGGACGCAGTGATTTGGTTATTCTATAAAAATAGATGCGTCCTCTTTTCTTCTTATACAGCAGCCAGTTTTAAATTGCTTCTGTTATAAGATTGAGACATAACATTTTGTTTTATTCTGGTTGATGAAGTGCGTGGATTGTAGAGCACTTGATCGATATGCTTTCCTTCCGATTTCAGATAAGACTCCACCGCAATATTGTGGGGTTTGTTCCCCCAATCTTCGCCAATAACAAAAATATCGGCATTCAGTGCTTTGCAACCAGAGACATATTCAAGCTCATCGTAGGGGCGCACAATATCAACGCAACGCAATGCTTTCAGCATTTCCATGCGTTGCTCAAGAGGAATAACAGGCACATTAGGTTTGTAAGAATTCACAACACGATCTGACGCAACGCCAACGGCCAGAACATTACCTAAAGATTTACAGTATTCTAGTAAAGCGAGGTGTCCTACATGTAACAAATCAAACGTACCTACGGTATATACAATCATGTGTTATTTGTTTCCTTTAATAATAATTATCAGCGCCATTTTTATTGGCAATTTTCCCCGTGCTAATACTGGTTACAAAAGCTTCCAAGCATAAATGCTTGTTATGCCAAGGGTATAAAACGCCAGTAAAAAAACGTTTCGTGGCTTGCCGGAGAGTTTAGGTGTTTTAATTTGAGATACATTGAGAGCGGCCAGCCCAAGGGCGCTGACATAGAGAATCACTGAGAATAATCCGCCGGGAAGCACACCTTCTAAAAGGAAGATAAAAACCAGTAAAATGTTGTTGTTATCCAGTGCCAGCCCTGTGTATTTTGACTTGTCAGACAGGCCAAAGGTACTGAAGTAACTTAACCGTATCGCACTGGCAGCGAGCATGATAAAAGCGAGCGGTAGAAATAGGGGGTCGAACTTTCCATAACTAAGTAACAGAATCGCCGGAGCGACGCCGTAGCTCACAATGTCGATGACCAGGTCGAGTTGGCCACCAAAAATTCTGTCGTGGCCTGTACGTCCCTTCATTCTTCGAGCAACCAGCCCATCTGCCCAGTCAAAGGCAACGGCCCATATCATGCCGATCATGGCTGCGTAGTAAACGCCAAGAATACTAAAATAAATCGCCAATATTGTGCAGGCCAATCCTGCCAGTGAACACAAATTAGGCAGATCTTTTACATAGGAAATAATAGTGCGTGGTAGCTCTTGAGATTCTTTGTTGTCTGCGGTCATACTGATCCTAAAAGAAATAACTACGAATCAAAGATGCACCTAAACCAGATGGAGCAAATTCGCGCTCAACATTTCTCTGCTCAATAGAACAGAGTTGCGTTAAAACGCTGGCTGCCTTTATTAGGCTTGAGACGCGCAACTGTGTAGGTGCTGTGAATTTGACGCTATTCTCTAGAAAGAAAACAGTGTCACAATAAGGAGGATAGAGGCGTGTGGGCCAGTAGGCTCAATACAGAGTAGGACTGGTGTCTACTATACGCTCTATTTAGTCCGGCTGACAGCGGTATGATTTTTTATATGTTTAATAAGGTCAATGCCGTTAGGTTCGTCATGGCCGGTGTTACCATTTTTGCGTTGTGGTACTGCTTGCCAACACTGTTCATAACATGAACCTATGATACTTTACCTATGCTACTATCTCGCGCCGATAAAACCCTGCCGGATACTAATTAATTTCCCATGCTTAGTTTTGAAACCGCCCAATTACGTCGTGGCAAAAAAATCTTATTCGATAATGCCAATCTCCGCATCCATAGCGGTGATCGTGTCGGGGTGGTCGGGCGTAATGGTTGCGGAAAATCGAGTTTATTTAAGGTTTTTACGGGTGGACTAAGTACAGATAGCGGCGAGATTAATTGGCCAAAGAACTGGCGTATTGCACTGATGGCTCAAGAGCTACAAGGCAGTGATGTCTGCGCTTTAGATTATGTATTAGCCGGTGATGCATTGCGCAGTCAGTTGTTAAATGATTTGGCTGATGCCGAATCCAATCACGATGAAAAACGTATCGCCGCCATACATGCTGAATTAGATAATACCGAGGCATGGACTGCGCCAACCCGTGCCGCCAAGCTACTCAGCGGCTTGGGCTTTGAAGTGCTCAAGCACGAAAATAAAGTCGCCAGTTTTTCTGGCGGTTGGCGAGTGCGCTTAAACCTTGCTCGCGCCCTGATGATGCCGTCCGATTTATTATTATTAGATGAGCCGACAAACCACTTAGATATGGATGCCATAGCGTGGCTAGAAAGCTGGTTGCAAGCCTATCAAGGCACTTTATTGTTAGTTTCTCATGACAGAGATTTTTTGGATGCCGCTACCACTAAAACCCTGTGGTTTGAACGAAAAGACCTGCGCTTATTTAATGGCAATTACGAAAGTGCTTTGCTCCAAAAAACTGAGCAGCTTGCCCAACAGCAAGCTGAACATGAAAAACAACAGGCACAAATTGCCCATATGCAAGATTTTGTGCGCCGTTTTAAGGCCAAGGCCAGCAAAGCCAAACAGGCGCAAAGCCGCGTTAAAGCTTTGGAGCGAATGCAGCAAGTACAGGCGGTGCGTTTAGACACGCCCTTTACCTTTAGTTTGCCCAGTTCAGAAAAAATGTCTGACCCACTGTTGGTCGTGAATGAAGCTGCAATAGGTTATGGCGATAAAGGGCTCATCGAGAACCTTAATTTAACGATACGCAGTGGCGATCGAATTGGGGTGCTGGGCGTGAATGGTGCGGGAAAATCTACTCTATTAAAAACATTGGCAGCAGAGATTCCAATGTTGACGGGAAAACGTAATGAGGGTGAGCATTTAAAAATAGGGTATTTTGCTCAACATCAAATGGAGGCACTAGATTTAAATGCCAGCCCATTAACACAGCTGAAACGCCTAACACCAGCGGTGACAGAGCAATCAATTCGAACCTTTTTAGGCTCATTTGATTTTCAAGAGGAGGCGGTAGCCGACTCAATTCATCACTTTTCTGGCGGTGAAAAAGCACGCTTAGCCCTAGCTTTAATTGCCTGGCAAAAGCCGAATCTATTGATACTTGATGAGCCAACCAATCATTTGGATATGGAGGTGCGAGATGCCTTGTTACTCGCCATGCAGCAGTTTGAAGGCGCAGTGTTGTTAGTATCCCATGATCGCTATTTATTACGGCATACAGTGGATGATTTTTGGTTGGTCGCCAATGGGCAGGTGCTTAATTACGATGGGGATCTCGCAGACTACCAAAAGCATCTTAGTCAAATAAATGCTAATGACGAACCAACATCAAATATCAAAATAGATGATAAAAAAGCCAAGCGTCAGCAAGCCGCCGAATTGCGTACCCAGCTAGCACCACTTAAAAAAGTAGTCACTCTGGCCGAAAGGTCGATGGCTAAAATAGAGCCTAAGTTAGTGGCCATAGAGCAACGCTTAGCCGACCCTAGTATTTACGAGCAAAGCAATAAGGACGAACTTAAAAGTCTATTAAAACAACAGGGCGAGTTAAAAGAAGCGATGGAAGTACATGAGATAGAATGGATGGACGCGGTTGAACAACTAGAGCAGGCTGAGGCAGTCCATAGCTGAGCAATGTCGCTTGCTAATTGTTGTTCAAAAAATCCATGGCGATATTTAAAGTCGTTATAACGGGCAGTAACAGCGAAGCCTTTGCTGTCCAGCCACGTAGTGGCATTAGTTGATGGCCTTGTTATGTATAAATACCTCTATTCATTCTCAGTACCGCGATAATCAACAGTTGGAATTTCTTTGAGTAATTTAACTAGCTCAGCGCGATTAACAATTAATTCACAGAGTTTTTTTGGTTTATTATTACTACCGCTGGTCATTACATCCAAACACATATAATCAATATTAGTGCCTGTTAAGTCAGTTGCTATTGGTAATTGAATCCATCGTTCAGAGATTTCACATCTGAGGACTTTATTTTCTCGGTCGTCCTTTTTCCTTCTTTTGGAGCGAAATCCACCATAAATAACATTGCTCACCATCGTCTTTCCTTCTGTATGTCTAACAGTTTATTCAATAGCCTAGTGTCTTATTTAGCATAGACAGAGAAAGCAATCAGCTATAAGTATTTTTTCTTATCTGTACTTTATATTTAACTCTCATGCTTCAAGACTCTAAGCGCCTATGTACTCCCCTAATTCTTCTTTAGTTGGATTTTTACTAAATTTTTTCATTGTGAAATAGCCATTATGGGAGAATGAACTAGTATTAGAAAATAACCGTCATCAGGGAGTTTTCTGGTGTGTGTTACAAGTTTTATCATTGTTGTAGGAATTGTGGATACCTATGGCAGATAAATGACAGGTAAGTAAATATTGTTTGTTCAAAAAACCAAATGGATAAAAAAGCCTAGGAGAATAGGAATGACTATAGCAAGAGTAACGGAAGTAACGTCTTCATCTAAAAAGAGTTTTGAAGATGCAGTGCAAAATGGTGTTGAGCGTGCGAGTAAAACATTGAAAAATGTCAGTGGCGCTTGGGTAAAGGATCAAGAGGTTAGTGTTAAAAACGGTAAAGTTACAGAGTACCGTGTAAAGCTGAAAATCACTTTTGTCCTAGAGTGATAGTGTTGTAATGAAGTGTTTTGTTAAGGGTTTATAGCTTGTGGTATAAGTATGGTTATAAGTAGTACCTTACTGTTTGGTGGATATTTTTGATCAAATTCCAGCCAGTAATATTTTCTTAAAATTATCAGGCTATTCTTTTGTGTTGAAAATGACCAGATTGAAATAGTGTTTTGCATTAAGAATGCATGCCCTGTAGAAGAGGGCGTTTAATACAAATAAAGTTAAAAATTGATAGCTGTATATAACCAAGGAGATAGTTGAATGTCGTATAAAATTGATGAGATCGAAGGTATTGGCCCAGCAATGAGTAAAAAACTTGCACAAGCTGATATTAAGACTACTGATGATTTGCTTAAGGCTTGCTGTGAGAAAAAAGGACGTACTGCTACGGCTGATGCCACGGGTTGCACCACAGCACAATTGCTAAAATGGGCAAATATGGCTGATTTGATGCGTATTTCTGGTGTTGGTCAAGAATTTTCAGAATTGCTGGAAGCTGCTGGTGTAGATACGGTCAAAGAGCTTCGTAATAGAAATGCAGTAAACCTTGCTGCAGCTATGGTTACAACAAATGAAGAAAAGAAATTAACCCGCACAACACCTAGTGAGAAAACAGTTCAAAAATGGATTGATCAGGCTAAAACACTTAAGCCTTTGATTTCACATTAAGGGCTCAACTAGATAATTTTTCACTTAAAACATTAATGTGAAAATGCGGGTCGTAACCTCTGCTAGCAGCAATTGCTGGCAGGGGTTTGTATGCGCTGGATATTTATTTCAATAGAAATTAGTATCCGTTTAGTTCGTATATAAATATTTATGGAATAACGTTTAGGTATATGTAATGGATACGCCATCAATTCTTATTGGTTATTCCAGCCTCACTTCGAAAGAGGGTGGTGGAAATACAGGTGAAGGTGCAAACCCCGCTATTTCCATGATCACACTTGATTTAAAGCGTGCTAATCGTCATGGCTTAATTGCTGGGGCCACGGGCACAGGGAAAACGGTGACTCTGCAGGCGCTGGCTGAAAGCTTTTCAGGTCAAGGTGTCCCAGTTTTTTTGGTTGATGTTAAGGGTGATGTTTCCGGTATCAGTCAGGCGGGAAAAACTCATCCTAAAATTACTGAACGTTTTGATATTCTTGGATTACCTGGAGATGCCTGGAAAGGAAGCCCTACCGTTTTTTGGGATCTCTACGGCAAGCAGGGGCATCCTGTTAGAGCTACGATTTCTGATATGGGGCCTTTGTTACTGGCCCGATTAATGGATTTAAATGAAACCCAGCAAGGGATGTTAGATATTGCCTTTGCTGTGGCGGATGATCAGGGGCTACTGCTGCTGGATCTCAAGGATTTACGTTCGATACTACAATATATTGCCGATCATGCTTCGGAATTAAGGAATGTCTATGGCAATGTATCCTCCACATCTGTTGGTGCTATTCAACGACGCCTGCTAGGTCTTGAGCGCAGTGGTGCAAAATCATTTTTTGGCGAGCCCATGTTGGATCTCGCTGATTTGATGAAGGTTGATGATAATGGCCTAGGCTATATCAATGTGTTGGCCGCTAATAAATTGGTACAAGAGCCTAAGGTTTATTCAACACTATTGTTATGGCTTCTATCCGAACTGTTTGAAGAGTTGCCAGAAGTTGGTGATCCCGAGAAGCCAAAGCTGGTGCTGTTTTTTGATGAAGCACACCTGATGTTCAAAGATACGCCAAAAGCTTTGATTGAAAAGGTAGAACAAGTGGTTCGCCTAATCCGCTCGAAAGGGGTTGGTGTTTATTTCATCACACAAAGTCCTGGGGATATCCCCGATACGGTATTAGCCCAGCTAGCCAACCGTTTTCAACATGCGTTACGGGCTTACACACCGAAAGAACAAAAAGTGGTCAAAGTGGCAGCGGACACTTTTCGCTCAGATGACAGTTTTTCTGTGCGTGACGCCATTAGTGAGATGGGTGTAGGTGAAGCGTTGGTATCTACCTTGTTGCGAGACGGCACCCCTTCATTTGTAAAGCGCACATTTATAAAACCACCGGTTTCTCGAATTGGTCCTGCTACCAAAACAGAATGTAATCAGGTGAAATCTATAAGTCCCCATGGGGACAAATACGATACAACTCTGGATCGTCAATCTGCTTTTGAGAAACTCTCAGCGCGTGCCCAAAAAGCGGCAGAAGAAACGGAGCAGCAGGCAGCATCTGAGGAAAGAACGTATCAGTCAGCAAAAGCCAAACCTAAGTCCAGAGGCCGTCAGCGTCAAGGAATTATGGAGACATTTGCTAAAAGCGTCGTGCGTAGCTTAGGCGGTAGTGCTGGCCGCTCACTCATTCGTGGTGTTTTGGGTTCCCTGTTTAAAGGACGTTAGTTTGTGTGGACTTTCCACACTGTTAGACACTTTCGGTTTATTCTATGAGCATTAGGAGCAAGCCAGATGAGCAGTCAACGAACCGCTCAGAATTTAAAGACGTAGCCGTGAGGTAAATCGGTTCATAACTCTTTCGTGGGTCGCGAGCTTTTACGCGAGTAGACCATCCCCTTTACCACGCAGAATTTATTCTTACTTGTATTCGGCGGCAGCCACTTCTTTCTACCTTTATGTGTCGACAATGGCCTGTTTCTTGCTTTGTTTAATACTAGGAAGGCTGTTTGTTGGTGACAAAAACCAGGTTTATCAGCCCATATTTAGCTTACAGGGTGAGGAAAATGAACATGAGTGGAAATCAATCACGTATTCAAGCGATTGCCAAAATTGTCGATCGCGCACCAAAATCGTGCGTTATGCCAGGTCCTTTGAGCAAAATTTGGGCATCGGATGTGTTTGGTTTGGCGACGATGGAAGAAGCATTATCCAAAAGTGCGTTCAAAGCGATCAAGAAAACGGTTCAAACGGGCGCTCCTTTGGATTCGGCGACGGCTGACGTGGTTGCGGCAGCAATGAAAGATTGGGCTTTATCGAAGGGGGTTAAATTTTTCTCCCATATTTTTTATCCAATGACGAACCTGACAGCAGAAAAACATGATGGTTTTATCGTCACAAATTCTGATGGTGGCGCTATTACAGAGTTTACTGGCAGCCTTTTGATCAAAGGTGAACCCGATGGTTCATCTTTCCCCAATGGTAGCCTGAGGATGACTAACGCAGCGCGAGGTTACACAGCTTGGGATCCCACCAGTCCGGCGTATGTGATGAATACGGCAAATGGCGCAACATTGATGATTCCCAGTGTGTTTATGTCCTGGACGGGTGAGGCGCTGGATAAAAAAATCCCACTTCTTCGTTCTAACGCTGCCATGGATAAAGCCGCAAACAAAGTGCTTTCGTTAATGGGTGAAACAGACATAGCACCACTTAACTCCAGTTGTGGTGCTGAGCAGGAATATTTTTTGGTCGATGAATGTTTTGCGAATAATCGGCCTGATCTATTGTTGGCGGGGCGCACATTATTTGGAGCTCCTCCAGCCAAGGGACAAGAGTTTGATGACCATTATTTTGGCGCGATTCCGGAACGAATTCAGGTTTTCATGCAGGATTTTGAAGACAAACTTTATAAGCTGGGGATTCCTGCAAAAACACATCACAACGAAGTGGCTCCCGGTCAGTTTGAAATAGCCCCTTATTTTGAAGCGGCCAATGTGGCTGCTGATCATCAGCAACTATTGATGACAGTGATGAAAAGTACGGCAAAAGAACATGGTTTTCTTTGCCTGCTGCATGAAAAACCTTTTGCGGGTGTGAACGGGTCAGGTAAACACGTGAACTGGTCTATCGGTAATGCTACCCAGGGCAATCTGCTTGATCCTGGTAGTACGCCGCATGATAACCTCAACTTTTTATTGTTCTGCGGCGCCGTAATACGAGGTGTCCATTTATATGGACCATTGCTCAGAGCAGTGATTGCTTCTGCCGCCAATGATCACCGTCTCGGCGCAAACGAAGCACCTCCCGCTATCCTGTCGGTTTATTTGGGCGACCAGTTAGAAAGTGTATTTGAAGATATCAAAGCCGGCAAGCTGCTTGAAAAAGCGGAAGGTGGTGTGATGGATCTCGGCCTGTCACAGATACTAAGCTTTGAGCGCGACCCAGGTGATCGCAACAGGACTTCTCCATTTGCCTTTACGGGAAACCGCTTTGAGTTTAGAGCCGTTGGGTCGTCGCAATCGGTATCTGGCCCATTGGTGGCCATGAATACAATGTTGGCAGACTCGCTAAATTGGATAGCTGAAAAACTTGAAGCAACATTGTCTGATGGGAAAGATAAGACGGCTGCCGTTATTGTGGTGCTTCAAGAATTGATGGAATTACATGGTAATGTGATTTTTGGTGGGGATGGTTACTCGTCAGAATGGCATGTGGCGGCAGTGGAAGAACGTGGTTTAAAGAATATTCCAACCACAGCAGATGCGTTGCCTGCCTATAAAGATAGCTCGGTAATAAGCCTGTTTGAAAGTACTGGCGTGCTGTCTCCGAAAGAGTTGGCGAGTCGGTTTGAGGTGTATGCGGAGCAATATATTTTAGCCATTGAGGTGGAAACCAAGCTGGTGATTGATATGGCTACCACGAAAATCTATCCCGCCGCCGTCACCTATCTGTCTAAGCTGACGTCAACATCATCTAGCTTGTCCGGTATGGGACTTAACTTGGAGAACACGGGCATAGAAACTGTCGTATCAGAAGCTAATGCCATGATGTCTGCTGTTCATCAGCTTAGTGCTGCATTGGCGCAGCAGGGTTTTGGTTCGGAGGAAGAGCACATGAAACATTGTTCAGGGGTTCTTTGTACCTTGATGCTCGAGGTTCGCAAACACGCGGATGCATTAGAAGGGCTGGTGGATGATGAACTGTGGCCTCTACCCAAGTATCAGGAGATGTTATTTATCAAATAATATGGATTTTGTGCCAACATTAAAATACTAATAGAAGGGCTGACGATGAATCAATTTATCCCAGCCCTTTTTTATGAGCGAGCTTTAATTGTCTCGTGTTGGCAATCTACAGTTGATTTGGGTCGACTAGCTGCACCACTTGAACATTGGCTTCACGGTGCTTTCCTGCTCGTTGAAGCGTTGCTAAATAATTCTCCCAATGTTGGCTGTGGTTGGTCGTTAAATCATATAAATAGTCCCAACTATAAATGCCGGTATCATGGCCGTCGCTGAAGGTGAGTCGCAGGGCATAGTTGCCGGAGGGCTCTAGGCTGGAGATTTTGACGTCTTTTTTTCCGTATTGAAGAACTTCCTGACCTTTACCATGGCCTCGAACTTCCGCACTGGGGGAGTGTACGCGAAGGTATTCACCTGTGAGCGTGAAGTGGCTACCATCTGCATACTCTAATGTCAGGCTGCCATCTTCTTTGTGGAGCTTTATCTTTGTTGGAACCATTGGGGTTGCCACTTACGTTGGGTGAGGTGTTGCGATGATAAGCGTTGGTTGTAAGGTTGGAGTACTGGGCCAAAGCCAGCAGCCCTCCAACCTTATCTGCAAGATTATAGGATAAACCTGGAAAGATCCTCATTCTGTGAAATATCGTTTAGGTGGTCATCCACATAGGCTTGGTTGATATTGATGATTTCACCTTTGGCACCGAGGTCAGAGGCTTCGAAGGAAATTTCTTCCAGCAGTCTTTCCATGATGGTATGGAGGCGACGGGCACCAATGTTTTCTGTCCGTTCGTTAACGTCAAAGGCAATTTCAGCAATCCGTTTAACACCGTCTGGGTGAAAGTTAACTTCCAGACCTTCCGTGGCCAGAAGTTCCCGGTACTGCTCGGTGAGAGAAGCGCTGGGTTCGGTGAGAATACGTTCAAAGTCTTCACTGGTGAGGGATGTGAGCTCCACACGAATGGGTAGTCTGCCCTGCATTTCGGGGATTAGATCGGAAGGCTTGGAGAAGTGGAATGCTCCCGAGGCAATAAATAGTATGTGGTCGGTTTTTACCATGCCGTATTTGGTGGTGACAGTACAGCCTTCAATTAGAGGTAGCAAGTCGCGCTGCACCCCTTCTCGAGATACATCGGTGCCAGAGGTTTCGCCACGCTTGGCAACTTTGTCAATTTCATCAATAAATACGATGCCATTTTGTTCTGCGGATTCTACGGCACGAATTTTCAGTTCTTCTTCGTTAACTAGCTTGGCTGCTTCTTCTTCGCTGATTTGAGTCATGGCTTGAGTTACGGTCATCTTCCGTTTGCTGGTTTTGTTCTTCCCCATATTGGAGAACATACCCTGAAGCTGATTGGTCATCTCTTCCATGCCGGGAGGTGCCATGATTTCCACACCCATGGGGGCATCGCTGACATCGACTTCAATTTCTTTGTCGTTCAGCTCGCCTTCGCGGAGTTTCTTACGGAATAACTGGCGGGTAGTGGATTCACCCGCGTCCTCTTCGACACCGCGAGCTGGCGGGAGCAGGGCATCTAAAACGCGCTCTTCGGCGGCATCCAAGGCACGTTGCTGGACTTTGTTCATTTCCTGTTCGCGCAGTTTCTTGATGGAGGTTTCCAGCAGATCACGAATAATTGATTCCACATCTTTGCCGACATAACCTACTTCAGTAAATTTGGTGGCTTCTACTTTCACAAAGGGGGCATTGGCCAGTCGAGCCAATCGTCGAGCAATTTCAGTTTTACCGACGCCTGTAGGTCCGATCATCAGAATATTTTTTGGGGTGACTTCGGCACGTAGGTCTTTCTTCAGTTGCATGCGGCGCCAGCGGTTACGGAGGGCAATGGCGACAGCACGTTTGGCGGCATCTTGGCCAACAATGTGCGTATCCAGTTCGTGGACAATTTCGCGGGGGGTCATATTGGACATGTTAATAAACCTTGTTTGGGTATGATGGCTTTTGGGCGATCATTTTCTGAATTCTTTTGTCATCAAGTGCTTTTATTTAGTATTCAAGCTCTTCGATGGTTCGGTTGTGGTTGGTATAGATACAGATGTTGCCTGCAATTTCCAAACCTTTTTCCACAATGATTTTGGCGTCTAGATCGGTATTGTCGAGCAATGCCCGTGCACCGGATTGAGCAAAGGGGCCGCCAGAGCCAATGGCGATTAAATCGTCTTCGGGTTGAATGACATCGCCGTTACCCGTAATGATGAGAGAGGCATCTTTGTTGGCTACAGCCAGTAATGCTTCGAGTTTTCTCAGAATGCGATCAGAGCGCCAGTCTTTGGCCAGTTCAACGGCTGCGCGTGTGAGGTTGCCACGATGTTCGTCTAACTTGGCTTCGAAACGCTCAAATAGGGTGAAGGCATCAGCGGTACCACCGGCAAATCCGGCGATCACTTCGTTGTTGTAGAGGCGCCGCACTTTACGAGCATTGCCTTTCATAACGGTATTTCCGAGGGTCACTTGACCGTCGCCACCGATGACTACTTTTCCATCACGGCGTACTGATAATATGGTTGTTCCTCGATATTGATCCATTTTTATTCCAATTATGTTTTTCGATAAAGAAAAAGACACCCCCC
>JASJGJ010000022.1:0-6074 GCA_033791605.1 Porticoccus sp.
CCCGCGTATGATGCGCTGCTGTCACAACCACCGGGTACGATTAACGGCAGTGTACGTGTTACCGAACAAGGCGAAATGATTCAATTTAAGTTCGGCCTGCATGAACTCGCCATGCTGAATCTGGAGTTGTACACCACCGGCACATTAGAAGCCACACTCGCCCCGCATTCAAAGCCACAACAAAGTTGGCGCGATATGATGCAGCAATTGTCTGACGATTCTGTATTGGAATACCGCCGCATTGTTCATGATGATCCACGTTTCGTACCGTATTTTCGTGCCGTCACACCCGAGATGGAGCTACGTCGCCTATCATTAGGTAGCCGTCCTGCGAAGCGTGAGGTAAGTGGTGGAGTGGAAAGCTTAAGGGCTATTCCCTGGGTCTTTGCCTGGACGCAGATGCGTTTTATGCTGCCTGCTTGGTTGGGTACCGGTAAAGCATTGATGGATGCCACCGAGCAAGGTCAGCAGGGACTACTTCAAGAGATGCAACAAAACTGGACCTTCTTCCGTATGTTAATGGATATGCAGGAAATGGTACTCGCCAAAGTGGATAGTCGTGTTGCGGCCTATTATGAACTCCGCCTGCTGAGTGTTGTGCCGCCAGAAAGTGCCGAACAGACCAACGGCACTGAGACAAATTCTAATCAAGCACCACTGATTGCATTAGGTAAAGAGTTACAAACAGGGTTAACACAGGCAACAGAGGCCATAAGAAAAATAAGTGGCCATAAATTACTGTACAACAACCCCGTGTTGCGCGATTCAATTCTTCGCCGCAATCCCTACATCGATCCATTGCATATCACCCAAGTCGAATTAATGCGTCGTTTGAGAGAACATGGAGAAAGTAAGGAGCCATTATTAGAGCAAGGGTTAATGGTATCTATTGCGGGTATTGCCGCAGGCTTGCGGAATACTGGTTAAGGCAATGAAATGATAACCATGTGACAGAAGAAGACTGAGAGATTAGAGGACACAAACGCACCCTTTTCTCTCGACCTTTTTTTGGAAACGAAAAGTAGTAGTGCCCTAAGATCTACCTGCTAGATCAAAGAGTTGTTGCATAGAGTTGTTGCATAAAGACATGAAGTCAGTAAATGAAAAAAACAATACCTCTGGTTATCGCCTTGTTTTCCTCCGTTTCAACCCTTCCTGTTCACGCTGATCAATTTGAAATAGAAGCTGATTACACAAACTCTAAAACAGATTTTAGCGGTAGTTCTTTACCTGATATAGATTCGGACAGCATTAGTTTTGAGGGTACGTATTATTGTAACGATGTGGTAACAAATAAGGCTCCATTAAGTGTCGCCACGATCTTAAGTCGTACGTCAACTATTAGTGCTTTCTATGAAGCCTCAAGAAATGGTCCGTCGACACAAAGTCTACGCCCATCAGGGGCTGCACAGGCACCACAGAGCCCTATGCCACATTTAGTCAGGTAGTCTATGGCACTGAAGATTTGGTCATCACGACAGAATTCCCGCTGTACCGCAATAGCAGCATGAACCATCGGTGCTGGCCCACAGTTATAGAACACCAAGTTATCCAGCTCGTCCCGTGGCATTTCTTGCAAGCGATCCCGGAGCAGCTCAGTAACAAATCCCTGATAGCCTTCGCTGCCATCATCCGTCGCTACGTGAACATCGGCAATTTTTTTGCACTCCTCGAGAAAATACAGGCGTTTACCGCTGCGAGCCCCGGTAAAAATCTCGGCATTCTCAAAATCGCGGGCAATTTGATATACCGCAGCCAACCCAGTACCACCACTCACCGCCATAATTTTGGATCCATCGCTGGGGTTCACAGGAATACCGTATGGACCTCTAACATAGACTTCAACACCGGGTTCCAGCGCCATGAGTTCATGGGTGAAAATACCCACATCGATCACTACGAGGGAAAAAGGATCATCGGTCAGCGCAGAGAAGGGCTTTTCACCCAATCCAGGAATCCAAAGAAAGATAAATTCGCCAGCCTGAACATCTACCTTGCGATCAAAAGTGAGAATACAAATATCGTCGGTCACGCGCTCATTGGAGACCAATGTAACTGGTCGGAATTGCATATCCACATCGTAGCGAATCATACTTTCAGCTTGATTTTTTCCATACTCAATATCCCTACGCAAGGTTTGGAAGTAGTCACGCATTTCATCGGTGGTCAAACCAATCAGCGCCGAGCCAACGCCAACAATATCAGCGCCCGCATTAACAAATGCCCGAACATCATCTGCACTGCTGACACCACCACAACCAATAATGGGGCAATCAACCGCCTCGGCAATTTCTCGCACACATTTCAACCCAATGGGCAGCACCCCTTTACCTGACATTCCACCGGCACCATTACTCAGAACAGGATGTCCATGAGCAGAAGTATATCCGGGGCCTACTGTATTAATGGCACAAAGTCCGTCCGCACCACCTTCTACAGCCGCCCTGGCAATCTCGGCAATATTGTCTGTATTGGGGGTCAATTTGGGGATCACAGGAATATCTACAGCTGCTTTTACCGCCGCAGTAATTTCTTTGACTAGCTTGGGATCCTGCCCCATAGCCATGCCATAACCCTTGGCATGAGGACATGACAAATTGAGTTCCAGTCCATCAGAAAATGGCGCAACAATTTTCGCCACTTCAACAAACTCTTCAACGCTACCACCAAAAATGGAGGTCAGTAGGAAACGATCTTCGGGCACATTAAGGGTAGCTAAAGACTCCGCCAACTGTCTGGCACCGGGATTGGTCAAACCTACGGCATTTACAAAGCAACCGGGGGCATACTGACTAATTACGGGTTCCCGATAGCCTGGCCTTGGCTCTAGTCCAACACTTTTAGTGGTCAATACACCCACTTCGGGCATGGTGTCGAAAATATGTTGAATAATTGAAGTTGCCGTTGTCACAATTCCAGAAGGGATGGTAAACGGAGAAGTAATCTTCTTACCGAAAAATTCGTTGTTTAAAAATTTGCTACTGTTGAAAGGCGCTATTTTTGACATTGAAGGTTTTGACATTGAGGGCTTCTGGCCTGAGGGTAATTATGAGTATTATGTAAGGTTGCAGAAGGATAAACGTCCTCGGTGTTGAAATCCACCAGAGGATGGCATTCTAACGGACGGCTAAACCCCTATTTCTTTATTATTTGCTCACAATGTTCTCATCACTAATCTTTTCACCATAACGAAACAAATTATAGTGACCTGGCTGAATCTGTTGCCAGGTTTCATTGCGGGTAAGCGGCTGGGTAGCAATCACTGTTACCACGTCATTGGGCGTGGTTTCCTGCTTAAAGTCGATAATGACATCTTCGTCCGTCAGGCTTGCCTCACCAAAGGGAGCCCTCCGGGTAATCCAGTGGAGATTATTACTGCAATAAGCCATCAGATATTCACCATCTGTGAGCAACATATTAAACACCCCGAACGCATTCAGCTGGTCGGCCAACTGCGCGATATAGCTGTAGACATCAACCCTGTCCTCAGGTGCCGAATTTCCTAGAGATAGGGGGTAACGAAGTTTGAGTTGGTTCAGTATCCAGCAAAAAGCATGCTCACTGTCAGTTTCACCGATGGCTTGAAAAAAACCGGTATCAAGGCTCTCACAGCCCTCCAGTTGGCCATTGTGAGCAAAGGTCCAATTCTGCCCCCATAACTCTCGGGTAAACGGATGGGTGTTTTCCAAACTAACAGCACCACGATTAGCTTGGCGAATATGGCTGACTACAGAACAACTTTTGATAGGATAGCTAGCCACAAGATCAGCAATTTTTGAGTCCCAGGAAGGTGCCGGATCCTTAAATGAACGACACCCCTTACCTTCATAAAAGGTAATTCCCCAACCATCAGCATGGGGACCAGTGTTACCCCCGCGCTGCATCAAACCGGTAAAGCTGAAACAAATATCGGTGGGGACGTTGGCGCTCATTCCCAGCAATTCGCACATCTTTATTCTCCGCTCTAGTTTACCCTGACAAATCGCTTTTTATTCGTTAGCAAGGAGGACCTGAATGAAAATGGAAGGTCGCATCTGGTGCTTCAATTAATTCGCGCTCCTGATTGCGAATGATGGCCACACGCTCATCAATAGCTTTACTCTCTGTGGCTTTCCTAGCTAAGGAGAGGTAGTCCCGATAGTGTCGACCTTCTGATTTCAGTAACGACAAATAAAACTGCTTTAGCTCATCGTCTAAAAAGGGGGCCAGCTTAGCAAACCGCTCACAAGATCTTGCTTCGATAAATGCGCCCACAATTAGTGTGTCCACAAGTTTTGCGGGTTCATGTGTCCTGATTTTCTTCCGCAAGCCTGCGGCATAACGAGAAGCATCAATATTGCGGTATTCAATACCCCGCGCGGCCATAATCGTTATCACCTGCTCAAAGTGACGCATTTCTTCACGAGCCAACCGAGACATTTTATTAAGCAACTCAAAGTTGTCGACATAACGATAGATCAAATTGAGTGCCGTACTGGCCGCTTTCTTCTCACAGTTTGCGTGATCAATGAGCAAAACATCCTGATGATGCAATGCTGACTCAACCCATTCATCAGGCGTTTCGCAGGCTAAAAAGTCTTTAATTTCTTCTAAAGCAGTTACTGCCACGTTGTTTTATCCTTACTAAAAGCTGACTTAATTAAAACAGCTGCGAATGCTTATTGTCATCAATGAAAGGAGTATAAACTGAAAGATACCCTTAGAAGTCTAGGTTTGGTATAACGGCTACGGATAAAGTCAAAACATCAAATTTCCCCAGTGAATGACCGTTATCAATCCAGTCAACATGACCTTATTAGCTCATTTGTAGTAGAATAAGTACCCCGCCGGGCATTGCACCCGGCACGAGAAATATTAGTTATTAGCAACCTTTTGCTGATAACTCCGTAGCCCAGCATCTCATTGATTTGGGTTGAATTATACAAAGAAGAGGATGCAGATCGTGTTAAAAGACTATCGTCAACATGTAGCAGAACGTGCTGCTGAAGGAATCCCTCCCAAGCCTCTGTCACCTGAATGGACAGCCGCTTTAATCGAACTACTAAAAAACCCACCTGCTGGTGAAGAAGAGTTTTTACTGGACCTTATAGCCAACCGTGTACCACCCGGTGTAGATGAAGCCGCCTATGTTAAGGCTGGATTTCTAAGTGCACTGGTTAAGGGCGAAGCCTCTTCACCACTGATAGATCGCAGCGCTGCCGTTACCCTACTTGGCAACATGCATGGCGGCTACAATGTAGCAACACTGGTTGAGTTGTTAGACGACGCTGAACTGGCGGAGCAAGCTGCCAAAGAACTCAAAGGCACTCTACTGGTATTTGATGCATTCCACGACGTTGCTGAAAAAGCGGACGCGGGTAACGCAAACGCAAAAGCTGTCATGCAATCTTGGGCTGATGCAGAGTGGTTCACCACGAATGATGCCGTACCAGAAAGCATCAAGACTATTGTATTTAAAGTTACCGGTGAAATTAACACCGATGACCTGTCTCCTGCACCTGATGCTTGGAGCCGTCCTGATATTCCTCTTCACGCACGTGCCGCATTCAAAATGACTCGTGATGGTATTACGCCAGATGAGCACGGTGTGGTTGGCCCAATGGGCGCAATCGAGGAAATGAAAGCCAAAGGACTACCTGTTACCTTTGTAGGTGACGTTGTGGGCACTGGCTCTTCACGTAAATCGGCCACCAATTCGGTACTGTGGTTCTTCGGTGAAGATATGCCTGGCGTACCGAATAAGCGTTCTGGTGGTATCTGTATTGGTAGCAAAGTTGCGCCTATCTTCTTCAACACTATGGAAGATGCTGGCGCTCTGGTATTTGAAGCACCTGTCGACAAGATCAATTATGGCGATGTGATTGAAATTCGCCCCTACGACGGAAAAATTCTTAGCGAATCCGGTGAAGTACTCTCCGAATTCGAGCTCAAATCAGATGTGCTTCTCGATGAAGTACAAGCTGATGGTCGTATCAACCTGATCATCGGTCGCGGCCTTACCACTCGCGCCCGTGAAGCGATGGGCCTGGAAGAATCTGAGCTGTTCCGCAAGCCGGACGTGCCAGTAGACACGG
>JASJGJ010000023.1:0-6557 GCA_033791605.1 Porticoccus sp.
CCCGAGTCCTTCCTCTCGCAAGGTATTGAACCGAGTAACCAGTAAAAGTGAATCATTCACCACGACTCCACTCAGTGCAATGATACCATTAAGTGAGAGTATACCCAAGGCGAGATCATTTAGCCAGTGACCGATAATTGCTCCTACGATACCGAACGGAATTGCAGTCATAATCAGGAGTGGCTGGGTATAAGATTTAAGAGGAATAGCCAGCAACATATAAATAACCAACAGAGCCACCATAAACATTTTGATCATCGAACTTTGCGTTTCAGCCTGTTGTTCCGCTTCTCCTGCAAAATGAACGGAAAGACCTGGGTAGTTTGCAAGAAGATTTGGAATAACCGTGGTTTTGAGTGTCTGCACCAATTCGGTGGCAGAAACACTCTCTTTATCAACATCTGCTGAAATGTAGATGGCACGTTTGGCATCAATACGTGTAATGCTGTCACGGGAATAGCCGTAGGTGACTTTTGCCACACTGGCAAGGGGTAATACGGTTCCATCACTGGTACGAACCGAAGAGCTTAGTAGATCTGCACTGTTCTGACGATCATCTTCAGGGTAGCGTACTTTCACTTCAATTTCGTCATTATTACGCTGATAGCGCTGCACCACCTGACCACTGAATCCCTGGTAAATTTGCTCGGCAAGCATCTCTGATGTCATGCCAAGAGCCCTACCTTGCTCGGTTAACTGTAAATTAAGCTGAGGTTGGCCAGGTTCGAGATTGTCATCGATGCCACTCACCGAATCCATTGATTGTAATTTTTCTTTGAGTGTTTTACCCGCTGCAGAGAGAATGGCATCATCAGATGCCCGGAGTTCTACGCGCAAGGCGTCGACCATTTTATGTTTATTCTGGACACTGAGTGTTCGAGCCCCTTCTGGTAGACCGGCCAGCTGTTGCCAGGCACGGGTAAAAGCGTTGATGTCATAGGGAGCCTCACCGTCAAGCTGAATGGTTATTGTACCTGACTGGTCTGACTCAGACAATACCTGTAGGCTGGCGATTGAAGTTGCTGTCAAATCACCGCGCAAGGAACGATCTGCCTGATACGCTCGCTGCTCTATAAGGTTTAGTGCATCATGTGTCTGCCCGAAACTGCTGTCATTGTGCATCGTCAACTCGGCACGTACGGTATCACCGGGGATATCAGGAAAAAAGCTGACCCGCACAAGCCCGGTAAAGGGCATGGAAATAACCAGACCAAAGATTGCTATAAACAGTATCGTTAGCGCATAGCGATGGTGGAGGGCGTATGTTATGACTGGTTTGTAACAGCGATTACTGAATTGGGACAGGGCCCAGTCCGCACCTTTTTGAATACACTTCCAGAGTCGCATGACTGGATTGGTTGATGTTGTGGGTCGTGTATTTAAATGTGCAAGATGTGAAGGTAGAATAAGCTTAGATTCAATTAGAGATAGAACCAGACAGATAGTCACAACCAGGGCAAATTGTGAATAAAGCTCACCAAGATGACCGCTTGTTTGTGACAGGGCAACAAATGCGGCAACAGTTGTAAAAACACCAAAGATTGTCGGGAGTGCAACCCGCAATGTTCCCTTGATGGTGTTTTCGCGGGTGTCGCCTTCTGTTGATCGCAGGGTGTAAATACTCTCACCAACAACAACGGCATCATCAACCACGATGCCAAGGGCCATGATAAAACCAAATGTTGTGAACTCGTTAAGTGTCAGGCCGATAAAACTCGTCCCCATGAAGTAGAGGGTGCCAAAGAAAATAAACGGCAAGCCCAGTGCAACCCAGAAGGCTACGGTAAGATTAAGAAATACAGCAAGTAGGACAAAAACAAGACAAATACCGGTTAAGGCATTTTTAACCAGAAGCTGCAAACGGTCATTAATAGATGTCGAGCGATCGTACCAGGTGGCAAGCTCTACACCTTCTACCAGTTTTGCGCTGTTTTGCCACTTTTCAGCAACTGCGCGAGCAGCTATAACAGAATCTGAAATATCATCTTGGCCGGTGGTTATGACCTGCAGTGAAATGGTATCCTGACCGTTATATCTCGATAATACAGATGTATCATCATCAAAACGGTCCTGGATGGTGGCAACCTCGCCTAGGAGTAGTCTATGACCATCGGCTGTGGTCAGCAATGGGATAGCTGCGAAATCCATTTGCTGGTAAGCCTGCTGCGAGGACTTAAGCTGCAGGTTCAGTTGTTCGTTATGCATTACTGCCGTTGCGGTATTAGAAGACCCCTGGTTAATCGCGTCTTCTACATCTGACAGAGATAATCCATATGCTCGGAGCCGTCCTTCGTTAACTTCGACTACCATCATTGGGTCTAACCGTCCGGAGATCGTTACCTTGCTAATGGATTCTTCTGCCAGAAGATCAGATTTAAGATCATCGGCGAGCTGTTGAAGCGTTTGCCGGTCAGCATTACCATAGAGCTGTAGCCAGAGAGAGTGTTCCTCACGTTCAGATTTTTCAATAATCGGATTTTCTGCATCGGCTGGAAATGTGGAAATAGCATCGACCTTGGACGTTACATCTTGGACCAGTTGATCAAGATCGTAATCATCATCCATTTCTATAGAAACCGAAACACCGCTGCTGGTTGATCTACTTGTTATTGAATCAATTCCGGTGACGTTTTCAAGCTGGTCTTCTATTTTAATGGCAAGCCCTTCTTCGGCCTGCTGCGCTGAACCACTGCTATAGGCAACTGAGACTTCCATTGAGTGAGGTTCCATGCTTGGGTGAGCTTCCTTACGTAAGGTTGTCACCTGCATAACACCGAGTACGATCAGGAGTACTAACAGCAGATTAGCAGCCACCGGGTTGCCTACAAACCAGGGAATTATCCCTCGTGTTTTATTATGCATTATCATTCTCCAAAACCGGATGGACTTTCATACCAGAGAGGTAACTGCTGAGTGGATGGTCGACTATCCGGGTGGAGGTTGCTGTAAATTCTTCTGGAACCTCAATATAAATAGAGTTTCCATCACTAAAAAGTGGTTTTGTTGCAAATTTTGAGAGGGTATCCTTATCGGATAGATACCATATTTCGCCCCTCTGACTAAGAGAAGAACTCCTCAATTTCCATACATTATCAAGTGTTCGACCGGTTATTCCCGCTTTAACAAAGGTGCCGGGCAAAAGTGGTTGTTCCTGGTCAAGTGGTGAATCAACAGCGACAAAAAGAGTGCGCTGTCTGCTTGCCTCGTCTACATGCTGCTGGGCCCGAAGAATGCGGCCTTGCCAAGTCTGCCCATTTTCAACACCTGTCAGTTGAACAGGCCAGCGACTATTGTTCAGCGTTTTAGAATCAGGTAAATTTGACCAGTCTCTGGTTGACAGCGGCACAGCTATTTCCACCAAATCTGTACTGTACAGTGTTGCCACCTCAGTGCCTGCCTGGACGTAGCTTCCCGGAGCCGTAAGGCGCTCGACCACTATCGCATCAAAGGGAGCCGTAATTCGGGTCAGGCTCAGATTCTTTTCTGCACTTGCAAGACTCGCTTCGGCCTTGGTAACAGAAGCCTGTGCTGCCTCAAGTTGGGGCTCGTGGAGAACTAGAGCTGAATCCGGATCACCACTAAGACCTGATGCCCGCCATTCCGCCTGGGCCTGTGAAGCCTCTCGCTGTTCTTCAAGAAGTTCAAGTCTGGCTGTTGCCACTTCGCTTTTCACACCGGCCACCTCTGACAGATAGTCAGTGTCCTTAATTTGAACAAGCACGGTATCTTTCGCCACTCGGCACCCTGATTCAAAATTTTCAGCGATACGGACAATCTGACCGCTGTTTTGTGCTTTTAGAGAAAGTGTGAAATGGGTTTTCGCTTCCCCAAACCCACTGATTTTCACGGCATATTCTGCACTTTTTACAGCTGTGACGTTAACATCAGGGAGTATTATTTTTTTTGGTGCAGGTTGTGGTTTATCGTCCGTTTGCCCCTGCAGAAGTTGGTGATTGAAAAATAGTACGCCAACTAGGATGGTGACCGATACGGTAAGGATAAGGTATTGTGGTTTACGTCGTTTCATTGTGTTACTCCAAGGCCCAGTGCCAGTCCAAGTTCTATGCGGTTGACCAGGCGGTCATAAATGAGGTTGTCGAGTTGCGCGGCAATATCAAAAGTCTTTTCCTGAACGGTGATCAGGTCAAGTATATCGACAAGTCCAGACCTGTAGTTCTCCTGATATCTTGTAAGGGAGTTACGGGCACTGGTAAGCGCTGACTGAATGTGTTTTTGTCGGCGGGTGATTGACTGTTCGAGACTAAGAGCATTCTCGACCTCACTTATGGCGTCCAGTAAGGTTTCTCGGTAGGCCTGGTAGCTTTGTGCTGTTTCTAGTCCTGCAATTTCTGCAGCTGACTTTAGTTTTCCACCCTGGAAGAGTGGTGCGGTGAACTGACCTAGAAGAGCCCACAACGGATCGCTGAGCAGCATTGATTGAGGTGAATCGCTGATATCATTAAGAGCTGCTTCCAGGCTAAAACTCGGTAACAGATCCTTATAGGCAACAGACGTTCTGTAATCGGCGGCTTCAATAGCAAAATAAGCTGCTTTTAGATCCGGTCGTCGCTGCAGGGTCTGCTCAGGTAAATCTGCTAGTGGGGTTATCACTTTCGGATAGGTTTCAGTTGCGATAACCTTGTCGGTACCGGTACGACCAAGCAACGTTTTTATGGTCCGTTGTCTTTGGTCCAGATTCTCGCGGTATTCTTCAAGGGAGGCACGGGACACTGCAGTTGAAGCGCGGGAACTGTCTAAATCTTCCAAGGTTCCAATACCATTTCGATACCTTTGAAGTATATATCCCTCGTTCTGCTCAAGAATCTCCAGCCGATTTTGTTCAATGTCGATGGTGTGCTGATCGCTGATGAGTCCAAGCCACCCCTTCATGACTTGCGCGGCTAATGAATCACGGGCTGCCAGAAAGATTTCCTGCTGTTCAGCCTCATCCATGGCAGCTGCATTTTTGCTATCGGTCAGTTTTTGCCAAACGTCCAATTCCCAACTGATAGTAAGTGAACCGCTATAGCTCTGGTCATCTCCCTCGTCTTTTTCGCCACTCACATCGTAAGAGGCCTCTGGTAATCGATCTCCTTTCGCCTGACGATACTGTGCCTGTATGATTTTAAGGCTCAGCATTGTCTGTTGAAGAGTGGGGTTAGCTGCAAGGGCCTCGGCAATTAAGTTGTTTAACTCAGGTGAATTAATAAGTTGATTAAGGCTGGTTGTTTGTTGAGCTGTTTTCTGTTGCTCCCAGTTCCTTACGAGATCATGATCCTGCTTAACAAGTGCAGCATAGTCCGTTTGTGGGGCTATGCTGCATGAATTGAGTAACAGTATGATAAGGAAGATAAATAAATATTGATGTTTCCGTATGCGCATTCGTGTTCCACTCCAATTACAGTTGTATATAAAAACGATCCCCCAATAAGGTTCTGTCGCTGATACATAAACAGCGACAGAACTATGGGTATTCTTAAGATGATGAATGTAACAGAAGGGTGGTTAACGATGGGTTAAGGTTTTTCTTAGGAGATAAAAATGAAGGGATCTTCTGGTTTGATCCTATTTTTTGGAAATTTAGCTGCTCCACATTGTCGAAGCATGGTTTAGAGCATCCACGCAGAAAAGGCTTTCCATCGTATTCGACAACTCCCAAGCCAGAACATAGCGACTGTGCCAATCAATAACAGCTGCCAAGTACATGAAACCGTATCGCATTGGGATGTAGGTAATGTCTGTACTCCACACATGGTTCACTTGCCTAATATCAACATTGCGCAGGAGGGATGGATATATTTTGTGCCCCGGTGCAGGCTTACTTGTATGCGGCACTGGCATGATAGCCTGAAGCCCCATGCGCTGCATTAAACGTGCTACCCGTTTATGATTAACACGATACCCTTTATCCTGTAACCAGTCAGTCATCCTTGGGTAGCCAAACTCTGGATGCAGCAGATATTGTTCGTCAAGTAGCCGCATTAGATGCAGATTCGTCTTCATTTCAAGGGCAGGTTCGTAGTAAATAAAGGATCTTGGCACGCCTGCCAATCTGCATTGCCGCCGGATCGAATATTCAAGGCTTACCGCCACCCAATTCTTCCGTGTTGATATCGGCAGGCTCATAGCTTTTTTTCAAGCCACTTAATGTCCATCTTGAGACCTCCAATCTCCTCTTCCGTCTTGGACTTTTGCTTCTTACCAGATGTAAAAAGATCTTCAGCACTTGTCAGTAACTGCTTTTTCCAAGCTAATATCTGATTAGGGTGAACCTTGTATTCTGTTGCCAAATCAGCAAGAGTTTTATCCCCTTGATGGCTTCGATTGCAACTTTGACTTTAAACTTGTCTGAAAATGATCGTCTTTTTCTTTTCATCTGCATCCCTTGTTAATACCATTTTGGGAATGCAGATTCCACTTAAGGTGGTGGTGCTAAAATCGGGGCTAAGCCTACAACATAAGGTGACGCAAACGGTCGTTTGCATTCCCCCCCCCCCGATTTCAAAACTAAATTGCGTTACAAAATCAAAGTAAATAGTAACCATCTCTAAAGTGCT
>JASJGJ010000024.1:0-21969 GCA_033791605.1 Porticoccus sp.
AGTTTGTCGTGGATTTTGCGCACACGCCGGATGCGCTGGCTAATGCCATCAAGGCGTTACGTGAGCACTGCAAAGGCGAGCTGTGGATCGTGTTTGGCTGTGGCGGTGATCGTGATCGAGGTAAGCGGCCACAAATGGGCAGTATTGCCAGTCGCTTGGCTGACCGCATTGTTGTTACCAGTGACAATCCTCGCAGCGAAGATCCTGACGCCATTATTGCGGATATCTGTGATGGTGTAGATGAGGCATGTGAAGCGGAAGTTATTGTTGGTAGGGGTGAGGCGATTCGTTTTGCTATTCAGGCGGCGGCTGATAATGACATTGTTTTGGTCGCTGGAAAGGGACATGAGTCCTATCAGTTGATTGGAGCCCAGAAATTCCCATTTAGTGATCAATCTCAGGTCAGGTTGGCCTTGCGCCAGCGCGGAGGGCGAGATGATGACTGAGTTAACGCTGTCACAAATGGCGCAAGCGTACGGTGGTACGTTGATGTATCCCGACTGCCATTTTCAGTCGGTGTCTACAGATAGTCGGCATATTGATGAAGGGCAACTATTTGTTGCCTTGCGTGGCGATCGATTTGATGCCCACGAATTTCTTCCAGAAGTGGCGACTCGAGTGAGCGGGATGGTCGTTGAGCGTCCGGCCAAGGATATTAATGTCCCTCAGTGGGTGGTGTCTGACACCACAGAGGCGCTAGGTCATATCGCACAGATGAATCGCGAGTCGTTTGTAGGGCCGGTCGTTGCGATTACTGGCAGTAGTGGCAAAACGACCGTTAAAGAAATGGTTGCCACCATTCTTGGTGAATCAGGCCCTGTTCTCGCTACAAAAGGAAATTTGAACAACCATATTGGGGTTCCACTGACATTGCTGGGACTGAGTGACAGGCATCGGTTCGCTGTGATTGAGATGGGTGCCAGTGCCATTGGTGAAATTGGTTATCTCTGCGGCCTGGCTCGTCCGGATGTCGTGTTGGTGAATAATATATTGCCTGCGCATGTGGCAGGTTTTGGCAGTATTGAGAATATAGCCAAGGCTAAGGGTGAGATTTACCAAGGAGTTTCGGTTGAAGGCGTAGCCATCATCAATGTTGATGAGGGCTACGCAAAGCAATGGCGTGCATCCACAGGGGCCAGAGTATTGACCTTTTCGATGGTAGATCCTCAGGCTGATTTTACCGCCAAAAGTCCTGTTGTAGGCGAGAGTGGTTGCTATGAATTTGTGTTGGTTACCCCTGCGGGAGAAGCTGCAATACGCCTAGGTCTGCGCGGCGAACATAATGTGGCTAATGCCCTTGCTGCCGCTGCTTGCGCTTATGCGGCAGGTGCTGAGTTGGGTGTTATTGCCGCGGGTCTTAATAAATTACAACAAGTGCCCGGCCGTCTTAATCTCGAGATTTTATCCTCGGGTGCCACCTTGATTGATGATAGCTATAACGCAAATCCTGGCTCCGTAAAAGCGGCCATTAATACCCTGATGAATTTTAATGGCCGTCGTATTTTAGTTCTCGGTGATATGGGCGAGCTGGGTGACGACGAAACGCATTTGCATGCGGATGTTGGGCGTTATGCGGCAGACAAAGGCGTTGATTTTTTGCTGGCAGTGGGGCCGCTGTGTCTCAACGCTGTCCAAGAATTTGGTGCAAATGGAAAACATTTCGATAGCAAGGAGCAGCTGAGTGAGTATCTCGTTGGTGAGGTGCGAATGCAGTCGGATGCCGTGGTGTTAGTTAAAGGATCACGTTTTATGGCCATGGAAGATGTGGTGCGGTTAATAAAAGAGTCGGGAGAGCAATAGATGCTACTTTGGTTGGCCGATTTTCTTGCGCAATATTTTACTGCCTTTGGGGTGGTGAAATATCTAACGTTTAGGGCAATTTTGGGGGTGCTTACCTCATTGGGAATCTCGTTGATCTTTGGGCCGGCAATGATCAGCCGGCTCAACCATCTTCAGATTGGTCAGTCGATTCGAACGGACGGCCCCGAGAGCCATTTGAGTAAATCGGGTACACCTACCATGGGTGGTGCGCTGATACTATTGTCTATTTTTATCAGTACTCTGCTTTGGTCAGACCTCTCCAATCATTATGTTTGGGTCGTTCTCTTGGTGACGTTTGTATTTGGTGCTGTGGGTTGGGTAGATGATTACCGCAAGGTGGTCGAAAAAAATTCAAGAGGCTTGCCTGCCAGGTGGAAATATTTTTGGCAGTCGGTTGCAGGTCTAGGGGCCGGTATTTTTTTGTATCAGGCAGGAAGTGCGGGTGTTGAAAATGAGTTGATCGTGCCTTTCTTTAAAGAGGTGGCTCTGCCCTTGGGTACCTTTTATGTGGTGCTGACCTATTTTGTCATTGTGGGCAGTAGTAATGCAGTCAATCTCACCGATGGTCTGGATGGGTTGGCAATTATGCCTACGGTGCTGGTTGGTGGTGCGCTGGGGTTGATCGCGTATTTGGTGGGGAATGTTCAGTTCGCCGAGTATTTGCATATACCTTATGTCGAGGGGGCTGGTGAAGTCGGTGTGTTTTGTGCCGCTCTAGCGGGAGCAGGGTTGGGATTTTTGTGGTTTAACACTTACCCCGCACAGGTTTTTATGGGCGATGTGGGTGCGTTGGCGTTAGGTGCGGCGCTGGGTGTGATTGCCGTAATTGTTCGTCATGAAATCGTATTCTTCATTATGAGTGGTGTGTTTGTTCTGGAAACTGTGTCTGTGATTATGCAGGTAGCCTCGTTCAAATTAACCGGGCGACGGATTTTTCGCATGGCACCCATTCATCACCACTTTGAGTTAAAGGGTTGGCCGGAGCCGCGTGTCATTGTCCGGTTTTGGATTATTACTGTGATTCTAGTGTTGTTTGGTTTGGCAACACTTAAGTTGAGATAAGTGACGTTGTGGTAGATGGCTGCGATTGTAGTCGGGTAGTTAAAGAGAGGTAACAGGGTAGTGAGTGTGGCATGACGCAATTGATAGCCAGTAGCAAACGAAAGATGGTGGTCGGTATCGGCGCCACTGGTTTGTCTGTGGCCCGTTATTTGTCTCAGCTGGGTGAGCGTTTTGTGATGTTAGATACTCGTCAGCAGCCCCCTTGTTTGGATCAACTTAGGTCAGAATTCCCCGATGTGCCTGTGGCGTTGGGTGAACTGTCTATCGATATTTTTGAAGGTGCGGATGAAATCATCCTCAGCCCAGGGTTGTCTCGCCAGATACCTGCAGTGCAATTTGCGATTCAATCAGGTGTGCCGGTGGTCAGCGATATCGAGTTATTTGCTCGTTCTGCTAGCGCTCCAATTATTGCTATCACTGGGTCAAATGGTAAAAGTACTGTCACCACATTAGTCGGTGAAATGTGTAGAGCTGCGGGCCGTAGTGTCGGTGTTGGCGGCAATTTAGGTACGCCAGCTTTGGCACTGCTAGACGACAATGCGCAGTTTTATGTACTGGAGCTTTCTAGCTTTCAACTTGAATCGGTTGAGAGTTTGAATGCTGAGGTGGCGACTGTGTTAAACGTCAGTCCCGACCATATGGATCGTTATAACAGCTTGCTTGATTACCATCAGGCTAAACACCGTATCTTTGGCGGTGCTCGCCAGGTGGTGGTAAATCGCGCTGATAGTCTTAGTGTGCCGTTGGTGAGTGAACAGGTGAAGCAGTGGAGCTTTGGTCTTGATCGCCCGGATTTTTCAGGTTTTGGTTTACTTGTCGCGCAGGACGGCGAATCTTGGTTAGCTTATCAATTTGAGAAATTAATGCCGGAGACTGAGCTCGGTATCAAGGGCCGACACAACACCAGTAATGCGCTGGCGGCTCTAGCCTTAGGATTTGCTGTGGGTTTGCCTATGGATGGCATGTTGTCGGTATTGCGCCAATTCAAAGGCCTTCCTCATCGTTGTCAAACCGTGGCGACCCTTCATAGTGTTGCCTATATCAATGATTCCAAAGCAACCAATGTGGGGGCGACCTTGGCGGCTATTCATGGGCTGTCGTCAGGTAATAATCTGGTATTGATTGCCGGAGGCCGAGCCAAAGGCCAGGATTTTTCGCTGTTGGCTGAGGCCCTGGTGGGCCCAGTTAAGCAGCTGGTCTTGATTGGGGAAGATGCCTCGGTAATAGGCAATGCAGTGTCTGGCGGTGTGAACACGGTATATGCCACCAGCTTGCAGGCTGCTGTGGAGGTGGCTCAGCAAGCGGCCGAAGCTGGCGATATAGTATTGTTATCTCCAGCCTGTGCGAGCTTTGATATGTTTTCAGGGTTTGAAGATCGAGGCGATCACTTTGTTGCCGCAGTGGAGGGCTTGCGATGACAGCAATATCCCTACTGCCAATGCCGCATCTATCCAATTATTTGGAAGGGCTGGATCGAACGTTGTTACTGGCAACGTTGGCGATTGCCAGCATTGGTTTGGTGATGATTTCTTCTGCGTCGATCAGTTTTGCTGATCATAGTTACGGCGATGGCTTCTATTACCTTAAGCGACATTTAATGTTCCTCATGGCCGGTTTTGTTGTCGCTGCGGTATTTCTCGTTGTCCCATCACGAATTTGGTATCGCTACGGTGTGCCCCTGTTGCTGCTGACAGTTTTAATGCTGGTGGCGGTATTGATTCCGGGTATAGGCCGCAAGGTTAATGGCAGTCAGCGTTGGATACCTCTTGGCCCCATCAATTTGCAAGTATCAGAGCTGGCAAAATTTGTGGTGATTTTGTTTATGGCTGGTTACCTGGAGCGGCACCAGCGCCAGCTTCGTGTGCATTGGCAGGGATTTTTGAAACCCGTTGTCGTGCTGGCGTTTATGATTTTTTTGTTGTTGTTAGAGCCGGACTTTGGTTCTGCTGTGGTGATGAGCGGTACGGTGCTTGGGATGTTGTTTATCGCCGGAGTGCGACTCTGGCAGTTTAGTGCATTGCTGGCGCTGGGTGTGTCTGGCTTAGCTGGTATTGCCTTAATGTCCCCTTATCGCGTACAGCGTTTAGTGACATTCCTCGACCCTTGGGCTGATCAGTACAACACCGGTTATCAATTAACTCAGTCGTTAATCGCCTTTGGTAGAGGGGAGTGGTTGGGTGTTGGGCTTGGTAACAGTGTACAGAAGCTCTTTTATTTGCCGGAAGCACATACTGATTTTGTTTTTGCTATTTATGCCGAAGAGTTTGGTTTGGTGGGTGTGGCTGTGGTGATTGGTCTTTATATCTTGTTGGTGTCACGTGTGTTGCACGTAGCTCGCAAAGCTCTGCGCCGTCAGGATTGGTTTGCTGCTTATAGCTGCTTCGGTATTGCCATGATGGTGGCAGGACAATCTTTTATCAATATAGGCGTAACTTCTGGCCTATTACCCACCAAAGGATTGACGTTGCCCTTTATTAGTTATGGCGGCAGTAGTTTGCTGATTTGTAGTGGCATGGTGGCGTTGGTTCTGAGGGTTAGTCGGGAAATGAATAACGCGCCGACGGTAGCTAAACAGGTGAGACGTGACAGAGCGGAGATGTAACAAAGTGATGGTGATGGCGGGTGGTACTGGCGGACACGTATTCCCTGCACTGGCGGTGGCTCAGGAACTGCGCGACCGAGATATTGCCGTGACTTGGTTAGGCACGCGTCAAGGTATTGAAGCTGAACTGGTGCCTGAAAATGGCTTTCCCATTGATTATATCGATGTAGTGGGTCTGCGTGGCTCGGGTGTGGTGACGTTGTTGAAAGCACCGATCTTATTGATGAAAGCCCTTTGGCAAGCCGTGGCTGTGATTCGTAAAGAACGGCCCGATGCGGTGTTGGGATTGGGTGGTTTTGCCTCAGGGCCTGGCGGTGTTGCTGCGCGACTGTTGAGATTGCCTTTGGTTATCCATGAGCAAAATGCCATTGCGGGTACCACCAATAAATTATTGGCAAAAATTGCCAGTCGAGTATTGATGGCATTTCCCGATGCATTTTCTCGAGGTGAGTGGATTGGCAATCCGGTACGTAAGGAAATTTTAGCTTTGTCAGCACCAGAAACACGGGTTGCTCTGGGTGGGCGCCCGCTGCGGCTGTTGGTGTTGGGTGGCAGCTTGGGTGCATTGGCGATTAATCAGCAGGTGCCTGTAGCTTTAGCCATGTTGGATGAGGCTCGGCGACCAGAAGTTCGGCATCAGTGTGGTCGAAAGCATTTGCTAGAAACGAAAGACGCCTACAGGGCTGCCTCCGTGGAAGTGAGCGTAGAACCCTTTATCGCTGATATGGCGGAGGCCTATGGCTGGGCCGATATGGTGATTTGCAGGGCTGGAGCACTGACGATATCGGAATTAGCCGCGGCAGGTATTGGTGCACTACTCATACCTTATCCGCATGCCATTGATGACCATCAAGCACGCAATGCGGAGTGGCTGGTTAAGCATGATGCGGCGGTCATGATTGAGCAAGCAGATTTAACCGCCGAGTTGTTGGCCGCATTGTTGGGCGAATGGCTGGGTGACCGTAAAAAATTACAGTCAATGGCAGTCAATGCCAGGCAGTTGGCAAAAGCGGGTGTTGCTGAAACGGTAGCCGATGTTTGTATGGAGGTGTGCCATGAGCATTAAAGCCATTTATCAGGTACCTGAAATGCGACGTATTCGTCGTATCCACTTTATAGGTATTGGTGGTAGTGGCATGTGTGGCATCGCTGAGGTGCTGTTGAATCAGGGCTATGAAATATCGGGTTCCGATCTGGGGGTAAATAATAATACCCGTCGTTTGGGGAAATTGGGTGCAGTCATTCAGTTGGGTCATACAGCAGACAATGTGAACAACGCTGATGTGGTTGTTAAGTCCTCCGCTGTGACCATGGATAATCCAGAAATAATGGGTGCACGTGAAAAGCGCATTCCTATTGTGCGTCGAGCGGAAATGCTGGCGGAATTAATGCGTTATCGCCACGGTATTGCTGTAGCAGGTACTCATGGTAAAACCACGACGACCAGTTTGTTGGCCTCCATTTTAGCTGCTGATGGAAAAGACCCTACGTTTGTTATCGGTGGCTTGGTTAAAGGTGCAAACACTAATGCTAGGTTAGGCGAAAGCCGCTATTTGGTGGCGGAAGCTGATGAGAGTGACGCCTCTTTTTTGCACTTGCAGCCCATGGTGGCGGTGATCACAAACATTGATGCTGATCACATGGAAACCTACGGTTTTGATTTCAACAAATTAAAACAAACGTTTGTTGAGTTCCTCCACAATCTGCCGTTTTACGGTCTGGCGGTTTTGTGCATTGATGACCCAGTTGTCAGGGACATTCTGCCCGAAGTTTCTCGTCCTGTGCTGACCTACGGGTTTGCCGATGATGCAGATTTTCGAATTGAAAATGTATCGATGGAGGAGCGGCATAGTCGGTTCCAAGTGTGCCGCCCTGATCATACCAAGCCTTTATCTATAGAAATGAATATCCCTGGCGTGCATAACGTTTTAAATGCCGCAGCTGCTATTGCTGTTGCTACCGATGAAGGGGTGTCTGATCAGGCCATACAGGCGGGACTGTCTGAGTTTCAGGGCGTTGGGCGTCGTTTTGAGATTTATGGGGAGTACCCCGTAGGCAATGGCGATGCGATGTTGGTGGACGATTACGGGCACCACCCAAGAGAGGTTGCCGCTACGATCAAGGCGATTCGAGAAGGTTGGCCTAATAAACGGCTGGTTATGGTGTTTCAGCCCCATAGATATACCCGAACGCGTGACCTTTACGAAGACTTTGTTCAGGTGCTTTCCAGTTGTGATGTGCTGATGCTGCTGGAGGTTTATGCGGCAGGTGAGGACGAGATTCCGGGAGCAGATAGCAGGGCTCTGTGCCGCAGTATTCGGCAAAGGGGTTTGGTGGATCCTATTTATGTACATGATATTGAAGATGTCGGCGATGTGTTGAGAGGCGTTGTTCAAGGGGGCGATATTGTTATCACCCAAGGGGCGGGCAGCGTTGGCAAGCTGGTAAAAATATTGGCGGATAGGCGGCTAGTGTAGAGATTGTTGTATGAGAGAGATGGCATGACAGTAAGTGAGTTGATGAAACAAAAGTATGGCCGGGTAGGCGTGCTTTACGGCGGCACGTCGGCTGAGCGCGAGGTTTCTCTGCTGTCGGGGCAATGCGTCATCAAGTCATTGCAGCGGAGCGGGGTAGATGTGGTCACCATCGATGTGGGTGAAAATTTACTGCAACGGCTGCCCGAGTATCAGCTCGATCGAGTGCTCATTATGTTGCATGGCCCAGGTGGAGAGGATGGAAGTTTGCAGGGTGCACTGCAGTTTTGTGGTTTGCCCTATACCGGCAGCGGTGTATTTGCTTCTGCGTTGGCTATGGATAAGTTACATAGCAAGCAGTTTTGGCAAGGTGTTGGTTTGCCGACACCGGCCTTTGCGGTACTCGCCGAGAATACGGATTGGCAGAAAACCCTTGATGTATTGGGTGGTGTGGCCATGGTGAAGCCCTCTCATGAGGGGTCCAGTTTAGGTATGAGCAGGGTAGATAGTCCTGAAGCCCTGAAGCAGGCATGGCAAGTGGCAGCAAAGCTGGATAGCAGTGTTATCGCCGAGCAATGGATTACTGGTGCCGAATATACCGTGGCCATGTTGGATGGAGAGGTGTTGCCCGCTATCAAGCTGGAAACAGATCATACATTTTATGATTACGACGCTAAATATCTGGCTGACGATACCCGTTACCTTTGTCCCTGTGGGTTGAATAATGAAGATGAAAAAGCCCTTGGAGAATTAGCGAGAAAGGCTTTTGAGAGTTTGAATTGTAGTGGCTGGGGGCGTGTGGATGTGATGGCTAATGCCCATGGTGAGTTTTTCTTGCTTGAGGTGAATACGGTCCCGGGTATGACCGATCACAGCTTGTTGCCAATGGCCGCCGCAGCGGCAGGTTACAGTTTTGATCAATTGGTGATGAAAATTTTGGATAGCGCACTGTAATGGCGGGTTTTCTGTTGAGTTGTGGTGTTGGATTTTTGAGAGCAGGGCAATGGTAGTGAACCGTCATCAGGGTGGAGCGGCTCGTCGACAAAAATATCGTCCTTCTTGGCGTGAGAGGTTGCGCTGGTTGGTTCGAGGATTTTCCATGTTGTCTTTGATGGCGGTGCTGATGGGTGTGTTGTGGGGCGGAGAGCAGGTTTTTAGAAAACTTGATGTGCCTATTAGTGTTATCGCGATAAAAGGTGAGTTCAGTCATGTCAATCAGGACGAGATTCAGCATTTGGTTGAGCCGCTGATTGACGGCGGGATTCTTAGCCTGGATTTGGCACAAATACGCAGCGAGTTGGAATTGCAGCCTTGGGTGGAAACGGTAACAGTTCGTCGTCAATGGCCTGGAGGCTTGGTTATTTCTGTTGTTGAAGAGGTGCCCATAGCTCGTTGGGGAAAGCAGGGCTTTCTTAACAGCCGTGGAGAAATGTTAGAGATTGCAGATAACAGCAAGCTGAAGCATTTGCCCTTATTGCAAGGGGACGAAAATGCGGAGCGTTCGATAATGAAGTCCTATAGGGAAATAGCACAGCTGCTTCAGCCGGTGAATTTAAAAATAAGCGGATTGAAAAGAGATCCTCGTGGAGCCTGGTGGTTGAGTCTGTCGAATGGTTTGGAGTTGGTCGTTGGGCGTGATCAGGTGATGGAAAAAATGCGCCGCTTCCTGTTGGTGTGGGTGTCGGTATTAAAGGATAAGGCTGGGCAGGTAGGGCGTGTAGATATCCGTTATGACAATGGCATCGCGGTACGGTGGAATGAAAAAACCGCAGTAACCACGATGAAGCAGCCAATAGCACAGGAACATATGGCGCAAAAAGATGTAGTTAAAAGATTCGTAATGCAAACACAAGGTGTGAAACAGCAAGCAGTACGGGAATTAACAATAGCACCCGAAAAACCGGGAAAGGTGTGAGGTCGAAATATGGCGAACTCAAATGAAGAGCAGTTGATTGTTGGGCTGGATATCGGGACTTCGAAGGTGGTTGCCATTGTTGGCCAAGCTGGCCCAGATGGGACCTTAGAAATTATTGGTACTGGCTTACATCCTTCTTCTGGTTTGAAAAAAGGTGTGGTGGTCAATATTGAATCCACCGTCCACTCGATTCAGCGCGCTATTGAAGAGGCGGAGTTAATGGCTGGGTGCCATATTCACTCTGTGTTCGTCGGCATTGCCGGGAGTCATATTCGCAGCTTGAATTCACACGGTATTGTGGCTATTCGCGACCGAGAAGTATTGCCCCTCGATATTGAGCGGGTAATTGATGCTGCTCGGGCGGTAGCGATTCCGGCTGACCAGGAAATTCTCCATGTATTGCCACAGGAATTCATTATCGATAACCAAGAGGGTGTGCGTGAGCCTCTGGGGATGTCGGGTGTTCGCTTGGAATCAAAGGTGCATTTGGTGACCTGTGCGGCCAATGCTGCTCAAAATATTAAAAAATGTATTCGTCGATGTGGCCTGGATGTAGACGACATTATTTTGGAGCAGTTGGCGTCCAGTTATGCGGTGCTGACAGAAGATGAAAAGCAGTTAGGCGTTTGTTTGGTGGATATTGGTGGAGGCACTACAGATATTGCCATTTTTACCGATGGCGCTATTCGCCATACCGGTGTGATTCCTATTGCCGGTGATCAGGTGACGAATGATATTGCCCACGCTTTGCGGACGCCTACCGCTCATGCTGAAGAATTGAAAATCAAATATGCCTGTGCATTGGCTAAGTTAGCGGGTCCTGACGAAACCATCAAAGTACCCAGTGTGGGTGATAGGCCACCTCGGGATTTGTCTCGTCAAGCCTTGGCGGAAGTGATTGAGCCTCGTTATGACGAGCTTTTTACCTTGGTGCAGGCGGAGCTGCGTCGCAGTGGTTTTGAAGATTTGGTGGCCGCCGGAATGGTGCTCACAGGTGGTACGGCCAAGATGGAAGGTGTTGTCGAGCTGGCGGAAGAAATTTTTCATATGCCGGTCAGGCTAGGTTCACCACAAAACATCCGAGGGCTGACAGATATTGTTGATAACCCTATTTACTCAACGGGTGTTGGCTTGCTGCTTTACGGTATGCAGCAACAGCTGGAGGGTGGTGTTCCAGCCAAGCGTCGAGAAAATAGTGGTGAGGGTTTTATCAGCCGGCTGAAAGGTTGGTTTCAGGGTAGTTTATAAATTTTGTGTTTTAACTTGGAAAGGCTAAACGAGGGGTAATCGTTATGTTTCAAATAGTAGATAGCGTGCCGGATAGCGCGGAAATTAAAGTAGTTGGCGTCGGTGGCGGTGGGGGTAATGCCCTCCGGCATATGATGGAGAGCTGTGTTGACGGCGTGGAGTTTATCTGTGCCAATACAGACGCTCAGGCGCTGAAGGATATGGGTAGTGCCACGGTGCTTCAGTTGGGTAATGGCCTGACAAAAGGGCTGGGTGCTGGTGCTAATCCTGAAGTGGGTCGTCAGGCGGCCATGGAAGATCGTGACCGTATTGCGGATGTATTGCAGGGTGCTGATATGGTCTTTATTACTGCTGGCATGGGAGGCGGTACGGGAACTGGAGCAGCACCTATCGTTGCTGATGTTGCGAGGGAATTGGGTATTTTGACAGTAGCCGTTGTAACTCGCCCATTTGTCTTTGAAGGTCGCAAGCGAATGGCTGTAGCCGAGGAAGGGCTTAAAGAACTTAAAGATAAAGTGGATTCTCTGATCACCGTACCCAACGAAAAATTGTTGCAGGTGTTGGGGAAAACGACGAGTTTGTTAGAGGCCTTTAAGGCTGCCAATGATGTATTGTTGGGTGCTGTGCAAGGAATTGCGGATCTGATTATTCGTCCCGGTATGATCAATGTGGATTTTGCTGACGTTCGTACAGTGATGTCTGAAATGGGACAGGCAATGATGGGTACTGGTGAGGCTGTTGGAGACGACCGTGCTCGTGAAGCTGCTGAAATAGCAATTCATAGCCCATTGCTGGAGGATATCAACCTGCAGGGTGCTCGAGGTATATTGGTGAATATCACTGCAGGCCCAGATCTTTCACTGGGTGAATTTTCTGATGTTGGTGATACGATCGAAGCTTTCGCCTCAGATAATGCGACGGTAGTTGTGGGTACCGTAATCGATCCGGAAATGGGTGACAGGCTACGGGTTACTGTTGTTGCTACCGGGTTGGGTCAGCCGGCTGAGCGCAAGCAGCCAACCAAAGTAATAGACAATACACCTATTGCTTCAGTGAATGTGATGAAAAGCAGCGGTGAAATGGATTACGATGCACTGGAGAAGCCTACGATCATACGTCGGGAGCCTCGAGGCAGCGAAGCCGTAGCACGAAAACTGGATGCCAGAATGGATCCTGATATGGACTACTTGGATATTCCAGCCTTTTTGCGCCGTCAGGCAGATTGAGGTGCCAAGCGTTCAAGGGCAAGTGGTTTAGAATAAGACCACTCCACAGAACCGCTCGGCATTACCCCTCTTTATAGCCGACGGTTCTGGGCTTGGAGCTGTGGATACAGTTCTGGTATTATTGTGAGCTTATTTTTCGTGTTTGATTATAAGGCTTCTTTCCATAGGTAAGAGTATGGCCTTGAGAATATTTTGGGTGAAAGTGATTAATGATTAGACAGCGCACATTAAATAATATGATTCGCGCCACTGGTGTAGGTTTACATACCGGTGAAAAAGTGTACCTGACACTTCATCCTGCCCCTGTAAATTCAGGAATTGTGTTTCGTCGAACAGATCTTGATCCTGTGGTGGAGATACAAGCAAAAGCTGAGAATGTGGGTGAAACGACATTATCTACAACGCTGATGAATGGGGATGTTCGCGTTTCTACAGTAGAACATCTGCTGTCAGCGATGGCTGGTTTAGGTATCGATAATGCGATTATTGATGTTACGGCACCCGAAGTGCCCATTATGGATGGCAGTGCTGGGCCCTTTGTTTTTTTACTGCAATCTGCGGGTATTAGAGAGCAAGATGAGCCCAAGCAATTTATCCGTATTAAGCGCCCCGTTACTGTGACTGATGGGGATAAGGTGGCATCCTTTAGACCTTTTGATGGTTTTAAAGTCAGTTTTTCTATTGATTTTGATCACCCTGCGTTTCATAACAGAACCCTCAAGGCCGAGGTTGATTTTTGCAGTACATCCTTTGTGAAAGAGGTGAGTCGTGCGCGCACTTTTGGTTTCATGCACGAAATTGAATATTTGAGGTCACAGGGACTAGCCCGTGGCGGTAGTATGGACAATGCTATCGTTGTTGATGAATATCAGGTGTTGAATGAAGATGGCCTGCGTTATGAAGATGAATTTGTTAAACACAAAATTTTAGATGCTATTGGTGATTTGTATTTACTGGGAAACAGCCTGATTGGTGAATTTGTAGGACATAAGTCTGGTCATGGGCTGAATAATGCGTCGCTGAGAGAATTGATTTCCCAAAAAGATGCTTGGGAAGTGGTCACCTTTGAAAATGATGAAGATGAGGCACCGATCTCATATATGAAACCCCTGCTCACGGTATAGTGCCCAGCAGATATAAAGAGAAAAGATAACTTGCAGACACAATGAATATTATTTTTATCAGCAATCGCGAGGGCAAGTCCCGTTCAGTGACGCTCAATAACTGGGCGAAAGTGCTGTTGTCTGTTTGTTTGCTGGGATTACCTGTATGCGGTGGTGTTTATCTGGGCATGCAGTTTGGTGGTGAAGAGTCAGATTTGGTCAGCTCCATTGAGCTCATGAAACGGGAATTGGCAAACCAGCAAGCAGAATTAGAGTCTGGCAAGGCTGAGGCTCGTCAAAAAGTAGAAGCTTTGACCCTGAAACTGGCAGCAATGCAGGCGCGTTTAGTTCGTATTGATGCGTTGGGTGAACGGCTCACTGATATTGCCAGCCTAGATGATGGCGAGTTTGATTTCAGCCAACAATCAGCACAGGGTGGTCCTGAGGCAGAGCAGGTCGGCGTGTTTGAACATGGCGACCTAGAAAGACTTTACACCCAGTTAGAAAGCCAATTGGCCAGTCGAGAAAGCCAATTAGAAATTCTTGAATCCCTGATAGTTGATCGTAAGTTAAAACAACAGAGTGCCGTGACGGGGAGGCCCATTCATAAAGGTTGGATGTCTTCTCGTTACGGTTATCGCACAGATCCATTTAATGGCCGCAAGGCTTGGCACAATGGTGTGGATTTTGCCGGCAAGTCTGGTACAGACATTGTTGCAGTTGCTTCTGGTGTGGTGACGTGGTCTGGTGAGAAAAATGGCTATGGCCAAATGGTCGAGCTGGATCATGGTGAAGGCTATATCACTCGCTATGCCCATAATAAGCATAATCTTGTTAACGTGGGTGATACGGTTAAGAAAGGCGCAGTGATTGGTCTCATGGGAAGCAGTGGCCGCTCAACAGGCCCCCATGTGCACTTTGAAGTGTACAAAAATGGTCGCTCCGTTGACCCCGCAAGTTATATTCGACGTACCATCCGATAATATAGTCCCCCTCTCTTTTTTGTAATACTCTTACCCTTTTTTGGGAAATCATTCCCTTGCCTGTTATGCCGTGGATAGACAATGAAATTGTTAGCAAAGTTATTTGGTAGTAAAAATGACCGTGAAATCAAACGGATGCAAAAGTTAGTTAAACGCATCAACAGTTTGGATGAAGAGTATTCTGCACTGTCAGACGAGTCTTTAAAGGAAAAAACGGAACAATTTCGGCAACGTTATCATCAAGGCGAAACACTCGATCAGTTGTTACCCGAAGCCTTCGCCGCTGTTCGAGAAGCGGCTAAGCGTACTTTGGGTATGCGCCACTTTGATGTTCAGCTGATAGGCGGTATGACGCTGCATGAAGGCCGTATTTCAGAAATGCGGACAGGTGAAGGTAAAACTCTGATGGCGACATTACCAGCCTACCTCAATGCGCTTTCTGGAGACGGGGTTCATATTGTTACCGTCAATGAATACTTGGCCAGTCGTGATGCTCAGTGGATGTCACCCGTCTATGAATTCCTTGGTATGCGGGTAGATGTTATTTTGTCTCAGCAGGCTCCAGAGGAAAAGCGTCAGGCTTATCAGGCTGACATCACCTTCGGTACTAATAACGAATTTGGTTTCGATTACCTTCGCGATAATATGGTTTTGCGCTTGGAAGATAAGGCGCAGCGTGGTTTGAATTTTGCGATTGTGGATGAAGTAGACTCAATTCTTATCGATGAGGCCAGGACGCCACTTATTATTTCTGGTGCGGCTGAAGATAGTTCTGCTTTGTATCTGCGGATGAATAAGCTAATACCGATGCTGAAGCCTCATTCTGAAGAGCATCCGGGTGACTTTACTGTCGATGAAAAATCACGGCAAGTGGAGTTAACAGAAGAAGGGCACCAAAAAACAGAGTCTTTGCTTGAAAGTGAAGGCTTACTTCAGGTGGGCGATAGTTTGTATAACGCGACCAACCTTGCGTTACTTCACCATGTTCAATCGGCACTGAAAGCCCATCACTTGTTCAACAAAGATGTGGAATATATTGTACAAGATGGACAGGTGGTACTGATTGATGAGCACACTGGACGGACGATGTTGGGTCGCCGTTTATCGGAGGGTTTACATCAGGCGCTTGAAGCGAAAGAAGGTGTCGATATTCAGAGCGAAAGCCAGACAATGGCTTCTACCACCTTCCAGAATTATTTCCGTCTTTATAATAAATTGTCAGGTATGACAGGAACGGCGGACACCGAAGCTTACGAATTCCATCAAATTTATGGTTTGCCTGTTGTGGTCATTCCGACCAATGTACCTATAGCTCGGGTAGACCTTAATGATTTGATTTATCTGACTACAGAAGAAAAATATGACGCGGTTGTGGAGGATGTTAAATCCTGTATTGAAAAAAAATCGCCTGTACTTGTGGGCACCGCAACCATTGAAAGTTCTGAGGCGATGTCATCGCGGTTAGCGGCAGCAAAAATTCCGCATCAGGTTTTGAATGCGAAATTTCATGAAAAAGAGGCCCAAATAATCGCTCAAGCAGGACAGCCTGGTGCAGTGACCATTGCGACTAATATGGCTGGTCGGGGAACCGATATCGTTTTGGGTGGCAATTGGGAAGCAGAAGTGGCGGCCATAGATAACCCTTCTGAGGCTCAGATAAAGCTCATTAAAGAGGAATGGCAAAAACGTCATGACCAAGTACTTGAGTCGGGCGGTCTTCATATCCTTTGTACTGAACGGCATGAATCACGTCGAATTGATAATCAGTTGCGTGGACGTGCCGGACGACAGGGGGATCCCGGTGTTTCACGGTTCTATTTGTCGTTAGAGGATCCTCTGATGCGTTTGTTTGCATCGGATAGGGTTAAGAACATGATGCGCGCGTTGGGTATGGAAAACGGTGAAGCTATTGAGCACCGTATGGTGACCAGTGCCATTGAAAAGGCTCAGCGCAAGGTGGAGGGGCGTAATTTTGATATGCGTAAGAATCTGTTGGAATTTGACGATGTGTCGAATGACCAGCGTCAGGTGGTCTACCAGCAGCGTAATGAGTTGTTAGTTGAAGAGGATATTGCAGAAGTTATCGCTAATGTGAGAGCTGATGTGGTCGATACTTCAATCAGTTATTACATTCCACCCCAAAGTCTGGCTGAACAGTGGGATATTGCAGGGCTTGAGAGTTATTTTGCCGCAGAGTTTGGTGTTCAGTTGCCGGTACAGCAATGGCTTGATAATGACGATCTCTTGAATGAGGACGGAATACGGTCGAAGATTCAACAAAGTATGAACGCTGCATATGAAGAAAAGTCTTCTAGTATTGGTGCCGATATTCGGATTGTTGAAAGACAAGTGATGTTGCAGGTGTTGGATACACTTTGGAAAGAGCATCTTTCCAATATGGACTATTTGCGCCAAGGTATTGGGTTGCGAGCCTATGCCCAAAAAAATCCTCGTCAAGAATATAAGCGCGAATCTTTTGAGTTGTTTCAGGAGATGCTGGAGAATATTAAACTTGAGACGATTCGTTTCCTGAGTCGTGTTGAAGTAAGGAGTCGGGATGATGCAGAAGAGTTGGAGCGTCAACAAATAGAGGCTCAGCAGCGTCAACAGTTGCAGATGAAGCACGATGAAGTTTCTGCTATGGGTGACAGTGGGGGTGGAAATAGCAATAACCCAGTACCACCAGCATCTCAGCCGTTTGTTCGATCGGGTAAAAAGGTAGGAAGAAATGATATCTGTCCTTGTGGCAGTGGCAAAAAATTTAAACAATGCCATGGAAAGCTTACTTAATTTAAGCGTTGTATCTACTGCTATGCAAAGCAGCCGTAAGGTCGAATGGCTAGTAAACACGATTAAAGACAGTACACCAGAGAGAAATGTATGGCTGTGGGTCAAGTTTGTTTCCCTGAAATGATGCCTGTACCAGGTTTTAGATTGGGCACGACAAGTGCTGGTATCAAAACGCCGGGGCGAAAGGATTTGGTGCTGATGGAAGTTGTTGAGGGCGGCACCGTTGCTGGTGTTTTCACAAAAAATGCATTTTGTGCTGCCCCAGTACAGCTGACTAAATCACATATCATCTCTACGCCAGGTCGTTATTTAGTGACGAATACTGGAAACGCGAATGCAGGAACCGGTGAGTCGGGCAGAAAAAATGCAAAAGCCGTCTGTCAGGCAGTTGCAGAGGTCGCTGGTGTTACCGCAGAAGCTGTGTTGCCTTTTTCTACGGGTGTTATCGGTGAGCCGCTTCCGGTAGACAAAATTATTTCAGCATTGCCTATGGCCTACTCGGCTCTATCTGAATCTGGTTGGTCTGATGCGGCTACTGGTATTCTCACCACGGATACACGTCCAAAGGGGGCTAGTATTCAATTTGAGCTTGCTGGAAAGACGATCACCATAACCGGTATAGCTAAAGGCTCGGGAATGATCAAACCCAACATGGCGACGATGTTGTCTTATGTTGCGACAGACGTGGAGATTGATCAGGGTTTGCTGAATAGTCTTGTTAGTAGCGCAGTTGATGTGTCATTTAATCGCATTACGGTTGATGGAGATACCTCAACCAATGACTGCGCCATGCTCATAGCCACGGGTAAGTCTGGCGTTAACCTACGTGAGCTGTCCACGACAGATCAGGTTTGTTTTGAACGCAGTTTAAAAGAGCTATTTGTTTCTCTGGCACAACAAATTGTACAGGACGGTGAAGGTGCCACTAAGTTTGTGGAGGTAGCCGTGGCAGGTGGCATAGATAGCGCTGAATGCCTGGCAGTTGCCTACACGGTGGCAGAGTCGCCGCTGGTAAAGACGGCACTGTTTGCTTCGGATCCAAACTGGGGAAGAATTCTTGCGGCGATAGGTCGTGCCGGCCTGCCTGATCTTGATGTGGATATTATCCAAGTCTATTTAGATGATGTGTTAATCGCTGAAAAGGGCGGCAGGGCAGGTAGTTATCTTGAGTCCTTGGGGCAGGCTGTGATGGATAAAGACAGGCTGAGTATTCGTATTTTCCTTAATCGTGGTGATGCTATGGAGACGGTCTGGACCACAGACTTGTCCTATGATTATGTGAAAATCAATGCTGAATATCGAACCTGATGGCAGTCATCCATGTGGTGGCGGCTGTTATTGTGGCGGCTGACAAAAAAATTCTTCTCGCAAAACGTCCCGCTCATGTTCACAAAGGAGGGCTGTGGGAATTTCCTGGTGGCAAAGTAGAAGAGGGTGAAAGCGCGGAGCAGGCTTTAGCGCGAGAGCTGGAAGAAGAATTGGCCATCTGTGTTCTAGGGGCCTCGCCACTACTCAAGGTTCAGCACGATTACCCAGAAAAAACGGTATTACTGGATGTTTGGAAGGTTTCCAGTTTTTCTGGTTGTGCTAGGGGTAACGAAGGGCAGCCTATTGTTTGGGCTGCTATCAATGAGCTTGGAGAGTACCCGTTCCCTGAAGCCAATCAGCCTATTATTGAGGCTTTGCAGTCGTCCTTCACTTTTTAGTGTCGGGTTTCTCCATCTTCTTCAATTAGGTCCATGTCGGATGGATCAATAATTGAGGGTGTTCCAGGAATACTAAAACTTTCTGATGCCCACTCACCAAAATCAATTTGTTGGCAACGTTTGGAGCAAAAAGGTCTATAGCTTGATTGCTCATTCCAAATAACTGATATTTTACAGGTAGGGCAATTCACCTTGCAGGTTGTCGTTTTAGTGGTTAATTCTTCTTTGCTCATATAGCGCTCTGTCTTTTATTTTGATGTTACTTACCAGTGAGTTTTTTCTCTGTGGCTAAGATTAAATAGGCCTGATGAAGTTTTGCTATCTTGTCTGGCAGCCCCTGCGGTGGGCCACTGTTATCGAGAATATCATTAGCGCGACTCAGTCTGTCTGTACGTGATAATTGAGTATCTATAATAGCTTGTATTTGGTGTTTATTATTGTTGTCTCGCAGGGAAGCTCGAGAAATTTGCAGGGTTTCGGGTATATCCACAACCAGAATTCGATCCGTTAGTTGGTGTTGTGACGTTTCCAGTAATAGTGGTGATTCAAGGATGGCGTAAGGGCTTGAAGCGTTGTTTAGTGCCTGTTGAATCCATTCTCGAATTAATGGATGTAAGAGAGTTTCAAGCCATTGTCGCTTTTCTTGATCTTCAAATATTGTCGAGCGTAGATATGCCCGGTTGAGAGTGTCGTCTTCGAGAAGGCTTTTTTTTCCAAAATAGTCAGCAATCTTAGAAAGAGCTGGTGCCCCTTTTTTTACCACTTCGCGGGCGGCTATATCGGCATCTATAACGTCTATACCTAGGTTTTTGAAGTGTTCGCCAGCAGTGCTTTTACCACTACCGATCCCCCCCGTGAGGCCAACGACATACATAATTGAGTTAGCTGTAGAGGGACAAGTAGTGGCTGGTAATACTTTCACCCCAGATCAGGGCTATCCAGCCAGCGGCCGCAAGGTAAGGACCAAAAGGAATAGGGATTTGTTTGTCTCGTCCCATAAAGATCATCATGACAATGCCAACAACAGCACCCACCATAGATGAGAGTAATACAATGAGTAAGAGTTGCTGCCAACCCATCCATGCACCAAGTGCAGCCAATAACTTGAAGTCACCGTGCCCCATGCCTTCCTTGCCAGTGAGTAATTTGAATACCCAAAATATCCACCACAGGACGAGGTAACCTGCCGCCGCACCAATGACGGCATCGTTTAAGGAGGCAAAAGTATTTTGGGTATTAACTAGCAGGCCGAGCCATAATAATGGAAGCGTAATGTTATCCGGCAGCAACTGCTCATTAAAATCAATGCCCGTTAATGCGAGTAAACTCCAGCTGAACAGGAGGACGAGAAATCCTGTAGTGTTAACACCGAAATGCAGTACGACATAGGTCGTTAGAAGTGCACACACAATTTCGACTAATGGGTATTGCAGGGATATGGGGGTGGAACAGCTAGCACATTTCCCTTTTAAAAACAGATAACTAATAACGGGTATGTTTTGCCACGGTTTTACTTCAGTACCACATTTTGGACAGTGCGAAGCCGGTACAACAATATTGACTTTAGTGGTCTTGGCGTCAGGCTCCATACCCAAAAAATCCAAGGAGTCTTTTCGCCATGAGGCTGAAAGTTGAAGAGGAATGCGGTAGATAACTACATTCAGAAAACTACCAATCAATAGCCCGAGAATAGAGCTGACCGTTATCACAAGGGCTGGGGGTAACCCCATGGTTTCAGTCATAGCGATCAAATCATTCTGTATTAGCTAAGGGTATTAAAGTACTGACCCAAGTTTAAAGATGGGTAAATACATGGCAATAAGTAGCCCACCAACGAGTACGCCGAGGACAGCCATAATCATAGGCTCGAGCAAGGTAGTTAGGTTGTCTACTGCATTGTCGACAGCTTCTTCATCGTGTTCAGCGGCTTTTTCTAACATTTCGTCTAGGGCACCGGATTCTTCACCGATGGACGCCATTTGTAGTAGTAGAACAGGAAACTTGCCTGACGCTCGCAATGCTTGGTTGAGCTGTATGCCTGTAGTGACATCATCCCGGACTTTAAGTGTAGCTTCCCGGTACACGGCATTACCCGAGGCTCCAGCTACAGAATTTAGTGCTTCGACTAACGGTACCCCTGCAGCAAAAGTCGTGGAGAGTGTGCGAGCAAAACGGGCTATGATAGCTTGATATAAAATATTGCCAACAATGGGTACTTTGAGTGAGTACTTATCAATAGCCGCCTCAAATTTAGGTGAGCGTCGGTGAGTTTCTCTGATGAGAAAGAAAATAGCTATAAGGCTGGCTAGCCAGACTAGCCACCACTCTTGAGCTGACTCAGAAATGCCCATGACAAATTGAGTAAAGGCTGGGAGTTCACCGCCAAAATTACTAAATGTTTGAGCAAAAATTGGAACCACTTTTATTAGCAGAATGGCCGTAACTACTATGGCGACAATAACTACAGCGGTAGGGTATGTTAGAGCTTTCTTGATTTTGGCTTTCAGGGTTTCAGTTTTTTCTTTATAAGTAGCAATTCTGGCAAGCATGGTTTCCAAGGCCCCCGCTTGTTCGCCTGCTTCAACTAAACTACAAAAAAGATTATCAAAATATTTGGGGTGTTTTCTTAAGGACGATCCGAAGCTCAGACCTGCAGATACATCTTCACGAATATTGTTAATCAGATCTCTTAGTGATTCTTTGTCTGCACCTTCAGCAACAATATCAAAACTTTGTACTAAGGGTACTCCCGCCTTCATCATTGTCGCCATTTGTCGGGTCAAGGCACAAATATCAGCAGAGGTTATTGGTTTAGATCCTCCAAATAGTGGTTTGGATTTCTTTTTTACTGAGGTGGGAATAACGCCCTGTTTGCGAAGTTGTGCTTTCACTAACATCAAGTTCGTGCCCTTGATTTCCCCCTGTGTGGCTTTGCCTCTTTTATCTTTACCCTTGTAAACAAAGGTTTGTGCTTGTGCCATTGCCATGGATTAATCCTTGGTTACCCTATTAGCTTCTTCCAAACTGATTATACCTTCA
>JASJGJ010000025.1:0-2766 GCA_033791605.1 Porticoccus sp.
CACCACACGGCCCCGGCGCTGAGCACAAAGCCGGCCAGTTGATAGAAACCTTCAATAACGTCGGTGTCCATTGCGAGGTAACTGATTCGGCCGTAGTTCGCGAGCACGAGTATGGGCAATAAAAGACACAGCAGGCCGAACACGCGATAAATGGGGGCGAAGCCCCAGTAGCGGTGATGCTTCACAAACTGCGGGAACAGGAATAACAAAATGGCGACGGGGAAAAAGTTTTCCGGCCGCTCGCCGAAAGACAACCAGTACATGCCGCTCCAAGTGCCGACGCGTGCAGAGATAAAGGCGATCACACACATAATGCCCGCCGCCTGCAATAAACGGATGTCGCAGATGTAGGCGAGTAAAAAGGCAAAGGCGCCCCACACGATAAAGGCGTTATCCGACGGGGTGATGTTAAAGATCTGCCCCAGCATGGAGATGTTCAGCACAAAACACGCGAAGCTCACCAGGCCGACGAGCTTGGCGAAGTAGCCGGTTTTTTCTCTTTCGGCAACCAGCAGTGTGGCCACCAACGTGCCGACGGAGCCGGTGATCAGAATAAGGACCTGACTGCTGGTGGAGAGCTTTCCCCAGAATTGGTAAAACAGAAAAAATACACTGGCGGCCAATGCCAGGGCGCCGAGGAATGAGGCGATGCGCATGCCCAGCGAGAGTTGTTTTTCGCGCTGGTCTTGGTCGATATCAAAATCATCGCTGTATTGGCTGAGCAGGATTTGATGGTAGGCGTTGACGGCTTGCGTCTGCTCTTCTCTGAGTGACAGCACGCCGTCACCTTGCAGCAGGGCCAATTCATCCTGAAAGGCCTTTACCTGGTCGGCGCGTTTTTGGGCTTCAAATTTTGAGAGCCGTGGTTGCAAGGAAACTGGTTTAGAAGACATTGGTTTAGAAAGTAATGACATTCCGTGTTTTGACGCGTTGTTATTTTTTTAACTTGGGAATGAGGACAAGCCTGCCCTCTTCTTTCTTCTTGTTTCTCTTCTTCTCTTTTCGCTTTTCCATTCCCAACTCACATACTCTCACAATAAACCCGGATGTTCTGTAGGGGATGGCCTACAAACGCTCAGGAGCAATTGTATTTGTGGTGATAATTAATTGAGATAGGTCAAGTAGTTAGCATTAAGTCAGAAACGCTTCGGCATAAACCGGGTATTAATACCCAGACACTACTAAAATACGTCTCGATAATTGCAGTTAAATGATCCCACCGTCGTGCTATGGCAGTAGATAAGATCCCGGATCTATATTGACGACACACAGTGCTGTTCTAGGGTAATCGTCAATTTCCATTCAGACATAAAAAACCCCGCACTGGTACGGGGTTTGGTGATACTGCTTCGTCATTATTTAAGCGACTTTCTTCCTACGCGCAAAACCTAACCCAACAAGGCCAAGACCCAGTAGTGCGATTGTTGCAGGTTCCGGTACTGATGTTGATGGCAACAGTATCCGGTCATGGCCAAACCAAGAAACATTTGAAAGAGTATTTACATATACAAACGGTGTTGCCAGTGAGTCACCAAGGTCTGGCAATGTTGCCAATAGAGAGATCGTTCCAGCGACAGTATCAGTTGCGACGTAACCGCCACTATAAAAAACCCCATTTGCCCAAGCATCGATCAAATCAAATGAACCTACGATATCGTACAAAAGGAAATACCCTGTGCCATCGTCTAAACCTTGGCCACCATCGTCGAATACGCCGATTGTAAATCCTTCATTCATGTTCAGATAATCACTAGAACCAAATGCCATTGATGTATAGATACCTTCAAATGGCGGTGCTGGCGTTTCAGCACTAAGGTCAAAATCAACTCTTACAATGTCACCACCGCTAACCAAAATTGCATTCGCGGTTAATGGTAGGAATATTAGACAGAAAAAAAGTGTAGTGAAAATAATAGTATGTCTTTTCATTGTAAATACCTCCTTGGTATTCTTAAATCCAAATTGACTACTACTAACAATTAATCAGCATAAATCGTACCAGCGATATAACTCACTGATATCTCGTAATTAATATTTTTTAGCATTATGCCTGATAGGAAGACTGTAAATTAAATCGACACTTAGCAAGACGAATAGTGTAGTGAATTGCTAATGATTAGACGCATCAATCGCGTCTATAAAGAGAAAAAAGAAGACTTCGCATGCTCTGTAAAAAAGTCTGAAAGGTATAGCGTGCGATCGACAGTAGACATTAATGCAGACAGTAACGTTGTGCTTTTTCTCTTTAAATGTTTCGTCTTAAATGTTTCGCCCTAAACAGGTAATTAACAACCTCAGCCTTTCTGCTTTTGCATGAATTCCGAAGGACTACTCTGAAACAAATTGAGTGATGGCTGGAGGCCATGTTGTTTCATATAGCTGATGGCACTGGGCACAAATGGATATTGGGAAGCCATGCTTCGAGCAACCAGGTTGACCGTGGATAGCTTTTCTTTGCAGTTATGCGTTCTCAAGAATTCGCTGGCAAGCAGAGTCGCTGCGGCTTCATTGGCCGTTTCGCCGGCGACTCTAGCGTGCCTTTGGGCCTCTGCTCTTGGCATGCTTTGCGATAGCTCGTCGGCATACCGCTGTGAGGCGGCATGGAGTGTGAGGTGCATAAGTTCAGAGAAAGGGGCAACCAACGATGTCGAGCCGGGAATGATATAGATCATCCCTTTTGTGGGCATATGGCGCTTCCCGTCGACAATATGGTTGATGGCTCTTTCCAGCGGCTGTGCACTCACCAAATACGGCAGATCATTGGAT
>JASJGJ010000026.1:0-3491 GCA_033791605.1 Porticoccus sp.
GGCCCTGCACATGGCCACCCTCGGTGGTGCCAAAGCATTGGGACTGGAAACTCAAATTGGTTCACTCGAAGCAGGCAAGGCCGCCGATATCACCGCCGTTAATCTCGGTGAGTTAGAAACGCAGCCTGTTTATCACCCCATATCGCAACTGGTTTATGCCACCGGGCGCGAACAGGTCAGCGATGTGTGGGTGGCTGGACAACATTTGTTGAAAGATCGTGTGCTGACTACGATGAACCAGCAGGCCATTCTCGCCAAAGCCAAACAATGGGGTGAAAAAATTGGGGCGGCGGATGAACATTCAGAAAACCAATAACGACTTGTGATTCAAATCAAGAAAAGGGGAAATAATTCCTCTTTCTCTGCTTCAATCACAACCCAACTTGAGTGTTATATTTTAAAAAGACAAGAAAATATCTATATCTCAGAAAAATCATATAGGATTATTATTTCCTACTAATCTAAGTTAGATTTAAAGAAGAATAATTATGAACATAATACCATTTGGCGAGATAGACCCTAACAATCTTGAAGAATACTATGATGGTGCAATAGAGATTAATGGAATCCCGGTTGATGTTGATATTAATTTCGAATCAGAAACAACTGATGTAGACACTTTAAACAAAGTGTCGAAATTCATTGGCACTATTGATGCTCAAATCAAAAAAGCCTTTGAATCATTATCCTCGGATTATGACCTGGGCGAAGAATCTGAAACAGCATTATTTTATCTTCAGCATCACAAAGAAGAGTTGTCCAATGATGAGTTAATTAAAATATTCGGAACAACAGAAATCACGAAAAATATTTTCTTTAAAAACATTGCTGTTAATAGAGTCGGATTGTACCCAGAAGATGAGGAATCCTATTCAGTAATAGATATAAAACTACCCGACGAATATACGAACTACATAATGGCAGTTACATTTGATGAAGATGGTGAACTATCTTATATATCAATGGATAGTTAAATCTAACAAGCAATTTATGTTCGCTCGTAATCTCGCTGGGACGCCGTAAAAAACGCGGCACCTCACAATTTAACGTTAATCAACGTTTACATCATTAAGACTCGTAACCTTGTCCAATCTACCAACCTGCCTTTTTCTTTACTGCAACAAGCCTGTGGTATCCTAATCCCACTAAAATTCAGTACAAAAATACGAAGGTTTAAGGGAATGAGACGTTTTAACTTCACGCTGGCACTGGCCATCCTACCCTTACTCATCGGGGGTTGTGCGGAACAACAAAAAGGTGAGCAAAGTGACTCAGCATATATTGAGACCTTCCCTGCCAACGGTCTGCGCAAATCACCCGATGCTCTACAGCCTCTTACACCGATAAATCCTACGACAGCTCACCACGACTTCGCCTTTGCTGATTTTCAAAGCAACACACCCTTCGATGAAAACACCTTAAGTGCTCCCTTTGATCTCCAGCAGCTTTTGGCTACCGTCGCCCTAGGCGCCGACGGCACAACCCTGGAGGCATTTAGTACCGCTAGTGGATTCGATCTTAGTGACGTTTCGACGTATGCCGGAATCAGCATTTGGGAGCAGCAGATTGAGGCGTTTGACGGCGTCGAGCGCCAGCGTTTTTTATGGGGCCAGCGGCAGTATGGTTTTGCTGCTACTTACCTTCAAACACAAACGGAATTGTTTGGCCCTGTCATGAGCGGCCTCGATTTTGTGGGTGACCCGTTCTCATCACAAACGCTCATTGATGACACCCTCGGTAACCAGCTGTCGATGAATGAAATCGGCAGTCGCACACGACTGGTTGCCGCCCAAACTACCCAACTCGAAACGGGTTGGGCAGCAAGTTCCAGCATCGAAAACGTCAGTGGCCGTTTTGGCCCCCATTATGAGCAACGTTGGGTGGACATGGCGCGCGTCACCGGCATGCATCCCACAACGTTTGGCGACAACTATCAGGCCGTGGAAGTCGCACTGGCTGACCCCGGTCTGTCCATGGTGATGATCACTCCGGCGCCGGGGCAATTCGACAACGTTCGCCGAAACCTGGACGCAACGCTGTGGGCTGATATTCGCGGCCAACTGGATGCCACCACATCCACAGCTGAGAGCAGCATTTATGTGCCCAAGTTTGTGCTGACGCGAGAAGTCACTAACGACAATATGCCAGACCTCGGCGTCGCCCTGACTGACGACGTGCCACTGAGTGTAATAACCGATGGCACCTTTCCGGTCATAGTGGTAGGTGATGACACTACCGAAAACATTACCCCAAGTGGCCCGGAAGACCCCGACACAGCAGCCAACTTTTCCCGCGTAAACAATGCTGGCTTCCTGTACCTTGACGTCCCGCGCCAGCACATCACCCTAAACGTCGACGAGCAAGGGTTAAATACCAACACAATCACATCAGCCGTACATACTGCAACTAATTACGAACCAGGTTATCTATTAGGCTCAGGAATAGGCGGTGGTGATAGTGGGGGATTAGAGATCATCACACAGTCAAGCACCCAACCGTGCTTCTACCCCTCCGAACAAGCCCCTTTCCTCTTTGCCATCTTCGCCACTGCGAGCAATACCCTGCTCCACCTGGGTCAGGTGCGCGCACTGGATGGGCCGCTCGTCGACGCCGACTGGACGGTACCAAAATATATATGGAGCTGCGGGCTTACCCCGCCAGTGGAAATATACAAACACAGCGGCGCTAAGCAGTGTGAACCGGGCAGCGGCATATCAATCTTTGAAATGGGACGAGAACTTGGAAATGCTGGAATAGCAGCGCTTGAATCACGTGAAGGCAGTGACGGGCAGATATACATCGCTCTCTGTGGTAGCCCTGACGGCACCATCAACATCTTCACCATTGATGAGACCCAAGTGCCACTTGCCGAAATGTTAGGCTTTAGTCGCTTATAGGACGACTCCCAATATAAAAGGGCTTTCCAGCCGACTTATCAAATCAAACCACAATAAGACGCTGACCTCGAGGGCGGTGATGCGGTAAGCTACGCCCATGACTGAAACGACCCTCAACACAGCAGACAACCACAACACCGATCCAGCCGAGATCGCCAAATTCGAGGCCTTGGCCTCGCGTTGGTGGGACCCGCAGAGTGAGTTCAAACCCCTGCACGAGATCAATCCGCTGCGGCTGGATTACATCGACCAGCGCTGCGGCGGTCTGGCTGGCAAGACGGTGATTGACGTCGGCTGCGGCGGTGGCATTCTCGCCGAGAGCATGGCGGAAAAAGACGCAACGGTGAACGGTATTGACATGGGCAAGGCACCGCTGGCTGTGGCCAAGTTGCACGGGCTGGAATCCGGCATCCACGTCGATTACCAGCAGATCACCGCCGAGCAAATGGCCGCAAAGCATCCCGCGAAATTCGACGTGGTTACCTGCATGGAGATGCTCGAGCACGTGCCCGACCCGGCCTCGGTGATCGCGGCCTGCACGCAATTGGTGAAACCCGGCGGCACGGTATTTTTCTCCACCATCAATCGCAACCC
>JASJGJ010000027.1:0-61587 GCA_033791605.1 Porticoccus sp.
TCTTATTTCCGGTCTTTAATAGACTCACTGTCAGAAATAATTGTGCTTTAGAACTAAACGCCGAGGAAAACCATTATGAATAATCGGACCATTGCCTGCCTACTTGCGATTGTATGCGGAACTTTATTCGGAGCCTCTTTAGGTATGTTTGCCCAGGGCCCAGATGCCTGGGTCGGCACCGGTGTAATCTGTGCCATTGGTGCCTGCGTTACCTTGAGTGAACTCACTCCGTCTTTCTAACTCATACTAAGCTCCCTCATTGAGGCCACAAAGATGTGGTCTTTTTTTTTTATTCTATACTCTCCCCAACCCGCCACTCATCCAGCCAAATCTAGACAAACCGAATTGAGCGAGAAACTTTCATCAAAGAACCCTATAATGCGCGGCTATCGCTAGGACTTGGGAACATAAGCCTTTCATTAGGCTTACAGCTCTTATTATTGTCTAGTATCAAAATTTAATTAAATTGTAGTGACGCAGGACAGACTATGGAACGCCCCGAAGTTAAGAAAGGTGAATGGATTATTCTTAAACAATCTCCCGAAGATCCCGGTGTTGAGGCCAATGTTTATCGGGAAGAAGACGATGGAACATTGTTTGTCGGCTATCATGCCTACAGCATCAGAACGACTAAAGCTCATGCGGTATGGGATGAAACTTTTTGGAGAGTAACTGAGCGTCGCAAGTAAACCTAGAAAAAAGGGCTGAGGACATTGAGCTTTTCAAGCCCCTAGCATCAAACCTGACATTACCGTCCCCGCAAAAACAGCCTGTCCAGCTCTTCCAATGACATTTGGGTCCAGGTAGGACGCCCATGATTACATTGGCCACTGCGTTCGGTGGCTTCCATGTCCCTTAACAATGCATTCATCTCGGGAATACTCAGTTTGCGATTAGCCCGTACAGAGCCGTGGCAAGCCATCGTACCCATGATTTCATTGAGATGTTGCCGAATACGATCACTGGAACCATGGGTGATAAGATCCGACAGTACATCACGCACCAAAGGCTCCACATCCGAATCCCGCAACATGGCGGGTATCTGCCGCACAATCAAGCTCTCTGGCCCCGCCCGCTGCAGGGAGAACCCTAACGCGTCAAATAGTGTTTGATGTTCTTCGGCAATATCAGCTTCTGGCTGACTAATGGCTAAGGTGACCGGGACCAGTAATGGCTGCGAGCGTATGCTGTCCGAATCAAAAGCCTGTTTCATCTGCTCATAGGTAATTCGTTCATGGGCCGCGTGCATATCCACCAATACCATTCCCTGGGTATTTTCAGCCAAAATATAAATACCCTTCAGTTGAGCAATGGCATACCCCAACGGAGGGACTTGCCCAGAAGACTCGCCATCCAATGATGGCATAGCAGGCTGAAATGATTCTGGTGATGAATAAACTGGTATATTTTCTGCTACAGTCCCAACAGATGGCGGATGGGAATAAAGGGCCATGGTGGGTTGCTGAAAAATAGAGGCTGACTCATCTCGATGAGTATCTGTCGAACTCTCGGGAATACTTGATGCCTCGGAGGACTGATCACCTGGCCGAATGTCTGCTACAGCACGGTGCAAACTGCGGAACAAAAAATCATGTACCGTACGACTATCACGAAAACGTACCTCGTGTTTAGTCGGGTGAACATTAACATCCACATCAGCTGCATTCAGTTCAAGATATAACACAAAGGCCGAATGACGACCGTGGTACATCACGTCCTGATAGGCCTGCCGAACGGCATGGGTCACCAGCTTGTCTCGGATACTTCGGCCATTCACAAAGAAATGCTGTAAGTCGGCCTGACTGCGCGAGAATGTCGGCAATCCGACCCAACCCCACAGCCTAAGCCCTGCGGCCTCCACATCGACATACAAGGCATTTTCCATAAATGCCGTACCACAAATACTGGCTACCCTTCGCTCTTGTTCTAGCTGTGTAGTCGCCGCTCGAAAATTATGTACTACCTTGCCATTATTTCGCAGGGTAAAGTCGATATCGAAATGACTCAGGGCAAGCTTTCTAAGGACTTCGTCGACACGCTTATATTCAGTATTCTCAGTACGTAAAAACTTGCGTCTTGCCGGCGTATTAAAAAACAGGTCACGCACCTCAACAGTTGTACCTTTGGGGTGTGCCGCAGGCGAAATTTGGACGGCCATATCACGCCCTTCAGTTTCTGCCTTCCAGCCATGATATTGTCCATCTTTTCCGGAACTGTCGCTCGAGGTGATAGCCAACCTAGAAACCGAGGAGATACTGGCTAATGCCTCACCACGAAAACCTAGTGTTCCCACAGCCTCAAGGTCATCTAACTGTTCAATTTTACTGGTGGCATGTCGGCTAAGGGATAGCGACAAATCTTCCTCACCAATGCCACAGCCATTATCTCGAACCCTAACCAGTTTTACGCCACCGTTTTCCACATCAATATCAATACGCCTGGCACCGCTATCAATTGCATTTTCCAACAATTCCTTAACCACCGATGCCGGGCGTTCGACCACTTCACCCGCGGCGATCTGATTAGCCAGCCGAGGACTGAGAAGATGAATTTTTTGCATTAGTATTTTCTTATGTAGCCATATGTTAAAGAAGCGGTGTCTTAAAAGAACTACGTTATAGGAATAGTGTTAAATAGTCGGGATTTTTAAGCGCTGCCCTACCCAAATACGGGTGCTACTCAAACCATTGTGGTGAAGCAGTTCTTTCACCGTAATATTGTAACGTACGGCAATATCCGAAAGCGTATCACCCCGAGCAATAACATAAGTATTTGGGGAGTGATGACCCGAAGCGTCCACTCCAGCTTTATTGGCTGCCAATAAAGTACCCACAGGTAAATTCGTAGAAAAATATCGGCTGACTCCCTGATAGATAGCCCGCGCCATTTTTTGTTGGTAATCCCTGCTGGCCAATCGCTTGGCTTCCGTCGGATTAGAAATAAAACCCGTCTCAATGAGAATGGAGGGTATATCTGGGGACTTCAACACCACAAATCCTGCTTGCTCCACCTTTTTTTTGTGCAGTCGAGCAACACCGCCAATGGACTTAAGCACCTCAGCGCCAACATCCAAGCTACTGCTCAATGTCGCTGTCATCGATAAATCAAGCAGTACACTGGCCAGCATATGATCTTTATCATCAAGGCTTACGCTACCCGCGCCCCCTATTAAATCAGCACGGTTTTCACGACTCGCCAAATAACGTGCGGCCTCACTCGTCGCACCACGACGAGAAAGTGCAAATACTGATGCGCCATGTGCAGATGATTTATTAAATGCATCGGCATGGATGGAAATAAACATGTCCGCACGTTTTTGGTGAGCAATGTCCGTGCGCTGACGCAGGGGAATATAGTAGTCACCATCACGAACTAAGATCGCGGTATAACCCGGCGTTCGATCAAACATTTTTTTCAGTTCACGACTAATGGCCAATACAACCTGCTTTTCACGGATCCTTTTCGGACCCAAGGCTCCAGGGTCTTCACCACCATGCCCTGCATCGATGGCAACAATAATATTCCGATGGTTGTTTTCAGCAGTAACATCAGCCACTGTTTTAGCCGTTTCCTTACCACGATCATAAAGATCAACTACCAGTCTATCCCCATACTGCTCATTTTTGGCCAAGGGAAAGCTACGAGGTTGCACGGCCTTTGTTAAATCGAGAACAATACGAAGATTTTCCTGCTCCTGAACAGCACTTCGAATCGAGGCGATGGGGGAAGAACTAAAATCCAATGTAGAAGTATCCGCTTTTAGACTGACATCATCGATATCAATCACCAATCGGTCGGGATTAGTCAGAGGAAAGACTTTATGAGTGACTGCTTCGCTAAGATCAAATACCAGCCGAGTATGATCTGGCGCACGCCATACGCGCACACCATCAACGGTTGCCGCCGCAACAGAAAGTGACTGGCCAACAACCAGAAAAGCTATCCATAAAAAACGTAAAAGATATGATTTTAGCAACAAGCTATTTACTCTCTATTTCGGCCAACTTAGACAGAACAAGCTCGCCCATCTCTGTCTCTGACGTTATCTTTACTTGTCGGCCATTCTTTGTCACGTCAAGTCTCACTTTTAAGTCAGGAGTGGGCAGTATGCCCGCGCCTCGATTAGGCCACTCAATCAAACAATAATTCCCCGGTTCAAGGTAATCACGAATACCAATAAACTCCAATTCTTCCGGGTCACCTAACCGATATAAATCAAAATGGTGAACCTGAGCAGAACCCAACTCATAGGATTCCACTAATGTATAGGTAGGACTTTTAACGGCACCTCTATGACCAAATGCCTGAAGTATTCCCCGACAAAGCGTGGTTTTACCCGCACCTAGATCTCCTTCAAAAAAAACCAGTATAGCTCTCGATGAACCTTTGACCTCTGCTATACGTAAACCACCGCCAAGTGATTCACCAAGTTGCACCGTCGCGTCTTCGTCAAACACCTCTTTTGAAAACACTGAAGCTGGAAAAAAGGCGCTCATTTATTCACCAACATGCCCATTAAGCAACTTGCGAAGAGGCTGAAATAAGTCTGTGGCCAACACACCACGCTCATCACCGCTAGCCGCCATTTCCCCAGCTTTAGCATGAAGACAAACCCCAAGTGACAATGCAACATCTGATGACAACCCCTGAGCCAACAACCCACCGAGGATACCACTCAGTACATCACCCATGCCTGCAGTCGCCATACTCGGACTTCCTGCATCACACAAGCCGATCACACTATCATCAGCTGTCTTGCCTGTGGTAGTGGCGCTATCAGTAGAGCAACAAACCAAAGAACCCGCTCCTTTCAACAAAGCAGAGCAATTAAATTTTTGCTGCAATAATCGAACCGCCACAAATCTATCTGCCTGCACCTCAGAAGTAGTGATACCCAATAATCGAGCAGCCTCCCCTGGGTGCGGCGTGATAATCCATTTAGTACGATTAGGCGGCGCCACCAAACGACCTTGACTGAGAATATTTAAAGCATCGGCATCTAATACCATGGGTAACTCTGAAGCCAATGCCTGTTGTAGCATCTGCTCAGACCATGGTGCTCGACCAAGTCCGGGGCCTATCACCAAAACCGTCGGCATCGAGCCGCCGCCATCCAGTAAAGAGGCCAATTCCTGCCCGGAAGAAACGCCTTTTACCATCAATTCTGGCCGACGAGTCAAAATGGCGGTTACATGCTCTGGCCGAGTAACAACACTGACCAAACCCGCACCAGTTCGTAATGCTGCTTCCCCTGCCATGGCCGCAGCACCACCAAACCCAAGGTCACCACCAATCACCATCACATGTCCAAAATCACCCTTATGGGCATCCCGATGACGAACGGGCAGGTTCTCTGCTAAATCTTCACGTTGCAGCCGAATAGCACTCGGCGGCAACCCATCAAAAACATCCGAAGGCACTGACAAATCGCAGTAAACAATTTCTCCACTGAACGCAGGCCCCTTCGCTGTGAACAAACCCTGCTTCAGCCCGATAAACGTCACAGTCAGACTTGCCTCTACGGCTACACCCGCTACTGTTCCCGTATTACTACAAAGCCCGGAGGGAATATCTGCTGCCACAACGGGCAAGCCGCTATGATTAATCAATCGAATTGCTTGGGCATAGGGCTCTCGTACCTGGCCCCCTAGCCCGGCGCTCACAAGTCCTGTACCTAACATAGCATCTACAATCACCCCCACTTGTAGCTCCAGACAATCAGTAAACGGTGTCATAGGCACCCCAACTGATAAAGCGTATTCGTAAGCAGTATGTGCATCACCGTTCAACTTATCCGGCGATGCCAATTGTATAAGTTGAACGGGTAGCTGGCGTTCTGCGGCCAAAGCCGCCACGATGTAGCCATCGCCCCCATTATTACCCGCACCACAAAATACGGTAACTGGTGCACCTGGCCAGCGCTGATTGATCTCGTTAAATACAGCGCGCCCGGCACGCTTCATTAATTTAATGCCAGGAATAGCACGCTCCTGAATAGCAATACGATCCAGTTCGCGCACTTGTTCAGCGGTATATAGGGCTATTGGTAGGGACTGAAGCATAAAATTCCGATTATTCAGCAAATATCTGGCAAAATTATACGCCAACTTTAAACAGCTATCCGACAATACCATCCACTATGCCACAGACAATGGAAGAAATTGATTACCACCACCTCTCTCAACAAATAAAGGAGTGGGGTAAATCATTGGGTTTTCAACAAGTCACGATTACCGATATCGACTTGTCAGAAACCGGTGAGCGGTTAAATCAATGGCTTCAAAAAGACTATCAGGGTGATATGCAGTGGATGGGTGAACATGGCGAAAAACGCTATCACCCAGAACAGCTGCTACCGGGCACTCAACGTGTTATCAGTGTGCGTATGGATTATCTACCCGACGACAGCAATATGATTGCAGTGCTTAAAGATGAAGATAAAGCCTATATTTCCCGCTATGCCCTGGGCCGTGACTATCACAAATTGATTCGTCAACGACTGAAAACCCTGAGTAGAGAAATTGAGCAGGCCGTACCAAACAGTATTATTCAACGGCCCTACGTGGATAGTGCCCCGGTTATGGAAAAACCATTGGCAGAGAAAGCTGGGCTTGGCTGGATGGGCAAACACACCTTGGTTATCAATAGTGACGCAGGGTCCTGGTTTTTTTTGGGTGAAATCTATACCAGCCTGCCCTTACCTATAGACCAATCGACGGAGGAAAATCAATGTGGCGAATGCAAAGCCTGCCTCAAAGTCTGCCCTACCGATGCTTTCCCTGAACCTTATGTACTGGATGCCCGTCGATGTATTTCCTACCTCACCATTGAGCATAAGGGCAGTATTCCCGAAGAGTTCCGACAGCCCATGGGTAACAGAGTCTTTGGTTGCGATGATTGCCAGGCCATTTGCCCGTGGAATAAAGAGGCCACCACCACCCAGGAAAAAGATTTTTCTCCTAGACACAACCTCGACAACCGCGAACTCGCCGACTTATTTCTATGGACTGAAGCCGAATTTTTAAAATTTACCGAGGGTTCGCCCATCCGACGTGTTGGCTATGAACGGTGGTTACGAAATTTAGCAATTGGTCTGGGCAATGCACCGACCTCCGTCAAAATTCTTGAATCATTGAAAGCGCGTGAAAGTTACCCTTCTGACTTGGTTCAAGAACATGTTGCCTGGGCACTGGATCAACATTTAATATCGGAAACAGGTAAGAAAAAACGTCAGCGTAAAATCACTAACACAGCTGCTAAACGCTAAGGATTACTGTTATTTACAGGGAAGACTATTTTTGCTCGACCACGTAACGAATGATTTCTACCACCTGATCTGTTGATTGCGCCCAAGCCATGGCATTGGCATCCACCTCCTTTAATGGATGAATAATAGTTTCATCATGCAGGGTGACATAGGGCGTACCCAATGCAGCACAATATCCCGCATCAAAAGCGGCATTCCACTGCTTGTATTTATCACCAAAACGAATGATCGCCAAATCACACTGCTCTATGAGGGTCTTACTACGTATCGCATTTATTTTTGCTGATTTATGGTCACGCCAGAAAGCGTTTTCCTCCTCACCCAGCACATCACCGGCGGCATCACTGGCATTGTGATTTGTCACTGCCGAGCTGAACTGAACCGGCAAATTGAGCGATTTAACGCCCTTAATAATTTGCTCCCGCCAATCCGTATGAATTTCTCCAGAAAGATAAATCTGCCACATAACGCTTGTTCCTTTAACTTTCTGCTTCTGCCTCGTTGAAAAAAACTTCTCGATAATGACTTAGCTCAGCAATGGAGTCTTTTATATCATCCATGGCCAAATGTGACCCCTGCTTTTTAATTCCCTTTAACACCTCTGGCCGCCAACGCTTGGCTATTTCTTTAACGCTACTCACATCCAAATTTCGGTAATGAAAAAAAGCCTCCAGCGCCGGCATTTGCCGTGCCATAAACCGGCGATCCTGACAAATTGAATTACCACACATCGGCGATGTTTTAGCATCAACAAACTGTTCCAAGAATTTGATCGTCGCCTGTTCAGCTTCAGCCAACGAGGTTGTACTGCTACGAACTCGATCGGTTAAACCCGAACCACCATGCTGCCGGGTATTCCATTCATCCATCCCCTCAAGCAAAGCTTCGGGCTGATGAATAGCAAGAATCGGCCCCTCGCCAAGGATATTGAGATCCTTATCCGTCACTATCGTGGCAATTTCGATAATGACATCATTCTCGGTATTAAGTCCGGTCATTTCCAGATCAATCCAAATAAGATTTAATGGATTTTTTTCGTTTCCAGTCACGTCATTCATGGGGATTTTCTTTTGCAATCTGAATAATATTTTCGAGTTTTTCAATGCGTGCTTCACACTTAAATATCTCGCCCTTTACCTCAGAAGCCTGAGGCTCATCTAGTCCGTCAAGCTGTTCTTTCGATGCTTTAATTTGCTCAATTAGACTCCGGCGTTCGTCCTCGAGAAGGCGAATTTTTTCAGCACGATCTGCCTTATCAAACATCAATGATTCTGGTGACACGTCACCCAACTCAAGTGGATTTCGCTGTTGCGGAGTAGCCATAAATTTCTCACCATTGATCAACTGACGTTGATTCATAAAGGTTGGAGAGACAATTTCAACCCCCGCACCATGGATCTTATCCAGCACCTCAGCTCGCAACTGACTCCGCACGGTCAACAGATGTTTAACCTCCGCATAATAACCAGAGATACGATAGGTGATAGAAAAATCGCCCAATAACAAAATCTGAACAAAAGGCTCCAGTAAACCCGCTGCTACCGCAGCCTCTTTTAGCAACAACTCCACCTGATGATGAGGGATGTCATAGCCCAAAGATATTTCACAGGAAACAATGGTCCCAGATGAACGCACTACCGTTACTGGACTGGAGGCTAAAAATAAATTTGGCAGAGTAACTAAATCACGATCTTCAGACTGAATTTCTGTGTGGAACAACCCTCGGTCTGTCACCCGACCAAAGTGCTCACCCGCACGGATAAAATCTCCGTGCCGAAAGCTTTTCACTGACCGTAGCATCAACCCGGCCATAGCATTCGAGACAAAGGTTGTGGAAGACAACGCAATCACACCGGTAAGCACGAGCCCCAACAAGCCAAGTAATTCCCCTTGTGTAGATTCGCTCACAGGTAATGACAAGACCAATGCAATCAGAGCAATAGCGCTCAAAATCAACATGATGACCTGACCAGGCAAACGGGACTCAGTGTTCAGGCTAGCTCGATATATAAACAACCAATTCGCAAACCACAGCACCAAGACAATAATAGTGATCGTCACCAGCATTGGCACAAACTGGGCCAATAACGGGTAAATTCCGTCCAGATTAAACATATGCCGCTCCTGTCCCTCGTTCTGTATATGCTATATCCTTGCCGCTCAGTAAGCCAGCCCAGTGGTGGCCTAGCAGGCAAGAGAAAGACAGGATCTTATCGACCTAATCTAATTAAAAACGAAGGAGAAGTGTTGACCAAACGCCATTTGACCAAGCAGCAACGCCGACGTATACAGCAAAATCAGGCAAAAGCCAGAGCTGAGGTCAACGTGCAACGAGAAGCAGACGACTACTTATCCTCTGCTAATCCTGGCCTAGAACAAAATGGCAAAGTCATTGCCAGTTACGGCACTCAGGTCGATGTAGAACCAGAAACTCTTTCAGAAAACACTGTCCACCTAGAAAATACTGTTCGTCGTTGTCACTTAAGAGCTAATTTGCCAACCATTGTCACAGGCGACAAAGTCACCTGGCTAGATGGCGATACCCATGGCGTTGTCATCGCTCAACACCCCAGATCCTCCGAACTATGTCGCCCAGATAACCGAAGTAACCTTCGTCCAGTAGCAGCGAATATCGATCGAATAATCATTGTCGTTGCACCCTACCCAGAACCCCATGCGAATCTTATTGATCGGTACCTAGTTGCTGCGGAGCATCAAGAGATACAGCCAATGATTATTATGAATAAGGCTGATCTAATCGATGACAATAATTACCATATATTAACCAATCTTATCGATCGCTATATTGCTCTGGGCTACGACTGTATCCTAGCTTCCGCAGAAACTGGTGAAGGCATTGAAAAACTGGAAGATTATCTGGATACATTAACCAGTGTATTTGTTGGTCAATCAGGTGTGGGTAAATCTTCTTTACTCAATCGGCTATCGCCAGAAATTAATACTGCTGTGGGCGCACTCTCTGTTACAAAAGCAAAAGGTACTCATACGACAACCAATTCGCAGCTTTTTCATCTCCCAAATGGAGGAGATGTTATCGACTCACCAGGCATACGTGAATTTGGTTTATGGCACCTTGACCCGACCTCAATTGCTGAGGGGTTTATTGAAATTCGTCCACTTCTAGGCCGCTGTAAATTTCGAGACTGTAAACATCAAAAGGAACCGGAATGTGCCCTAAAAGCTGCCGTTGATAATGGCGAAATTCAACCAGAAAGAATTGATAGCTACTGGCATATCGTCAACAGCCTGGAGCAGGGGTAGTCCGCAGAGAAGGCTCTCTAGCTATAGATAACTCGGGGTTTATAGGTGGAATCGAGATTTATGGGTGGTACAATCTGGTTCATTAAAAACCGACTTATGTAATGAGAAGCACCATGTCAGAAATTCCTAAATTACTAGAACCTGAATCCCTAGCCAGCTTACTTGACCAGCCCAATCTACTGATTGTGGATCTGTGTAATGATTCTCTCTATAGCCGCATGCATATCCCTGGCGCCGTCCATATATCACCCCAGGAGTTAATGTCTGGGGCTATCCCTGGCCCCAACAAACTGCCACCACAAGAAAAACTGGCCGCCATGGCGAGCAGTATCGGGTTAACTGACGACAAACATGTGATTGTCTATGATGATGAGGGGGGCGGCTGGGCCGGACGCTTTATCTGGACACTAGACGTTATCGGCCACAAAAATTGGTCGTATCTGAACGGTGGCCTTATTGCCTGGCACAATGAAGGACACCCAACTACTGACGAAACACCCACAACTAAAGCGATAGAGCGTGATGTCAACATTGACCGTTCACCCATCATTGATGCTGAAGAAATTATGGCTCGCCTGGGCAATAATGAATTACAAATTTGGGACGCCAGAAGTGAAGCGGAATATCGGGGCGAAAAAGTACTTGCCGAAAAAGGTGGCCATATTCCTGGAGCCATCCACTGCGAGTGGACCAGTATGATGGACTTTAAACGCAACCAGCGAATTCATGAAGATGCCCTAGAGCGTCTTGCCGCACTAGGCATTACCCCAGACAAACCCACGATTACTCACTGCCAATCGCACCACCGTTCTGGCTTCACCTATTTACTGGGAAGGATTTTAGGGTTTGATAGCATTCGAGCTTATGATGGCTCTTGGGCCGAATGGGGTAACCTAGAAGACGCCCCAGTAGAGCTACCATAGATGAATCATTTAAAGTCGGAATGGTTTATTGCCCTTCAGCGTATCGTGCCGCAACATGGCTTATCTCGTTTGGGCGCATTACTTGCTGAAGCTAAGACTCCTTGGCTAAAAAATGCGCTGATTAAACAATTTATCCGCACTTACAACGTAAATTTAGACGAAGCAGCATCTAGTTCCTTAGACGATTACCAGAATTTTAATGATTTCTTTACTCGGGCACTGCGAGAAGATGTCCGGCCAATGGATCACAACGAAAATTCCATTGTCTGCCCTGCTGATGGCACTGTCAGTCAGCTAGGAAAAATCAAAGAAGGAAATATCTTACAAGCCAAGGGCAAAGCCTTCTCTACAGCATCACTACTTGGCTCCGATGACACGGATAGTCAGCGATTCCTCCATGGGGATTTCATTACGATTTATCTTTCACCCAAAGATTACCATCGGGTACACATGCCCGTAGATGGAGAACTACTCTACAGCCGCTATGTTCCAGGAAAACTATTTTCGGTCAACAGTACCACCACCGAATACGTGGACGGCCTGTTTGCAAAAAATGAGCGCCTTGTTTGTATGTTTAATACGCCCGTCGGTCGCTGTGCCGTTATTTTAGTGGGCGCCATGATGGTCGCGGGTATCGAATCAGTATGGCAAGGGCACTACCAACCCAATACTGTTATGACAGACAAGTTTGATTCTGGAGAAGTTGTACTCAAGAAGGGTGAAGAAATGGGACGATTCAAATTTGGCTCTACAGCAATTTTGATGTTTGAGCCGGGAAAAACGTTATGGTCTGAAGAATATAAGCCCGGAGCTACGACTCGATTAGGTGAATTACTGGCTAGGACAACCTAACCTGTTGGGCGTAAGTAGCTTTTTATTCTACCGATAAAATTAGCCTCTTTATTTATACTTTCCTTTACCCCGTCGACCAAAATGCTGCCCAAGACCTTGCGAGTATTTTTCATAAAAATCGTCGAAATAAACGATAAATCTACATCATAACCTGAAGGGTCAAGATCCCTCGCTATAGCCAACGTTTCAACCGATTCAGCCTTTTTTTGACCTGCTTTCATCAATGCTTTACGGGATGCAGTTTCATCCTTCAGATCCAGCAGAATATAGCCGTCTGAAGCCTTATCCAAATTAAGAACGGCCACCTTAGGAGATAAACGTGAGTCAGGATATTGCTCAACAACAATTCCAATATCTCCAGTAGTAAGCTCCACCAAGGTACCCGTAGGGTAAAGACCAATTGACTGAATAAATTTAACCACAAGGTCTTCAGGGTATTGTTTATCTCGCATTTTATAAAGGATATTCACTGCCCGTGACGGCGCTACAGGGTCAGCAGACTCTCGAGGATTAGAGCAGGCATCGTAAACCGTAGCAATACCCGCAATTCGTGCTAACAACGGAATTTTTCCGCCGTCTAAGCCTTCAGGAAACCCCGAACCATCATGATGCTCACAATGATACTTAACCACTGAAATTACTGGTGTGTCGACGCGTTCGAAGCTCTTCAGCATATCCACACCGTAGGAAACAAACTTTTGATATTCAACCGTCTCTTCAGCATTGCGATCTTTTTTGCGCAACAAACTATTGGCTAATTTAACCTTCCCAATATCCTTTAATAAAGTGCCCATACAAAGTACTGACATATCTTCTTTGTTCATACCGATATGACGAGAAAATTGAACAGCCCAAAGCGCTGATCGCATACTGTGGTCATGGGTATATTGATCCTTCAGACGCAACCGCAATAACCAGGTGAACGCATCGGGGCACCTCACAACACTGTTGACCATATCGGCCACGGAATCTTTTAAACTTCGGTAATCGAAATCTTTACCCTTAGAAATCTGTTTGGCTGCTAACGTATATTGCCCACGCAAGTGCAGCAAAGCTTTATCCGCATGCTCAACCTCCTTCCTCAGAGGTACAACCTGTTGATACACGTTAGATTTAATATCTATAGGCGCAACACTGTTACGCCATGGTTTTACTTGTTGCTCCCGCTCAGCAGGTATTTTATTTTTAAGGACCGATTGAGATTTTGGAGATAACGTGCCAGTTATGGCTTTGCGCCCTTTGGAGACATCAATAAACACATAATTACACTGGGAGCGTAGCGCGTTAACTTCTTCCTGACCGCGAACAAGAAAGCCCTGAATGGGAAAAGGTGTTTGACCCCACGGACGATCAAGGCAAGAGACAAACATCCCTACCTGTATATCATTCGTAAAAACCTTGACCTGCTTGATACTCATACCAGCATGACACCCATTTTTGAAATAACTATTCTGGCAGAATACGTTCTATTTTTTCTTTTGCCAGAAAACCGCAACGACTATACGGACTGTAAACAATAGCAAAACTACTGTAACAGTGGGTCAAAAAAGTGCTAACTGCTTAAGTTATTTATATTTTTGATGACTTTTCACTGAAAATTCGTGAACTGCATCAATAAATATACCCGCATTCTCCGGGTCGATGTCAGGTGTTATACCGTGACCCAGATTAAATACATGGCCTTCACCAGGGCCGAATTGCGACAAAATAGTCTTAACCTCCTGACGAATTCTTTGTGGTGTAGCGCGAAGAATTGCAGGGTCCATATTGCCTTGTAGAGCAACACGACCACCAATCCTCTCACGCGCAGTTCCGATATGAGTAGTCCAATCAAGCCCTACCGCATGACAACCCGAGTCAGCTATATCTTCCAACCATTGCCCTCCACCCTTAGTAAACAAGATGACGGGGACTGGCCGTCCTTCATGATCCCGAATCAAGCCATCTATGATTTTGGCCATGTACTGCAATGAAAATTCCCGGTAGGCCTCATGAGACAATGCTCCGCCCCACGTATCAAAGATTTGAACAGCCTGAGCTCCAGCTTCGATCTGGGCATTGAGGTATACAATCACAGACTTTGCCAAGGTATCAAGTAACTGGTGCATCAACTCTGGCTGGTTATATGCCATGGTTTTACATCGTGAAAAGTCGCGACTGGAACCGCCTTCCACCATGTAAGTAGCCAATGTCCAAGGACTACCAGAAAAACCAATCAAGGGTACTCGACCATTAAGTTCTCGTCGAATAGTGGACACAGCATTGATCACATAAGGAAGGTCTTGCTGAGGATCAATAACAGAAAGCTTATTAATATCTGCCTCGGTACGAACAGGCTTACGAAAACGTGGCCCTTCTCCCGTTTCAAAATAGAGCCCTAATCCCATAGCATCAGGGATTGTCAAAATATCAGAGAACAAGATTGCCGCATCCAGAGGATAACGCTCTAACGGTTGCAAGGTCACTTCACAGGCAAGATCAGGGTTGGTGCAAAGGGCCATGAAGTCACCGGCTTTCCCTCTACATTCCCTATATTCGGGAAGATAACGCCCGGCCTGACGCATCATCCACACCGGCGTCATATCTACCGGCTGCCTCATTAATGCTCTCAGGAAACGATCATTTTTAAGCTCAGTCATCAACTACACACCTTAAAACAGCGCCTTAAATTGCAAGATAATCAAGAATGCCTTCACCCGCCTGACGACCTTCCCATATAGCGGTAACCACCAAATCTGAACCACGGACCATATCACCACCGGCAAAAACTTTTGGATTACTGGTTTGGAATTTAAATTGCTGTTCTTCCGGTGCAACAACGCCTTTCCAATCATTCAATTCAACGCCAAGATCTCCCAGCCAGGGGGCTGGATCCGGCTGAAAACCAAATGCGATCAACACGATATCTGCTGCTAATATTTCTTCACTACCCGCGACAGGTATTGGCCGACTACGACCATTTTCATCGGGTTCGCCCAATTCAGTGGTCACCACCTTAATGCCTTCAACCTTGCCATTACCGACAATTTCAATGGGTTGACGGTTAAATAAAAATTGAACCCCCTCTTCCTTAGCATTTTGTACTTCTCGACGAGAACCAGGCATGTTCGCATCATCACGTCGATACGCACAGGTAACACTCTCAGCTCCTTGCCTGATAGACGTTCGGTTACAATCCATTGCAGTATCACCGCCACCAAGCACAACTACACGTTGGCCAGCAACACTAATGAAGTCACCCGGTTCTTTTTCCCACCCCATATTCCGATTAACATTGGCAATTAAGAATGGCAGTGCATCGTACACACCGGGTAAGTCTTCACCGGGGAAGCCGCCTTTCATGTACTTATAGGTACCCATACCAAGGAACACGGCATCAAATTCTTCCGTCAGCTCACCCATATCTACATCAACACCAATATTCGTGTTTAATCTGAACTCTACGCCCATTTCTTCAAACACAGAGCGACGACGCTGCATCACAGACTTTTCTAATTTGAACTCAGGAATACCAAAGGTCAGTAGACCTCCAATTTCAGGATAACGGTCAAACACGACAGGTTTAACGCCATTTCGTATCAACACATCAGCACAACCCAATCCGGCGGGGCCAGCACCAATAATAGCAACACGCTTGTCTGTCCAAGACACTTTGGACATATCGGGACGCCAACCCATAGCAAAGGCTGTATCCGTAATATATTTTTCGGCATTACCAATGGTCACCGCACCAAAATCATCATTCAGTGTACAAGCGCCCTCACACAAACGATCCTGTGGACATACTCGGCCACAGACTTCAGGCAACGTATTGGTGAGATGGCTGAGTTCTGCCGCTTCCATAATATTTCCCTCAGATAGCAACTTCAGCCAATTGGGAATGTAGTTATGGACGGGGCATTTCCACTCACAATAAGGATTGCCACACTCAAGGCATCGGTGAGCCTGCTCACCTGCCTGCTTTTGTCCTGTAGGCTCATATATTTCAACGAATTCCTGAGTACGACTCTGCATACCTTTTTTATTAGGTTCCAGGCGATCTACCTGAATAAATTGGAAATCGTTATTTAACCTATCGCTCATAAATATAAACTCTTAAGGTGGCAGAAGCCTGTCTATTACGGTCACTTAGCATCTGATTATTGTGGCTCAGAGTGAGTGTGTGCCAGTAATTTTTGCAAACTAGCTGCCTTAGGTTTCACCAGCCAAAATTTGCTGAGGAAGTATTCAAAATTATCCAAAATTTCTTGGCCCCAGGAGCTACCTGTCTCAGCCACAAATTCAGTAATCATACTATCTAGGTGGTAACGATAGGCCTCTGTAGCTTCACTGGTAATTCTCTGAATCTCCACCAACTCCATGTTGTAATTATCAACAAAGCTGCGATCTTCATCGAGAACATAAGCAAAACCGCCTGTCATGCCCGCACCAAAGTTAGAACCGGTTGCTCCTAACACAACAACCACACCACCTGTCATATATTCACAGCAGTGGTGTCCAGCACCTTCTACCACAGCCTGCGCACCTGAATTACGAACAGCAAAGCGCTCTCCAGCACAACCTGCAGCATACAATTTACCTGAAGTCGCACCATATAAGCAGGTATTACCTATGATGGGAGCATCTTTTGAAGCAAACTTGCTGCCCTCCGACGGGGCGATGACAATTTTACCGCCTGCCATACCTTTTCCCACGTAGTCGTTAGCATCACCATGAAGGTATATATCAAGTCCGCCAGCATTCCAGACACCAAGAGATTGCCCAGCAACGCCTTTAAGTATCAATTTGATCGGAGCATCTGACATTCCCTGGTTGCCATGACGTTTGGCTATTTCACCAGATAAACGAGCACCGATAGAGCGATCACAATTACTAATGTTATAACTAAATTCACCACCCTGTTTTGCTTCAATAGCAGACAAGGTGTCTTCCACCATTTGTTCCGCTAACCGCCCTTTATCAAAGGGGGCATTCTTTTCCACTTGGCATGTCTGTGGTTTACTCTGCAAAAATTCATCCGTATAGATAATCGGAGAAAGATCCAGCTTCTTCTGTTTTTCAGTATCCCCAGAGATAACTTCTAACAGGTCAACCCGCCCCACCAACTCACCTAGAGTCTGAACACCTAATCGAGCCATCCACTCACGAGTTTCTTCTGCCATAAAGAGGAAGAAGTTCCTCGCCATCTCAACAGTCCCCTTGTAGTAGCCATCACGGAGTTGTTTGTCTTGTGTCGCAACACCTGTTGCACAATTATTAAGATGGCAGATTCTGAGGTATTTACAACCGAGAGCAACCATTGGAGCAGTACCAAATCCAAAGCTTTCAGCACCCAAAATAGCCGCCTTAACTACATCCAGACCGGTTTTTAAACCACCGTCTGTTTGAACTCTAACTTTGTCTCTCAAGTCGTTGGCTCGCAACATCTGATGAGTTTCAGCCAGACCAAGTTCCCACGGAGAACCCGCATAACGAATGGATGTTAATGGGCTCGCAGCCGTACCACCGTCGTAGCCAGAAATTGTAATTAAATCGGCATAGGCTTTAGCAACACCCGCAGCGATGGTACCTACTCCCGGCCTAGAAACTAATTTTACAGAAACCAGCGCACTTGGATTTACCTGCTTTAAATCAAAAATCAGTTGAGCCAAATCTTCAATGGAGTAAATATCATGATGAGGTGGCGGAGAAATCAACGTCACACCCGGTACTGAGTAACGTAGTCGAGCAATCAGATCATTAACCTTGCCACCCGGCAGCTGACCACCTTCACCGGGCTTTGCACCCTGGGCCACTTTTATTTGGATCACTTCAGCACTCGACAAGTAGTGCGGAGTCACCCCAAAACGACCTGAAGCCACCTGTTTGATTTTAGACACCTTTATTGTGCCATAACGAACTGGGTCTTCACCGCCCTCACCTGAATTCGAACGTCCACCCAAGCTGTTCATTGCTTCGGCTAATGCTTCATGCGCCTCTGGAGACAAAGCTCCCAAAGACATTCCGGCAGAATCAAAACGCTGTAAAATCTTTTCAATCGGCTCAACTTCGGCAACGGAGATAGGTTTAATGTCTTCTCTAATCTTAAGCAGGTCTCTTAACGTCGCTACCGGACGCTCATTCACCAATGCGGCATAGTCATGCCAGGCGTTATAGTCACCTTTTTGCACTGAACGATGAAGTGCCTGGATAACGTCGGGGTTAAATGCGTGGTATTCCTGACCATGAACATATTTCAGGATGCCACCAGGACTCACTGGTTTGCGTTCACTCCAGGTTTCATTTGCCAAAAGCTGCTGATCATTCTGCAAGTCATCAAAACTGGCACCTTGAATACGACTTGGCGTTTCCAGAAAACACAAATCGACAACATCAGACTGCAGCCCAATAATTTCATAGAGTTGAGCCCCACGATAAGATCCAACGGTAGAAATACCCATCTTAGACAGGATTTTTAGCAACCCTTTGTTAATGCCTTTGCGATAATTTTTAAAGGCAGAGTCCAAATCGCAAAGAAGCTCCCCAGACTCTATCAAATCGGAAAGAATATGGTAGCTCAAATAAGGGTAGACCACTGAAGCACCGCAACCGATCAATGTTGCTATCTGGTGCGAATCTCGGGCCGATGCCGTACTGGCGATAATATTTGTGTCACAACGAAGTCCAGCAGCAATGAGATGATGATGTACGGCACCCACGGCCATCAGCATTTGTATAGGCAGCTTACCTTCTTCAATATCTGAATCAGACAAAATACAACAAACTACGCCATCACGAACAACACCCTCTACCTCCTGACATAGATCCTGAATGGCTTGTTTTAACCCAACAGCAGACGGATCATAATTAACACTTATTTTTTTTACCAGATAACCGTCTAACCCACTATTTTTCAATGCATAATATTTGCGTGGAGATAAGACAGGGCTGGTCAGATTAATGCGCTTTCCGTGCGTCGCATCTTCTGAAAATATACTGTACTCACGCCCCAGCTGGGTCTGCAATGACATCACCAACGTTTCACGCAACGGATCAATGGGCGGGTTAGTTACCTGGGCAAACTGCTGACGAAAATAATCATAGAAACTACGATGTTTTCTCGAGAGTACCGCCATAGGAGTATCATCTCCCATGGAACCAACAGCTTCCTGACCGCCTTCGGCCATAGGACGTAAAACTTGGTCTCGCTCCTCTTGGGATGCAAGGAACATCTTCATATATTTTCGAATTTGGCTTCGAGTTAACGCACCCTCTACCTCGATACTCTCATCGTCCATAGTGGACATGATTTTAATGGAACCCTCGCGCAACCATGCCTGATAAGGGTTACCGGAAGCCAATTGCTTGTCCACTTCATTGGCATCCAGAATAGTCCCTGTCTGCGTATCAATAGACAGGATATCGCCAGGCCCCAGTCGGCCCTTGGCAACAACATTTTCAGGCTTATAGCCATAGACGCCTACCTCAGAGGCTACAGTGATAATATCATCGTCCGTCAGCACCCAACGAGAAGGCCTCAGCCCATTCCTGTCCAGCGTACAAACCGCATAACGGCCATCCGTAATTACCAGTCCAGCAGGACCATCCCAAGGCTCCATATGCATGGAGATATACTCAAAATAAGCCCGCTCGTTTGGTCCAAAGTCCTGATTGTTATTCCAGGCAGGTGGCACGAGCATCCGTACTGCTTTATGTAAGTCCATTCCACCGGCGACGAGAACTTCCAGCATATTATCCAAACTGGATGAGTCGGAACCAGTTCGATTGACCAGTGGTGCTACTTCTTGTAAGTCTGGTAACAACGATGTTTGAAATTTAGGCGTACGAGCAACAGACCAATTACGGTTTCCAGAAATGGTGTTGATTTCACCATTATGAGCTAACATTCTAAACGGTTGCGCCAAAGGCCATTGAGGCGATGTATTGGTAGAGAACCGCTGATGAAAAATGCAAATAGCCGTCTCTAAGGCAGGGTTTGCCAAGTCCAAGTAAAACTTTGGCAAATCCACTGGCATCATCAACCCTTTATAGCTAATCACATTTTCTGCTAGGCTCGTGATGTAGAACCCACTATCTGCTGCCAACGCTAATTCTACTTTGCGTTTCGCAATAAACAGGCGGGCATTGAAGTTTTGACTATCGAGATGACCTGCCGTAATAAACACCTGTTCAAACACAGGCAATGTTTTTAGAGCAATCTCGCCTAAACATGCATCATCAGTAGGCACTTCACGCCAACCAACAACTTCCAGACCTTGCTCTGACAGCGCCGCAGACATAGTAATTTTTGCATGCTCTCGCGCAACAACATCTTGACTCAGCATCACCGATCCAAGGGCATACAGCTCAGGCAGATCAGCATTAAATAGCTCTTTGGCTATATTCCGCATAAAGGTGTCTGGCTTTTGCAGCAATAGACCACAACCATCACCTGTTTTGCCATCAGCCGCAATCCCACCACGGTGAGTCATGCAGGTTAACGCTTCAATTGCAGTTTTTAATAAACGATGGCTCGCCTGCCCCTTGGTATGGGCAATTAGGCCAAAGCCGCAATTGTCTTTGAATTCATCTAACCGATAGAGACCAGTCGGCATAATAGAGCTCTAGGTAAAAAAATACGTTTAAACACAGCCAGTTACAGAACTAACCCAAAAAATGGGAGTGTACTGGCGCAAAAGGAGACACATTTTACACATCCGTGGGCAACGCCACAAACATCTCAAAGTGAAAAAATGTATTTACGAACGAAAACGACCAAAATGCAAGGCTACACTTTAAATACTTATTCCGGGCGCTTCAGTAGGTTTATTAAAAGATTTTGATCAAAATCAGTTGTCACTACTGCGTGACCAATAGATTTAAGTAACACTAAACGAAGACTCCCATCTAGAACCTTTTTATCAACGGACATAAGCTCAAGAAACGTTTCTGAGCTCATTGCTTTCGGTGCAGAAACAGGCAGGTCACAATGCGCTAGCAGCTCTCTGGTTCTACAAACATCGGCCGCAGACATCCAGCCCATCAACAGAGAAAGCTCTGCCGCCATCACCATACCTGCAGCAACTGCCTCACCATGCAACCAGTCTTTGTATGACTGGAACGTTTCAATAGCATGGCCAAACGTATGCCCTAAATTCAGTATGGCCCGGATCCCGCTCTCTCGCTCATCCTGACTTACGACTTTGGCCTTATTTTCACAAGACCGCCCAATAGCAAAAGCCAAGGCAGCAGAATCTCGCGATAACAACAAATGAATGTTAGCTTCAAGCCAACAAAAAAACTCTGCATCAGCAATCAAACCGTACTTAATCACTTCAGCCAATCCTGCCCGCAACTGCCTATCATCCAAAGTATTTAAAGTTGTCGTGTCAGCAATAACACATTGCGGCTGATAAAAAGCACCGATCATATTTTTGCCATGGGGGTGGTTAACCGCTGTTTTTCCTCCCACAGAGGAATCCACCTGAGCAAGCAGGGTTGTGGGTATCTGGATAAAATTAATCCCCCTCTGATAACAGGCCGCAGCAAACCCCGTCATATCACCAATAACACCACCCCCAAGGGCTATTAGGGTAGTGGTACGGTTATGCTTCTTAGCTAATAATGTGTCAAAAATCGTATTCAACGTTCCAAGATTTTTGTAGATTTCTCCATCAGGCAAAATGATGGATTCAGTTTGATAGGAAGCCAAGCTCTTCATAAGAAGCTGTAAATAAAGTGGCGCAATAGTTTCGTTTGTCACTACCAACACTTGCTGACCATGGATATACGGTGCTAGCAAATCGGATGTCTGCAGCAATCCCTCGCCGATAAAAATAGGGTAGCTTCTCTCACCTAAATCGACTGTAAGCGTTCTGGTTTTTTTCACAATGAATGATTCTAATGATTGGATTGAGTGAGAAATGTATCACATCAACCCATAAGCTGACGAACTTCACTCACAATATCTTCAGCGACCAATTGAGGTTTTTTTCTTTCGGTAATAACAACCAAATCAGCCACTTCTTGATATAAAGGGTCACGATCTGATATCAGTTTCTCTATCACCTCTCGGGGATTATCAACCTGCAATAGAGGCCGATTACGATCATGTGCCGTGCGCTCTACCAACTGCCCAACAGATGCACTGAGGTAGACCACATACCCCCTCTGTTTGAGCACATCACGATTGCTTTTGGTAAGAACGGCACCACCCCCTGTAGCGAGAAGAATGCCTCGCCGAGACGTCACCTCATTCAGCATGCGAGATTCACGTTTACGAAACCCATCTTCCCCTTCCACATCAAAAATCCAGGGAATATCAGCTCCACAACGATCTTCAATCTCCGTATCGAGATCCACAAACTCAAGATCTAGCCTTTCAGCCAAGAAACGGCCGATGGTTGTCTTGCCAGCCCCCATGGGGCCGACAAGAAATACATTGTTATTTTTGAGCATTAATCCAGAAGGGCTTCACTGATAATTTTAGGTGTAATGAAAATCAAAATTTCTCGTTTCTGAATATCATCAATATCATGTCTAAATAGACGGCCAAGGTAAGGAATATCGCCAAGCAGAGGAATTTTTTCTACCTGGTCCACTGTTTCCATCTGAAACAAACCGCCGAGCACCAATGTCTGTCCATCACCCACAATTGCTTGGGTTTCAACCGAAGTAACATCAATAACTGGCTCACCATTAGCCAGCAAGTCTCCAACAGAATCCTGAGAGATCGCCAAATCCATGACAATTCGACCATCAGGCGTAATCTGAGGTGTTACCTCAAGCTTAAGAACCGCTTCTTTAAACTCAATTGAAGTAGCACCGCTGGAAGTAGATTCCTCATAGGGGACTTCGGTTCCCGTTTTAATAATCGCCTTTTGCTTGTCACCTGTTAACACCTTAGGTTGGGAGACTATTTCACCAGAACCCTCGTTCTCTAGTGCGCTTAACTCCAGATCCAAGAAAGTATTACCGGTAAGCAATTCAAGGGCAAAGCTGCCGTTGGGGTTTTGAACACCGAGGTCAACGCCTAATGCATTACTATTTACCAAAATCTCGCCAGTACCATTATTGAAAATATCAATGGGATTATTGGGGTCGGCAAAGCCTTCAAGTGATCCACTAAAACCAAACGCATCATCACCCGCCGTACGTGCTCCCTGCAAGCCTAGACGAGTTCCGATTTCTTTTCTAAAGTCTGTGTTAGCAATGACTATTCGCGCTTCAATTAATACCTGACGAATAGGTATATCGATCTTTTCAATTAAGCGCATAAACTCCAAAATTTTGTCTTCTGTATCCGTCAAAATGACGGTATTGGTTCGCTCATCAACAATTGCCGATCCTCGTTCTGACAAAATAGTATCTGTAGCAGTTCTATCATCATCTCCACCGCCACCGCCACCGCTACTCTCTTCTACATCAAATAGCTCAAACAGCTCTTTAGCATCAGCATATTTAATACGAATAAACTCTGTTCGCAATGGCGCAAGCTCCTGAAGCTGCTTATTAGCTTCCACTTGCAACCGCTCACGCTCAGCAATTTCTGCCGCCGGAGCAACCATCAATACATTGCCTTCTTGGCGCTTATCTAACCCTTTAGCTTTTAAGACAATAGCAAGGGCTTGGTCCCAGGGAACATTTTCTAGGCGCAATGTAATACTGCCGGACACGGTATCACTGGCGACCAAGTTGAGCTCCGTAAAGTCCGCAATTAACTGGAGAACTGACCTCACTTCAATATCCTGAAAGTTCAATGAGAGCTTTTCGCCCACATACGCAAACTTTGCCTTTTTCGCCTCTAACTCATCTGGCGTTAAATTCTTAACACTGATCACATAATGGTTATCCATCTGATAAGCCATGTAATCATATTCACCCACGGTATCCACCGTCACAACTGTTGTTGAGCCATCAGAACTCACATCAACTTCTTTTACGGGTGTCGCAAAATCCATCACATCCAACCGACGATCCAAAGATGCCGGCAATTCCGTACGGAAAAAGCTGAGTTTAATACCCTTACCTACTTGTGAGACATCAACACTAACTGACGGGTCTGAAAGCTCGATAGAAACCAACCCCTCACCTTCCTCGCCACGATCGAAATCTATATTTTTAATACTATATTCAGATTTACTCGTACGATCTTCTGCCGTATTTGTCGCTTCAACATAGGTCGACCGTTTTTGAACGGCCGCCACACCATCTTCCCCCCCGACAAGAACTTTAAGAACATGACCCTCTGTTACCGTTTCATAGGGTACCATTGAAAGCATATTGATAATCAGGCGGGTACGATCAGAGGTTCCCAGCACCACAGCACTGCGAGCATTTTCAAACGACAAAGCGTGCTTTTTCTGCGCTAACGAACTTTCTACTCCGGGCAAATCCAATACAATTCGAGCTGGGTTTTCAATAGTATATCCCTCCGGAGGTGGAGGCGTATCGGAGAAAGACAATTGCACCTCAAACCTACCACCGGGCAATGTCGCAAAGCTAATATCCTCAAGTAGAACCTGTGCCAACGCATGCGAAGAAGCACCGAGAAAGGTAAAACACCCCATGAGAACTAGCACACTCTTCTTCAGATACCCTTTCATTGCAGTTTCCCCAAACATTTTTTAGTCCTTTTCTTTCAAAGCTAAAGTTCGTGGGCGTTCTACCCACTCACCCTGGCCATCAGGAACAACCTCGATCACATCAATCTTAGAATTTGTGACAGAAATGATGCGCCCGTGGTTCTTACCCATATAATTCCCAGTAGTGACACGATGTATACCACCACTACCATCATTAACTAACGACCATATCTGTTCATTTTTTGATAATGCACCGACCATAGAAAGCGCTGCAAAATTATAACTCTCAAGATATTCCTTTTTACGATTTTTGTCCGGCGGTTGAACTTTATTCTCCCCAGAAACCGAATCGCTCGAGGCCAAAGCGATAGGCGGCTCAAATGGGCTGCGCATCGCCATTGCCCCATAGCTAAATGCCTTATAAGAGCGGAAAGTGGGTAAAGGCTCCACCTCACCTGCAGGCTTCGCTCTAACCTTCGCCATAAAGCTTTGCAAATCCCCATATTGGCTTTCACCACTGCAACCAGAGGTTAAAACCACACAAGCTAACGTAATTAAACTGATTATTTTAGCCATGTCAGTCATCCTGCGCCTTATAGCGGTATGTTCTCGCCTCAATTTCTAACGCTTGCATACTACTTTTATCATCTGAAGTAAGACTGTAATCATGCAGTGTCACTATTCTTGGCAAACCAGCTATACCACTCACAAAAGCCCCCACATCATGATACGCACCTTCTGCCACAATTTTTATGGGCAATTCCACATAAAACTCTGTCGCCCTCTCAGGCTGTAAAGTAATACTGGTGATATTAAGGCTCGCGCCATTCCCTAACTCAGTAATATCTTCCAGCAATCCAGGCACTTCTGTATCACTGGGTAATTGAGCGAGAAGTGCACCAAACAACTTCTCCACATCCACCATTTGCTGACGGTAAACCTGAAGATTGGCCGCCTGGAATGCTTTCTCCTCAAACGTCACCTTTAACTTTTCTTCTTGATCTTGAGCAGCATTCAACTCAGCGCCCAAATCTTTAATATAAAAATAATAGGCTCCAGTAAGCACCAAGCAAAATGCAACAATAAGCAAGAATGCTCTAACTGGTAAAGGCCAAACACCAATACTTTCAACGTCAAGCTCAGCCAAGTCCAGATTCTTTAATTGCTGAAAGGAATCATTTAACGCCATTACGCTTCTCCCTCAGCCACTCTATCTACACTCAATTCGGAACCACTCTCTGCGTCCGGCTGAACAATTTTCACATTCATCTCAAACTGACTACCGTTTTCACCCAACGCATCGTTGGCTTCGACCGTGGTCAAATTGGGTTCAGTAAACTTATAGGAAGCATCCAAACGCCTCATTAGCACAGAGACTCGGCTGTTCGATTCAGCAAAACCAACCAAGGATATCTTATCTCCCTTACGAATCATCTCGGTGAAATAAACACCCCCAGGCACACACCGAACAAACTCATCATAAATTTTGACAATTTCAGGCCTATTACCCTGCACCTTCTGAATAACCTGAATACGATCAAGAAGGTTTTGGCGACGCCGAGTCAACTCCTCGATCTCCGAAACCTCTTTATCCAGCTTGGCAATTTCACCTTTTAACAATTGGTTTCGACCAGATTGGTTATCTATTTGATTGTTTACAACTCGCCCCCAACCAAACGCTACCAACGCAGCTATAATTAAAACTATACCCACAAGACTAAAAAATTCTTTCTTCTTCTCAGCACGATGAACTTCGCGCCAGGGGAGTAAATTAATTTTGGCCATTACTCCAACCCCCTCAAAGCCAACCCTGCGGCTATCAACAGCGCCGGAGCATCATTACTTAACGCAACAGCATTCACCTTATTGGAGACTTCCATATTGGCAAATGGATTTGCAACCAGTGTCGACAGGCCCAACTTTTCTTCCACCTCTTCTCTCAACCCATCCATAGCAGCAACACCTCCCGCCATGATCAGCTGATCAATATAATTGTATTGACTAGAGGAAAAGAAGAATTGCAACGATCTAGATATCTGCTGAACCAAGGCATCCTTAAATGGCTCCAAGACTTCAGTCACATAATCTTCTGGCAAGCCACCTTGCTTCTTGGCTGAACCCGCCTCATCAACTGACAAGCCATAGCGACGCTGAATTTCTTCCGTCACTTGTTTTCCACCAAACAATTGCTCTCGGGTATAAACTGTTTTGCCATTAACCAGAACACTCAGTGTCAACATAGTTGCGCCCACGTCGGCTATTGCCACGACCTGGTCCTCCAACCCTTCCATCTGCTTTGCCAACAACTCAAATGCCCGCTCTACAGCAAACACTTCAACATCAACTACTTTTGGATTCAATCCAGCCAGCTCAAGAGCTTCACTTCTAGAATCAACATTTTCTCTACGACAAGCCGCCAAGAGCACATCTACCTGCTCAGGGTTGTTCTCCGAAGGCCCTATAATCTCAAAGTCCAGCGCCACCTCATCAAGCGGATAAGGAATATACTGATCTGCCTCTAGTGCAATCTGTGTTTCCATGGCTTGATCACTAAGCTCTGCCGGCATCTCAATCACTTTGGTGATCACCGATGAACCCGCTACGGCAACCGCCGTATCCTTAGCCTTTGCCTTTGCTTGACTCACCACCTTACGAATAGTATCAGCCAATGCATCTACATCATTGATATTCTTTTCAACAACCGTGTTAGGCGGAAGGGGTCTCACCAAATAACTTTCCACCTTATAACGGCTGCCACTTCGACTGATCTCAAGCAACTTAACCGCAGAAGAACTGATATCCAGTCCTAACAGACTTTTAGGCTGCTGATCTAGAAAGCTAAAAATTCCCATTTTTGTTTTCTTTTCCCAGAGTTACGCAAAGCATCTAATATGCAACCTTAACTATTTCCTGCAAGTTTGCAAGTAGTGTATTGCCACTTTTTTTAGCCCTATAATACGAGGCTGTCACAAAACTGGCCCAATCATGAATAAAATCCACCTAAAAACTCTTCGCTATGCACTATGGCTTACTTTTGCAGCCCTAGGTGGCCTATTAATCATAGGCGGTAGTTTATACCTATACCTTAGCCCTAAATTACCCTCTGTTGAAAGTCTTCGCCAGATTAAACTGCAGACTCCTTTGAGAATCTATTCACAAGATTCACAACTTATTGGTGAATTTGGCGAAAAACGTCGTACCCCCATCAATTTTTCTGACATTCCCCCACTCTATGTCAAAGCATTACTTTCCGCAGAAGACGATCACTTTTACAGCCACAGCGGTGTCGATATTGCAGGATTACTGCGCGCAGCATCCCAATTAATTACTTCGGGGGAAATAAAAACAGGTGGTAGCACCATCACCATGCAAGTGGCCCGCAATTTCTTTCTGAGCAACACACAAACGTTTACTCGAAAGTTTAACGAGATTTTGTTGGCACTTCGTATCGAAGACGAGCTCTCTAAAGATGAAATACTGACCCTCTACGCCAATAAAATTTATCAAGGTAATCGAGCATACGGCATTGATGCCGCCGCCCACGTTTACTACGGGAAAACCATCAAAGATCTTAATTTGGCCCAACTGGCCATGATTGCAGGCTTGCCAAAAGCACCTTCTGCATACAACCCTATTGCCAATCCAGACCGCGCCTTACTACGTCGTAACTGGATCCTCAAACGCATGCTCGATTTGGGCCATATAAATAAAGAAACCTACGATCTAACAAAAATTGAACCTGTCACCGCCAACTATCACGGCTACAACGTAGAACTGGATGCACCCTACGTCTCAGAAATTGCACGTAAAGAAATCCTCGAAATGGTTGGACCACAGGCCTATACCGATGGTTACCGGGTGTACACTACCGTCAACAGTCGCTTGCAACGAAGTGCACAGCAAGCTGTTCAGAAAGGACTGCTCGCCTACGACCAGCGTCATGGATACCGAGGCCCGGAGTCACACATTACTGAGCAGGCCGAATGGGCCGCCACCCTTAGTAAAGCACCGGTCTACGGGGATTTAATTCCGGCGATTGTGACACAAACCCAAGACCAATCTATTCATGTGCTCATTGGGCCAAATGAAGAAGTTGAAATTTCCTGGGAACAGGGATTGAAGGGGCTACGTCAATACAATAGCCCCAACAGCCGATCTGCACCGATCAAAACGAGCGATGAAATCTTTTCACCTGGAGATTTAATTCGAATTCAACAAAAAAACAACCACTGGCAATTGAGCCAGCTACCTAAAGCCCAAGCGGCTGTGGTGGCATTGAATCCTCAAAATGGGGGAATACTGGCGCTAGTAGGCGGGTTCGATTTCCGTCAAAGCCACTTTAACCGAATCACTCAAGCAAAACGCCAGCCAGGATCGAACTTCAAACCCTTTATTTACACTACCGCATTAGAGCATGGCTTCACTGCAGCCAGCATGATTAACGACGCGCCTGTCGTTTTCGACGACAGGCTGCTTGAAAACACCTGGCGTCCAGAAAATGATAGTGGCAAATTTTATGGACCTACACGCTTACGCAAGGCTCTTTATTTATCCAGAAACCTGGTCTCAATTCGCATTTTACGAAGTATTGGTACCAAAACTGCCATTCAAGGACTCGAACGATTTGGTTTTGACACTTCGGAATTTCCACGAGATCTATCATTAGCGCTAGGAAGTCACGCGGTCACACCGCTACAGGTCGCCACAGGATATGCCATTCTTGCCAACGGCGGCTACCGGATTGCGCCTTACCTTATTGAACGAATTGAAGACACTAAAGGTAATGTAATTTACCAAGCTGCGCCTTTAACGGTTTGCGAGCACTGTAATTCAGAAGCTAACATAGTCGCCGAAAATGAAGAAAATGAAATAGGAGTTATAAAGGAACATAATTTAACAGTTCCGTCAAAACAAGAGGACTCAGTAGAACCACAAGCCACGACAGAAAATGAAAACAATAAGACATTATTGCTCTCCGATAACTTCCCTGTAGCACCCCGAGTCATTTCACCCCAAGTGGCATATATTATTGACTCAATTTTGAAAGATGTTATTCGCAAAGGAACAGGAAAAGGCGCACGAGTACTAAAGCGATCTGATCTTGCTGGAAAAACAGGAACAACAAACGGCCCTAAAGATGCCTGGTTTTCTGGTTACAGCTCCCAAATTGCAGCCACAGCTTGGTTGGGCTTTGATGGAAACTTATTGCTTGGGCGCCGCGAATATGGCGGATCAGCAGCACTACCCATTTGGATAGATTTTATGAAAGATGCGCTGGAGGGCAGCACCGAAACCACACGGCCGCAACCAGAGGGTATTGTCATGATCCGAATAGACCCCAACACAGGCCTTAGGGTTGGACCAGAACATGCAAATGCAATGTTTGAAATTTTCCGTAAGGATCAAGTTCCGCCAATGGCCGATAAACCACCTAACATGAATAATGAGGACGGCCTACAGAACACACCTCGTCCAGAAGACTTATTCTAAATGGAGGTTCACAAGCATCATGCTAAAGAGGCTTTACATACTGCTTATATCTCCATTTCAACATCACCCGTTTTGTGGGCATACTTCGATCACACGAAAACAAAAAATAATGTGTATTTATGAATAACAATCTAAACCATGGACATTAATTGGAACGACATTGATACCGTCCTACTTGATATGGACGGCACTCTGCTAGATCTACATTTTGACAATTTTTTCTGGCTTACCCACTTACCACGCCGTTATGCAGAGCATCACAACATCTGCCCAGACCAAGCGACACGCAATCTACATAAACGCTTTAATGAAAAGCGTGGAACCCTAGACTGGTACTGCCTTGAATACTGGTCAAAGGAGCTGTCATTAAATATTCGCCAGCTAAAGGAAGAAATTGATCACCTGATTCAGGAGCGACCTTTTACTCTAGAGTTTCTGCAACAATTGGGCGCCCATGGCAAACAACGTGTACTAATTACCAATGCACACCCACACAGTTTGGAACTAAAGCTCTCGATCACAGGTATAAAATCATTACTTGATCATATCTATACATCACACCAATTTAACCAGCCCAAAGAATCTCAAAAATTCTGGCATGCACTGGCCGACCAGCAGCACTTTGATCCCCAAAGAACCCTGTTCATTGATGATTCGGTTGATGTACTCTATTCCGCTCAGCAATATGGTATTCGTCACCTGCTCGGCATCAATCAACCCGATAGCCAGCAAGCCCCCAGAGAAATCGAAGGCTTTAGCACAATCACTCATTTTGATGAGATTTTCCCAAATGCCTAAGCAAGGCAGAGCATTACAAAAAGTTCGTTTAGACAAGTGGTTGTGGGCCGCACGTTTCTTTAAAACACGCACCCTAGCAAAGGCTGCCATTGAAGGCGGAAAAATCCACATAGATGGCCAAAGGGCAAAACCCAGCAAAGAGCTTGCTTTAGGAGCAACACTCCGTATTCGACAGGGCTTAGACGAAAAAACGGTGATCGTTAATTCTCTCTCCGACCAAAGACGCGGTGCCAGCGAAGCATCAATACTGTATAACGAAACCCAAGAAAGTATCGACCTGCGCGATAAAAATGCTGCAGAGCGCAAGGCATCAAACCACGGCATTACATTTCAGGACCAGCGCCCCAACAAAAAACAAAGGCGTCAAATCCACCGGTTCAAGGAGGACAACCAATCGTGAGAGAGAGGATCGCCATCAGCACCAAACAAGCAACACTCGGACTAACCATACTTGGACTTCTAGTTATTTCACCACCCTCATTTTCCGGCATCTATCGCTGGACTGACGCCCAAGGGAAAGTACACTTTTCCGACCAGCCGCCCGAGGAACGAGTTGCTTCGGAAGAAGTGTCAGATCAACTATCACCACTCAATCGCGATTCCAGCGCCCAAGAGACACAAAAATTACAGCAGGTTTTTCAACAAGAAATACCCGAAGAAAAAGTGCTTCAACAACAAGAAAAAAACCAACAGCAGCAGCGAGACAGGAAAACAAAAAAATCCTGCCAACAAGCAACTCAAAAATTACGTACGCTTCAGGGCCCCGTATACTTTGTCGATAAAAAGGGTAAAGAGATTGTTGTCAGCGAAGAAGAACGAGCAAAGAGAGCTCAACAATTAGAGCAAGAAATTCGGCGTTATTGTTCTTGAGCATCAACGCCTCACACCATTTCAGTATTATTAAGTCATACAGCAAAACCAAAGGAAATATAGACAAAGCGCATGAAGTGACCTACATTCCGCGCGCTTTGTAGAGGAGCATCAATAATGTCTACCAGCGATCAACTTCAACGATTTATCTTTGAACACTCAGATATTCGAGGTGAAATACTGACGCTGGAAAAAAGCTATCAAGACGTGCTTGCAAACGGTGACTACCCCGAAGCAATACAACGGCTCATTGGTCAATTCCTTGCAGCAGCAGGGCTACTTAGTGCAACCCTTAAATTTGAGGGGGTCATTACCCTTCAGGCGCAGGGTTCTGGGCCCCTTTCATTCATCATGTCTGACTGTTCCCGTCACCACAACTTGAGAGCCATTGCCAAATTCGATCCAACACTCCCCTATAAAAGTGATACCCCTCTTACGGAATTGATTGGAAAGGGAATCCTGACGCTAACGATCGACCCAAGCGAAGGTGAACGTTACCAAGGCATCGTTCCACTGGAATCTCTCTCACTTGCCGAATGCCTAGAGGACTACTTTTCCCGTTCAGAGCAACTAAAAACCCGGATTTGGTTGAGTGCAGAAACAAAAGGCAACACCCCAAAAGCAGCAGGCCTATTACTTCAAGCATTACCCAGCCAACTGGAGGCTACGCCTGAGGAAAACCAACGTTTATGGGAGCACACCACTCAACTGGCCGACACTATTACAGCCGAAGAGCAATTGACACTTAATCATGATGAACAGCTTTTTCGATTATTTCATCAAGATGAATTACGTCTCTTCGAACCAAGCCCGGTTCAATTTTTTTGTAGTTGCTCCGAGAGACGTTTTGCTAATGCTTTGATCTCAATGGGCCAGGAAGAAATCCATAGCATACTCAAAGAAAGCGGCTTCATTTTGATCAACTGTGAATTCTGCCATCAACAATACCGCTTTGATCAGACTGATATAGCAGAACTGCTCGGAGAAAACCCACCAACACTCCACTAGTGGATATTTTTCTGGCATAATTGCGCACCTTTTTAGCTCAGCAGGTTTTCCTTGCGAGCATGGGACATAAACGATGACACCGAAAACGAAATCAACTCATAGATAGGATACCCTGACAGGACTAATACTGATGACACAAATCGAAGACTCTGCTGTGAACGTATACACCGACTTGTGCTCTGCTGAGTTAGTAGAGCTGGCGCTTAAGAATGGAGAAGGCCACCTCACAGACACCGGAGCCTTTCTTTCAGTAACTGGAAAACGAACTGGCCGCTCACCTGCCGACCGTTTTATTGTTGAAGAACCCAGCAGCCAAAATGACATTGGTTGGGGGCCGGTCAACCGTCCCTTTGATCAGGAAAAATTCAATGCTTTGTGGGATCGTGTAGAAACCCATCTGGCAGAAAAAGATCGTTACGTCTCTCACCTCCACGTTGGGCAGGATACCGAACACTATCTTGCCGTAAAAGTGACCACGGAAACAGCCTGGCATAATCTATTTGCTCGCAATATGTTTATCCGTTCAGAAAAATACAACCCTTCAAACAAAGAGCCTTGGAAGATTTTGCATGCTGCAAATTTCACCTGCGATCCTGTACGTGATGGCACCAATAGTGAAGCTGTAGGCATCATCAACTTTGGTCAACGCAAGGTGCTGATTGCTGGATTGAAATATGCCGGCGAAATGAAGAAAGCGATGTTCTCGGTACAAAACTTTTTACTGCCAGAAAAAGACGTGATGCCCATGCACTGTGCAGCCAATGTTGGCAAAGAAGGCGATGTATGTCTGTTCTTTGGCTTATCTGGCACAGGTAAAACCACCCTCTCGGCTGACCCCGATCGCTACCTGATTGGTGATGACGAGCACGGCTGGACAAAAGGCGCGGTATTTAATATGGAAGGTGGTTGCTATGCAAAAACCATCAATCTGAGTCAAAAAAATGAGCCTGTCATCTGGGATGCGATTCGCTTTGGTGCCATTGTAGAAAATGTTGCCACCAATGAAAATCACACGGCCGATTACGATGACACGAGCCTCACCGAAAATGGTCGTTGCAGCTACCCACTTGAACATGTGGAATTACGCAGTAAAGAAAATCGTGCCGGCGAACCCAAGAATGTTATCTTCTTGACCTGTGATGTTTCTGGCGTGTTACCCCCTGTTTCCATTCTCTCTAAGGAAGCTGCTGCTTACCACTTCCTTAGCGGCTACACCGCACGTGTAGGTTCTACGGAAATGGGCGGAGCCACAGGTATTCAGCTGGCCTTCTCCACCTGTTTTGGTGCGCCATTTATGCCACGCCCTGCCAATGTGTATGCTGAGTTGCTGATGAAGCAGATTGGAGACTTTGGCAGCCGAGTCTATCTGGTTAACACAGGGTGGACTGGTGGTTCAGGTGCACCTGATGGTGACGGCTCTCGCTTCCCCATCCCTGTGACTCGTGGCATTATTGCTGCTATTCAAAATAGTGATTTGGAAGACGTTGACACCATTAAGCTGCCCGGACTGAATCTGGAAATTCCAACCAGCGTACCCGGTGTTGATAGTTACTACCTCAACCCACGTGAAACTTGGGAAGACAAAACAGCTTATGATGAACAAGCCGCTAAATTGGCAAAACTGTTTGTTGAAAACATTCAGAAGTTTGATGTTTCCGACAGTGTTCTTCAGGCTGGCCCACAGGTCTAAAGCTATAGTTCATTAAAAAAACGGCTCTACCAAAAAAGGCGGCTTTCATAGCCGCCTTTTTTGTTTTCCTATTTTTATTGGCTTAAGCCAACTGAGTACTCAACGCTAAACCTTTTTGATAATACTCCGTACTTTTCTTATGCTCACCCAACTGAATCATCAAACGAGCTAATTCTGCATAGGCTTCAGGTTGCACCTTCAAAGCAACAGAACTCTCCAGATAATCTCGAGCCTTACCCCATAATTGATTACGCTGACTAAGACGTCCTAACGCCAGCATCAATTCAGGGTCATTTGGACGTTGACGCAACCAACTCTCGGCAGTAATCAGCTGCTTCTGAGGATCGGTACCCTCAACAATACCGTAAAGCTTCACCAAAGCATCATCCCAGTCACCCTTCAAAGATTTACGCAGTAGCATTTCAGCACGGTCACCCTCCCCCAGCTGATACAAGCAAGTGATATACGACAACAACACACGCTTTATCACTCTCACACTTTTAGGCATGTCATGCCATAACTGAATGAGAGCCTCCGTGTCTACTGAACTACCGGTTTTTTTTGCCTGCGCCGCTAGTGCTGCCAATAAAGAGGAGTACACTTCAGACTCAACTCGCTGCATAGCCCGCTTGTTAAATACCTTATAACGCCTAAAATCTGGCAATAGTTTTTCCAAACTACTCCAATCTTTAAGACCTCGGTAAGCGTTGTTAAGCAAACGTAAAATTAGCGGGTGATCGGGAGCCTTAGTATGAAGTCGCTGCAGAATAGCTAAAGCCTCCTCATAATGCTCTTCTCGCAAATACATTCGGGACTGAGCCAAACCAATGGCCAGCTCACCCCCGGGGTTTACCTCCCGAGCTTTTGCCAACAGTTGGTCAGCTTCTTCTCGATCACCTATTTCATAGGCCGAGTCTGCTGCCGCCAAATAGTTAATCAGAGGCATTTCAGAATGTTTCGCAGATTTCTTAAGTGATCGGCGAGCCTGATCCCAATGTCCTTCAATATACTGCAACAGTCCCCGAGCTGTTTGCGTGCGATACCGCTGTTGTCTAATAGAACCTCGCTCTTTAAAATATTTTTGGCCCGGTTCAACAAACATTCGTAACAGGCTTTTTATCAGCCTCCAAACCACCCATACGATCAACACAATTAACAGGAGCGTCCATAAACTCATATCTATTGTATAGTTTCCGTAGACAATCAGAATATAGCCGCCGTTCTCTATCATCTGCCAAGCCACCAGCCCGCCAACAACAGCAATTACCGCGACGATCAACAGTAAACCTCTCACTACTGGTCTCCTTCAGGGGTTTCCTTTGGTGCCTGAATCGTATGCCGTTTATGCCGACTATCAATATAATCCCTGAGGACTTCTAGCCCCTCAGATATATCAGGAAGCTCCTGTGTCACATTCTGCTGCGCTAACAGCGCCAACTGATCTACCAAGGGTAAAACCGAGTCGTTCAGTTCAAAATTATTATTGAGCCATTGCTGCGCTTTTTCCAAGCTGGTCTGATAAATCACCTGCTCTTCACGCAACAAAGCCATCTGGGCCTGCTCCAGTATGATGGCAAGATTATGACGAAGACGCTGATCCTCTTCTGCCGAAGGCAAGGGGGTCAAGGGAGTATCACGTCGTTGAATCCGGATCAGTTCACCTGCGCTATCCAGCGCTGTCTGAAAACTATGAAGTAATTGAGCCCTCCACCCATCAGATACAGTTGTCTCATCAACATCAGCAACGACGGGGTTGCCCACTTCCACATCAAGAGCTATCAGCGGCAGCTTGACCAACTGCTCAGACAGTGCGCCTAACTGAAGATACAGACCCTCTCGATCAACCATTGTCGTAGAACGCAGTGCTGTGATGCTCTTTGCCAACGCCGCTCGAACAGCCAATAGATCTACTTCATCCAGATCCCTTAAAATGCTGTCGGCGGTTACCAGCAATGTAATCGCATTTTTGGTATTTCTTTCGGTAATCAACCGCTGATTAGCCAAGCGAATGAGATATTCAGCTTCCGCCAGCAACCAATCAGATCTCGACGTTGTGGAAAGCTCACGCAAGCGACGGGAATGACTATTAATTTTTAACTGGAATCCTTGAACCGCCTGGTTCAACTCAGCTTGTTGCTGCTGCCGCTCACGACGCTCATCATTTAAACGCTGCTCCAAGCGCTGAATGGTAGCTTCCTGGCTAGCCAAGTTTTGTTGTGCAACCGGCTCCTGTTGCTGGAGCTGATAAAACCACCAGCCTGCTGCTCCGGCAACAGCAAGGAGCAGCAACAAGCATAGAATCAACAATGTCTTCACGAGGACACCACCGCCTGATCCCGACTTAACCGGAATCGGTTCTTTTTCAGGCGCTGCCTCTTTTTTGGAAGATGTTTTTCCTTTCGGTGCGACCACTTTGTCTACGTCTGAGGACGCCGTTGCTGACATCACTGGTGGTTTGACGGTTGAGACAGCTTCCGATTTGACAGCATCGGTAGACTTGTCCCCATTATTTTTTTTCTGTTCTTGACTGTCGTCTTTATTATCCACTGACCAAATCCCTGCAGATGAATCATTATTTAACGTTTATTACTGTACCACCCTCGCAATGCCGAAACCATGTCTTCAGGCAATGCCGTATCTGCACAAATCACATGTCTAAAACCTGAGTCTCGCGCCAATCCATAGACTCTCTCACCAGGCACCAACAAAGGGAGCTGTCTAAGTGTATGCTGACATTCTTTCTGAACCAAGGAGATTAAAGTACTCAGTAATTCGCCACTATGCACAATCACCACATCTAATTCATCCGACAACAGCAGTTGACTGATTTCTTGAACAAACTCAGCCGTTGATTCTCGGCGATACAACTCACACTGGCTGACAACGGCACCGCGACAACTCAATTGTTCCGTCAACAATTGACGACCACCAACACCAGAAAAAATTAATACGTGCTCCCCTATAAGACTCTGCAAGGAGGGCAACGCTAACAATCCTTCACTATTGGAAAACTCCACTGGAAGCTCTGCTTTTATGTTCCAGCTTTCCAGCTCCGCTGCAGTGCTTTTCCCCACCGCATAGTAGCGAGTACCAATGGGGAGTCCGTCTGGCACGGGCCAATAGCGATTCAACCAATCCAGCGCCAAGCTCGCTGCAGTGCGACTCACAAAAATCACCCGATCATAGCGAGAAAAATCAAGAATATGTGGCTTGATTTTATCAGTATCCAACGTGCTCGCCAGCGGCGAAATGTTCATTACAGGACAGTGGTGAAGCCTAACGCCATCGCTAATTAATACATTCGCAAAAGTGCTGGCACCCTGAATCAAAGGTTGCTCAGGACGAACAAGAAGAGCTCGCAACCCTGTTAAATTAGACACGTTTTAGCTATCCCCATAGACCTTGTCGAGAATCTCACCAGCGCCCAGGGCTAGGAGTTTTTTCGCCAACTCGACACCAAGAACTTCCGCATCAACCGCCCTGCCACGAATATCATCACGGATAACCAGCTTACCATCGGGCGACCCAACCAACCCCCTTAGCCAAACTTCATCTTCTCCCGGACCGACCAAAATGGCATAACAAGCGATAGGCACCTGGCACCCACCCTGAAGGTGACGGTTCATTGCACGCTCAGCCATGACACAATGTGCGGTAGGAACATGATGCAGATGCTGAAGTAGTGACTTCACCCGGTCATCATCAAGGCGAATTTCAACACCCACAGCGCCTTGGCCACCTGCAGGTAAAGAGTTTTCAGGCGCGATACGCTGTCGAATACGCTCCCCCATATCCAATCGCACTAAACCCGCTGTAGCCAGAATAATCGCGTCATACTCACCATTATCGAGTTTACTCAAACGCGTGTTGACATTGCCCCGCAACTCGAGAACTTCCAGTGCCGGATAACATTCCCGCAACTGGGTTTGTCGACGCAAACTGGAAGTGCCAACACGCCCCCCCACAGGTAAACTCTCCAAACAATCATAGTAATTGGAGATAAACGCATCAGTTGGATCTTCCCGCTCACAAATGACACTGAGCCCAAGCCCTTCTGGAAATTCCATGGGAACATCTTTCATGGAGTGCACAGCAATATCTGCACGGCCATCAAGTAAAGCGGCTTCAAGTTCTTTAACAAAAAGTCCCTTTCCTCCTACTTTTGCTAATGGCGTATCAAGTATTTTGTCTCCACGGGTCGTGAAACTGACCAATTCAACGTCTAAGCCAGGATAACGTTGTTGTAACAGCGCTTGCACATGCTCTGCCTGCCAAAGTGCTAACGGACTTTTACGTGTTGCAATACGAAGTGTTGTGGTATGAGATAACGAAGATGTCATGAGAAGTAACAACCAAAACTATAATAAGGTGGAATTGTAACAAATTGTCCTATGGACAGGCACGAGAACCAAAAACTGACAACCCGAAAATGAGAACCTATTTCAGCTAAATTTGTTCGAGTAATTTGCGCAAAGGGGCAACATGACGACGACTCACCTGAGGACGAAAATCTAACCCCTGCAAACGCACAAAAAACTGACCATTGATGTTGCGGTCGATTCCCTCTATATGAGGAATAGAAACCAGCGCATTTCGATGAATACGGACAAAACGTCCATCGTGCTCCTCTTCCAGATATTTCAGCGTTTCATCTAACAATGACTCACCTTGAGAATGATGCGCCCGGACATATTTATCATCAGCCTGAAATAAACGGATATCATTGATAGCTACAAGATCAATTCCCCGGCGACTCTTAGACGCCAAATGACTCTGCTTACCATTTTTTAGGACTCGCGAATCTTGCAGTTCATGTAACTGGGCTTTATTGACACGCCGAGTGCGAGAAATAGCATTTTCTAACTCAACTTGCTTCACCGGCTTTAATAGATACCCGATGGCTTGGGTAGAAAAGGCTTCCACCGCATAATCATCATAGGCCGTGCAAAAGACCACTGCTGGCGGTGGCTCAATTTTTGCCAAATGCTGAGCTGCTGCCAAACCATCCATCCCTGGCATTCGGACATCCATAAACACCAAGTCAGGAACAAGCTCTTTCGCCACAGCTAAAGCTTCTTCACCACTACCCGCATCACCCACAACCGTACAATTATCTACAGCTGATAACATCCTACGCAGCCTATCACGTGCAAGAGGTTCATCATCAACGATCAAAACTCTCATTTGTTAACCTCTCCATTGCCTGCGGAATAATGAATACGCGTAATATAACAATTTTCTTTAATCTCCGCAGTGGCTCGAGCACTGGATCCAAAATGGGCATGCAATCGCTGGCTGATGTTCTGTAATGCCATTTGATTACCCTTATGGTGTTGAGTAACTGGCCCCAGAGGATTTGAAACCAAAATTTCAATAACATCATCTGTTCGAGAAATAGAAACAAAAATTTCTCCACCCTCCCGAAGGAGCTGTATACCATGGTAAACCGCATTCTCTAACACCGGCTGCAACATCAAAGAAGGAATTTCCACACCATGACCATAATCACCAATTTCCCACCGGGTAGAAAGTCGATCACCTAATCTCAGTTTTTCCAATGCCATATAACGACGGCACAGCGACAACTCTTCGCTCAAAGGAACCAGTGTTTGGGTATCAGACAAAGCATAACGAAACAGGTCAGACATATCCTCAACAACCCGCTCTGCCTTTTCGGGGTCAGAACCAATAAGACTCGCAATCATATTCATACAGTTAAACAAAAAATGCGGTCTAATACGTGACTGTAATGCCTGAATACGAGCCTCCAGCTCCACTCGTTCTTGTATCCTGAGCTGCTGCTGCAAATAGAGGTAATACAAAAGAATACTGGCAGGAATAGCCGCCATCACCAAATATTCAAAAACATTTCCGGCATTATATTCACGACTCGTCAGTGGTGAAGAAAACCACCAAATCACCCATTCAGAAACTGCACCACAAAATAGTGTCACTAAAAGAATCAGAAAGAACGCTATAAACGCCGCACTGATATGATTCAACCTCGACAGCCGACGATTACACAGGCACAAAACAATAGCACTGAGCAGTGCTATCCATAGCGACAATAAAGAAACTTTCGACATTTGTAGCCAATCAAAATGCTGCAACCCACTATCGGCAATAGTAATCAACAACGCCAACAACTCAGAGATAATTAAAACTGCACCCAAACCTTGGCCTCGGCAAAGGTCCGGCAAGAAAAAATCTCTGCTGCTTACAGCTGTTTCTGTCGGCTTCATTTTTGTCGGCTTTTCCCTCTCAATCTTCCCGCCCAAAATCACCCCCAACCACAATACCTAGCATCTTGCCAAAAAACATAACCACCTTGTTCATACACAGTATCTCGCGTTTTGCTATAATCTCGCTGCTTTATATCTCGCTAGCATACATAATAAATTGCTAACCGCACCTACAAAGAAAGAGCCAGTTTACTCATGAATAACCCAAAAGACACCAACCAGGCCTGGGGTGGCCGTTTCAGTGAAGCAACCGATGCCTTCGTAGCCCGATTCACTGCATCCGTTAACTTCGATCAACGGCTGGCCCACCACGACATTCAAGGCTCAATTGCACACGCCACGATGCTAACCCGTGTGGGCGTACTCACCAAAGACGAACTTGAGTCAATCCAAACTGGGCTTGGTGAAATTCTTACCGAAATTGAAAACGGCACATTTGAGTGGTCGGTGGCACTGGAAGATGTGCACATGAATATCGAGGCAGCACTCACTGCCAAAATCGGAATTACAGGTAAAAAATTGCATACTGGTCGCTCGCGTAATGATCAAGTAGCCACTGACATTCGACTCTGGCTGCGTGACGAAATTGATGCCATCAGCAGGGAATTACTTCGCCTTCAACAAGGTATTCTGGAGCTGGCAGAACGTGAAGCCGACACCATCATGCCTGGATTTACCCATTTACAAACAGCGCAACCCGTCACCTTTGGCCATCATCTGATGGCCTGGTTTGAAATGCTGGTGCGTGATCATAGCCGCTTGCAGGATTGCCGCAAACGACTCAACCAATCGCCACTGGGCGCCGCAGCTCTCGCTGGCACGACCTACCCCATTAACCGAGAAATGACGGCAGAATTATTAGGCTTTGATGCACCTACAAGAAACTCTCTGGATTCAGTAAGTGATCGCGATTTCGCGATTGAATTTTGTGCTTTTGCCAGCATCCTGCTGACCCATTTGTCTCGTGCTTCGGAAGAATTGGTACTCTGGACATCTGCCCAATTTAACTTTATCGAAATGCCCGACCGTTTCTGCACCGGCTCATCTATTATGCCCCAGAAGAAAAACCCTGACGTACCTGAACTAGTTCGGGGTAAAACAGGTCGAGTTAATGGCCACCTTGTTGCCCTGCTGACATTAATGAAGTCACAGCCGCTGGCCTACAATAAAGACAATCAAGAAGACAAAGAGCCACTATTTGATACAGTCGATACCGTCAAAGATTGTCTCCGCGCCTTTGCCGATATGGTGCCAGCTATCCAATCAAGACCAAACAACATGAGTGAAGCTGCCCGCCGAGGATTTTCAACGGCCACAGATCTGGCAGACTACTTGGTACGTAAAGGCATCCCTTTCCGCGATTCACATGAAATAGTAGGAAAATCTGTGGCCTACGGTTTAGCTGAAAACAAAGACTTGTCAGAAATGACCTTGACGGAACTTCAGCAATTTTCAGACGTCATCGAAAATGATGTTTTTGATGTATTAACATTAAAAGGCTCTGTTGCTGCCAGAAATCATATTGGCGGCACGGCACCCAACCAAGTTAGGACTGCGATACAAACAGCAAGACAACAATTATCTAACCAGTAACAACCAACACCCAAACACCCCATTCAAAATGGGGTATTTATTTTCTGTTTGTCCCAATAGATCATCGCCATATCATACTAATCCCTATGTCAATTCAGTGTATTTAATAGGCTATCCGCTAGTGGCTACAATGTTAATGTGTTACTTTATAATTTTGTAATAAGTCACACCTATTAATATTGCAGATACTACTCAAAATATGATCAAGCAAAAAATAATAAGTCATGCATGGTTATTGATAATATTTGGACTGGCAGCTTGCGCGCCTCTGCCTCTGGAGGTTTCAGAGCAACATATATCATCAAATAAATCGACGGCATCCGGCGCCATTCCAAAACCTGTTCTCGACCACACGCCCCAGGCATTAAGTACCCCAGCTAAGACAGAAGATGTCTATTCCGTGGTGGTCAATGATGTGGACTTACGTGAACTATTGTTTGCCTTGAGCCGAGACGCTTCTCTGAACATTGACATCTCTCCAGAGATTGAAGGCCGTATTACACTCAATGCTGTTGACCAAACTCTCCCCCAAATTCTTGATCGTATAGCTACTTTTGCGGACATTAGATACCGCATAAAAAATGATGTAATGGTCATAGAAAAAGATAGCCCTTATTTTGTGCACTACGATATCGGCTACCTCAATATGGATCGCTCCAGCCAGTCATTTGTTTCTATCTCCACCGAAGTAGCCACAACCGGTGTCGGAGCGATAGGGGGGAGCTCAAGTGGCGGTGGTGGCAATAACAACTCTGCTACAACCATAGAAAACAAATCTGACTATCATTTCTGGCAAACGCTGGTTCAAAACATAGAGGCTATTGTCTATGGCGGTGATAGCACCCAATCAATTTCCACCGACGGAGAAAATTCCGCTGAAGCCGAGCCCGAAACAACGAGAGCAGCAATAGCCAATACAAGTATTATTGCCAATGCTGAGAGTGGCATATTGAGCATTAAGGCTCCGCAAAAGAAGCATCAAGAAGTCCAGGCCTTTTTGGATGAGGTACTCAACGGTGCCAAACGCCAAGTATTAATTGAAGCCAGTATTGTTGAAGTCAACCTCAGTGATCAGTATCAAGCTGGTGTTGATTGGTCCCGCCTAGCTCAATCCGGAGGAAGTGGTTTCAGTTTTACCCAAAGTCTGATTGGCACCAACTTGGCAAAAGCTCCTGTTTCAACGTTAACATACAACAACAATGGCAGTCATAGTCTTGATGCCACCGTTAAATTGCTGAGTGAATACGGCAATGCCAAAGTACTATCAACACCAAAACTGATGGTACTGAATAATCAAACCGCTTTGCTCAAGGTTGTAGACAACCTGATCTACTTCACTATCGATGTGGAAGAGGATGTACAAGAAAACATCATTAACCGCACCTTTACATCAGAAATTCATAGTGTTCCCGTTGGTCTGGTGATGAGCGTCACCCCCCAGATTTCGGATATAGACACGGTCACACTTAACGTCCGCCCCACGATTTCAAGAGTACTCAGATTTGTAGAGGATCCAAACCCGGCATTAGCCATTAGCGACACAACCAGCCTGATACCTGAAATATCTGTCCGCGAAATGGAATCAGTAATGCAAATCAATGGTGGGGATACCGCCATTATTGGTGGCTTAATGCAGGACCAACACGGTGACGACACCTCGGGCATACCTGGTCTGAGCAAACTTCCCTGGGTTGGCGATTTGTTTAGTTATAAAAACAAAAACTATACCAAGTCAGAGCTCATTATTTTCATCCGTCCAACCATTATCAAACAGGCCAACTTAAACAGTAAAGAGCTTGAGGGTTATAAGAAATTTCTGCCCGAAAATCTTCAGCAAGGCAATACGACCGCGGAGTAATTTATCGTGAGCCTTTTACTAGATGCTCTAAAAGAGGCTGAAAAAAGTCGCAAAGGGCTTGAAACTGCGCCCAAAGCAACGTCTGTGGTAACTGAAGAACCCGCCGTTCTAGATCTTGAGTTAGATCAAACAGAGGTATCCAGACTAGAGGGACTTACCTCAGAAGAACCCCAGCCTGAAGCCCCCTTACAAGAAGAGCCTGCACAAAAAGAGGCGAGCACCCCCTCCACACCCAGTAACGATTCAGGCAACACAACAGTCGCACCTGAAACCCCTGCAATAAAACCTACAACAGTGCCGCCTACGTTACAACACCGTTCCATCAAAGATACTCGTGTTGCTACGGATGTATTTCAGAATCGAGAATACTCAAAAAAACAAACCAAATCCCGATTGTCGTTGTTACTACTCATATTACTGCTGGTGCTACTAGGCTTATTGGCCATGTTTTTTTTCGCCATGAATAATGGGGAATTACCACCCACAAAGCCGTTCAATCATATTCAAAATACGTTGTCCCTAACAGCAGAACCACAGACTGATCTAACCAATGAGCGCAACTTAAACAAAGAAGCTTTTAGCAATAACAGCTCAAGTCTTCACAAAAACTCTGTTCAAGACGTATCGATGATATCTGAAAAACTACCCGTTACTGTTTTTCAACAAGAAGTACTCATGGAGGAGATCAACTCCCCACTGAAAAATGTACCTATACACAATACACAACCAGCGGCACCCTATAAAAATCAGCCTGCCACTCGTGAAACCAACAATAAACAGCCGACCTCAGGACGCGAGTCCAACCGCAACGACTTATCCTCTAACCCTGACTTTCAGATAACCAAGAGACAGCTACCAGAATACAGCTTAACTTCTCTCACTTCTGCATCTGACGCTCTAAAACAAGGCAACCTGACGTCTGCCGAACAAATCTACCGCCAGGTCTTAAAACAATCCCCCAACAACGTAGAGGCCATGGCGGGGCTGGCAACAGCCTTTGTGCAACAGGGATTGATACGTGAAGGACAAGGTATGTTTTACGAGGTTTTGAACAAAGACCCGGGGAATTTATTGGCCAAAATAGGGCTGATCAACCTCCAGGCTGCAGACCCATCTAACCTCTCTGCCGGCAGCCAACTCAAACAATTACTTTTGCAACATCCGAAACAAGCCGACCTCCATGCGAGCTTGGGCAACTTTTATGCCCGTAGAGGTGAGTGGCCATCAGCTCAAGCTTCCTATTTTGAAGCATTTGCTCTCGACACCAAAAATCCAGATCATGCTTTCAATCTGGCCGTAAGTCTGGATCAGATCGGAAAATCGGATATCGCCATCAAATATTATGAACAAGCTCTTGGGTTAGTCGAGACCAACCCCTCTCGCTTTAACAAGACCGATGCCGAACGACGACTTCATGAATTAAAAGGACATAAACTAAAAGGAATCGCCCCGTGAGCGCTCAGGCCCCCCGACGCAAACCCATCGGAGAACAACTGGTCGACAAAGGCGTCATTGGCTCCGACCAGCTGAAAATTGCACTCATTGAACAACAGCGTTCTAACGATAAGCTGGGCGAAATTCTTGTCCGTTTAGGCTTTTTAACAGAGTCTGTTCTTAATGAAGCCTTGGGTGAATCTCTCGGTCAAGAGAGCATTAACCTCACGGAAATAGTACCCGATATAGAAGCGATTAAATTAATTGATAAGTCGCTGGCCAAAAAGCTCACCATTATGCCTTTCAGCTTTTCAGCCGAGGATAATATTTTAATGGTCGCAATGCCGGACACTTTTGACATTCTGGTACTTGACCGTATATCTGCAGCCATACCGAAAGGGATTCATGTTGAACCTGTTCTTGCCAGTGGTTCAGATATTATCGCCGCCATCGACCAATTTTTTGGTTACGAACTGTCCATCGATGGCATTCTGAATGAAATTGAAACCGGTGAAATAGATACCACCAAAACTGCTGGACTCGAAGGGGCTGAATACAGCCACCCTACCGTCCGACTTGTAGATGCTTTTTTAACCGACGCCGTCAAACAGGATGCTTCTGACATCCACTTTGAACCTGAGGAAGGTTTTCTTCGCGTACGTTACCGTATCGACGGCGTTTTGCGCCAAGTAAGAAGTCTTCACAAACAATATTGGCCTTCTATTGTGGTCCGTCTAAAAGTACTTTCAGACATGAATATTGCGGAAACACGAGCCCCGCAGGATGGACATATTTCCCTAAAAATCACTGGGCATCCCATCGACTTTAGGGTAGCAACCCAACCCACGATTCACGGTGAAAATATTGTTCTCCGGATTCTTGATCGAAGCAAAGCCATTATCCCATTGGAAGACCTAGATATTCGAGACCATCACCGCAGTACCCTTAAGCTGATGATGGCAAGACCTGAAGGCATTATTTTGGTCACAGGTCCAACGGGTAGTGGTAAAACAACAACGCTTTACTCGCTGCTTAATTATTTAAACAACGAAACGGTCAACATCATGACCCTGGAGGATCCTGTTGAATACCCCATTAGCTTGATCCGTCAAACGTCTCTTAACTCATCGGTTAAAATGGATTTCGCCGATGGTATTCGATCCCTTATGCGGCAGGATCCGGATATTATCCTAGTGGGTGAAATGAGAGACTTAGATACAGCCAGCATGGGCTTTCGAGCGGCCATGACGGGCCATCAAGTTTTCTCAACCCTCCACACCAATTCGGCTCTGGGCGCATTTCCTCGATTATTGGATATTGGTGTTGAATCTGGACTTATCGCAGGTAACATTATTGGCATCGTAGCCCAGCGCCTGATACGAAAGCTATGCCTACACTGCCGAGAGCAGAGTGTACCCAACGATATAGAGCAGCAGCTATTCGCCACTGCAGGTGACACGCCTGAATATGTATATCGTGCGGTGGGCTGTGATCGCTGTGGACAACGCGGTTATAAGGGTCGAATTGCTTTATTAGAGATTCTCAAAATGGATGAAGATCTTGACGAACTGGTCACCAAAAATGCGTCCGTTGGTGAACTAGGAAAAATGGCAACAACAAAAGGCTTCCTTCGCCTAGTAGATGACGGCATGGAACGTGTAAAGCGTGGCGAAACCACATTGGACGAACTATCGCGCGTAGTCGACTTTAGCGCCAAACTGGGTCTCTAATCATGGTCCAATATGCCTATAAAGCCATTGACCACAAGGGGAAAAAAATCTCCGGTCATTATGACGCTTCAGGTATTGAAGATCTGGAATCTCGCTTGGACAAGCAAGGCCTAGATCTGGTCAGTGCAAATTTAAAAGGTAAAGAGTGGTCACTCTTTTTCAAGAAATCGGTAGAACGCCGAGACCTGATCGTTTTCTTCATTGATTTAGAACAAATGGCTGTCGCTGGCATTCCTATCGTAGAGTCCCTGATAGAGATTCGAGATAGCGCCTCGTCACCGGCCATGAGAGAAGTCACTACAGGTTTAGTTGATAACATTTCCAATGGGCAAACACTGTCTCAGGCCATGTCAAACCACCCAAAAGTGTTCAATGAAATGATGGTGAAGCTCATCATTGCCGGCGAAAAAACAGGCAATATGGGGTACATTTTTGGAGAGTTGAAAGAAACACTTCGATGGCAGGAAGACGTTATACGCAAAACCAAAAAGTTAATGACGTACCCACTGTTTGTAGGCGTTATCGTCTTTGCCGTTATCTGCTTTTTAATGATTTACCTAGTGCCCAAGCTGGTGACCTTTATCTTGTCAATGGATCAAGAAATTCCAATGATGACAAAATTGTTGATTACCGTATCAGACATTTTTGTGAACCACTGGATCATTATTTTATGCCTACCGCCTATATCCTTTTTTGCAGCAAAATTTATTTTAAAGAGAAGTGCCTCTGCCCGATATTGGTTTGATGAGTACAAACTTAAGTTGCCATTACTTGGCGAAGCCATGCAAAAACTTATGCTGTCACGATTTACTCGAAACTTTTCACTTTTGTATGAAGCCGGTATCAGCGTACTGGATTGCCTGAAAATTAGCGAAAAAACAGTCACAAATACCTACCTCTCCGGGGAACTTCAATATATCCGCAAACAAGTGGAGGAAGGCGCTACCATTGCCGATGCCTTTTCTCGAGGGCACCTCTTTCCTCCACTAGTATTACGTATGGTTCAGGTAGGAGAAATGACCGGTGGACTGGGGCAGTCACTCTCCAATGTCAGTGATTTTTATTCGCGAGATGTGACAGATTTGATCGACAAAATACAAGCCATGATCGAACCTTTTATGACCGTTTTTATGGGATTGATTTTAGGATGGATAATGCTCGCGGTACTCGGCCCCATTTACGATATGATTAGCACGGTACAGTTTTGAACAAACAAAAAATGATCTTTCAGTTTACCGACAAGACCCTCACCGTCTATCGGTGGACCCGTGGTGAGCTGCACACCGATTCTGTCTATTACATTCACAACCCTGAAGACCTAAAACTGTTTACCCAAAATGTTCCGGACTGGAATGGGATCATAGGCTATATCCTAATGAATCTATCCAGCGAGGAGTACCACGAAGAACAATTACCTCATATTTTGGGAAAAGATCGAAAACTCATGCTCGAACGAAAACTGAGCAAACTATTTCCCGATAGTGATTACACGCATTACCACTTTTTAAAACGGAAAAAAACAGGGCGAAAAGACGACATCTTCCTGCTCTCAGGGATCAATGATACTGCTACCATTGAACCCTACATTGACATCATGAATCGATATCAAATAGAGATTTCTGGTGTTTACTCTACCCCGTTAATCATCCATGACGCCATCAAACCCTTGGAACATGCATCACAGGTTTTGGTGATTGCCACAGGCAAGCCGGCTGAAAATCGTCTACCCTTCCGTCAGTCGTTCCTGAACCGTAATCTTATTCATTTTAATCGCTTGACCTCCATTACAACCTCTAATGACCAGGACGACTTGGCCACAAAATTTAACCGGGAAATACAGCGCACATGGCAATACCTCAACAATCGGAGAGAGGTTACACCCGGTATTGATTTAGAAGTCATCTTGATCCTTCCTGACAACGTAGAATCTGCGTTAAAAGCTCAGCCACCGGTACCCCACTGCCAATACCTTTTTGTAAAACTTGAGGAGCTGATCAAGCTTCATCAGGCTGAAAACAAAATACAACACCCCCACTTTGCCTCGTTTACTGCCTTTTTACTGGGTAAAACCGCACATAAAAAGCCCCACTACAAACCAAAAACATTGACATTTGTACGACTACATCAGCAAACAAGGCGCTACCTGCTGGCGGCAAGTATTCTGTTCGCCATCACAGCTCTCGGTATCACGGGCAACAACCTGCTAAAAAGCTATTCTCTGGGGAAAACCAATCTACAGATGAATCAAAATCTGTCAGATAACAGCACAAATGTTGAGACACTTCAGTCCTGGTTTGGCGCTAGGAAAACCTCTCCCGAAAAGATGGAAACTGTCGTAACAACGGCCAGAAAACTCACAGACAACAATCCCTTACCCTTACCTATATTTGAAATTATTAGTCGCGGATACGAGCACTTTAACGATCTGTCGCTGAATACTCTCGAATGGAAAAGAATGTCTGCATCAGAAAAAAATAGCAACGATACGTCTGGTAGTGAAGAAATGGATAACTCAGGGGTGGCTAGCTCTGAAAATACTGTACTCATAAGATTAGAAGGAGAGGTACTCAATTTTCAAGGCAACTATCGAGAGGCCATTGAACGTATACAAACTTTTGCTGATGAGTTAAAGAATCAAGCCTCGATTGAACTGGTTAATATTCTCAAACTCCCGCTGGATATCAATCCAACCACAAATATCAATCGGTCGATCTCCGATCAAACTGCACCGGCCTTTGTACTTGAAGTTCAGCTCAACCCGGAGGCCTTGTAATGAATCATATTGACTATTCCTTATTGCGGGGACGAATCATTCTTTTTACTTGTGTCTTAGTGGTCTGCATATTGATGCTGTGGTTTAGCTTCTCACAATTATCCAAACAACAACAAATGATGGGTTCCACACAAACAGACATGGGTTATGTGGAAGAAAAGATAGATCGCCTTAATAACCTAGCCTCACTGTTTGAGCAATTTAATTCTGACTATAGAAAATATGAAGCAAAGGGCTTTCTAAATGAAGAGCATAGACTTATATGGATAGAAACTCTCGAAAAAACGGCCAACCGTCTGGGCTTGCGTGATTTGCGTTATCGAATTTCTCCCAGACAAGAATCGACCAATCAAAACCTCATACAATCACCCAATCTCACCTTATTTGAATCCAAGCTAACTCTGGAATCTGAATTGGCTCATGAGGGAGACCTTGTCAATTTAGTAGCCGACTTAGCCCAATTAAATTCGGGCTTATTTGTGGTAGATAGTTGCAAAATTACGCGGGTAGACTTAACGGCTACATTAGCCTTTAGCAATAATTTTCAGGCGGTATGCGACATGCACTGCTATACCGCAAGCTACCATGAACAGGCCTCTGAATTTGAAGAAAATGACTTCACCGAGGGTGAGTTATGACCGCTAACAAAGTCACGACCTTAAAGCTTTTTGGTGGGTTAGCACTTCTCGTTCTATCGATGGAAAGTATTGCTTTTGGTACCCTGTTTACCTCTCCGCAACAACGCGATGCCCTTGATCAACAGCGAGCAAACGGAGGGGGAGCAGAGATACAACAGTCTCTACCACAACAAGAATTATCACCAACTGTCACGCCGCCCGCCAAACAAGTATTTTTTAATGGCTATGTCATTCGTAAATCTGGCCCAGGTACAGCTTGGGCTAACCATCACGTAGTGACAGATCACAACACACAGCAGAACGGTATAACCGCTAGACTGAAGAACATTAAAGGAAGCTCCGTACCTGTAAAACCATCAGCATTATCAAAATCAATACGGCTTCAACCAGGACAACTACTAAACCAAGATACCGGGGAAATTACTGAAAGCTACTACCAAAAATATTCAACAACGCAACCCAACCACTCTGTCAAACCCGAACAAGAGGCAGAGGAACCTGAAAACGATTCACTGGAGCGTGAATGAGGGTAGAGATTCAGAGCTATCCCTCAGGACATCATCAACAGGGTGCCGCGCTGATCATTCTGATACTACTGATGGTTTTGGCTTTATCAACAGCCCTATTGACGGGAATAAGCTCGAATGCGACAAAATTAGCCAGAGCTGAAAAAACACTCATTCATTTAGCTGAGGCAAAATCTGCCATCATAGCTTACGCCCAGTTGTCAGACCCAGATAAAACCCCAGCAGGCCTACAACAAAGGTACCTTCCCTGCCCTGACACAGACGGTGATGGATTAGAAGAAACACCCTGTGGCACATCAGCGGCTACCGGTTGGCTGCCCTGGCAAACACTGGGGCTCCCCCCCATAAAAGACGCCAGTGGCTACTGCCTGCGATATTACGTTGCCGGAGAATATAAACAGGGCGCGAGCGCCCCCCCCCTCATTTCAGCTTTACCACCGGCAGAATTCACTTTAAGTGATCCTAACCAATTGCTCTCAAATAATGTGGTCGCCATCATCTTTGCCCCCTACGACATCCTCGCCGGACAAACAAGAAACGTCACTCCGGGCATAGCAACAGAATGTGGCAGCACAAATCTCGGCGCGGCCATTAACCAAAATCAAAATCTGCTCGACAGTATTGCCGGTATAACCAATGCCAGCGCCCCAGATTTTATTGTGGCCCCCGAAGGCAGCAGTGCAGCCTTTAATGATGTGGCTAGCTGGGTATTACGTAGCGAGTTATAGTGGCATGGTATTCAACCAACGAATAGAAAGCATGACTTCAGAAATCAACAAATCCATAGAACACCCACAAAGCACTAGGCAAACAACCCCATCTCGACACAAAAATCAGCAAGGGTTTTCACTGCTGGAAATGGCTGTTGTTCTGGTCGTACTGGGTTTGATACTGGGCGGCATGCTAATACCTCTATCAACTCAAATAGAGAAACAAGATAGAGATGAGACAAAAAAAACATTACAAAATATACAGGATGCACTGATTGGCTACACGATGACAAATGGACGCTTACCCTGCCCAGACACCGATGGCGACGGCATCATTGATATGGCTGGAACATGTACTAATGCACAAGGCACCATCCCCTGGGTTGATCTTGGCGTTGGCAAAGAAGATGCTTGGGGTCAACCGTTCACCTACCGTGTCACGGGCAGTTTTGCCGACAATACAGACGGTACTGGATGCGGTACAGCAACAGCCGGTGTGTCTTTTGAGCTCTGCTCAGTAGCTGATATCAATGTAATAGATTCCGCAGCAGGGAACCCCGTAGCCAACCTAATACCTGCGGTTGTCATTGCCCATGGTAAAAACTGGGCAACCACCACCAGCGCCGATGAAAATGAGAATACAGACACCGATACAATATTTGTGGATAGACGGCCATCCATGAAAACTGCACCCACATTTGACGACCAAGTTATCTGGATTTCTTCCAACATACTGAAAACCAAATTGGTAACGGCAGGGCGATTACCATGACTCACATTACAAAAACAGATAATTCTTTGTAATTAATGAGTTATATAATGGATTTCAGGTATTTTATTGCGTTAGTATGATGAACAAAGCAATGCTATCAAGGATTAACTGGGAGAGTTAGAGGAATGAACATTAACAATCGGCTGAATAAAAAGGCTAAGCAAGGTGGTTTCACCTTGGTAGAAATTGCCATCGTACTGGTCATTATTGGCCTGATTTTAGGTGGTGTTCTGCAAGGACAAACCATGATTGAAAATGCCCGGTACAAAAATTTCGTGAAAGAAATCGATAGTTATCGTGCAGCTTTTCATACCTTTAGAGATATGCAAAAAGCATTACCTGGAGATATCACTACAACTCAAGTACGTCTTCTCGATGCAGCTGCAACAGGTGGCAACGGTAACGGCACCATCCAAGGGGGCACTTGCAATGCAAACAATGATGAATCATGTCGAGTATGGTCTCATCTGCGTTACGCTGAATTAATTACAGGCGATCCAACAATAAATGGCGCAGACTCTCGACCAACCCACGCTTACGGCGGAAGAGTTAATGGGATATTAACCGGCACTGGCGGTAATGGCGTTACTGGACACAAATTATATATTGAAACTGTCTCTGGTGAGATTGCACAGCGTTATGACACCGAGTTTGACGATGGCGATGCCAAAAGTGGACGGGTTTCACAAACTGCTGCTGGTGCAACGTATAACACTGCCCGCAATGTAACACTCGTTATTGCTTTGTAATGCTCAAAACTGATGGGACAGCCAATATAAAGATAACCACCGACGTTATATTGGCTGCTAATTTATTAAATATACGTCTTTCTATAAAGCCACTAACTCCCCCTCGAATACGTGTGTGAGATTGAGAGATTAAATTGCCCCCGACTTCCAACAACCGCCGACAAGATCCCCGAGTAAGCGCTCCGTTTGTCGGTGTAAAAATACGCAAACGAGGGCTTGGGTTCCATCGTTGGGCCGGGGACTCGACCTTGGTCAACGTCAGCTCCAGTGGCCTCTCTATAACCTCTAGCAGTTTACGTCTGAACACCCTAAATAAAGTAGCTTTCGAGCTCTCATTGGAAGGAAAAAAAGTTTCAGGTACTGCCATTGTTTGCTACGTGAGTTCTCAAGGCCGTCTGAAAAAGTATGGCTTACTGTTTATAAAAGCCAATGCAGAAATAGATCAGCTACTCAACGGCCCTCTGCTCTCAACAAAACAGGCCAAGCGCTTAGGTGAAGAGCTAGCTGAACGACTTATTTATCAAAAAAACGGGGAAACACCCAACCCTGAATTAAAGAAACAAAATCAGCTGATGCTGGATGCTGTTAAAGCCATGGCTATTCGTTTAGGTGAAATGGGTCTTCGCGTTAAAGACGAGTCAGGTAACCAAGCAATACCCGATAAAACGCTTTTTGTTATCCCCAAGGGTGGCTTCAGCTTTCTCTCTTTATCACCAACAAATCAAGTGGTTCGAATATCGGTGTCGGTCATAAAGCAGGATAACCATCAATTTATCTATCAGCTTTCTTCAGGTGATCAGTTACCCAACTTGGTCGATTTGCTGAATCATATCTGCGCTGCTTTCGACCAGATCTCCACTGCTGCCTAAATCATCAGGTCACATCAAAACTGAAGGCAAGACTAAGTTCACCCCCTTCACCCTTTCCCTCAAAGCTGAGTATACTGACCATGACAAGGATCTATTTGACCTTGTTAAAATCTGGTTCTTTTAAAATCTAGCCTTTCCAAACAAGGGCTCTTTATGGGAATACCGCTGGTATGTATTGCGAGTTTTTCGGTCTAAAAACGGTACCCTTTCGCGTCACTCCAGACACATCGCTTTTCTATGCCGGGGGAGAACGAGAAGCGCTACTAAACGCTATCGTCTACGCAATATCCCATGGCGACGGCATGGTAAAAGTTGTCGGTGAAGTCGGCAGTGGTAAAACCATGCTTACGCGGATGCTGGAAAAAAAACTACCTGATAGCGTGACCATTATCTATTTACCCAATCCCAGTCTTGCAGCAAAAGACCTAGTGTTTGCTATAGCACATGAGCTTGGCCTTGAGTTAGGTCTTGAACAAGAAAGCAACCAAACCAAAACCCATGCGCTACTAGCTATCCAAAACAAGCTACTTAAACTACATGCCAGCAATCAACGTGTGGTGGTTTTCATTGATGAAGCCCAGTGCATGCCCCTCGACACACTGGAAGAATTGCGGCTGATCACTAATTTAGAAACAGAGACAGACAAACTGCTACAACTGGTTTTATTTGGCCAACCGGAATTAGACGAACATCTCAGCCACCCTTCTGTTCGGCAAATTAAAGAGCGTATTATTCACAACCTTTACATAAAACCATTTAGTCCAGCTGAAGTCGCTGAATACCTGGCCTTTAGGCTTCACAAAGCGGGCTACAACGGCTCACCGCTCTTTTCAAAATCTGCTCTCAAGGCACTTGCCAAGTATTCTGACGGACTCCCTCGACGGCTTAGCATTCTTGCCGACAAAAGCATGCTGGCAGCTTTTGCTGCACAATTACGAACCGTCGCCAAATCTCACGTTGACATCGCCCATGGTGATAACCGGACAACCCTTTATTCAACCAAAAAGATCTGGCCCCCAGCACTTGGCCTGGCGGCAATACTGGCCGTTGTGGTTATTGGGTTGTTTGCTCTAGCGAAAATATCAACATCCCCGTTTAACGTTTTTTTATCTCAGCCACAGAATAATGAAAAGCCCACTGCGCAGCCAGGTCTTGCCGAATCAGCGGTAACAAACATAACAATAGAGCCTGAACCCACACCAGCCACTATCTCTACGCCCGCAATATCGATAACAACAGAATTTTTAGAACCCACGGTAGTACCTTTAACAATAGAAGAGAAAAGAGAGACACAAGCTCAGGGACCACAACCACAAGAAACAGCTCTTAAAACAGAATACTCGTTAAAAACTCCACAGCTAAATCAGCTGCTCTCTAAAACTGAACATTGGCTAAACAACCCCGGTCCAGAGAGATACACCATTCAGATTATGTCTACCCACTCTAAAGATAAAAATGAACTGGAAGAATTCTTACAAAGATATTCAGGTCAACCCTTGGGAGAACAACTTTTTATACACCCAGCCATTAAGAACAATCAAAGTTTCTATGCAGTAACCTATGGTAGATTCGCTAAGTACCAATCAGCCAAAGAACAGCTAGACGAATTACCAACGGCAATGAAGCGTTTTAATCCCTATATAAAAACGATTAGCACTAGGCAATCCGTTCACTAGAGTACGACGCTGATATCACGGCCGCAAACATCACCTGCCTATCTACCTATACAAATACTACCTTCTGCAGCACGGTTAAAGATCAAAGGTTATGTCGCCGCCCTGCTGTTCATGACAAACACGGTTTAATAATGCACCCAAAATTTCATTGGTCGTCGTACAAACCCAATCATTTCCACTGTAATTAAAATAATAACCACCAGACTTTGCCGCCAGCCAAATCTGAGCCAGTGCAGGCTGTCGAGAAATAATCACTTTCGAGCCATTAGCCTCAATGGTGAGTGTTAATACGCCTGCGGAAGTCTCGTAATCAATATCTTCCCCGCTGTCATCAATAACCTCTTCAATGGCCAGCATTATGTCATCACAATGTTGATTAAATTCAGTTTCATTCATAGCTTTATTCATCATTACAGGCCCACATTAGGACATTTCGTCTGTGTACGGAGTATATGCGATTGAGTGTTATAGGTGTCAGCCGGTATACTCGCTGACATCTTAAAAATCAAATACAGGTTTTTTTCATGCAATGTTTTGGTGCATTACGTCTTTATGCATGGATACTGCTACTCGCAGTATCCACCGTGGGTCTGACGGGCTGTGGAAACAAAGGTCCATTATACCTTCCACCTGAACCTGTCCAAGAAATCACATCGGAGTCTGGCGAGACTGTAGAATCTACAGAAGCGAAAGAATCCGAGGCCACCGAATCAGAATAAAGATTAGCCATGACCTATTTTTCCTATCGCAGTGGCGAACTATTCGCTGAAGATGTCGCGCTGGCCACCATAGCAGAATGCTACGGCACACCCACCTATGTCTACAGCCGTGCCGCACTGACGGAACATTTTCTCGCCTACCAAAATGCCTTGGCAGACTGTGCTCACTTGATTTGTTATGCGGTAAAAGCCAACTCGAATATTGCCGTTCTCAATGTTCTAGCAAAATTAGGCGCTGGTTTCGACATCGTCTCAGTAGGTGAACTCGAACGTGTTATTACCGCAGGTGGTGACCCGAAAAAAATTATCTTCTCCGGTGTCGGAAAAAAAACCACTGAGATGGAAAGAGCTCTCGAAGTAGGTATCCATTGTTTTAATGTGGAATCTGAAGCTGAACTCGACCTGCTCAATCGTGTTGCTCGAGCTTGTGGAAAAACAGCCAATATCTCCCTGCGAGTGAATCCAGATGTCGACGCCAACACCCACCCTTATATTTCCACAGGGTTACGTGAAAATAAATTTGGCATTGATATTCATAAAGCACTCAATGTATATCTGAGAGCCAAAGAAATGGAATCTCTCAATATCGTCGGCGTGGACTGCCATATAGGTTCTCAGCTCACAGAAACAGCGCCCTTTATCGATGCTCTAACCCGAGTGTTGGCTCTGGCAGATGAACTGGAAAAAAATGGGATTAACCTACAGCATCTAGATCTCGGTGGCGGCCTTGGCGTCTGCTACAAAGATGAGAAACCACCCCACCCTGCCGACTATATTGCAGAACTACGGCAACATTTGGGCGAGCGCAACCTGACGCTGATTTTAGAACCCGGTCGATCTATTGCTGCCAATGCCGGGGTTCTATTAACTCGAGTTGAATATCTTAAACCTGGGCAAGAGAAAAATTTTGCCATTGTCGATGTCGCCATGAACGACATGATTCGCCCTGCACTCTATCAAGCCTGGCTCACCATCGATCCTGTGGCCCCGAGAATCGGAGTGACATCAACCTGGGACATCGTCGGCCCTGTTTGTGAAACAGGAGACTTCTTAGGTAAGGATAGAGCACTTGTCATTGCTCAAGGTGACTTGCTCTGTATTGGCTCTTCCGGCGCCTACGGCTTTACAATGAGCTCAAACTACAACAGCAGGGGCCGCGCGGCAGAAATTATGGTCGACGGTTTCAATATGCAGGAGGTTCGTCGGCGAGAAACCTTTGAAGATTTGATACGCGGAGAATCCTTGCTATCTGATGATTAAACCCCGCCGACACATTAGCTGATGAAGAAAACATAAGTGTGACAAAGGCCAACAGCATACTGATTGGCCACTAAAATAAACGATAACAACCTAATGCTGCTTTTATAATGTTACTACGATTCACAAAAATGCACGGTTTGGGTAATGACTTTATCGTCATCGATGCCATATCCCAAAGCGTAACCATAACATCCGAGCTGGCCCAAAAATTGGGCGACCGGCGTTTTGGTGTGGGCTGTGACCAAATTTTGGTGGTAGAACCGCCAAATCATCCAGACATAGACTTTCGCTATCGAATCTTTAATCAAGATGGCAGCGAAGTTGAGCAGTGTGGTAACGGTGCCCGTTGTTTTGCTAAGTTCGTCCGGGACCGTCGTCTCACAGGAAAAAATAGCATTCGGGTTGAAACGGCCAGCGGTATTATCGAACTGAATGTTCAGCGTGATCACCAAATACAAGTGAACATGGGTGTACCCATACTTGAGCCATCAGCAATCCCTTTCGTTGCTGAGCAACAAGATACTTGCTACAGCATTGATACCGATGGTAAGGCAGAGATTATCAGTGCCATCTCCATGGGCAATCCCCATGCGGTGTTACAGGTGGAAAATATAGACACCGCGCCAGTATCCACTGTCGGGCCAACTATCGAGCGTCATCCTCGGTTTCCGCAACGAGTCAATGTGGGATTTATGCAGGTACTGGATCGTCACGAAATCAATTTACGAGTCTATGAGCGCGGTGCTGGAGAAACCCTTGCGTGTGGCACTGGCGCTTGCGCCGCAGTGGTGGCAGGGCAGTTACAAGACCTGTTAGACTCTCCCGTAACAGTAAATTTACCAGGAGGAAGTCTGGTCATTGAATGGTCAGGTAAAGGCCAACCGGTAATGATGACAGGGCCCGCAACAACGGTGTACCACGGACGCATAAAAATATGACAACAGATACTGATACCTCAAAAGCTGATCTTTGTTTAGTTGCCACCGATATCAAAGATTACCTCCAAAATAATCCTAGTTTTTTCGACGACTATCCCGACCTGCTGGAGCTCATCCGTTTACCCCATGACAGCGGTGCAGCCATTTCGCTGGTTGAGCGACAAGTCTCCCTGTTGAGGGAACGAAACTTGGAAATGAAGCAGCGTATCAATAGTTTGCTGGATGCCGCTAAAATTAATGACAAAATGTTTGAAAAAACGAAACGCTTAGTCATTTCGTTGCTTGATGCCACCGATTTAGCAATGGTTGTTGATACCCTATCTCAAAGTCTCGGCACTGATTTCCAAGTGGAATTTCACAGCCTGATTCTGTTTGGTGATAAGCAATCCATACCGGCCTGTAATACTAAAGTTGTTGGGATGGACCAAGCTAACAGCCAAATAGGCACACTGTTGCGCACCAATCGTCCCATCTGTGGCATCTTAGGTAGTGATGAATTGAATTTTTTGTTTGGCGATCAAGCGACAGAGGTAGGCTCTGTAGCAGCCGTGCCACTGTCCCATGGCGCCACATTTGGCCTGCTGGCCATCGGCAACTCTGATCCAAATTATTATCGTAGCAGTATGGGCACTCTATTTCTTAGTTACATTGCCGAAGTACTGAATAGGGTGACACCTAACATGTTACAAAAGTCGTAAAAATACGTCCTATGGGCCACTCGCTCAGCCAACGCTTGATCGAATTTGAGCAGCACCTGCGCACTGAGCGCAGGCTCTCCCTACATACCGTCAACAGCTATAAACGGGATCTCAATAAATTAGCAGTTTGGTGTACCCAACAATCACTACTACACCCCAACCAACTGGACAGCCAACATATTCGACAATGTATGGCGATGCTACATAGAAAGGGTTTGGGTGGACGCAGCATCCAACGCTGGCTCTCTTCCCTACGTACTTTTTTTAATTACGGACTAAAACATCGGTGGCTGACATCGAACCCCGCCAATGGTATTGCCGCGCCAAAATCACCAAAAAAATTACCCAAAACACTGGATGTTGACCAAATCAATCAGTTTTTATCACTACCGGAAAGCAACTGGATTGACTGTCGCGACCACGCCATTATCGAACTTCTCTATTCTTCTGGATTAAGGCTTGCTGAACTAGCCAACCTCAACCTCACCGACGTGGATCTAAGAGAAGCCATGGTTACGGTAACAGGTAAGGGTAATAAAACCAGACAACTTCCTATCGGCAGACAAGCACTGGGCGCAATGAAATCATGGTTAAAGCGCCGCCAAGAATTGAAGAAAACCGATTTGCCCGCTATGTTTCTCAGCCAGCATGGCAAGCGTCTATCACCGAGGTCGATACAGGATCGTCTCAAAAAAATCGGTATTAAACAGGGAATGCAGGGTAAGGTACACCCTCATATGTTACGACATTCGTTTGCCAGCCACCTACTTGAGTCCAGTGGCGACCTACGTGCAGTACAAGAACTACTGGGGCACCAGAATATATCGACAACGCAAATTTATACTCACTTAGATTTCCAACACCTCGCCAAAGTGTATGACAAAGCCCACCCTCGGGCTCAAAAAAAGAAAACAGATTAGCTCCTGTATGTCTTCTACCTTCCTCCATCTAACCAGCAACTTGAATGCAACCAAACTACGAGAACATCAACCCAAGGTTGGGATCAGTGCCTGCTTAATCGGTGAAAATGTACGTTATGACGGCTGCAGCAAAGACCATCTTTTAATCCAACAGGAATTATCACCCTGGCTCAATTTACACAGCATTTGTCCTGAGGTTGAAGCTCGATTGGGCGTGCCCCGCCCCCCAGTACAACTGATAAAAACATCCAAAGGTATTCGCGCATTAGGTGTAGAAGACAGCACACTTGACGTCACAGAGACTTTAACCGAAGCTTCAGAACAACTAGTAAAAGAGCGCTGTAAAGACTTGTGCGCCTATATTGTCAAAGCGCGCTCACCCAGTTGTGGCTATGGCTCGACGCCAATTTACGATACTACAGGCGGTCTACTTGGCTCAGGAGATGGACGCTTTGTAGAAATACTAAAAGCAGCTCTCCCCCACCTTATCATCATGGAAGAAAGCCGCTTTAGTTGTATTCAGGAATGTAAAATCTTTGTAGAGCGATGCTACCTCTTACACAAAAAATCCGTACGTGGGTAATCGCCCCAAACAAACGAAGTCTTATACAGCGTCGCTTCCCGTTTCACCGGTACGAATTCGGATCACTTCTTCAAGTGTAGTAATAAAAATTTTGCCATCACCAATTTTCCCGGTCTGGGCGGATTTCGTAATAGCCTCGACAACAGGATCCACCT